>CAJXSO010000012.1 GCA_913061505.1 uncultured Lutimaribacter sp.
ATGATCGCGAGGATGACGATCGCGAAGACGATGATCGTGAAGACGATGATCGCGAAGACGATGATCGTGAAGACGATGATCGTGAAGACGATGATCGCGAGGATGAGGACAAAGACGAGGATAAAGACGAAGACGACGCTGCGGCTTGCGACATCTGTGGCGAGGTGCACGAACAGGACGACACCACAAAAGACGAAGAAAAAGACGGCGATGACAGAGCGCACGATCACGACGACGATCACGACGACGAGCTGGCCGACGACAGCGCCGATCACGCCTGCGACAGCTGCGACGATCACGACAGCGACAGCACGCAAAGCAGCCAGCCAACCCCGCTTGTATGGGGAACGGATGGCGATGACCTGCTGGAGGGCACACAAGGCGATGACGCAATCAGCGGCGGCGCCGGCGATGATGTGATCCAGGGCGTGGCGGGCCATAACCTGCTGCGCGGCGACGCGGGCAATGACACGCTGCAGGGTGGCAGCGGCACCGATCACCTGTCGGGTGATGACGGGGACGACACGCTGTTTGACGGCGCAGGCGCAGATATATTGGCCGGCGGCGCGGGCCACGACCGCCTGGTTTTGGCCGCCGACGACGATGCCGATATCGCCCATGGTGGCGCGGGGTTTGACCGCCTGGATATTTCCAGCGCCAAACAGCACAGCCATGTCGATTTTGCCACCGGCGCGGTGCAGCTCGACGATGGGCCAGCCGACCAGATGCACGAGATCGAGGAAATTTTCGCAGGCAATGCCGCCGACGAATTCGATTTTTCTGCCCTGATCAGTCACGCAACCGCCAAAGACGGGCCCAGCTTTCATCAGATCACCAATTTTGGGCGCGGTGACACGCTGCGCCTTGGGGAAGATATGGTGCTGGATTTCAACAGCCTCTCGGCCCCAAGCGACAGCGCCGATGCACCCGATTTGGACACGCTAGAGGGCCGCATGCAGGCCGCCCGCGCCGAGCATGCCGAGACGGTGCAAACCCGGCTCAGTTACCAAACCGCCGAAAGCGATGGCGCGCTGACGCGCAGCATTTCGGTTGATTTCAACAATGATGGCAGTGCCGATCTGCAGATTGATATTTTGCTAGATCCGCAAGACCGGCTCGAAGCTCTTTCGATGAATGGATGATGAAGGATTAAGACGATGACCAAGACATTTTCAAACACCGACGCGGAAAGCGGCATCTATTCCATTCGCTCGCGCGTGTTGGGCGGGTTCGTGGTAACGGGCCTTTTGATTGGCGGCATTTTCGGCTGGGCCTCGCAGGCCGAGGTGGCCGGGGCGGTTGTTGTGACCGGCGAGGTGGCGGTTGACCGAAACCTGCGCGTGGTTCAGCACCGCGATGGCGGTATCGTGCAAGAAATCTTGGCCCAAGCCGGTGACAGCGTATCGCAGGGCGATATCCTGATCCGCCTTGATGATACATCCGCCCGGATGGAACGGGCCATTTTGCATGGCAAAATCGCCGAATTCTCTATTCGGAAAAACCGCCTCGAGGCGCAGCGCGATCTGCAAGACAGTTTCGCCCGCCCCAGTGTGTTAAACGATCTGATCACCCCAAAAGAGACGATCAACTCGATTTTTGCGGGCGAACAGCGCATTTTCGAAGGCAGCCTTGCCTCGTACAAAAGCCGCAAAGAGCAGCTAGAGCTGGCCATCGAACAGGTGGAAAACGAAATCAAAGGGCTCGAGGCGCGCCTGGAAGCCAAGGAAGATGAAATTCAGCTGGTTTCCACCGAAAACGACCGCATTCAACAGCTGTCAGACCGCAATCTGACAGTGCGCAACACGGTGTTTTCCATTCACCGCGAAAACGTGCGCCTAAAAGGCGAACATGGCGAGATTCTATCCAGCCTGGGGCGCGCACGCAGCCGCATCAGCGAGCTAGAGCTGGACATTCTTTCCATGGAGGAAAAAGCCCGCACCGACGCACAAACCGAATTGCGCGAGGTAGAAACCCTGCTTTCAGAACTGCGCGAGCGCCGGCTTTTGGTGGAAGACACGCTGCAGCGCACCGATATTCGCGCGCCAATTTCCGGCCAGATCAACGACTTGAATATCAACTCGGTCGGCGGCGTCATCTCGCCCGCCGAAGTGCTGGCCACGATCGTGCCCGAAGACGCAAAGCTGGTGTTCAGCGCCCGCGTGCCCGCCGTTCAAATCGAACAGGTAGACACAAACCGCGAAGCGCGGTTGCGGTTCTCGGCCTTTGAACAAAACGAAACCCCCGAAATTCGGGGCACCGTCAGCTATGTTGCCGCCGCCGCCACCCGCGACCAGACCACAGGCGCCGATTTCTACCAGATGAAAGTGGCCGTAGAGCCCGATCAGCTGGCCCTGCTGGGCGGGCGGGAATTGCGCCCCGGCATGCCTTTGGAAATTTACATCACAACCAGCGAACGCACGGCCCTGTCGTATTTGGTCAAACCCTTCCAAGACCAGCTGGCCCGCGCCTTCCGTGAACGCTAGGAGGATAGAATGAAACAGTTGTTTTTCGCCGCACTGCTATGCTGCCCAGGCGCTGCACTGAACGCGCAAAACGCCATCACTTGGGGCGCGCTGGATGGCCACACTTTGGTGCTGAACGATATTGTCGTGGCGTTGCGCGGGGCGGAATGCCCCGCCAGCACCACCGATACCGGGCTAGAGGCCAAACGCATTGCCAACACATTTTTGCGTGGCGGCCGGGTGGTTTGCCAAATAACGCAGGCCGAGGACGGCACCAAATTAGCCGACTGCAGCAAAAGCGGAACAATCGGTTTGACACTAAGCCAAGTGTTGCTCAGCCAAGATCTGTGCAAACCAATTGCAAAATCTACCTGCATCACGCCCGAATTTGACGCGCTACCCCTTTTCACCTTGCCACCAAACGCCGGCCGGCCCGGCGAACGCAACATTTAGGGGTAAAAATAGTCGGTGCAGAGATGTCTTTTACCATACGCATACTTGGAAATTGCGCAATTCTGCAATAAACTGAAAAGGCAAAGCGCTTTGCCGCGCTTTGTTCTAAACCACCGCCGCGCGCAGCCTATGTGCCATATAAAGACCAACGTCAAAGTAAGCGAAACGCAAATGCAAGCAGCCAAAGCCCAACTCCTGGTGGTGGATGACGATGAAACAAACCGCATGGTTGTGCAATTGCTTATGGAAATGCGCGGCTATGATGTGCGCCAGGCGGCATCTGGTGCGGAATGTCTGAAAATGATTCAACAGCACACATTCGATGCCATTTTGATGGATCTTAGCATGCCGCAAATGGATGGGTTTGAAACCGTCCGCCAAATCAAGGCAACGCCCAGCTTGAATTCAGATACGGTCATCTATGCGCTGACGGCCCACACAACACTAAGCGACAATGAAAAATGCAAAGGTGCAGGGATGCGTGCGCTGATTGCAAAACCATTCGATTCAGATCGTGCCGATTATCTGGAATCGCTACTGGTGTCGCAGGCCCCCAATAGCCTGAACTGATCGATTTTTTCAAAACACAGACCGACGAAAAAGGGATGTGTGCGCAGCGAATATTCATACAGTCACCCAAAAAGCAGGCAGCTGGGCACCCATCACATGAAGCGGCATTTTCAAAAAGCTGGGCTACGCAGGGCGTTACGGCTTAATGTTGGGATGCTGTTGGTTTTGGCATGTTTTCTCACGGTCTACGTGGAATACTTTGCCGAAGACATGCGGCGCCTTTATGAGCTTTTCTACAGTGCCAACCCCGCCGAAGCCGAGAACATATTATTTTTCAGGCTCAGTATTCTTTGGGCCGCGGCCCTGCCGCTATGCCTAAGCTATATTTTCGACCGCGGCTATGTTTTGTCCTTCGCACTACTTTTGCTGGCGGCCATAACTGGCCTCGCCATCGATTTTCATTCACGCCAATCGATAGACTGGGGCGCAGTGCCCAGTTTCGAGCGCTTTAGCATCAACTTTTTACTGTGGAAGGCAAATGTGGTTTTGGTTGCCCGGCTCATGTTCATCGGTTTTATCAGCCACGGTTTACGCACCTCTTATCGGGCGCTCAAGGCCCACGACCATTAAGGAACAGGCCATTAAGACGCAGTGCGGTGCACCCGTACTGGAATGGTCAAGATAGCGGTTGTGCCTTCCCCAATTTCACTTTCCAATTCAACCGTGCCCTGCAGCCGCTCGGTCAGCTGGCGCACAATCGACAGGCCCAAACCAAGCCCATTATACGACCGCGAATACGAGCTATCGGCCTGAAAGAACGGATCAAACACGCGTTGTTTGTTTTCCTTGCTGATGCCAATGCCCGTGTCGCGGATGGTAAAGCATAGTTCCGATTCAGGCTTGCCCGGCATTTCGCGCAGCGACACACCAAAATAAATTTCGCCCTCGTTTGTGTATTTCAGGGCGTTATTCAGCAAATTGCTTAACACTTGGCTTAGCTTGGTGCGATCGGTTTCAATGCGAACACGGCGCGGAAAATTGAATTCCTTGTTGAAAATCAAACCTTTTTCCTGCGCATACCGGCTATGAACCTCGGCCAGATCGGTGCAAAAATCTTTTAACAACACAGGTTCCAAATACAGCGGTTTATTTTCGCGCTGCTCACCAGAAAATACCAACATCTCTTCGATGATGTGGTTCATCATCTTGGCCGAGTTTGCAGCAATTCCCAAGAAGCGGGCCACGTCTTGGTCTTTGTTCTTTTCGGTGGCCACCGCCAACATACCGGAAACACCGTTCAAAGGGTTTTTCAACTCGTGCCCAACGGCGATTAGGAAATTGTCTTTAAACTTACTTTCGCGCTCTTCGATATCCAACGCCGTGCGCAATTTTCGATCAGATCTGCGGAAATGCTCGATCAGGCGCATTAAGGCCTGGCGCAGATACTCCATCTCGTAGGAGGTATAAGGCTTGCTGACCACCGAATTATCGCTCACGCCGCCTTCATTATCGGCAATCCGCGCACTGAAATCGGCCAGTCTTTCGATTGGCCCGGAAATAGACCGTGCCAGAACAAGGCCCACCAATGTTGCCAAGATCAAAAAGATCAAAACCACCATAAACGCGCCAAAAGACGCGCGGTTCACGCCCATGATAATCTCTTCAATAGGTTGGGGAACCATAATGCCCCAACCTGTCGATGACACAGCCGTGAAACCTGCAATCATATCTTTTTTCATGGGTGGGGAATAAAATGTCTCCACCCCCGTTTTGCCCGCCATCATTTGCTGAACAATAGATATGCCCGAGGCATTCATGCCCCCATCTTCCACGCTTTTGATGGGATGGGCGATGGTAAATCCACGTTTGTCAAATATGGCAGAGTGGCCCAGTTCACCAAAACGGATACTGGCCTGCAATGCGCGGATGTAATCCAGCTCGAGCCGCCCGGCGGCAAAGCCACCATCTGTGGTTTTACGCACAATAACAAAAAACGCATCGGCATTATTATTAACCAAATCCGAGATCACCGTTTGCGCACCTTGACCGCCGGCTTCAATTTTCACCATCTGGTCGGCGACAACCTCGTAGGGAATATCGCGGCGGGTCGGGTTGTATTCGAATTCAATCGCGCCTTGCTGATCGAAATAGCGCACCGCCGAAATTTTTACGGTCTCAAGCAATTCGGCATCTTCTTGCCCGCCATATGTGTCGGCGGCATGGTCGAATATTGCCACGACATCCAAAATATATCGATCCAATGACAGCGAAAGTTTTTCTGCCAGCAACAGGTGTTTTTCACGCACCAGTTCCATTTCGCGATTCAAAAATGCGGCCCTCGTCCAGGCCACAGTGGCAGCCGCCAAAATGGCCAGCGACAAAACCGTGGCGACAACAATCTGGGTCCGGATCCGCACCCGCGGTAGAATTGGGCGAAATGTAATGTCTTTCAGGCCAGGAATTTTACGCAGCAATGTCTGGGTCACAGCCATGAAAAGGCCTCGATTTTGGGTTATTGATTATATGTTTGATAGCCGCTTATCCAGTTTTGGGTGCGGCTAGGCCAAATGGGGCTGATCAGATCGAAAGGCGCTGGGCGTGCAGCACAATTTCCAGGCGGTTTGCTGCGCTGAATTTGTCTTTCAAAATGCCGACATAGTATTTCACGGTCTTTTCGCTGATATCCAGGCACTCACCGATCTGGCGGTTTGTTTTGCCCAGTTTCAGGTGGCGCACCACTTGTGCCTCGCGCACGGTGAGGCGTAGTTTTTCCGCCTCGGCGCGGTTGGCCTCTTTGGCGCGCATTTCTTTAAAGATTTCCATTGCGATATCGGGCTGAACAAAGTTATCGCCGGCGCGCACCTTTTTGATGGCAATGGTCAATTCATCGGCGCGGCATTCATGGGTTAAAATCGCCGCGGCGCCTGAATCTAGTGCTTTGACCGCGTTTTCAGTGGCATAGGCGGAGCAGATTGCAATAACTTTTGCGTCTTCACGCACCCGGCGCATTTTCTTCACCAAGCCTGTCGGATCTTGCTGCGCGCATAGGTCGACAATCAATATTTCTACATCTTTATCAATGGCGGGAACGTCGCTTTGCGAGTAGCTTTCAGCGCCGGCGATTTCGATCTCACCTGCCTCTTTCAAAAACCCTTTGATACCTTCGCGAACAAAGGTTTGATTTGACAGTATAAACGCCTTTGCCATGGGTCCCTCCATGTCTCAAATCAATTCATAAAACCCCCGCACTAAGAACAAAAACCATCAATAAAGGTGCTACCTTGGGCCTGTAGGTCGCCAGTTTGGCAGGCCGCGGCAGCGCAAAATGACTTAAATCAACTTTTGAACACTTGGTCTAAGTCTCATTCGAAACATCAGGGCGCTTTGGGTTAATTTATACGCTTTCGTATAGGCATGCGCGGGCCGTAATTCCGGCCAAAAACCAATTCAAAATATTGATTTTATTATATTTTTATTAAAATCCGCCGCCGAGCCGCCCAAATGTGGCACTTGCGCCACTTTGACCAAAATCCCGCGTTTCATAAGACAAAGGTCTAAGCCTAACTGCCCAGCTTTTGGGCAAACAGCCTAACTTTGGCTGCAAACCCGCCCCAACCTTTGACGGGATTGATTCTTTTATCCCTGAAATCCGCTTTTGCACCTAAATCGCCGCCAAGGTTATGCCGGCCACAACGCAATAGCGCCCCGCCTTTGCCAAAGTGACCAACAAGACAAAAACGCGCAGATCCTCGCCCAGCAAACCAGCGACACAGGTGATCGGATCGCCAATGATCGGCACCCACGACAACAGCAGGCTGGCCCGCCCATAGCGGCGATACAGCGCCTCGGCACGGGCCTGTTGGCGGGCCGAAACAGGAAACCAATGCGCATGGCGATAGTGGCGAAAAAACCGCCCAAGCGCCCAATTCACACAGCTTCCCAGCACATTGCCAAGGGTAGCCACCGCCACCAGTAGCGCCGCAGAATGGGCCGATTGCACCAAAAGATAGGCCAATAACGCCTCAGATTGGGCCGGCAGCAGCGTTGCGGCGATGAAGGCTGCCAGAAATAGCCCTGTCAGCGCGCCGCCCACCCTAAAGCGCCCGCAGCGCCAGCTGGCCTGCCACCAACGCCACCATCAAGCCTGCGCTAAATTCCAGCAAGCTGGCCGCGCGGCTTAGGCCTGCGCCTTGCCCGGCCAAGCCCTGCAACACCCCGGCGCGCAGCCCCACCGATGCGATGGCCACCAAGATTGTCACGCTGGCGGTGCCAACCCCCATGGCAAAGGCCCCCAGCACACCGGCCTGGGCAATGCCCATTTGCCATGTCAGCAGCAGCAAAAACACCGCCCCCGTGCAGGGCCGCAGCGCAACGGCCCCCACCAAAACCGCCATATCGCGCCAGCCCTGTGCATGGGCCATCGCATCGGGGCTGGGGCCGTGGCTGTGCCCACAGCCGCAGGGCTGGCCGCCGGTTTCGGCATGGTCTGCGGCCATTGGTTGGGCCTGGCGCCAATGATGCAGCCCGCGCAACATCAGCCACAGCCCAACCGCTGCCACCATAGCGTAGCTGGCAGGGGCCAAAACCGCCTCGGCCCATGTTTCCAGCTGGGCGCGTGCCATTTGAAACAGCAAAACCCCCGCATAAACCAGCGCCACAGCACTGCCCGCTTGCGCCAAACTGGCCGCCAGCGCCAAGCCCGACAAGCGCAGAACGGAAACCGGCCGGCCCAGGCCATAGCCCGCGATCAGCACCTTGCCATGGCCCGGGCCTGCGGCGTGGAAAAACCCATAGGCAAAACACAGCCACATCAGCCCGGCCAGCGCCGCCGGGTCGCCCCCGCGCAGGCGCCGCAACAGCCCCGCCATGGCGTTTTGCACCTCGCGTTGGCCCTCAGCGGCCCAGCGCGCCAGCTCGTCAGCGCCCCCCAACAGCCACAGCCAGCCCGCCAGCAGCGCCAAAATTGCCAGACCTGCCACCGTTATTGCGCGCATGTCACTTCCACCTTGTCGGCAAAGGCATGGCCCACGGCGGGAAATGCGTCATCAGCCATATCAGGGCTTTCTTGCAAGAGCTTATCCAACAGCGCATTGGCCTGGCCCAAATCTGCCGGATTGACCTGCACGCGGCAGCCATCTGGCACCTGAACCGCAGCGGCCAGCGTATATTCAGTGTAAAACGTGGGGTCATAGGCCCTGATTTCCAGCACCGTGCCGGCGGGCACCGGGGCAAAGGCGCGCCGATGCACCGAGATGATTTGCCCGTTTTCAAACCGCGTTTCCACCGCCACGGGCGCATCCAGTTGCACCGCCTGCCCCCCATGCGCGAGGTAAAGATCGCCCTCGAAACCGGCAATCCAGCGCAAATCAAACCCTTGCAACCGGGCCAGTTCGCCGGGGCTGAGCACCCCGTCGTAATCTTGATCCAGCCCCATATCCTCGAGCGTCATCAAGCTGGTCAGCGCGTCATAGGCCCAATGCACCTCGATCGTGGCAGCGCGCCCCTGTGCATCGGGCAATAGCACAAGCCGGGTTTGCACAAACACATGCGGATGTGCGGCCGCCTGGGTGGCCCATAAACTGATAAAAAAGGCAAAAAACGCGCGCATGGCGCAGTGATAGCCCCCGCCTGCCCGCCCTGCAATTGCCCATGCCAGCGGCGCGCAACTTTCAGCCGATATCAGGCGCTGCGGGGCGGCGTGCCTCGGGGTGCAGGGTGGTGCCCAAAATATGATCTGCGCGATGGATCACATGGCCCGCATGCCCCACGATCAACGGGTCTGGCGCATGCACCAAATGCCGGTCTTTTCCCGGATATTCAATCGAGGCCAGGAAATGCAGCATGCAATTCAGCCGCGCACGTTTTTTGTCGTTCGATTTCACCACCGTCCACGGGGCATCGGCGGTATCGGTATAGAAAAACATCGCTTCCTTGGCTTCGGTATAATCGTCCCATTTATCAAGGCTGGCTTTGTCGATTGGCGAGAGTTTCCACTGCTTCAGCGGGTCAGTGGCACGCGCCTTGAAACGGCGCTGCTGTTCGTCTTGGGTGACAGAGAACCAGTATTTATAAAGCCGCACGCCCGAGCGCACCATCATCCGCTCTAGCTCGGGGGTTTGGCGCATGAATTCAAGGTATTCGTTGGGCTCGCAAAACCCCATCACCCGCTCAACCCCGGCGCGATTGTACCAGCTGCGATCATAGAAAACCATCTCGCCCTCGGTGGGCAAATGCTGGATGTAGCGCTGATAATACCACTGGCCTTTTTCCGTATCCGAGGGTTTGTTCAGCGCCACAACCCGCGCCAACCGCGGGTTTAAATGCTCCATAAAGCGTTTGATGGTGCCGCCCTTGCCCGCCGCATCGCGGCCCTCGAACAGCAGCACAAATTTCTGCCCGGTTTCTTGGGCCCAGATCTGAACCTTTAGCAATTCTGCCTGCAGCGCGGCTTTCTTTTTCTCGTAAACCGCGCGGGGCATCTTGGATTTATAGGGGTACTGCCCGGTTTCAAACACATGGCGCACCTCGTCGCTTGTTGGGCGGTGGCGGCGCAGTGTGCCAGCTGCAGGCTGGGTTTGGGGCGGGGAGGTAGGGCTATGGGGGGTAATATCGGGCGTAGCCGCCATCAGCTTGGTATCCATGGGGGGTCCTTTGTTATTTCGCGCCTAGTTTACCAGCGCAGGCCGCGGCGCGCCTTGATCCCGGTCAAGCGCGAGTTTCCCTTGCAAATGGGCTGGACTGCCGCACACTGGGGCCAACAAGGGGGCATAGATGCGCGGCACACAGATCAGCTTGAATGGGCAAAGTTTTTTCTATCGCAGCTGGGGGCCCGCAGATGGCCCGACGATTTTGATGTTGCACGGCTTTCCCGAATATAGCGGCGCGTGGGGCGAGCTGGCCGCCCAATTGCCCCACCACCGCATTATCGCCCCCGACCAGCGCGGCTATGGCCAAAGCTGGGCGCCCAGCGCCGTGGCCGAATATACCACCAGCAAATTGGTGGGCGATATGGCCGCGCTGATTGGCGCATTGGGGCTGGGCCCTGTGACCGTGCTGGGGCACGATTGGGGCTCGGCTGTGGCCTATGGCTTGGCCATGTTCCGCCCCGAATTGGTCAAGCATCTGATCGTGATGAACGGCGTGCACCCCGCCCCGTTTCAACAGGCTTTGGCCGCAGGTGGCGCACAAACTGCCGCCTCGCAATATATCCACTGGCTGCGGGCCGAGGGCACCGAGGCGCGGCTGCAAGAAAACAATTTTGCCCGCCTGTCTGGCCTCTTTGCCGCCCATATGGATATGGCATGGCTGGATGGTGCGAAATTGCAGGCCTATCAGCAGGAATGGGCCCGCCCGGGGCGGTTGCGCGGCATGCTGAACTGGTATCGCGCCTCGCCGCTGGTGGTGGCAAAACCCGGCGCCCCTATCACCCGGCTGCCCGCCCTGCCCCGCGACCGGCTGCAGGTGCGCGTGCCGCATCTGCTGTTATGGGGCGAAAACGACACCGCCCTGTTGCCCGAAGCCACCGAAGGCCTAGAGGCGTTTTGCCCAGAATTGACACGCCTCACCATCAAAGGCGCCGATCATTGGCTGCACCATCAAAAACCGGCAGAACTGGCGCAGGAAATCACCCGCTGGCTGGCCCAACACCCCTAGACATGCGGCATTTACCCGTGGCGGGGTTCGCAAACCCTTTTCCCCGGGCCCGTGCTCTGCCATAGTGGCGGCCAGCAAAATAAAGAGCAGCACAGATGGCCGACGATCTTCTTTCCGCCCAGCAAGACAGCGATTATAACGCCTCATCGATCGAGGTTTTGGAAGGCCTGGAACCGGTACGCAAACGCCCCGGCATGTATATTGGCGGCACCGATGAACGCGCGCTGCACCATATGGTTGCCGAGGTGCTGGACAATTCGATGGACGAGGCCGTGGCAGGCCATGCCAACCGCATCGAGGTGGAATTGCACGCCGATCACTCGGTCACCATTCGCGACAATGGCCGCGGCATCCCGATCGACCCGCACCCGAAATTTCCCGATAAATCCGCCCTCGAGGTGATTTTATGCACCTTGCATGCGGGGGGTAAATTTTCGGGCAAAGCCTATCAAACATCGGGGGGCTTGCACGGGGTGGGTGCCTCGGTTGTGAATGCGCTATCAGACAGCATGATCGTGCAAGTGGCGCGCAACAAAGAGCTTTATGAACAACGTTTCTCGCGCGGCACGCCGCTGGGCCCGGTGGCAAAGCTGGGCACAGCCCCCAACCGCCGCGGCACCACGGTGACATTTCACGCCGACGAGCAGATTTTTGGCAGCCATCGGTTCAAACCTGCGCGGCTTTTGAAAATGGTGCGCTCGAAGGCCTATTTGTTTTCGGGTGTGGAAATTCGCTGGAAATCGGCCATCGCCGATGGCGAAACCCCCAGCGAGGCCACGTTTCACTTTCCCGGTGGTCTGGCCGATTACCTGAAAGAAACCCTGGGCAACGCCAGCACCTATGCCGATCGTCCCTTTGCCGGCACGGTGGATTTTCAGGAAAAATTCAACACCCCCGGCAAGGTGGAATGGGCCATCAACTGGACACCCGCACGCGATGGGTTCATCCAGTCTTACTGTAACACCGTCCCCACCCCCGAGGGCGGCACCCACGAGGCCGGTTTCTGGGCCGCGATCCTGAAAGGCATCCGCGCCTATGGCGAGCTGATCAACAACCGCAAGGCCACGCAAATCACCCGCGAAGACCTGCTGACCGGGGGCTGCGCGCTGGTGTCGTGCTTTATCCGCGAGCCGGAATTTGTGGGCCAAACCAAAGACCGCCTTGCCACGGTCGAGGCCCAGCGCCTGGTGGAAAACGCCGTGCGCGACCATTTCGACAATTGGCTGGCGGCCGATACCAAATCTGCCGGGGCCATCCTTGATTTTCTGGTGCTGCGCGCCGAAGAGCGCCTGCGCCGCCGTCAGGAAAAAGAAACCCAGCGCAAATCGGCCACCAAAAAACTGCGCCTGCCCGGCAAGCTGGTCGATTGTTCGGCCACCGCCCGCGAGGGCACGGAACTGTTTATCGTCGAAGGCGACAGCGCGGGCGGCTCGGCCAAAATGGCCCGCGACCGGCGCAATCAGGCGCTGCTGCCGCTGCGCGGCAAAATCCTGAACGTGCTTGGGGCCGCATCGAACAAACTGACCTCGAACCAAGAGATATCAGACCTGACACAGGCCCTGGGCGTGGGGCTGGGCAGCAAATTCAACATCGATGATCTGCGCTATGACAAGATCATCATCATGACCGATGCCGATGTCGATGGCGCCCATATTGCGGCGCTGTTGATGACGTTTTTCTTCACCCAAATGCGCCCGATGATCGATCATGGCCATCTTTATCTGGCCTGCCCGCCGCTTTATCGGCTGACCCAAGGGGCGCGGCGGCTGTATGTGTCGGATGATGTGGAAAAAGACATGTGGTTGCAAAAAGGGCTGGGCGGCAAAGGCAAGATCGACGTGCAGCGCTTCAAGGGCCTGGGCGAGATGGACGCCAAAGACCTGAAAGAAACCACGATGGATCCCACCACCCGCAAACTGATACGCGTGACGATTGACGAAGACGAGCCAGGCGAAACCGGCGATCTGGTCGAGCGGCTGATGGGCAAAAAACCCGAGCTGCGTTTTCAGTATATCCAGGAAAACGCCCGTTTCGTCGAAGAGTTAGACGTGTAGGCGCCTGCCCCTTTGGCCCTGGCCCTTTAGCCCTGGCCCTTTGGCCCTAACCCTGCGCCTGAATGCTTTCCAAATAGCGCAGCAGGGCGGCCAGGGGGCGCGGCACCGGCGTTTGGCTGCCATCCTCTAGTGTCACGGGCACAGTGGGCCCATCCAGAAAGGCGCCAAATTCGGGCATAGCGCCGCCGCGCGTGCCTTTGGCATAGCCATCTATCGCCGAAAGCACCCGTGTGCGGGGGAAATCACCACCGTTTTGCGCGGAAATTTGGGTAAGATTGGCAGGCTTGCGCATCATGTCTTGCGCCAATTCCCCATCGCCCTGCCCGGTGCTGCCATGGCATTGCACACAATTTTGCGCATAAAGGCGCTGCCCCTCGGCCGGGCTTGGCATGAAAGACCACAGCGCACAGCCTGCCAAAACGGGCAAGGCACACACAGACACCACAAGCAGCGGCAGACGCGGTTTCAACGGCAGGGTTTGGGCCATGATCACACCTTTCTTGGTCTTTGCCCTACCCTGCCCAAGCGCTGCCAATTAGGCAATGGGGCGGGCCGAAAAATGCCCCTCCCACGCCAATGGCAGGTGACAAGCCGCCCAAACCCGGCCATTCTGCCCCTGGCCATTATGGGCCCAACGACCACAGCACAGGGGCGCGAGGCATGCAAAAAGACGCAGCACAGGCTATTTTGGCAACAGGGTTTGCCCCTTGGGTGCAGGCGCTGGATATCACGGTCGATGCCATTGGCGATGACCGCGCCACCCTGTCTATTCCCATCACCGACCACATCGCGCGTATGGGCGGCATCGTGTGTGGGCAGGCGCAGGCCACGCTGGCCGATACATCGATGGTTTTTGCCTGTTTTGCCGCCCTCGGTGGCCCGCACCCTGTGGCCACCACAAACCTCGATACCCAATTCATGCGCCCCGGCACCGGCACGCGGCTGCGCTGCGAGGCCCAGGTGGTGCGCCGTGGCAAGGCCTTGCTATTTGCGCGCGCCGATCTGTTTGCCGAACCCGACAACAAGCTGATCGCCAGCGCCACCGCCACATTTTTCCAACCATAGGCCCCACCATGCAATCACCCCAAGTTTACGCAGCCGTCATGCTTTTGGCAGGGGTCGGCATACCGTTGATGGCCGCGCTAAACGCCCAATTAGGCGTGCGCCTTGGGGCCCCCGTGGCCGCGGCCGCCTGCCTGTTTTCCATCGCCTTGCTGTGCAGTCTGGCCCTGCTGGCCGTGCAGGGGCCAAGCGCCTTGCTCAACCTGCCCCAAGCCCCCAAACACCTGTTTCTGGGCGGGGTGCTGGTGGCCTTTTACGTGCTGTCAGTTACCTTTATCGCCCCGCGGTTTGGCGTGGGGAATGCGGTATTTTTCGTGCTGCTGGGCCAGCTGATCAGCGCGGCTTTGATCGATCATTTTGGCCTGTTTGGCGCCCGCGTCAGCCCCGTATCTGCCCAGCGTTTGGGCGGCATCGCCTTGATGGCGGCGGGGGTGTTTTTGACGCAAAAGGCCTAAACTTGGGTCAAAACCCCCGCCTCTAGCCGCACCACCCGGTCCATACGGGCGGCCAAATCCATGTTATGGGTGGCCACAAGCGCCGACAGGCCGGTATCGCGCACCAAAGCAATCAGGGTTTCAAACACGGTATCCGATGTTGCCGGGTCCAGGTTGCCGGTAGGCTCGTCTGCCAGCAAAACCTGTGGCGCATTGGCCAAGGCCCGGCAAAAGGCCACGCGCTGCTGCTCGCCGCCTGACAGCGCAGCGGGGCGATGCGCCGCGCGCCCCTGCACCCCCACCTGCGCCATCAGCGCCAACGCGCGGGCGCGCGCCGCCCCTTGGCCCACACCGGCGGCCAGTTGCGGCAGCATGATGTTTTCCAAGGCCGAAAATTCCGGCAAAAGATGGTGAAACTGATAGACAAAGCCCACGTCTTCGCGGCGCACAAGGGTGCGGCGGCGATCTGACAGGCCCTGCATCGGCTGTCCGGCGATCTCGACACTGCCCGCGTCGGGCGTGTCCAACAGCCCCGCCATATGCAGCAGCGTCGATTTGCCCGCCCCAGATGGCGCAACCAGCGCCACCATCTCGCCGCGCTCTAGCACCAAATCAACGCCGCGCAGCACCTCGATCGCGCCAGCTGTGCCGCGATTATAGGTTTTCTTGACGCCGCTCAGGCGCAAAGCCGGCGGGGGGGCGGTGTTATTCATAGCGCAATGCCTCGACCGGGTTCATACGCGCCGCTCGGCGGGCGGGGAAAATTGTAACGACAAAAGACAGCCCCAAAGACAGGCCCACCGCTGATAACACATCGTTCAGTTCCAGCCGGGCGGGCAGGTAATAGATGCCGCGGATCGACGGATCCCAGGCGTTGCCACCGCTTAAGCTGTTGATAAAGCTAAATATCGGGTCGATATACAGCGCAAAAAGGCAGCCCAGGGCCACGCCAAAAACCGTGCCCAAAATGCCCGTGAAGGCACCACAGATAAAAAACACCCGCAAAATGGCGCCTTCGGTCAGGCCCATGGTGCGCAAAATGCCAATATCGCGGCCCTTGTTTTTCACCAGCATGATCAGCCCCGAGACGATATTCATCGTGGCGATCAGCACCAGGATCGACAAGATCACAAACATCACCCTGTCTTCGATTTCCAGCGCCGATAAAAACCCGCTGCTGGCATCGCGCCATGTCCAGATTTGCGCGCGCGGCCCGCCTGCAGCCAGCAAGGCGGTTGCCATTTCGTCTACGCGTTCGGGGGCGGCCACCATCACCTCTAGCTCGTCGGCCACGCCTTGGCGGTTGAAAAACGATTGTGCCTCGGCAAAGGGCAGGTAGACGCGGGTGCGATCGATATCATAGCGGCCCGCCGTAAACACATAGACCACCTCGTAGGGGCTGACGCGGGGCTTGGCGCCAAAGGGGGTTTTTACCCCATCGGGGCTGATCAGGCGAATGGTATCGCCCACCCCGACATTCAGCTCGCGCGCCACGCCCGAGCCAATGGCAATGCCCTCGGAAAAGCGGCCAATATCGCCCAAATGCCCATCCCCCTGCCCCACACGCGGAATGGCCTGCAGATCAGCCGGGGCAATGCCAAACACCTCGACCCCGGCGTTGCGGGTGCGCGCGTTGATCATCACCTGCCCCTTCACCAAAGGCGCCACGCGGGTGACACCGGGCAGCTTGGCAATATCTGTGGCGATTTGTGCATAATCGGGCATGGTGCGATCCAGCCGGCCTGTCACCGGGTCGATCTGGCCCATGGAATAGATCGTGACATGGGCATTGGCGCCCAAGATCGTATCGACAAATTCCGCCCGAAAGCCCGAGCGCACCGCCAAAGTGGCAATCAAGGCAAAGACCGCCAAGGTAATGCCAATCAGGCTGATCCATGTCATCACGCTAACGCCGCCCTCGGCCCGGCGGGCACGTAAATAGCGCCACGCGATCATCCATTCATAGCGGGCAAAAGGCGCAGGCGATGGGGGGCGCTTTGGCGGCGGCAAGGGGAAACTCCGTACTGGCGTGCCGCGCGACCTTGCGCATTCGGGGCGGGCGGGTCAACCCCGCCAGCGCCCGCTTAGGCGGGTGCGCGCCCAATGCTGGCGCTAATGGCGGCGCAACACCATGCGCACCTGTGCGGGGTCTTTTGTGCCCTCAAGCACCACCTCGCCCCTGTTCAGCTGCAAGAGCACATCACCATTGGCGGTATGGGCACAGCGAATATCGGGCAGGGCTGCGCCATGGGGCTGCATCAGCACAACGGTATTGAACCCACCATCTGCCGTCGGCGCCACGATTCGCCGCGTCAGCCGGTTGGAAACATAAAGCGCGTTTTGCCAATACTCATCGCGCAAATCGCTGTTATCAAAGGCAATCATCACACATCAGCCCTTTGCAGGCTTTTCTGCCTGTCTCACACACCACACACCAAGGCCACAGCGCCACACACGCACCAAAGGCCCTGCCACAACTTGGCAGAGAATTTAACCAACCCCAAGCAAAAGCGGCGAAACAATGGCGTGCGCGATTAGCGACAATAAAAAGGGCGCCCAGCCACTGGCCCGGCGCCCCCCGAAAATGTGATGATCTTTGCCTTAAAGCCCGCTTACCCGATGCGGTGCGTAGATCTGCACCAGCCGGTCAACCGCGGCCTGGGGCGACATTTCCTCGCTTTCGCCGGTGCGGCGGCAGGTCAGCTCTACCACGCCTTTTTCCAGCCCGCGCGGCCCGACGGTGACGCGCCATGGCAGGCCAATCAGATCCATCGTGGCAAATTTGCCGCCAGCGCGCTCTTTGCGGTCGTCATAAAGCGGCTCTAGCCCCTGCGCCACAAGCGCAGCATAGAGGCTGTCGCAGGCGGCATCGGCGGCGCTATCGCCTTGTTTGAGGTTCACAATACCTGCGTGGAACGGTGTAACACCTTCGGGCCAGATGATACCGCGCTCGTCGTGGCTGGCCTCGATGATGGCGCCGATCAGGCGGCTGACACCAATGCCATGGCTGCCCATATGCACCGGCACAGGCTTGCCATCGGGGCCCTGCACCGTGGCGCCCATGGGTTCGGAATATTTGGTGCCAAAATAAAAGATCTGCCCCACTTCGATGCCCCGGGCCACGCGGCGGCGCGCCTCGGGGATCTGGGTGAACACGGCCTCGTCATGGGTTTCATCGGTGCGGGCGTAAAGCGCGGTGAACTCTTCCATGATGGCGCGGCACTGATCGTGATTGTCATAATCGATATCGCGCGCCCCAAGGCTGATATCGGTCACTGCGCTGTCATAAAACACCTCGGATTCGCCGGTTTCCGCCAAAACCAAGAATTCATGCGTATCATCGCCGCCAATCGGGCCACTGTCGGCGCGCATGGGAATGGCCTGCAGGCCCATACGCTCGTATGTGCGCAGGTAGCTGACCAGATGGCGGTTATAGGCGTGCAGCGCGTCTTCCTTGGTCAGGTCGAAATTATAGCCATCTTTCATGTAAAACTCGCGCCCCCGCATCACGCCAAAGCGTGGGCGGATCTCGTCGCGGAATTTCCACTGGATATGATACAGCGTCAGCGGCAGGTCTTTATAGCTGCCCACATTCGCGCGGAAAATATCGGTGATCATTTCCTCGTTGGTCGGGCCATAGAGCATATCGCGGCCCTGCCGATCGGTGATGCGCAGCATTTCCTCGCCATAGTCATCATAGCGGCCAGATTCGCGCCACAGATCAGCCGATTGCAGCGTGGGCATCAACATCGGGATATGGCCCGCGCGCATCTGTTCTTCGTGCACGATGTTTTCCAGCTTGCGCAGCACCTTAAAGCCCAGCGGCAGCCAAGAATATATGCCTGCTGACTGCTGTTTGATCATGCCCGCACGCAGCATGTAGCGATGGCTGACAATCTGCGCCTCGGCGGGCGTTTCTTTGAGAACGGGCAGGAAATAGCGGCTTAGGCGCATTGGAAACCTCGGGCAAATGGCTTTGGCCTGTCCTAGCGGGAAGGCGCCACGCTGGCAAGCGGGTGTGGGGGCTTCCACGCAAGGCACAGGCATCGGTGCAGGGCACCAATACAGGGCACACAGGCTTGGCCCTTGAAACCTGCGCGCAGGCACGCGACATAGGGACAACCAGCGATAGGGGGTTTCATGGCACTGCCGGTGCGCGACCAGGTGCGGTATTGGGGAATAGCAGCAGCCGTTTTTGTGCTGGCGCTGTGGTTTTTGGGCGATGTGATCTTGCCCTTCGTTCTGGGCGGCGCCATTGCCTATTTTCTTGATCCCGTGGCCGACCGGCTGGAACGCTGGGGCGCCAGCCGCGCGCTGGCCACGGCCATTATCACCATCTGCGCCTTGATCACCTTTGTGATTTTGGCGCTGCTGGTGGTGCCCACGCTGGTGCAACAGGCGGTCAATCTGGTCAATCTGGCGCCAAAACTGTTTGCCGATCTGCACAGTTTCCTGATCGAGCGCTTCCCCAGCTTAACCGAACAAGACGGCGTGCTGCGCCAATCGCTGGTGTCGGTGGGCGAAACCATCAAGGCGCGCGGGGGCGAGCTGGTGAATACCGTGCTGTCCTCGGCGATGTCGGTGCTCAATATCGTGATGCTTTTGGTCATCGTGCCGGTGGTGGCCTTTTACCTGCTTTACGACTGGGACAACATGGTGGCCCGCATAGACGAGCTGCTGCCGCGTGATCATGCCCCGACAATCCGCCAGCTGGCCCGCCAGATCGATCAAACGCTTGCCAGCTTTATCCGTGGCATGGGCACGGTATGCCTGATTTTGGGCACATATTACGCCATTGCGTTAATGCTGGTGGGGCTGCAATTTGGCCTGGTGGTGGGCTTTATCGCGGGGCTTGTTACCTTTATTCCCTATGTGGGGGCGCTGTTGGGCGGGGCCTTGGCCATTGGGCTGGGGTTGTTTCAATTTTGGGGCGATTGGGTGCATCTGGCCATGGTGGCGGGCGTGTTTGTGTTTGGCCAGATCATCGAGGGCAATGTGCTGACACCAAAATTGGTGGGCAGTTCGGTGGGGCTGCACCCGGTGTGGCTGATGTTTGCGCTGTCGGTCTTTGGCACGCTCTTTGGCTTTGTGGGCATGTTGGTGGCAGTGCCAGTGGCAGCGGCGCTGGGGGTGATCGCACGGTTTTTGACCGGAACATACCAAGGCAGCCGCCTCTATCGCGGCCTGTCGCAACAAAACGAGGACTAATGGCCACCCAACTTGGCTTTGATCTGCCCGTGCGCGCGGCGCTGGGGCGCGAAGATTTCTTCGTATCGCCCGCCAATGCCATGGCGGTGGCGCTGCTAGAGGGCTGGCAGGGCTGGCCCGGGCGCAAGCTGCTGCTGATCGGGCCTGCGGGGGCGGGCAAAACCCATCTGGCCCATGTTTGGGCCGCCCAAAGCAGCGCGCGCATCTTGCCCGCAGCGGGCCTGGAGCAGGCCGATATCCCAGCCTTGGCGCAGGGCCATGTGGTGGTTGAAGATATCGATCAGATCGCAGGCCAACAGGGCGCGGAACAGGCGCTTTTTCATCTGCATAACCTGGTCATCGCCGAGGGCCACAGCCTGTTGCTGACATCGGCCTGCGCGCCGCAGCATCTGGGCCTATCGCTGCCAGATCTGCAAAGCCGGGTGCAGGGCTGCCAATCGGCCAGCTTGGGCGCCCCCGATGACCGGCTGTTGGGCGCGGTGCTGATGAAGCTTTTTGCCGACAGGCAATTGGTGCCCACCCCCGATACGCTGCCCTATCTGGTGCGCTGGATGACCCGCTCGTTCGACAGTGCCCGCCAGATCGTGGCCGAAATGGATGCCCAGGCCCTGGCGCAGGGGCGCCCGCTGAACCGTGCATTGGCCCGCGAGGTGCTGGCACGGCACAGCCAACCAGACATGCTGGACAATCCCCCCGCATAAGCGCAGGTTGCGTTAAGATACCGTTACAAACCCCGCGCATAAGCCCCTTATGAACACCGCAGATTTTTTAAACGCCCCGTTTCCGCCTGCCGTTTCCCTGCCTGATCTTGATCTGCAGGGGCCTGCGCGCTTTTTTAACCGCGAACTTAGCTGGCTGGGCTTTAACTGGCGGGTCCTGGAAGAAGCGGAAAACCCCCGTGTGCCACTGCTGGAACGGGTGCGGTTTTTGTCGATCTCGGCCACCAATCTGGACGAATTTTATACAGTGCGCGTCGCAGGCCTGCGCGAATTGGCCCATGCCGGCAGCACCGTGCCCGCCGCCGACGGCATGACCGCAGCCCAGCAATTGGTGATGATCGACGAAGATGCCCGCCGCCTGATGGAGGCCCAGCAGCGCATCTTTTCCAACCTGCAGCGCGAAATGGCCGCGGAAAATATCGTGCTGATGAGCAGCGCCGATCTGGGCGAAGACCAGCGCAAGCATCTGGAAACGGTATTTTTGTCCAATGTTTTTCCGGTACTTTCGCCCCTGGCCGTAGATCCTGCGCACCCGTTTCCGTTTATCCCCAACACCGGCTACAGCCTGGCGCTGGAACTGGAACGCAAGCGCGACAAACGCGTGCTGCGCGCGCTTTTGCCAATTCCGGCGCAGATCGACCGCTTTGTTCAGGTGCCCTCGGATGATGGGGTGTTGCGGTTTTTGCCGCTGGAAGAATTGCTGATCTTGACGCTCGATCACCTCTTTCCCGGCTACCGCCTGACCGGGCATTGCGCCTTTCGGGTCTTGCGCAACAGCGATCTTGAGGTGGAAGAAGAGGCCGAAGATCTGGTGCGCGAATTCGAAGTGGCGCTAAAACGGCGCCGCCGCGGCGAGGTGGTGCGCCTGACGATCTCGCATAACGCCCCAGCCGCGCTGCGCCGCATCATCATGGACGAGCTGCACGTGGCCCCCGACGAGGTGATCGAGCTGGACGGCATGCTGGGCATGGCCGATCTGAAAGAGCTGGTGCTGGACAGCCGCCCCGATCTGTTATGGCCCATTTTCACCCCGCGGGTGCCCGAACGGGTGCAAGACCATGACGGCGATATGTTCGCCGCCATCCGCCAAAAAGACATGCTGCTGCACCACCCCTATGAAACCTTCGATATGGTGGTGCGGTTTTTAACCCAGGCCGCGCGCGACCCCAATGTGGTGGCCATCAAGCAAACGCTGTATCGCACCTCAAAAGACAGCCCCATCGTATCGGCCCTGTGCGAGGCCGCAGAAGAGGGCAAATCGGTCACAGCCCTGGTCGAGCTGAAAGCGCGCTTTGACGAGGCCGCCAATATCCGCCAGTCGCGGCGGCTGGAACGCGCAGGCGCCCATGTGGTTTACGGCTTTATCGATTGGAAAACCCACGCAAAAATTTCCACCGTTGTGCGGCGCGAGGGCGACAGGCTGGTGACATACACCCATTATGGCACCGGCAATTACCACCCCATTACGGCAAAAATTTATACCGATCTGTCATTTTTCACCTGCGATGCCGCCCTTGGGCGCGATGCCACCAAAGTGTTTAATTACCTCTCTGGCTACGCCCAACCCGAGCGGCTGGAAAACCTGTCGATCAGCCCCCACAGCCTAAAGCCCAAGATGCTCGAGATGATCGCGGCCGAGGCCGAATTTGCCCGCCGCGGCAAACCTGCCGATATCTGGCTGAAAATGAACTCGCTGATCGAGCCTGACATGATCGATGCGCTTTATGCCGCCAGCCAAGCCGGCGTGCGCATCAATTGTATCGTGCGCGGCATTTGTGGCCTGCGCCCCGGTGTGCAGGGCCTGTCGGAAAATATTCGCGTGAAATCGGTGGTGGGGCGGTTTTTGGAACACAGCCGCATCATTTGCTTTGGCAATGGCCAGGGGTTGCCGGGCAAACAGGCGCGCGTTTTCATCTCGTCGGCCGATTGGATGGGGCGCAACCTGAACCGCCGGGTGGAAACCTTGGTTGATGTGCAAAACCCAACCGTCAAGGCGCAGATCGTCAGCCAAATTATGGCCGCGAATCTGGCCGATGTGGCACAAAGCTGGGTGATGGCCGCCGATGGCAGCTTTGCCCGCGCGCAACTGACCGAAGGTCAATTTGCGTTCAACTGTCACAGGTTTTTCATGGAAAACCCTTCGCTATCTGGCCGCGGCTCGGCTGGCGCAAAAGATGTGCCGAAACTTACCCACACAGATGATTGACCCCGGGCGCGCTTCGGCGCATTTTGGGGGCAATGAAGTGAAGGCAAGCTGATGAACGGCACAGAAATTCCCGGCTCTGTTGATTGGGGCCCGTTTGGCAGGCCTTTGTTCAACGATCCTTCTGCCCGGGCGCTGGCGCGCGTGGGCGTGGTTGACGTTGGCTCGAACTCGGTGCGTTTGGTGGTGTTTGATGGCGCGGCGCGCAGCCCGGCCTATTTCTACAACGAAAAGATCATGTGCGCCCTGGGCCAGGGCCTAAGCGAAACCGGCAAGCTAAACCCACAAGGGCGCGCGCGGGCGCTATCGGCGCTGCGGCGGTTTCAGCATCTGGCCGAAGGTATGGGCATCGCGCCGCTCACAGCAGTGGCCACCGCCGCCGTGCGCGAGGCCAGCGACGGCCCCGCCTTTTGCCAAGAGGTGTTGGAACAGACCGGGCTAAAAATACACGTCATCGACGGGCTGGAAGAGGCGCGCCTATCGGCCCAAGGCGTGATGCTGGGCTGGCCCGGCGCCTATGGGCTGATCTGCGATATTGGCGGCGCCTCGATGGAGCTGGCGGAAATTGCCGGCGGCACGGTGGGGCGCTGCGTAACATCGCCCCTGGGGCCGCTAAAACTGGCCGCGATCAAGGGCGGAAAAAAGGGCCGGCGCGCCTATATTCGCAACGTGCTGGCCGAACTGGCACCGCAGCTTGGCCCGCAGGAAAACCGCCTGTTTTTGGTGGGTGGCTCGTGGCGCGCGATTGCCCGCATCGATATGGCGCGGCGGGGATATCCGCTGCATGTGCTGCACGAATACCGCATGAGCCGCAAATCCGTGCGCGCGACGCTGCAATTCATTTCCGATACAAAAGACCACGAGAAACTGCGCGCCATTGCCGGTGTGTCTGCCAGCCGCATGGCCTTGGTGCCCATGGCCGCCGAAGTGCTGCGCGAGGTGATCGGCGTGTTCAACCCGCATGATATTGCCATTTCCTCATACGGGATCCGCGAGGGGATGCTCTATCAACAAATGCCGCAAGAGCTGCGCAACCGCGATCCGCTGATCGAGGCCTGCCGCTTTGCCGAAGATAAAGACGCCCGCCTGCCGGGCTTTGGGCGCAATCTTTATAAATTCATCCTGCCGCTCTTTGCCTCGGCCCCCGACGATCGCAAGCGGCTGATCCGCGCGGCCTGCCTGCTGCATGATGTCAGCTGGCGTGCCCACCCCGATTACCGCGCCGAAAGCTGTTATGATAACATGACCCGCGCCAATCTGGGCGGCTTGAAACATTCAGAACGGGTGTTTTTGGGCCTGGCTTTGATGCACCGCTACACCAACAAACGCGAGGGCACACGCTTTGCCCCGATGCTGCGCTTGCTGGACGATAAGGAACTGCACATCGCCGAGGTGGTGGGCAAGGCCATGCGCTTTGGCGCCATGCTGTGGCTGCAGGGCGCCCCTTTGGGGGAAATGCGCTGGTTTCCCAAAAAGAAAGTGCTAGAGCTGTGGCTGAGCAAAGAGGCCGAGCCGCTTTTTGGCGAGGTGGCCGAGGCCCGGTTTAATTCGCTGGCCAATACTTTGGGTGCGCAAAGCGTGGTAAAAATCAGGCGCGAACGCGCCCAGGTTGCCCCAGCGCCCGAGGATGAAACATAAGCCGCGGCACCGGCTTAAGCGGCTTTTTCAGAAATCTCTTCCCAGGCGCGATTGATCGCATGCATGCGCCGCTCGGCGATTTTGATCGCCTCTTGCGGCAAGCCCCGCGCCAGCAGGCGATCGGGGTGGTTTTCGCGCACCAGCTGTTTCCATGCCTGGCGCGCCTCGGCCAAAGGCGCCCCCGGCGCCACCCCCAAAATGCTATATGGGTCGGGCGGGGCATCGGGCACAAAACGGGCGCGCATGGCGGCAAATTGCGCCTCGCTGAGGCCAAAAATTTGGCCGACACGCGCCAAAAACGCATCTTCGCGCGGGTGATAGGTGCCATCGGCCATAGCGATAAAAAACAACCCCTCCAAAAGGTCACACAGCGGGCCTTGGGTTTGGTCAAACATCGCCCTGATTTTTTGGGCATATTCCTCGAACCCGGCCACATCTTGGCGGGCCAGGTTGAACACGCGGGCGGCCTGCGCCTCGTCTTGGGGGGCGATGTGAAAGACCTGCCGAAAGGCCGATACCTCGTCGCGCGTTACCTGCCCATCGGCCTTGGCCATCTTCGCGCCCAGGGCGATAACCGCAATCGTAAAGGCAACCGAGCGTTCGGGCGGCGTGCGCAAGCGATCAAAGACCGAAGACAGCGCCTCGCCCTTTGCCAATGCGGCCAATGCCTGCGATATGCGCGCCCAAATCGACATGGCGTAATCATACCGCGATTGGCGGCCAATGTCAGTGCGCCATCACAGTATTTTTTGCATCAAAATCAAATCCAGCCAGCGGCCAAATTTGTGCCCGACCTCGGGCAGGCGGGCAATTTCGGCAAAGCCTATCGAACGGTGAAACGCCACGCCTGCGGGGTTTTCGGCGCTCACCCCCGCCCAAAGCGAATGCACCCCCTGCCCCGCCGCATGCGATTGCAGCTGCGCCATCAACCGCCGCCCCACCCCTTGGCCACGGGCGGTGGGGGCCAAAATGATGGTGTGCTCCATCGTTCGGGCATAGCCCGGGCCATTGCGAAACGGCCCATATGTGGCAAAGCCTTGCAGCGCATCGCCCGCGTCAAACGCCAGAAAAAACGGCAAATCTTGCGCCGCCTTTTGGGCAATATCCTGCGCCAGCCCCTGGGGGGTTTTCAGCGCCGAGGTAAAGGTGATGGTGGTGTCGCGTATCACCGGGTTCCACAGATCGGCAATGGCTGGGCTGTCAGCCGCTTGGGCCTGGCGGATCATTCCAGCACCACCGGGCCATTGGGTGTATCAAGATGCGCCACCAGCCCCGGCACCGGGCTGTTGAGGTATGCCACACGGGCGTCTTGCAACACGGGCGCCAGGGTATCGGCCAGCCTATCGGCCTGCGGATGGCGCAGCTGCAACTGCCGCAACCGCACCCCAGAGGGCGGCAGGCTGTGACCGGGCAACAGCGTGCCACGGCCCCATTCGATAAGCGCGGGAAAACAGTTGTCATAGGGCAGGATACCGCTGTCGGGCACGGCCATTGTCCAGCGCAAATCGCCGCGGGCCAGCGCCACCGGCGCCCCTGCTTGTGGCAGGCACGACAGGCTTTGCGCCATATCATCGGTGCGGCAGATCCAGTTGCCAAGCCGCGGCGCGCCGCTGAAACGATCCAGATCAAACCAGCGCGGGCCAAGCGGCGGCTGGGCCCCGGGATCGATGGCGATCAATTCCAAATACAGCCCATCTTCCAAGCCCAACAGCATATTATGCGTGCCATAGCGCGCATGCTGCCCCCCGGGGCGCAGCGCCACGCCCAGCAATTGCTCTAGGTGGTTTTGCCCTTCGGCCAATGTCGCGGCGGACACAGCGATATGATCCAGCGTCAGCATCCCGATCTCCCTTGCTTTTGCGCAGCATATACCGCCGGCCAGGTATTGAAACCTGCCCAATTCACCCCATTTTGATGCAAAGATAAGTTTTTTACTCAACTAAGTGAACGGAGGGACCGACGTGCTTTTGCGTGCGATCGACAAGTTTTTCAGCCACGAGGCGTCGGGCGGCATTTTGCTGATGCTGTCGGCACTGGCCGCCCTATTGGTGGCCAATTCCAGCCTTGCCCCTTTTTATGAAGGGGCGCTTGGCAGCTATTTGCGCGTCACCCTGAATGGCGAAGGTTTGGAAAAACCGCTGATCCTGTGGATCAACGACGGGCTGATGGCCGTGTTTTTCTTTCTGATCGGGCTCGAGCTAAAGCGCGAGATGGTCGAGGGCAAGCTGAAAAACCCCGCCGATGTGGCCCTGCCCGGCATGGCGGCGGTGGGCGGTATGGCCCTGCCTGCGCTGGTTTTTGTGATGCTGAACTGGGGCACCCCGGAAACGCTGGGCGGCTGGGCCATCCCTGCTGCGACCGACATTGCCTTTGCGCTGGGTATCCTGGCCTTGGTGGGCAGCAAGGCGCCTTCCTCGCTTAAGGTATTTCTGCTGACGCTGGCCATCTTGGATGACCTGGGCGCCATTATCATCATCGCACTGTTCTACACGGCCGAGCTAAAGGTGGATTACCTGATGCTGGCGCTGCTGCCGCTGGCGGGCTTGCTGTATTTGAACATCAAAGGCGCGCATCGCATTGCGCCTGCGTTGCTGCTGGGCACCATCATGTGGTTCTTCGTGCTGAAATCGGGCGTGCATGCCACGCTGGCGGGCGTTGTCACGGCCTTCCTGATCCCGATTAAAGACAAGTTCGGCAAATCGCCCCTGCATTCGCTAGAGCACGGCCTAACCCCTTATGTTCTTTACATGATCGTGCCAATCTTTGCCTTTGCCAATGCCGGTGTCGTGCTAAAAGGGCTTACCTTTAGCGATCTTTTAGCGCCGCTTCCCTTGGGCATTGCGCTGGGGCTGATTGTGGGCAAACAGGTGGGCGTGTTTGGCGTGACCTTCTTGATGGTGAAATTCGGGCTGGCGCGCATGCCCGCAGGCGCCAATTGGATGCATATCTATGGCATCGCCTGTTTGGCCGGCATCGGGTTTACCATGTCGCTCTTTATCGGCTCGCTCAGCTACGCAGACCCGGCCCTGATGAACGAGGTGCGCCTGGGCGTGCTGTCGGGCTCGGCCATATCGGCGGTGTTGGGCTATAGCGCGCTGATACTGGCGGCCAAGCGCAGCACCGCTGCGCCCGCCCACGCCTAAAACCACCCCACAAAACCACCCAAAGGCCCGCCGTTTGGCGGGCCTTTTGCATGGGGCATGGCAGTGGCCCTATCTGAATGGATAGGAAGATAGCCGGAAACTTGGGTTCTGCGCTGCGGCCAAACAGGCTAGGCTGGTGGCGCAATGGGGCTGGTGCAATGGGGCGGGGGCAAAACAGCGCGGCATGTCAATTTGGCACACCATAAAAGGCTGGATGGGCCTTGGGGCAGACCCCGACAGCCAGGCGGTGCCCCACAAAGACACCCCCGCCACAGCGGCATCTTGGCGCCAATGGCACAGCCCACAGCCCAGCCCTGCCTTGCGCCGTGTGGCGCTGATTGGCCCGGCCCATGGGCACATATCGGGCGATGCACAGGCCCTGGCGCAGGCCCTGGCCCAGCTGGGGCTAGAGGTGGCCCAAGCCGCCGCACCGCAAACACTGCTGGCACAGGTCGTCACCACGCCGCTGGAATGGCGCTTTGTGCTGGTCGATTGTGCGCCCGGCCCGCTGCCCCCGCCCCAAACCCAGGCGCTGGCCGCCTTTCATGCCAGCTGCCCCAGCGTGCCGCTGATCGCCCTGGCCGAGGCCCACACCGCAGCACACCTGCGGGCCCCGGGCGGGCTGCCCTGGGCGCGGGTATTGGAAAAACCGCTATCGCCAGATACCGCTTTGCAGGGGCTTGGGGCGCTGGGCACGCAAAACAGCCGCGCCAAAGGCGGGGAAAACCAGCCCCCCCAAAACGGGCCATGGCAGCTGAATTAAACCAAACCCATCTGCTGCGCTTTCAGCACAGCCGAGGTGCGATTACGCACGCCCAGTTTGCGGCAAATGTTGCGCACATGCATTTTCACCGTGGTCATGGGCATCGAAAGCGCATCGGCCAGCTGCAAATTGGTGCTGCCTTTGGCCAAACCTGCCAGAACCTTTTGCTCGGCCTCGGTTAATCCAATTGCTACCCTTTGGGGAACGGTTTTTTTCAGCAATTGCTGTGGCAGATAGGCGGCACCATGGGCCACCAATTCTAAGGCTGCGATAATGTTAACCGCGGGCATAGATTTAGGGATAACACCCTGCACACCCAAATCCGCCACGCTGCCCAAACCATCTAGCGTGGCGTCAGAGGCGAACAAAACCAACGGATTGTCAGGATACCGCCCGCGCACCGTGCGCACTGCACGCAGCAGCATGCGCTGCGGCAAGCCATCAGCCGATGCCAGAAAAATATCGCCAGGCGGTATTTCCAGCGCAGGCGATAGCACATCGCGCTGGCGCAGATGACAACAGGGGAAATTGCCCTGCTCTGCGATCGTGCGGGCCAAAACATCGCAGCCCAATGTGAAATCATCAAAGATCCAAACAGTTGGGTTGGGTGCCGCCACACCGTCTTTGCCCCGGGAACCGTAACATACTGGAACAGTTTTACTCATGCGGTGATGCTGCAGTCTCTCTATATCTTAGATATACCAGCCAGGCGGATTTTCGCGCTTTGGTTGCGGTATAAGCGATTTTGAGACCATTACCATCCAAAACCGTCATCGTGACAGCAGGCAATGGCGTTACTGCGCGGAAATAAGGGGAAAATCCGTTACCTTAAGATACCAAGCGAATTCCCACGGTAAGTGCCGCGGAAATTTGCTGGCATACAAACAAAAGTTTTGCGCAGGTATCAGGCCTGATCGGGGGTGATCAGCTGTTGAAATTCGCGCCATTCGCCGGCGCTCATGCCAGAATTATCTTGTCGCACGTCTTCGCCCGCCAGCATGCGGCGCAAACACCCCAGCGCTGTGGCGCTTAGGGTGGCGCCGCCCATGCGGTAATCTTCGAATGCCTTATAGGCAAATGGCACCCAATCGGCGACCACTTTGCAGATAGCATCGGCATAGACCCGGATTTCATACTGGGCATGCGCATCGGCCCGCAGGCGCAGGAAATGCAGCAAATTATGCAGATCTACCTTCCAGTACCATTGCGTATAGATATTGGCGGGCAGGTTCATGCGCGCCAATTCGCGGGCCAGGCCCTGTTGGCCCTCTTGGCTGATCATCTCTTCGTAATGGTCATAGGCGCGCATCGCATCATCGCGCAGATAGCGCAGCACGCGCTCGGCCTCGTCGCCCGACAGCGCCGCACCCCGGCCCTGGTTATTCACCACCGATTGCGCGGCCAGTGCCTCGGGCGCGGGGATGTAAAACTCGCGGTCCAGAATAGAATAGCGCGCGGAATATTCGTTTACATTGGCGGTGCGATGGCGGATCCACTGACGCGCCACGAAAACCGGCAGCTTCACATGCAGCTTGATCTCGCACATCTCGAACGGGGTCGAATGCCAATGCCGCATCAAATAGCGGATAAGCCCCTCGTCATTTTGCACAGATTTGGTGCCCTTGCCGTAAGACACACGCGCCGCTTGGCAAATGGCGGCATCATCGCCCATGTAATCAATCACCCGCACAAACCCATGATCCAGCACCGGAATGGCAGAATAAAGATGCTGCTCGATCCCAGGCGAGACCGCCCGCAAAGTGGGCTGGGACTGGGCGCGCAAGGCATCGACTTCGGCCTGCTGGTCAACGGAAAGCGTCATTGATGGTCCTTTCGCAACGGGTGACTCGGGGCCTACTATATCTTGCGGGGTGGGCTGGTTGAACCACAAAATCACTGCGCCATTTGCGGGGCGGGTGCCCCTCGACATGGGCGCGAAAGACGCTAGTCTTTGGGCTATCAAAAACCGGAGCCCAAGATGAAAATTCGCTATTTGCACACCATGGTCCGCGTCAAAGACCTAGAGGCCAGCATCGCATTTTTTGCCCTGCTCGGGCTAAAGAAAACCCGCCATTTCGACAGCGAAGCCGGGCGGTTTTCGCTGATTTTCATGGCGCCCGAGGGGCAAGAAGACTGCCCCGTAGAACTGACCTATAACTGGGATGGCGATGATGGCCTGCCCAGCGACAGCCGCCATTTTGGGCATTTGGCCTACGAGGTGGAAAACATCTACGACATGTGCCAGCACCTGATGGACAATGGCGTAACCATCAACCGCCCGCCGCGCGACGGGCGCATGGCCTTTGTGCGCAGCCCCGATAACATCTCGGTGGAACTGCTGCAGGCGGGCACCCCCCTGCCCCCGGCCGAGCCTTGGGCCAGCATGCCCAACACTGGCCATTGGTAAGGTTTGGCGCCTGTTTGGCAGCGGCCGTGATGCTGCTGCCTGCAGCGGGCCACGCGGCCTGCCGCATTGCTTTGCTGTTGGCGCTTGATATCTCCAGCTCGGTCGATGCGGGCGAGGATGCCCAGCAACGCCAAGGCCTGGCCGCGGCGCTGATGGCCCCCGATGTGGTGGCCGCAATCACCGCTGTGCCGGGCCAGGCTGTGGCGCTTTCGGTGTTTGAATGGAGCGGCCAACAGCAGCAAGATATCATGCTGGATTGGATGGTGCTGCAAAGCCCCGCCGATGTGCAAGCGGCATCTGCCTTTATTGCCGCCAGCCGCAGACCCTATGCAGAATTTTCTACCGCAATCGGGCAAATGCTGGTCTTTGCCGATGCCCAATTTCGCCGTGCGCCGCCCTGTGACCGCCAGGTTTTGGATGTGTCTGGTGACGGTGTGCATAACGACGGGCTATTGCCAGCCGATGCCTATGCAGCGGGTATTTTGCCCGACGTCATGGTGAACGGCTTGCCGATTGTCGAACAAGACGACCGCGCGCTTGACCATGCAGCAGATGATGATTTGGTCAGCCATTACCAAACCCAGTTGATCCGCGGTGCCGGCGCCTTTTTAATCCGTGCCGATGGGTTCGAAGATTACGAGCGCGCGATGCAACGCAAATTGCTGCGCGAGCTGACCATTCAGGTGGGTGCCTTGCAGCCCGGCGGCCCCCCCCAATCGCCGCATCAATAGATATAGCGTATCTGCTCGCCCCAATACCGCTCTAGCCGTTTTAGGGTGTGGGCGATCTCGTCCAGCCCATCCAGCCCCACAACGCCCTTTTCCTGCAAGCCATCGGCGTGGCGGGCAAACAGGCGGGCGATCAGCTGGCGCACGTCACGGCCCTTTTGCGTCAGCCGCACCCGCACCGAGCGGCGATCAATCGCGCAACGCTGGTGGTGCATATAGCCGGTATCAACCAGTTTTTTCAGATTGTAGCTGACATTCGAGCCCTGGTAATAGCCGCGGCTTTTCAATTCACCCGCCGTCACCTCGTTTTCGCCAATATTAAACAATAGCAGCGCCTGAACCGCGTTGATTTCTAAAATACCCACGCGTTCAAATTCATCCTTGATCACATCCAGCAGCAGCCGATGCAGGCGCTCAACCAAGGACAGCATTTCCAGATAGCTGCCCATAAACCCCTGTTGGGGCGCGGGCGCCAAATTTGTGTGAAGCGTCATTCAGGTTCTCCGTCCGATACTGCTCGGAACAGGAAACTGACGCGCAAACCCCAATATTCGGTAAATCGCGGGCGGAATGGCTAAAATGCAAGCTAACTTGCGCACCCGGCACCTAGCCGGGCACGCAAACCTTGCGGATCTCTGCCACGATATCGTGAAACTCTTCTGGCGCGGGGCGTTGCCCGGACACCCATTGATACAGGTCTTGGTCGTTCTCGGCCAAGAGCTGTTCATAAATATCCAGGCGGGCCGCATCCATCTGCTGCAACCGCGCATCGCAAAAGCGCATCAAGATGATGTCCATCTCTTTGATGCCCCTGCGCATCGATCGCATGGCCAGGCGTTTCAGGCGTATCTCGTGGGTTTCTGTCATGGCCCTCAGGTGCCGGATTTCAGCTGCGCGCGCAAGCGTTTTTCCAGCCTTGCCAGCCGCTCCGAGGCTTTCATGATCTGCCCGCGCAAATCCCGCAATTCGGCCAAAAGATCGTTCACCTCGGGGGTGATTGGGGTTTCCTCTTCGGGGCCGGAAACGCCCTCGCCCTCGCCGGTCAGCAACCAGATGATTGACACGTTCAAAAGCCCCGCCATCATCGACAGCCGGTTGGCGCGAGGTTCACTGACGTCGTTTTCCCAGCCCTCCAATGTTGACAACCGCACCCCTAACCGCCGGGCCAATTGCCGTGGCTCCATTCCTGCAGCTTCGCGCGCGGCGGCCAGTCGGTCGCCAAAAGTGGCCGTTTCCGGCCCATACCAATCATCTGTCGTGCTTTGTGTCATTGCTCTCCGTTTCCGCCGATCTCCCTTGATCGGCCTGCCGGGCAAGCCTAAGACATTGCGCAACCGTTTTCAAACCTTCAGGGCCGCCATGACCTTTCTGTCACACACACTATCGCGCGTGAAACCTTCGCCCACGATTGCCATGTCCAACACCGCGGCCGAATTAAAGGCACAGGGGCGCGATATTATCAGTCTCAGCGCCGGCGAGCCTGATTTCGACACGCCCGCCCATATTCGCGCAGCCGCCATCGCGGCCATCGATGCCGGGCACACGCGCTATACGCAGGTTGATGGCATCCCCCAGCTGAAAGAGGCCATTTGCGCCAAATTCAAGCGCGACAACGGGCTAGATTACACGCCTGCACAAATCAGCGTGGGCACTGGCGGCAAACAGGTACTGTATAACGCGCTGATGGCCACCCTTAACCCCGGCGACGAGGTGATCATCCCGGCGCCTTACTGGGTCAGCTACCCCGATATGGTGTTGCTGGCGGGCGGCACGCCGGTGGTGGTAGAAACCAAGATCGAGGATAATTTCAAGCTGACAGCCCAACAGCTAGAGGCGGCTATTACCCCGAAAACCAAGTGGTTTTTGTTCAACTCGCCCTCAAACCCCACTGGCGCAGGTTATGACCGCGACGCGCTGAAAGCGCTGACAGATGTGTTGATGCGCCACCCCCATGTGCATGTGATGACCGATGATATGTACGAACATCTGGCCTATGACGATTTCAAATTCTGCACACCTGCACAGGTCGAGCCAGGGCTTTACGCACGCACATTAACGGTGAATGGCGTCTCGAAAGCCTATTGCATGACGGGCTGGCGCATTGGCTATGCGGCCGGGCCCGAGCCGCTGATCGCCGCCATGCGCAAAATGCAAAGCCAAAGCACCTCGAACCCCTGTTCGATCAGCCAATGGGCGGCGGTGGCTGCGCTGAACGGGCCGCATGATTTTATCGCCGAAAACAACCTGGCCTTTGTGCGCCGGCGCAATCTGGTGGTAGAGGCGCTGAACACCATACCAGGCATCACCTGCCCCAAACCCGAAGGGGCGTTTTACGTCTACCCCTCGATCGCGGGGCTGATCGGGCGGCAAACCCCCGATGGCCGGGTGATCGACACAGACGAGGTTTTTGCCACCGAATTGCTGAACGCCACAGGTGTGGCGGTGGTGTTTGGCGCGGCCTTTGGCCTGTCGCCCTGCTTTCGCATCAGCTATGCCACCTCTGACACGGTCTTGGCCGATGCCTGCGCGCGCATTCATGGCTTTTGCGCGACACTGAAATAGGGTTAAGCTGGGGCAGGTATTTTTCTGGTGCGGATCTGGTCATGACTTCCCCCCTGCCCCCCTATTATTTCCGCGTGCGTGAAAACGGCGCTGCGGTGTTTCGCGTGGATGCGCAAAATCGCCACCGCCAGGTGCAGATGGATCAGATCGCCGTGGTCAATATCCGCAATGGCGAGATCAAACCGCAAGGCGCTCACAAACTAAGCCCCCAGGATATGGCCGCAATCGATGAATGGATCAGCCAGCGCCGCGCGGTTTTGGCCCAGCGCGATATCGACGACATCTTGCGCACGGTTGATCATTTGAACCTGACCACGCATTGGGCCCAAAGCCGCGCCAGTGATGCCCAGCTTGAGGCGGTAACAGATGCCTTGCTGCTGGCGATGCATGATTTGCGCAGCCTTTTGGTGCGCAAAAAGGCCGAACGCCTGGCGCCGCCCTCTTAGGCGCCAGCCGCTGCATCTTGGGCCAACCGCCGCAGTGCGCGCGCCCAAAACCGGTGCATCATAAAGCCGCCCGCGCCCGCCAGCCCTACCGCCAGCCCCAGCCACACGCCAACACCGCCCCAGCCCAGCACAAACCCGAAAACATAGCTTAGAGGCACCCCCACCAGCCAATAGCTGATGGCGGCGATCACCATGGGCACGCGGGTGTCTTGCACCCCGCGCAACAGCCCAAGTGCCATCACCTGCCCGGCATCGGCCAGCTGAAACAGCGCCGCCGCCGCCAACAGCGCGCTACCAAGGGCGATCACCGCAGCGCGGTCTGGGTCATCTGGGGCCACAAAAGCGCCCATCATTGGCCCCGGCACGGCAAGAAACAGCACCATCGTCAGCACAACCATGGCCAGCGACATGGCAATCACCACCTGCGCGCCCCGCCGCAGCCCAGCCATATCGCCGCGCCCCAGCGCCCGGCCCGCGCGCACCGTGGCCACATTCGACAGGCCCAGATGCACCATGAATGTGGCCGAGGTAATTTGCAGCGCAATCCCGTGGGCCGCCAATGGCAAGGTGCCCAGCCAGCCCAACATAACAGACGAGGCCCCAAACAGCGCCACCTCGGCCAAAGCGGTTATGCCAATCGGCCAGCCCAGCCGAAAAACCCGGCGCAGCGCCTCGGGATCGGCGCGCCAAAAGCGTTTGAACAGCGTATGTTCGGGTGTGGCCCATGCCGCATAGACCGACAGCAAAACCGCCGATACCGCCTGCACCGCCACCGAGGCCCAAGCCGCCCCGCGAATGCCCATTTCCGGCGCCCCCCAATGGCCAAATATCAGCGCGTAATTCACGAAAATATTCACCACCACCGCAGCCAATGTCACCCAAAGCACCATTTGCGTGCGCTCAAGCGCGGAAAGGTAGGATTTCAGCACCATCACCAACAGCGCCGGGAAAATACCCCAGCCCGCAATACGCAGATAATCTTGCGCGCCCTCTGCCACCACAGCGCTTTGGCCCAAGCCGCGCAACACCCCGCCCGACCACCAAAACAGCGGCATGCTGGCCAGCCCAAAGGCCACCGAGATCCACATCGCCATGCGGGTGACGCGGCGCACCTCGCGCGGGCGGCCCGCGCCCTCGGCCTCGGCCACCATGGGCATCACCGCCCAGGCAAAGCCCGAGCCAAAGATGAACAGCACGAAAAACAACATGCCACCCAGCACTTGTTGGGCCAGCACCTCGATATCATACCAGCCCAGCATGATGGCATCCGTCATGGTGACGGCAAATTGCGCCAAATGGCTGCCAATCAAGGGCAAGCCAAGGGTCAAAATGGCCCGGCTATGTGCGGCGATGCTGTTTGGGTGGCTCATAAACACAGCCTTAATCTGCGCGGGCGTATCAGGGCAATATGCTGCTTGAATAAGCACAGCGAAAAAGATCATTGAAAATCCAAACACAACCCTAACTGCAGCATTGATTACAGCCGCAAATGCCGCCATCCTGGGGGGCAAAACGAAAACAGACGCGAAAACAAGCACGGGACAAATACGGGAGCGGGCAGGAAATTGGGGCAATTGGCGGGCATAACAAGCGTTCAAAACGGGGTCACACAGCCGCCGGCGCTCCCGCAGGCCATGGCGCTTTGCTTTCGCACCACCAAGAAAAAAGTGCAGGTGCTGTTGGTCACATCCCGCGGCACCGGGCGCTGGCTGTTGCCCAAGGGCTGGCAGGTGCCAGGCAAATCACTGGCCGAAAGCGCCGCCCAAGAAGCCTGGGAAGAGGCCGGCGCAAAGGGGCAGGCGGAAGATGTGCTGTTGGGCAGCTTTGCCTATTTCAAATGGCAAGATGACCGCCGGTTTGTGCCCTGCATCGGCCATGTTTATCCCTTACATGTCAAAGGACTGGCCGATAAATTCCCCGAGGCCGGGCAACGCCGCCGCAAATGGTTTGGCCTGAAAAAGGCCGCATCCAAACTGGATGATCCGGAATTGGCACGCATCGTGCTGGCCTTTGATCCCAAAAAGCTGAAGGCCGGCACAGCTTGAACTTTCTGGCCAGACAGATATGTACCTTTGTCATTGGCAAGGCGGCAGGACATGATCCAGTTTTCCCTGAAATGCGCCGAAGGGCACCGGTTTGACAGCTGGTTTCAATCGGCCTCGGCTTTTGAGAAACTACAAGGCGCAGGCATGGTCAGCTGCGCGATATGCGGCTCGGGCAACGTTGAAAAGGCGTTGATGGCCCCGCGCGTGCGCCCTGCCCGCAAAGCCGCCGACGCCGCCCCGCCGCCCACGCCCGCCACTGAGGGCGGGCCAAAGGCCGCAGCGGCACCCGGCGCCCTGACACAGCCCGCCACCCCGGCCGAACAGCACTTGGCCGAACTGCGCCGAAAGATCGAACAAAACTCCGATTATGTCGGCATGAATTTCGCAAAAGAGGCCCGTGCAATGCACGATGGCACCGCCCCCGAACGCGCCATCTATGGCGAGGCCCGGCCCGAAGAGGCGCGCAAACTGTTGGAAGACGGCATTCCCGTGGCGCCCCTGCCCTTTATTCCGGGCCGAAAAACCAACTAACGCAAAACGCAAGGAGAGCGCCATGCATGCAGTGATCACAGGGGCCAGCCGCGGCATTGGCCGTGCCCTGGCCGATCTATACCAAACCCGCGGCGCGCAGGTGACAGGCACCAGCCGCGCGGGCGGGAACGGCTTGCAGGCGCTTGATGTCAGCGATGCGGGCGCATTTGCAGGCTTTGCCGCGGCACTGGCCGGCCAGCCGGTGGATTTGCTGGTATGCAACGCCGGTATTTACCCCGACAAGGGCCACACCCTGGCCGATGGCTACCCGGCACAGATGTGGGCCGATGCCTTTGCCACCAATGTAACCGGGGTATTTTTGACCATCCAGTCATTGCTGCCCAATCTGCAACTGTCCAAAGCCCCCAAAATTGCCATCATTTCCAGCCAGATGGCCAGCGATACGCGCGCGCCCGGCGGCAGCTATATCTACCGCGCCTCTAAGGCTGCGGTGTTGAACCTTGGGCGCAATCTGGCGGTGGATCTGCGCCCCTTGGATATTGCGGTGGGCATCTATCACCCGGGCTGGGTGCAAACAGATATGGGCGGTGCTGCCGCCGATATCACCGTAGATCAGGCCGCCCAAGGGCTGGCTGCGCGCTTTGACGCGCTGGATATGGCAGATAGCGGGTGTTTTCGCACCTGGGCGGGCGATGAGCACCCGTTCTAGCGCCGCCATATTGTGGCGCCCGGGCCCGCGCACAACCGCCATGGCGCCGCAGCCGCTGAATCGCGGCTTGCCCTTTTGCGCCGGGCATCATAAACCCCGCCGCAACCTTTTGGTTGGGGGAATCTGATGCCCATTTTGGTAATGAAATTCGGTGGCACCTCGGTTGCCACACTAGACCGCATCCGCCGCGCCGCAAAACGCGTGGGCATGGAGGTTGCCAACGGCTATGACGTGATCGTCATCGTCTCGGCCATGTCGGGCGAAACGAACAAGCTGGTGGGCTATGTCAGCGAAACCTCACCGCTTTATGACGCGCGCGAATATGATGCCGTGGTCAGCTCGGGCGAGAATGTCACCGCCGGGCTGATGGCGCTGACCTTGCAGGAAATGGGCGTGCCCGCGCGCAGCTGGCAGGGCTGGCAAGTGCCGATCAACACCACCTCGGCCCATAGCGCTGCGCGTTTCATCGATATTCCACGCGACAATATCGATGCAAAATTCGCCGAAGGGTTTAAAGTGGCGGTTGTGGCCGGGTTCCAAGGCGTCAGCGCCGAGGGGCGGATTACCACGCTGGGGCGCGGCGGCTCGGATACAACGGCGGTGGCCTTTGCCGCGGCCTTTGGGGCGGAACGCTGCGATATCTACACCGATGTCGATGGCGTTTACACCACCGATCCGCGGATCAGCTCGAAGGCCCGCAAATTGGATAAGATCGCTTTCGAGGAAATGCTGGAATTGGCCAGCCTTGGGGCGAAAGTGCTGCAAACCCGTTCGGTAGAACTGGCGATGCGCTATAATGTAAAGCTGCGCGTGCTCAGCTCGTTCGAGGAACCTTCAGAGGGCGCGGGAACGCTGGTCTGCGCCGAGGAGCTTATTATGGAATCCAAAGCAGTTTCGGGTATCGCCTTTTCGCGCGACGAGGCGAAAATGACCGTTGTCACCATCGAAGACCGCCCCGGCATTGCCGCCGCTATTTTCGGCCCCCTGGCCGAGGCGGGGGTGAATGTGGACATGATCGTGCAAAACGTCTCCGAGCAGGGCTATCAAGGCCACAAAGAAGGCGTGACCGACATGACCTTTAGCTGCCCGATCGACCAGCTGAAGCGCGCGGAAAAAGCGCTGCTGGATGCGCGCGATGCCGGCATGATCAAGTTTGATCGCCTAGAGGCCGATACCGACGTGTGCAAAGTGTCGGTTGTGGGCATCGGCATGCGCAGCCATGCGGGCGTGGCATCGAAAATGTTTGAAACCCTGTCGAACGAGGGCATCAACATCAAGGTGATCGCCACTTCGGAAATCAAAATTTCCGTGCTGATTGATCGCAAATATATGGAACTGGCCGTGCAGGCCCTGCACGACGCCTTCGAGCTGGAAAAGGCCTGATCCCGCCCACAGCTTGGCGGAAGATTGGGGGAAAGCGTCGCATTTTGCGGCGCTTTTCGCCTTTTTGGCGAATGGCCTGTTCTTTTTCAGCCCAGTTTACCGCTACCACGTGAAATTCCCGTTTCGCTTGGCCCAACCTTGTGGTCTATGGTTTGCGTCGGCAGGCCACGGCCCTGCCGAATAGTGATCGGGGGAAACTGCGCGCCATGCAGGAAAGAACAGAAAGCGAAAGCAGGAAACTGCTGGGCCGCCTGCGCGACACCATGGCAGACGAGGCAGCAGGCCAAGAGCGGCTGGATAAAATCACCCATCTGATTGCCGATTCGATGGGCACCGAAGTGTGCTCGATCTACCTGTTTCGCGATGACGAAACCCTGGAACTATGCGCAACCGAGGGCCTAAACCCCCAAGCCGTGCACCAAACGCGCATGCGCCTGGGCGAGGGGCTGGTGGGCCGCGTGGCGCGGGCCGGAAAAATCATCAACACCGCCGATGCACCTGCGGAAAAGGGCTTTCGCTATATGCCCGAAACCGGCGAGGAAATTTATTCCAGTTTCCTCGGCATCCCGATCCAGCGCCTGGGCGAAAAACTGGGCGTGTTGGTGGTGCAATCGAAACAGGCGCGCCAATATTCCGCGGATGAAATTTACGCGCTGGAAGTGGTGGCCATGGTCTTGGCCGAAATGACCGAACTGGGCGCCTTTGTGGGCGAAGGTGCAGCACTAAAGGCGCGCCACCAACAGCCGGTTCTGTTTCGTGGCACCACCGGCCAAGAGGGGGCCGCGCGTGGCCATGTCTGGCTGCACGAACCGCGCGTGGTTATTTCCAACCCCGTGGCCGAAGACCCGCTGCGCGAACGCGAACGCCTGCGCGAGGCGGTGGATCAGCTGCGCGTGGGTGTCGATCAAATGCTGGCCGGGGCCAGCAGCGGCGACAAAGAACAGCTAGAGGTGCTGGAAGCCTACCGGATGTTTGCCAACTCGAAAGGGTGGATGCGCCGGATGGAGGAAGATATCGACCGCGGCCTTTCTGCCGAAGCTGCGGTGGAAAAAGAGCAATCCTCTGCACGCGCGCGCATGTCGCAGGTCAGCGATGCCTATCTGCGCGAGCGCCTGCATGATCTGGATGATTTATCCAACCGGCTTTTGCGCATTTTGACCGGCCAAGGCAGCGAAACGGGGGCAGAAATGCCCGCCGACCCCATTTTGATTGCCCGCAATATCGGCCCTGCCGAATTGCTGGATTATGGCCGCAGCCTGAAAGGCATCGTGCTGGAAGAGGGCTCGGTCGGCTCGCACGCAGCCATCGTTGCGCGGGCCCTGGCCATTCCGCTGGTGATCCATTGCGCGCGCATCACCACCGAGGCGCTGAACGGCGATCATATCATGGTGGATGGCGATCAAGGCGTGGTGCATCTGCGCCCCGATGATACGGTGGCGGCCGCGTTTTTAGACAAAATCGCCATGCAGGCCAAAGCGCAAGAGCGCTACGCCTCGATCCGCGATGTGCCCGCCGAAACCCGCTGCGGCAAAACCATCGGCCTGCAGATGAACGCCGGGCTGATGGCCGATCTGCCCAGCCTCGATGGCTCGGGCGCCGAGGGGGTGGGCCTGTTTCGCACCGAATTGCAATTTCTGGTGCGGAACCAGATGCCCAAACGCTCGGAATTATCGGCGCTTTATTCGCGCGTTCTAGATGCGGCAAAGGGCAAGCGCGTGGTGTTTCGCACGCTTGATATCGGCTCGGACAAGGTGCTGCCCTATATGAAGCCCACCGACGAGCCGAACCCGGCCTTAGGCTGGCGCGCCATTCGTGTGGGGCTGGACAAGCCCGGCGTGCTGCGCATGCAGCTGCAGGCCTTGCTGCGCGCCGCCGATGGGCGGCCCTTGTCGGTGATGTTTCCCTTTGTGGCGCAGTTTGAAGAATACCGCCAGGCGCGCGCCGAAATGGACAAAGCCATCGACCGCGAGCGCCGCTTGGGCCACCCCCTGCCTGCGCAGCTGGATATCGGTGCCATGCTGGAAACCCCCAGCCTGGCCTTTGCCCCCGATGCGTTTTTCCAAGAGGTGGGGTTCCTGTCGATTGGCGGCAACGACCTAAAGCAGTTTTTCTTTGCCGCCGACCGCGAGAACGAGCGCGTGCGCCGCCGCTACGACACGCTGAATGTCAGCTTTCTCAGCTTTCTCGAACAGATCGTGCAGCGCTGTCAGGCCTCGGATACGCCGCTTAGCTTTTGTGGCGAGGATGCAGGCCGCCCCATCGAGGCGGTGTGCCTTGCCGCCATCGGCATTCCCACGCTGTCGATGCGGCCTGCCTCGATCGGCCCGGTGAAACATATGCTGCGCCGGGTTGATCTGGGCCATGTGCGCCAGCTGATCCATCGCGCGCGCGACAATGGCCAGCAATCGGTGCGCGAGGATGTCACCGACTATATCCGCACCCTGCCCTAAGCCTGCCCTAACCCCCTGCCCTAGGCGCGGGTCAGCCGCACAGGCACCCGCAATGGCCCGCGAAAGGCCCAGCCGCCAAATGGGGCGGGCCCGTCCAGCGCCATATCGGGAAAGGCATCAAACAGCATCGGCAGGGCAATTTCGGCAATCAAACAGCGCGAAGCCCAGGCGCCGGCGCAAAAATGGGGGCCTGCGCCAAATGAAATGGCGGGGCCTGTATCGCGGCTGGGGTCAAACACATCGGGGGCTGCGAAAACCGCCTCGTCGCGATTGCCGGACCCAAACATGAAAAACAGCCGGTCGCCGGGGCTGACATGAACACCTTCGAACTGGTGCTCTTGCGCGATGCGGCGCGGCGACATGCCGATGGGGCTGATCCAGCGGGCATATTCTTCGAAAACCTGCATCCATGTGATCTGGCCCTGGCGCAGCGCCGCGTGCCATTGGGGGTGGCTAAGCACCGCCCAGGCGGCCCCGGCAATGGCATCGCGCGGCTCGTTCTGGCCACCGGAAATAGCCAGTTTTACATTGGCGCGCATCTGCGCTTCGGGCAGTCCTGCCTGCATTTGAACCGAAATCAGCGAATGGTCGGGCTGGGCCAAAAGCGCAGGCAGGCGATCGCTGATGTGGCGATCGATCGAGGCGGTGCAATCGTTGCAGCGCGCCGTCACGGCCGGGTCGCCGGCGTAATTGGCGCAGCCATCGATCATGCCCTGGCTGACCCTATCCATTTCGGCCCAATCCATATTGGTCAGCCCCGTCATGGCCTTTAACGCCTCGGCACTGGCCTGCATGGCATAATCGCGCACCAGATCGGCCCGTTCCTGCCCCTGCAGCCCCGCCAAGGCCCGCGCCGCGCCTTCGGCAAATTGGGCCTTCCAGACGTTTTGAACCGTTTTGGGCGAGACCGTGGGGAAAATGGCGCGGCGTTCGGCCATATGCGGGGCGCCGTCTTTGCGCATCATATTTTCGCCCATCAGCTGGCTCATCAGCCCCTCGGGCTGATGCGAGGAAAATATATCGATCTGTTTTTCATAGGTAAAAATGGCATCGCGGCGCGTCACCAAAGTGGCCCCCAGCTGGGGCACATAGCACACAGGCGCCTGTGCACGCATCGCGGCCAGATCGGGGTAGGGATCGTGCCAAAATTGCTGCGGGTCGATATCAAAGCGGGGTGCGTTGCTCATGCTGGTCCTCCCGCACACAGGCTGGGCAAATTGCCCCACCTTTGCAAGCGCCATCGCACCCCCCTTTGCAAACGCCTTTGCATCAGCCCCCTTAGGCCGCAGGCGGCGGGGCCACGCGCAGGCGCAGCGCCTCGATCAGCTGCGCATGGGGCATATCGGCCTCGATCGCCAGGCGGCGCAGGCCAAAATGCACATGCGCCATTTCCTGATAATAGCTGGTATAGGCGTAATTCGTGGCAGCCCCGGCCACCGCCCCCAGCACCGGCACGGTTTGCGCCGCCAGCTTCTGCCCCAGGGCCGCGGCAAAGCGCGGCGCCACGCTGGCAACCAGGCGCTGCACCGTGGCGCCTGTCAATGTCAGCCGCGCGGCCAAAAACGCCAGATCCGAGCCGTCATCATGGGCCAAAGGGCCCGCGCTGGCCAAGACCCGCAGGCAATCGAACTGCACATTCTCGGCGCGCGGGTCAAAACCATGCTCGACCGCCACACCCTGAATGGCGCCCAAGATGACACAAGTTGTCACGGGCAATTCCGCCATCGCACTGGGCAAGCCGCCAAAGCCGCCCGCCGCCCCCATCACCGTGCTCAGCGCGGTATTCAGCCATCGCGGTTGTGGCCCCACAGCCTGATGCGCGCTGTGCGAGGCCCGCAGCGCCAGCAGCAAGGCCTGCTCGGTTGCGCCATCAAGCCGCGTGCGTAGCGGCGCAGGCAGGCGGCCCAGCAGCCCCTCGGCCTGCCCGCCCAGATGGTTCAGCACCGCCATGCCCACACCGCCCGCATTGCTGTAGCGCCGGGCCAACGCGTTTAATTCGGCCTCGACATCGATGGGCTGAATGGGCCTGGTTTCTATCTGCATGCGTGGCGCTCCTTTGCAGCAACAGATCGGGGGGCGCCGGGCCAGATTCAAGGCCTAACCGCTGGCAGCTGCGCCAGTTGGGCTGCGGGTGACGGCGCCGCTGACCCCATCCCAGGCGCCGGCCACCAGATCTTGGCCCAAAACCCGCTCGGGGTTGGTGGGGGGCGGCATCACAACGCCGGATAGTTTTTCAAACCCAAAGCGTTTGTAATAGGGCGCATCGCCCACCAACATCACCCGCGTCCAGCCACTGGCCCGCGCCCGTGCCAATGAATCGCGGATCAACAGGCCACCCAGCCCCTCGCCCTGCCGGGTGGGGTGCACCGCAACCGGCCCCAGCAACAGCGCCTGGTGCTGCCCCCCCACCAAAACCGGCCAAAACCGTATGGCACCTGCCAAAATCCCATCGCCATCGCGCGCAACCAGCGACAAGCCAGCCACCGGCGGCACGCCATCGCGCAAACGGTAGCTAGACAGCGCCATGCGCCCCGGCGCAAAGCACAGGTCATAGAGGGCTTCGACCTCCCACCAGTCTTGTGCGGTTTCTGCAGCCAGTTCAAACACGCGCGCCTCTTTGCGATTCAGGTAGAAAGCGGGGTAGCATGGCGCTAGGTCTGGCACAAACGATGAAGGGAGCATGCATTTGTTTTACGAACCAAAAAATGGCCATGGCCTGCCACACAACCCCTATAACGCGATCGTCACCCCCCGGCCCATTGGCTGGATTTCGACGCGCGGCACCGATGGTGTGGATAACCTGGCGCCCTATTCTTTTTTCAACGCCACAGCCTATGTGCCGCCGCAGGTGATGTTTGCCTCGACCGGGCACAAAGCCGATCGCGGCGATAGCAAAGACAGCGTGGGCAATATCCGCGATACCGGGGTTTTTTGTGTAAATATCGTAGAATACGCCATGCGCGACGCCATGAACACCAGCTCGAAAACCCTGCCAGCTGAGCGCAGCGAATTTGACGAGGCCGGGCTGGAACGGGCCGAATGCGAAACCATCGCCTGCGCGCGCGTGGCAGCGGCACCTGCGGCGCTGGAATGCACCTTGATCGATATCATCCAGCAACGCGGCGAAAATAATTTCCTGGTGCTGGGCGAGGTGACCGGCATTCACATGCGCGACGATTGCCTGGTAGATGGGATTTTCGACATCACCCGCTTTCAGCCCTTGGCGCGGCTTGGCTATCGCGATTATTCGGTCGTGCGCGATCTTTTCGCACTGGCCCGCCCCGACGATTAAGCCAATAGCGCAGGGCGCGCCGGCGCGCCCTGCCCGTTTGGGGCATCAAGACTGCAAGGATCGCAGCCAAAATTGCAGCTCTTTGGCGGTTTCACCGGGCTGATCCACGTCTTTCCAATCAAAACGCGCGCGCACGCCCGGCAGGGGCTGGTAGCCACGCTTGCGCCAAAACCCATCCAAGGGCTGGTAATCGGCCGGGCGCAGCGGGTGGTTTTCGGGGCGTTCCACCCCGCAAAACGCCACTTGGGAAAAGCCCAAGGCGCGGGCGTGGGCCTCGCGGTGATCAAAAAACTGATGACCAATGCCGCGCCCACGATAGCCCGGCAACAGCACAGATTCGGCGCAGTAAAAAATCTGCGCCATATCAAACCCGCTGCCTGCAAAGGCGGCGGCGAAATCATCGGCATGATCGGCCAGCGGCGTGCCCGTGGCCGCGCCCACCAGATCTGTGCCATCAAAGGCCCCCACCAAAACCGCATGCGCGCTTTGGCGATAGGTTTCCAGATAGCGGCGCTCGTAGTCTAAATCGCCATCATAAAGATAGGGCCATGCCCGAAACACCGAAATGCGCAGCCGCGCCACATCGTCGAGTGCCGCATCCAACGCATCCCCGGTCAGGGGGCGCACCGTGATCATGCAGCCGATACCTGCGCCACCCAATCAGACAGGTTGTAATAGGTCACAACCCGGGTGATTTGGCCGTTTTCCAACGAAAAGAACGAGCCCGCAGGCAGGCGGTAGGTTTGCCCATGCGCCTGCGGCAGGCCGGCATCGGTGTGCAGATAGGTGCCATTTACCACGTATTCCGCTGCGGCACGTGTGCCATCAGCGCTGGCCATAATGACCATATCGGTCAGGTTTTCCTGGTAGCAGCGGCTCATATGGGCGCAAAATTCGGCAAAGGCGGCCTTGCCCTGGCGAATATTGCCCTCGTTCACATGATGGGCCACATCATCTGACAGGCAGGCCAGCATGGCATCGGTATTGCCTGCATTGAAGGCCTCGAAATAACGTTGCACGGTGGCTTGGGCAGTATCAGACATGGCGCACTCCTGGTGATGATGGGCGTGGGGTAGCAGGCTTTTGCAGCGTTTGACTGGCTGGAAACGGGCATTTTTCTGCCCGACTGCGACTTTGGCTGCGCTTAATCGGCTGTGCGCGGCGGGCCCCAACGGCGGATCAGGTTTTCAACCACTTGATCGCGGCTTTGGCGATAGGCGTCTAACTTGGCCTCGCGGGTTTCGCCAAGGCCGGTTGGGTCCATGATCGGCCAATATTCCACCTCTAGGTGAAACACCCGCGTCAGTTCCAGCGCTTGGCGTTGGCTGGCAGGCGACAGCGCCACAACCAGATCAAAGGCCGACAGATCATCGCCCCATTCTTTCAGCTGCTCGAAACTGCGCGAGCGGTGGCGCGACAGCTCGACCCCGATTTCCTGGCACACAGCAATGGCAAACCCATCGATTTCCAGATCGCTTTTCACCCCGACCGATTGCACATAGGTATCGGCGCCATAGAATTTTTTCATGATGCCCTCGGCCATAGGCGAGCGCACCGCGTTGTAATCACAACAAAAAAGCACCGATTGGGGTAACGCGTCGGTCACATCAACCCCCGAAATGCAAAACGCAGATCAAGGTAAACAGGCGGCGGGCGGTATCGTTATCGATCTCGGCCTTGCCTTCCAGGCGCTCGATCAGAATGCGCGCGCCCTCGTTATGAATGCCCCGGCGGGCCATATCGATGGTTTCAATCTGGCTGGGGGGCAGGTTGCGCACCGCGTCGAAATAGCTTTCGCAAATGGCCCAGTAATCTTTCACAACCTGGCGAAAGGGCGACAGCGACAGGTGGAATTCCGCCGCCTTATCGCCTGCCTCGGTCAAGATATCGAAAACCAGCCGTTTTTCGCGGATCGACAAGCCCACCCTAAAGGGGCCTTCGGGCACGATACGGTCGTCGCGTTTGGGCAGATCAAAGTGGTTTTCTTCCAGCAAATCGAACATGGCAACCTTGCGCTCTTGCTCGATTTCCGGTGTGGGCGGCGGCAGATTCGCGTCGTCCAGTTCGATATGACTGATATAGCCCATGTCATGGTCTCCCGAAACGTATCTGCTGCGCCTAGCCCATTGGCCGTGCAAAAGCAATGCACCAGCCATGCCAAGCCCCGCGCGCCTTGGGGCTTATTCGTTCAAGCGGTTCAGCCGCGCGCGCACGCTGAGGCCATGCGCCTCGAGGCTTTCAGAGATGGCCAGCGTTTCCGCAGCAGGCCCGATGGCCTTTAGCGCCTCGGGCGTCATTTGCGCCAGCGTTGTGCGCTTCATGAAATCGAGCACCCCCAACCCCGAGGAAAACCGCGCCGAGCGCGCCGTGGGCAACACGTGGTTCGGCCCGCCCACGTAATCGCCAATAGCCTCGGGCGTGAAGGCCCCCAGAAAAATGGCGCCTGCATGGGTGATCTTGGCGCTATAGGCCAGCGGATCTGCCACCAGCAGTTCCAGATGCTCGGGCGCCACGCGGTTGGAAAGCGCCGCGGCCATGTCTAGATCGGGCACTGTGATGATGGCGCCATAATCACGCCAGCTGGGCCCGGCGATATGGCGCCGCTCGAGCGTGGCAAGGTTGCGATCAACCGCCACGGCCACGGCGCGTGCCATAGCCGGGCTATCGGTGATCAAGATGGATTGCGCGCTTTCGTCATGTTCGGCCTGGCTGAGCAGATCAAGGGCGATCCAATCGGGGTCGTTATCGCCATCGGCAATCACCAGAATTTCCGAGGGGCCCGCGATCATGTCGATGCCCACTTTGCCAAACACCCGCCGCTTGGCAGCCGCCACATAGGCGTTGCCCGGGCCGGTGATTTTATCGACCGGCGCGATGGTTTCGGTGCCATAGGCCAGCGCTGCAATCGCCTGCGCGCCGCCGATGCGGTAAATTTCATCCACACCCGCCAGCTGCGCCGCCAGCAAAACCAGCGGGTTGGCCTGCCCATCGGGGGTGGGCACGGTGATGGCCAGGCGCGAAACGCCCGCCACTTTGGCGGGAATGGCATTCATCAACACAGACGACGGGTAGCTGGCCAGCCCCCCCGGCACGTAAAGCCCGGCGGCGCTGACAGGTGTCCAGCGCCAGCCCAGCATTGCGCCCGTTTCATCCTGCCAGCTGGCATCTTCGGGCAATTGGCGCTGGTGGTAGGCGCGAATACGCTCGGCCGCCAATTCCAGCGCGGCACGCTCATGCGCGGGCACCTGCGCCACCAGCGCATCGATTTCCGCATCGCTAAACCGCAGGCTGCCCGCATCCAGCTGCAGGCGGTCAAATTTTGCGGTCAGCTCGACCAGCGCGGCATCGCCGCGGCTGCGCACATCGGCAATAATGGCCGCAACAGCCTGATCCACATCGGGGCTGTCTTCGCGTTTTGCCCCCAAAAGGGCGGTAAAACGGGCCTCGAAATCGGCTTCGCTGGCATCCAGAAACTGTGGCATTCTTGGCAGTCCTTTTTGGTTGCGCCCCTGATAGCGGCAGGCGCGCCCCGGCTCAAGCCAGCAATGCCTATACCCCGTGGTCGGGGCGGCGCCCCGAGGGCGCGGCATAGGGGCGTGTGACATCGCGCAGGCTGACATCCAGCGCCTCTAGCTGCAGGCGGATGGCGCCATCGCCGGCCAGGGTCAGCAGCACCTCGCCCGAGGGCGCCGAAGTTTCGCGCCATTCCAGCGACAGCAGCGACAGCACCATATCTGCCGCCCCGCGCGCCACGCCTTGGCTGGCCACCTTTTGCACCGTGTCAAAAACCAGCAGCGATTGCACCCGTTCCGGGCCCAATTGGGCGCGGGCGCCATTTTCCCAGCGAAACCTGTTGAGCAAAATCGCAAAGCGGCGCGCGCGTGGCTGCCATGCAATTTCTGATGCAGGAAACACGGCATCCTGCACCAGCGCCGAAATCACCGCCAGATCATCGCCATCCATCGCGCCCAGGTTCAACGGCGCTTCGCGGCCATCCTCGAAACGCGCGTCGTTGCTCATTGGCCCGACACCCGTTCGATATGAGCACCAACATTGCCCAGCTTTTCTTCTACCCGCTCATAGCCACGATCAAGATGGTAGACGCGGTTCACGATGGTTTCCCCCTCGGCGGCAAGCCCCGCCAGAATCAACGAAACCGAGGCGCGCAGATCGGTGGCCATCACCGGCGCGCCCTTTAGCCGCTCGACCCCGGTCACACGGGCGGTGCCGCCATGCACATCGATCTTGGCGCCCATGCGCATCAATTCCGGCGCATGCATAAAGCGATTCTCGAAGATCTTTTCTTCCAGCACGCTGGTGCCCTCTGCGGTGCACAGCAGCGCCATCATCTGCGCCTGCAAATCAGTGGGAAAGCCGGGAAACGGCTCGGTTGCCACGTCAACCGCGCGCACGCGGCCATTCTTGCGGCTGACTTTCAGCCCATTTGGGGTTTCTTCCACCGAAACGCCCGCGGCATCCAGTTTCTCGCAAAACGCACCCACCAATTCGATGGTGCCACCCAAACATTCAACCGTGCCGCCACAAATGGCGGGCGCCAGCATATAGGTGCCCAGCTCGATTCGGTCGGTCACAACAGGGTGGGTGGCGCCATGCAGCCGGTCTACACCCTGAATGGTCAGCGTATCTGTGCCCTCGCCCGAAATCTGCGCGCCCATCTTACGCAAACACCGCGCCAGATCCACGATCTCGGGTTCGCGGGCTGCGTTTTGGATAACGGTGGTGCCCTTGGCCAAGGTGGCCGCCATCAGCGCGTTTTCCGTGGCCCCCACAGACACAAAGGGAAAGGCAATCGTGCCCCCCCGCAGCCGCCCGCCGGGCGCACGGGCATGAACATAGCCCTCTTTCAATTCCAGCTCGGCGCCCATCGCCTCGAGCGCCTGCAAATGCAGATCAACCGGGCGCGCACCGATGGCGCAGCCGCCGGGCAGCGACACAATAGCATGCCCATCGCGCGCCAGCATTGGCCCCAAAACCAAGATCGAGGCGCGCATCTTGCGCACGATATCGTAATCGGCCCGGTGATTGGAAATGCTATGGCTGGTCATCGCCAGCACCTTGCCATCCTGCATCGCCGCCACCTCGGCCCCGAGCGAGCGCAACAGCTGCGTCATGGTGCGAATATCAGACAAGCGCGGCGCGTTTGTCAGCGTCAGCGGCTCTTCGCTTAACAATGTGGCAGGCATCAACGTCAGACAGGCGTTTTTGGCACCAGCAATCGGGATTTGGCCATTCAAGGCGCCATTCCCCCGCACAATAATCGAATCCATCAGCCTTTGTCCTTTTGCTCTGCCTCATCACCATCCCGATGGGCCGCCCGGGCACGGGCCTGCGCCTTGCGCCGGGCCATATTGGCCTTTAGCGCCGCCTTCAACCGCGCTTCGCGGTCGGCATCCTTTTTCGAAGGTGATTTGCCATTGTTTTTGCTGTTCATGCACTTTGTCTACATGAGGGAAAAAAAAGCGTCCAGATAAGGCTTGCACAGCATTCGTTTTGCGTCTAATCAGCCGCCCACCGACGCTGCAGTAGCTCAGTGGTAGAGCACTCCCTTGGTAAGGGAGAGGTCGGGAGTTCAATCCTCCCCTGCAGCACCATTTCCCCCGACAGCATTCCCCGCCAACCGCCGCACAGCCGCATACCATTCCGGCACACCGCCCCGGAAAACCATTCCGCTGGTGCGCCGTGGGGCGGCTTTTGTTTTGGGCCGCTTCTTGTTTGTTCGGGGCAGGCATTCTACATCACATGCCATGAAACGCTTTATCCCCTTTGTAAAAGCCAACCCGCTGGTCAATGTGGTGCGTCTGTCCGGTGTCATCGGGGCGGGCCCGCGCGCGGCATTGTCAGACGAGGGGCTGGCCCGCGTGCTGAGCCGCGCCTTTACCAAGGGCAAGCCCAGTGCCGTGGCGCTGGTGATCAACTCGCCCGGCGGATCGCCGGTGCAATCGGCCTTGATCGGCCAGCGCATTCGCCGCCTGGCCGCGCAGCACACGGTGCCTGTGCATGCCTTTGTCGAGGATGTGGCGGCATCGGGCGGGTATTGGTTGGCTTGCGCCGCAGATCAGATCTATGCAGATCGCGCCTCGATTATCGGATCGATCGGGGTGATTTCGGCAAGCTTTGGCGCCCATGAATTGCTGGCCCGCCAAGGGGTAGAGCGGCGGGTCTATACCGCCGGCGCCTCGAAATCGATGCTCGATCCGTTTCGCCCCGAAAACCCCGATGATGTGGCGCGACTGAAAACCATTTTGGGCCAGATGCACGGCGTTTTCATCGACTGGGTGCAACAGCGGCGCGGTGAAAAACTGCAAGCTGCGGGCGATACGCCCCTGTTTGAGGGCGATATCTGGATGGGCGAGGGCGCCCAAAAGCTGGGCCTGATCGATGGTATTGGCCATATGGAAGATGTGATGAAAGAAAGATTTGGGCCCAAAACCCGCTTTGCCTGGCACAGCCGCAGGCGCCCCATGTTCCAGCGTTTTGGCATGCAGCTGGCGCAAGATGCGTTGGGCGGCATCGAGGAACGCGCCGCCTTTGCCAGGTTTGGGCTGTAAGATGCTAAGCAAAATCGTAGCATTGTTTTTGGTGGGCATGGCCGTGTTGGCGATGTTTGGAAAGCTGCGCTTTCCCGGCCAAAAAGCCCTGCGCGCCCGCCGCTGCACCGCCTGTGGGCGGCTGAAACTGGGCAAAGCGCCCTGCCCCTGCCAAAAAGGATCCAGCTGATTATGGAATGGTTGCTTGTGGGGCTTGGCCTGCTGATTTTGCTGTTGGCCGGCGATGCCTTGGTAAAGGGGGCGGTCAACCTGGCCCTGCGCATCGGCATTCCGGCGCTGATCGTCAGCCTGACAATCGTGGCCTTTGGCACCTCGGCGCCAGAGCTGCTGATTTCGGTCAAAGCCGCCATCGAAGGCGTGCCCGGCATTGCCATGGGCAATGTTGTGGGATCGAATACCGCGAATATTTTGCTGGTTTTGGGCATACCGGCGATGTTGGCCACCATGCACACCCACAAATGCGAAACCCGCAAAAGCTTTTTGCAGATGATCGCGGCCTCGGTTTTGTTCATTGCGCTGGCCTTTAGTGGCAGCTTCACCTGGGTATCGGGGGTGGTGTTGCTGGGCGCTTTGGTGCTGATCATGGGCCTGGCCGCGCGCGATGCCCAAGCCCACCGCAAAGCCGGCCAAACCGCCGAGGATGACGAAGACCCCGAAGGCGCCGACCCAAATATGCCCTGGTGGCGCATTCTGGGCTTTTTGGCCCTGGGCCTTGTGGGCCTGCCCTTGGGCGCTGATTTGCTGGTGGATAATGCCGTGATCATCGCGCGCGATTTTGGCGTCAGCGAAACCGTGATCGGGCTGACGCTGGTGGCCATTGGCACCTCGCTGCCCGAACTGGCCACCACAGTCATGGCCGCGCTGCGCCGTCAGGCGGATGTGGCCCTGGGCAATGTGATCGGATCAAATATATTTAACCTGCTGGGCATTATCGGCGTGGCCGCGCTGGTGGCCCCCATTCCCGTCGCGCCCGAGTTTTTATCCTATGATCTTTGGGTCATGTTGGGCGCCTCGCTGTTGTTGGTGCCATTTGTGTTTTTTGGCAAAGATATCACCTGGAAATGGGGCTTGGCCTTGACCGCCCTGTATTTGGGCTATGCTGTCAGCGTATTGATCTGATAGCGGCATAAAGGCGGATAAAATGAAGCGGGCATTGGTGACAGGGGCCGGCAAGCGGCTGGGGCGCGCGATGGCGCAGTATCTGGCGCAGCGTGGCTTTGACGTGGCCATCCACTATGCTGCATCCGCAGATGCGGCCAAAGACCTGGCCGCAGATCTGGTGCAGATGGGCCGCCGGGCCCCCTTGCTGCAGGCCGATCTGCTGGATGAAAGCGCCACACAAGCGCTGTTGCCTGCGGCGGCCGATGCGCTGGGTGGGCCTATCACCTGCCTGGTCAATAATGCCTCGATCTTTGAATATGACAATATCACCACCGCCACGCGCAGCAGTTGGGACAGGCACTTCGAATCAAACCTGCGCGCGCCTTTTGTTCTGACCCAAGCCATGGCAGCCGCCATTCCGGCGCCCCTGACCGACGATATGGGTGAACCTGTGGCACAGGGGCTGGTGGTGAATATGATCGATCAGCGCGTGCGCAAGCTTACCCCCGAATTCATGACCTATACGCTGGCCAAAATGGGGCTGTGGGCCTTTACGCAAACCGCAGCCCAAGCGCTGGCGCCCAAGATCCGTGTCAACGCCATTGGCCCCGGCCCCACCCTGCAAGGCGGGCGCCAGTCGCTAGATCATTTCACCCGCCAGCGCCAATCTACCGTGCTGCAGCGCGGGGCCAATCCCAGCGATATCACCGCCGCCTTGGGCTTTTTCCTCGACAGTCCCAGCGTAACCGGCCAGCTGATTTGTTGCGATGGCGGCCAGCATTTGGGCTGGCAAACCCCCGATGTTTTGGGTGTGGAATAGCCCGCCCTCGCAACCTGTGCTTTCAAAGTTTTGCACCGCTGCCAAACTGGCCCATTAAGTGTTACAAAAACGTTATAAAAATCAGGCACTTGTTGGCGGCATCATTTTTTTAATAACGTTTTCAAATACTTGAAAACATGCCTAAAATTTAGGCAATCGCAGGAAGTGACCTAATCGCAACGAAAAATTCCGCCTGCCCAGATGCTACCCACAGACTTATCCACAGGAATCGTGGACATGTTCACACTTGCACAGGGCGGGGTTTCGTTGCAGCAAGACGGGGAATCGCCAAAGGGGTATTGCCGTGCCAAATGATCAGCCCCCTCTGCACGGGCATGCATTGATACAAGACTATCTGAAAACCCTCGATGGATCGCCCGGGGTGTATCGGATGCTCGATCAGCAAAGCCGCGTTTTATACGTGGGCAAGGCGCGCAACCTAAAGGCGCGGGTGTCAAACTATGCCCGCCCCAGTGGCCATTCGGGGCGCATCGCGCGGATGATCTCGGAAACCACGGCGATGATGTTTCTGACCACCCGCACAGAAACCGAAGCGCTGCTGCTGGAACAGAACCTGATCAAGCAATTGAAGCCGCGCTATAATGTGCTGCTGCGCGATGACAAATCTTTTCCCAATATTCTGGTCACCGATCACGCCTACCCGATGATCAAAAAACACCGCGGCGCCAAAAAGGAAAAAGGCACCTATTTTGGCCCCTTTGCCAGCGCCGGCGCGGTCAATCGCACCTTGGCACAGCTGCAGCGGGTGTTTTTGCTGCGCAACTGCACCGACAGCCAATTCGAGGGCCGCACCCGCCCCTGCCTGCAATATCAGATCAAACGCTGCACAGCCCCCTGCGTGGGCAAGATCAGCGCCGCCGATTATGGCCGCCAGGTGGCCGATGCCCAGCGCTATTTGTCGGGCAAATCCACCCAGATACAAGAAACCCTGGCCGCCCAAATGCAAGCGGCATCAGAGGCCATGGAATTTGAACGCGCCGCCGCCCTGCGCGACCGCATTCGCGCCCTGACACAGGTGCAAACCACCCAAGGCATCAACCCCCACACCGTGACCGAGGCCGATATCGTGGCGCTGCATATGGAGGGGGGGCAGGCCTGCGTGCAGGTGTTTTTCATCCGCGCCGGGCAAAACTGGGGCAACCGCGATTTTTACCCGCGCGCCGGCGCCGATATCGAGGCGCCCGAGGTGCTCGAGGCGTTTTTGGGCCAGTTCTACGACGACAAGGAACCGCCACGCCAAATCTTGCTGTCGCACCCGATCGAACATGGCGATCTGATGGAACAGGCGCTGAGCCAAAAGCTGGGCCGCAAAGTGGCGCTGTTGGTGCCGCAGCGGGGGGAAAAGGCCGAATTGGTCGATAGCGCCCTGCGCAATGCGCGCGAATCTCTGGCACGCAAAATGGCCGAAAGCGCCACGCAAACCAAGTTGCTGGCAGCCCTTGCGCAGGCCTTTGCCTTGCCCGCGCCCCCCCAGCGGATCGAGGTGTATGACAACAGCCACATCCAAGGCGCCCATGCGGTGGGGGCCATGATCGTGGCCGGGCCCGAAGGCTTTATGAAAAACGCCTATCGCAAATTCAACATTCGCGGCGACGAGCTGACACCGGGCGATGATTTCGGCATGATGAAAGAGGTGCTGGGCCGGCGTTTCAAGCGGTTGTTGAAAGACGATCCAGATCGCAGCCTGGGCCTGTGGCCTGATCTGCTGTTGATCGATGGCGGCGCCGGGCAGGTTTCGGCCGTGGCGCAAATCATGGCCGAATATGGCGTGCAAGATATCGCCATGGTGGGCGTGGCCAAGGGCATCGACCGCGATCATGGCAAGGAAGAATTCCACCGCCCGGGCCAGCGCCCCTTTGCGCTGCGGATGAACGACCCGGTGTTGTATTTCATCCAGCGCCTGCGCGACGAGGCGCACCGCTTTGCCATTGGCACCCATCGCGCCAAACGGGCCAAGGCCGTGGGCGCCACCCCGCTCGACGAGGTGCCGGGCGTCGGTGCGGGGCGCAAACGCGCGCTTTTGGCGCATTTCGGCTCGGCAAAGGCGGTATCGCGGGCGGGATTGGCTGATTTGAAAGCGGTCGATGGCATATCAGACGCGCTTGCCGAAACAATCTACGCGTTTTTCCACGAAAAAGGCTAAGGCGCCGCGGCACTGGGCGCGCCCAAATGCACCACAGGCCCGCCCGCCGCTGCGGCATCTTGCGGGTCATGTGTGACCATCACCACAGGCAAATGCGCCTGGCGCGCACGGCCAAAGACCACATCGCGCATCTGGCCGCGCAAATCGGCATCAAGGGCCGAAAACGGCTCGTCCAGCAACAGCGCACGGGGGGCGGCCAGCAGCGTGCGCATCAGCGCCACGCGGGCCTTTTGCCCGCCAGACAGGGTGGCCGGGTCGCGCGGGCCAAACCCCGCCAGCCCGATATCGGCCAATGCCGCCTCGATCGCGCGGTGGCGCGCAGCACCACGCACCTGCCGCGCCAAGCCAAAGGCCAGGTTTTGCGCCACGCTGAGATGGGGAAAAAGCAACGGATCTTGGAACAACATGCCGATGCCGCGCGCCTCGGTTGGCAGGGCGCTTACGTCTTTGCCCCCCAACATCACCTGCCCGCGCAGGCGAAATTCTGGGCCCAATGCCCCGACAATAGCCGCCAGCAGGGTAGATTTACCCGCCCCGGACGGCCCCATGACCGATACAATCTGCCCCGGCTGCACCTGCAACGACTGGCGCAGCAAAACCCGCCCCTGCAGCGCCACCTCTAGCCCGTTCAGCACCAGCGGCGCCGGTTGTGCGTTTTGTGCCATCTCGCCCCTGCCTATCCTTGGCGCATGCCGCGCCGGTTGCGCCACCACAGCCCCGGCAACAGCACTGCCACAGCAAAAGGGGCCAGCGCCAGCGCGGTCTGCAGCAAGGCCCACACCCCGATGGCGCGCCGGTCGCCGCCCGAGGCCAGCGCCACAGCCTCGGTGGTCAGGGTGCTGACGCGGCCGCCCCCGATCATCAAACTGGGCAAATATTGCCCCACAGACACCGCCATGCCCACAGCCATGGCCGCCAAAACCGGCGCCAATAGCATCGGCAAGCGCAGGCGCCAAAACACCCGCGCCGGGCTGGCCCCCAGGGCCCGCCCCATCGTGCCCAGGCGCGCATCCCACGCACGAAATGGTGCGCTGAGCACCAGGAAAACATAAGGAAACACAAACAAGATATGGGCCAGCGTCACCGCCAGCACCCCGCCCTGCACCCCCGCCAGCAGCATCAGGGTTTGAACGCCCGGCAAAAACGCGATCTGCGGCACCAGCAGCGGCAAATAAAGCAGCCACACCCCCCCCGCCCCTATGGGCATGGCAAAACGCGCCTCGGCCTCGAGCCAGGTCAGGGCCAAAACCAGCGCCACCACGGTAGCCGCGACCGCAATAGCGCAGCTGCGCCACAGGCTGTCTATGGCGGCGGGCACGTGCCGTTGCCATTGCCCCCAGCCCATCGTATCGGGCCAGAGGTTGGGAAATGACCACAGCCCAGAAACCGACCATAGCGCCAGCACCATAAGGCCCAGCACCACACAGCCCAGCACCGCCATGGCGCCCCCCAGCACCAGCGCCGCGCCCACAGGCCCCGGCCCACGCCGGTGGCCAGCCCAGGCCCATCGCCGGCCAAACATGGCCACACCGCGCTCGGCCAGCAGCCACAAGGCTATGGCCATCCCCACCAGCAACAGCTGCACCACAGCGCCCGCCGCCCCCAGCATCCGCAGGCTAAGATCTGGGTCATTCATCCAGCGGGTGATCTGCACCGCCAGCACCGGCGGCGTGCTGGGCCCCAAGATCAGCGCCACATCCACAACCGTCATGGAAAAGGCCAACACCACCAGCACCGGCAGGCGGATTTGCCGGTAGACCAGCGGAAAAACCGCCAAAACCCAGGCCATGGGCCGGGCATAGCCCAAACTGCGTGCCATCAGCATGGCGCGGCTGGCATCAGATTGGCCCAAAGCGGCCAGAACCATCAGCAGCAGGAAAGGCACTTCTTTCACCACCAGCCCTGCAATCAGCGCCCAACCGCCCGGGTCTTGCACAATCAGCAGATCGGGCGGGCGCTGCCACCCCGTGGCCCAGGGCGAGAGCAGCCGCACCACCCACCCCGAGGGGGCAATCAAAAACACCAGCCCAAAGGCCACAGCCGCATGCGGCACCGCCAAAAGCGGCGCCAAAGCATGGCGAAACAGCCCGAAACTGCGGCTGCCCTGCCAAATGGCCACCAAGCCCACCACCAACAGCAGCGACAGGGCCGTGGCCACCAGCCCCACCTTGAAACTTAGCCACAGCGCGGGCCAAAACCCGGCCCAAGCCAACAGATCGGCAAATATCGCAAAGCCCGGCTGGGCCTGGCCAAAGACAGCCATCAGCCCAAAGGCAGGCGCCAATGTGCCCAAAAGCCCGGCAAAGACCGGCAGCGCCAGCGCCGCCAAAACCACGCCGGGTGCCCGCCGCAAACCCCAGGCCGCCAAGCCCCGTGGCCTGGGGCTGGCTGGGCGGGGGCTGGCTGTGCTGGGGCTATTTTCCGCCGCCAAAGCGCGCGATCCAATCCGTCTCGATCTGCACCATCCAGCTGGGGTGCGGCTCGGGCAGGGCGGCGCCGAGCTGGTCGGGGGCAAGCGTGGCAATGCCCAGATCGATCTGGTCAAACAGCGCGCGATCCTCGGGCGACAGGCGCGCCATATCCAGCACCGTGCCATAGCCCAGATAGGCCGGATCCAGCGCCCGCGCTTGGGCCTGTGGAGACAGCAGCAAATTGGCCACCACCATGGCCCCGGCCTTGGCGCTGGCGTTAAAGGGAATGGCCACGAACGAGGCATTGCCGATGCTGCCGCCGCTGGGCACGAAGGTGCGCACGCTGGCGGGCAATTGGCCATTTGCGATGGCGGCAGATGCCTCGCCCGGGCTAAAGGAGATTGCCAGCGCCACCTCGTCATCGGCCAATAGCTGAATTTGCCGCGTGCCGGTTTCGGGATAGGCCCGGCCCTGGCGCCACAAATGCGGGGTCAGCGCCTCGATATAGGCCCAAAGCGGTGCTGTAACGGCGGCATAATCGGCCTGATCCACCGGCGCCAATAGCACCGAGGGGTCATCCACCACCTCGTAGAGCACCTGTTTCAAAAAGGTCGTGCCCAGAAAATCGGGCGGTTGCGGATAGGTAAAGCGCCCCGGGTTGGCGCGCGCCCATTCCAGCAGCGCGCGCATATCGGCAAGCGGCGCCATATCTGCGCTGTCATACATGAACACCACCTGGGCTGTGGCCCATGGGCTTTCCATCCCGTCGGTGGGCACGGTAAAATCGGCCTGCACCGGCTTGCCCGCAACATCGACCAGCTGCCAGTTTGGCAGATCTTCGGCAAAGGGGCCAAAAAGCAAACCGGCCTCTTTCATCGCGGCAAAATTTGGCCCGTTGATCCAGATCAGATCAACCGCGCCACCGCTGGTCAGGCCTGCCTGCTGCTCGGCCAGCACCCGCGCGACTGCATCAGCGGTGTTGGACAGTTTCACATGGGTCAATGTCACGCCATAGTCTTCGGCCGCGCGCTGGCCGATCCAGGCGATAAATTCGTTGGTGGTGGTCGAGCCACCCCAAGCGTTCCAATAGACCGTCTGGCCCCGTGCCTCGGCCAGAACAGCGGGCCAATCGGCGGGGTTGGGCTGGGGTGTTTCCGCCTGCAGGGGCGCCACGAAAAGCCCTGCGGCCAAGGCAAGGCCCGCCAGATGTTTCAACATAGCAACTACTCCTTTGTTGCGGGCTGTGCCCCGCCAAATACCCGCTGCGCCAACATAATGCGCGACAGGGCTGTGATCAGACATAGCCCGCCAAAGCCCCAAGACAGGGGCGCAAAATAGGCAGGCCACAGGCAAAGAGCCACGAAAAAGGCAATGGTTTCGGCCCCTTCCAGCAAGCCGCCCGTAAAATACAGCGATTTCACCCCGCGCGCATCGCTGCGCATGGCGCGCTTTTCCGCCAAAATGGCAAAGCCCAAAAACGTGGCGCCATTGATATAGAAGCTAAACAGCAAAAACGCCCCCGCCAGCCCGTTGCCGCCCGGATCGGCCAGCACAAAGCCCAAGGGCAGCGCGCCGTAAAAGATAAAATCGCAGATGATATCCAGATAGCCGCCGAAATCGGTTTTGCCACGGGCCCGCGCGATGGCGCCATCCAGCCCGTCGGCCAAGCGCCCCAACAAAAGCGGCACCAGCGCCCAATGCGGCGCGCCCAAGGCCACCAGCAGCGCAGCCCCCAGCCCCAGCCCCAGGCCCAACAGCGTCACCGCATTGGCCGTGACACCGCGCGCGGCCAAAAACCGGCCTTGGCGGTTCAAAAAGGGGTCAATCAAAGGGCGCAACTGGGCGTCAAACATGGCGACAGTTTGACCTGTTAGATCAGGAAAAGCCATTGCCAAAAGCGTGATGTCGCCCGGCGTTAGCGGTTAAAGCTCATGGGAAGGTCAAAGGTAAACAGCCCCACCCCCAGCCCTTTGGGTGCGCGGGGCAGCCGCGCTTGGGTAACAGCGTTCAGCGCCGCCTGGTCCAACGCCCGGTCGCCAGACGAGCGGCGCACGCTGACGCTGTGCAGCGCCCCCGCCGCATCAAGGCGCAGCCGTAATATCACCTTGCCCGCGGCCCGCGTGCCCGCTGGATAGCGCTTTTTGCGCTCGATCTTTGCGCGCACTTGCCCGCCCCATTGGGCCATCAACCTTTGGCTTGCGGCGCGCCCTGCACCAGTTTGTTGCGCCCGGTCCTGCGATTGCCCGGCTTCGGCGGCAGGGCCCGCGCCCTTGGCAGTTTGCGCCGCACGCGGGGCCGAGGCGGCCGGTGGCTGTGGTTGTGGCGGGGGCGGTGGCGGTGGTGCATCGGCCCGGGCCTGTGGCTGCGCCAAGGCGGGGCGCATCTGTGGGCGTGTGGGCGCAGGCAGGGGCACGGGCGTGGGCGCTGCGGGCGCCGTGGCTGTTGTGGCGGTGCTGGGCGCGGGTAATTCCGGGCTGCGGGGCAGCGGCGGGGCGGGTAAATCGGGTGCGATGGGCGGCTGCGCATCCGCCACCGGGGCCTGCGGCGCGGCCAGGGGTGCGGGCAGGGGTGCGGGCTGTGCGACCGCCTGCGGTGGCGCCTGCAAGACCGGCAGATCAGGTGCCGGCATGGTATCTGGCAGCGCCGGCGGGGCTGTCACAGGCGCCAGCTGGGTCAGGCTGGGCGGGCGTGTCCAGCTGTCAACCAACTGCCCCATATTGGCGGGCATGGCCGCCAATGTCAGCGCCTCTTGGCCGCCTTCGCCACCGCTGGGCAGCCCCATGCCGCCGGGCTGTGACAAGACCAGCACATGCGCCCCCACCGAAACCCCCACGAACACCGCATATTCCAGCAATATTTTCATGGCTGCACCACCAATTCCACCTGCGCAAACCCCAAGCCCGCCAGCCGCGCCATCACCCCCGCCAGCGCCGTGCCTGCCAATGCCTGATCGCAGCGCAGGCTGAGGCCCGTGTCGCGCGGCAGCGCCGCTATGGCCTGCCACTGATCTGCGCCCGCGGACTGCCCGGCCAGGGCCAGCTGCCCATCGGCGCCCAGAAACAGCACCGCCTGGCCCACAGGCGGGGCATCAGATTGCGCCACTGGCAGCCGGGTTTCAAACGGATCGGGGGGCGAAATCTGCGCCGAGATCAGGAAAAAGATCAGCAGCAAGAACACCACGTTGATCATCGGAACAACGCTTTCGGGTGGGCTGCGGCGCGGGGGGCTGGCAAAGCGCATGGGCTACTCCACCACAGTCAGGCGGGAAAAACCCGCGCGGCGCAAAACATCTGCCACATCCAGCAGCCGCTGCACATCGGCCGTGCCACGCGGGCGCAGCACAATCATATCATCGCGCGATTGGGTCAAAGGGCGCAACGCCTGGGCCAGGGCCGCCAGCGCCACAGGCTGGCCATTCAACGCCACCCCATCGGGGGCCACATCCACCAGCCGCGGCGGGCCGCTATAGCCCGCAGCCCCCCCCGCCATGGTGATCGGCACCGCCTGATCAATGCCAAAGCGCGCCGCCAGCATGAAAAAGATCAGCAGCAAAAACACCACATCGATCATGGGTGTCAGGCTGGGGCGCCGGCGTGGGCGTGATACGGCAAAGCTGAACATTACCCCCCCACGCCCGCGGCCACAAACAGGCGGGTGGCCATATCTTCCAGATCGGCCTGTACCCGTTCGGCCAGGCCCTCGAAGGCAGACAGGGCCACCGCTGCGGGAATGGCCACCGCCATGCCTGCGGCTGTGGTCAGCAATGCCTCCCAGATGCCGCCCGCCAATACCGACGGATCGGCGCGCGCGCCGCTGTCTTGCAGGGCTTGAAAGGCCTCGATCATCCCCAAGACCGTGCCCAACAGCCCCACCAGCGGCGCGATGGTCACGATCAGCTCGAGCGGGCGCAACCCGGTGCGCAACAGCGCCAGCTCGCGCAGGGCAAGGCGGGTGACTTCCTCGCGCTTGGCCTGTGTGGGCAGGGGGCCATCGATCACCCCCATGGCCGCGCAGACAAACCGCAGCCGCAGGCTGCGCGCCAAAGGCAGCTGCACCGCTTGGCCGGCCACGCGCGATTGCACCAAAATCTCGGCCCGGCCCCGCGCCCAAACACCCGCCAAGCTGAGGCGCCATAATTTCCACGCAATCAGCGCCAGCGTGAAAACCGACAAGCCAGCAATCACCCACAGCGCCGGCCCCCCCAGATCAAGAAAGCCCGTGATTTGCCCGCGATCCATCATTTCACCGTCCTTCTGACATGGTCCATCCAATACTGCCCACCGCGCGCCGTGGCCGCATAAACGGCCTGCCCTGCCGCATGGCCAATCGCGGTATGCATACCGGCAAAACGCGCCTGCCCCGCTGGTGCTGCAACGGCAATGCAATCTGTGCCCGTGCCGGTGGCAAGCCCGGTGGGCAGCTGGCAGCCCAGTTCCGCCACAGCCACGGTGCGCGCCTGCGCCACCAGGGCCAGGGTTTCGATCAGCGCAGCCTGGGTCAGGCCCACAGACAGGCGCAACGCCACGTTGATGGTGCCAAATTGCGCCGGGTCATAGGCCACGCGGGCACCGATACGTTCGGCGTTCGACAGCCCGATTGTCACCACCGCTGTCGCTGTCACATCCTCGACCGTGGCATGGGCCACCTCAAAAGCGCTGACATCACGCGATGTCAGAAAACAGGGGGCATCGGTGGCGCCATAGGCCTGCAACTGGCCTTGCAACCATGGGTCTACATCCATGCCCGGGGGCAGATCGGCATTGCGCACCTCGCGCCACAATATCCGCCGTGCGGTGCAAAAGCCCGGTGCATTCAACACGAAACTGAGCACCTGCATCGGTGCGCCCAGATCAAATTCCAGCCAGGGCCGGGCCAGGGTAACAGCCATCACAGCACCTCGAGGGGTTGGAAAATATGGCCCTGCGGTGTTTGCGCCTGATAGGCAGTAATGCCAAAGACGCGCGCCACCAATTCAGGCGTTAGCACCTTGGACGGGGGGCCATCGGCCTGAATGCCGCCCTGCCCCAACACCACCAGCCGCGCACAATGGCGCGCAGCCAGCCCCAGATCGTGCAGCGAAACCAGCACCGCGCGGCCATCGGCGGCCAGGCGTTGAAACATCTGCATCGTGGCGATTTGATGCGCCGGATCGAGCCCTGCAATCGGCTCGTCTGCCATCAACAGATCAGTCTCTTGCGCCAAGGCGCGCGCAATCAGGGCGCGGGCCTGCTCGCCGCCAGACAGGCGCGTCACCGTGCGGCTGCGCATGGCCGCAAGCCCCATGTGATCAAGCGCGCGTTCGACCGCGGCATGATCTGCAGCCGACAGGCGCGCCGCCTGGTGTGGCATGCGCCCCAGGCGCACCAAAGCCTCGATGCTGACGGGCCATGCAATCTCGCGCGATTGCGGCATCCACGCCACCGCCCGCGCCCGCGCCATGGGCGCCATACCCGCAAGCGAGCTATGCCCACCATGCGCCACCAACCCCAGGGCCGCGCGCATCAGCGTGGTTTTGCCCGCACCATTGGGCCCGATCAGGCCCACCATCTCGCCTTTTTGCACCGACAGCGTGACATCGCGGAAAATATCGCGCCCGCGCAAAGATACCGACAGGTTTTGCAGCTCTAGCACGCTCATGGCTGCTCTTTCCGGGTTTTATAGATCAGATGCAAAAACAGCGGCGCCCCCACCAGCGCGGTCAAGACGCCCAGTTTCAAATCGCGCTCTGGCACGACAAGGCGCACCGCGATATCCGCCGCCAGCACCATCGCCGCACCGCCCAAGGCCGAGGCAGGCAACAACCGCGAGGGCTGTGCCCCCACCAAGGGGCGCAGCAAATGCGGCACCACCAGCCCCACAAAGCCAATCGTGCCGGCCACCGCCGTTGCAGCCCCCACCACACAGGCCGTGCCCAGCACCAGCATCAGCCGCAAGCGCCCCAGATGCACCCCCATGGTGGCCGCGGCATCCTCGCCCAGCGTCAGCGCGTCCAGCCCGCGGCCCAACCGCGCCAGCACCAGCCAGCCCAGCAGCGTGAAAGGCAGCGCCAGCCACACATGGGTAAGCGAGCGGTCGGCCAGCGACCCCATCATCCAGAAAACGATCTCGTTCACCGCGAACGGGTTTTTCGACAGGTTCAGCACCAGCTGCGTGATCGCCCCTGCCATGGCCGAAATGGCGATACCCGCCAATATCAGCGTCAAGGCGCCGCCCCTGGGGCCCGCCAGCGCCAAAACCAGCATCACCCCCACCAGCGCCCCGGCCAAGGCCATCAGCGGCAGGCCCAGCATAAAGGCCGCAGCCAGGCCGCTTTGGATGGCAATCACAGCCCCCAGCGCCGCCGAGGCTGACACACCAATCAGCCCAGGTTCGGCCAAGGGGTTGCGCAAATAGCCCTGCATCGCCGCGCCAGCCAGCCCCAGGCTGCCCCCCACAAGCACCGCCAAAATGGCCCGCGGCAGGCGAATTTCGCGCATCACCATCGCCACCGGATCCAGCCCGCCACGCAGCAACCCCAGCAAACTGTCAGCCGGGGCAATGCGCGCGGGCCCCACCAAGAGCGACAGGCAAAACAGCCCAAAAACCAGGGTGCAGAGGGCCAGCATAAGCCGCGTCATCGCTGTGCCTCCAGCTGGGCGCGCAGGGCGCGCATATCGGCGATGGCGCGCAGCACATAGGGCGTGCCACATACCCAATCGCGGTCGGTCATGGTGCCGCTGGTGTGCTGACGTTTCAGCTGCGCCACCACCGGGTGCTGCATTATGGCCTCGGCCCGGCTGGCCCCCGGATAGGGCTGGCCCGTGACCACCACATCGGGGTTGGCCATCGCCAACAGCTCGAGCGGCAGCGCCCCGATGGCGCCCAGCTCTTGCGCGATATTGTCAAACCCGCCCGCCCGCAGGATTTGCCCCGCAAGCGAGCTGTCGCCCGAGGTATAGCCATTGGCGTAATAAAGCGCCGCACGCGGGCGGGGGCCGGGTGTAGAGATGGCCGCCAAATCAGCCTCGAAACGTTGCACAAGCGCTTGGGCCTCGGCCACGCGCCCCAGGGCCTGGCCCATCTGGCGCACGCGCTGGGGCACATCTTGCAGCGCATAGGCGGGCGAGAACACCTCGACCGGCACGCCCAGGCGGCGCAGCATATCCAGCGTGGCGCGATCGGTGAACCGCCCTGCCACCACCAGATCGGGCTGCAGCATATAGATTTCTTCGGCCAGGCCAGAATTGGCAGGAATATCCGCCGCCTGCGCCGCCATGGTCGAGACACGCGGCACCGCCGCCAGTTTTGTGACCGAAATCACCTGCCCCGGTGCTGCCAGCATCAAGGCCAACTGATCGGTGCACAAATTCACCGAAACGACACGCTGCGGCGCGCCGGCCAAGGCAGGGGCGCCGGCCAAGGCAGAGGCCAAAACCAGCGCCGCCACCGCGGATATGAGCCTAGAAAGACGCACGCAAACCAAAGTAGAAAGCGCGATCCGACGTTCCATAGCCCGAGATCGTTTGATATTCTTTATCAAACAGGTTCTCGATGCGCAGATAGGCCTCGGCGGTGTCGGTCAGGCGGTGAACCAGGCTAAAGCCATAGACATCGTAATCGGGCATCATGGTGCCACCATCGGGGCGGTTGCCAATACGCTGCATGGACAAGCGCGCGGTGGTGTCGGCGCCCAGTTTTGCGCTCAGCGCTAGGTTCAAATCATGGCGCGGGGTGCGGCGCAACGGGGCGCGGCTGGGGCTGCGGGTGAACAGATAAGTATAGCTGCCATCCAGCGAGAAAACCGCACCCAAAGGCAGGCTGCCCGACAGCTCGTAACCCTTGCGCTGGGTGATGCCTGCGATATTTGCATAGGTCGATACGGAACCACCGTTACAAAACGCATTTGTTGCATCAGGACAGAACTGATAGGTGATGGCATCGTCGGTGTTATTGGCAAAAGCCGTCAGCGAAATATTGGCGCCATTGTCATAGCGATGATCAACACCCAGCTCAAAGCCCTTGCTGGTTTCTGGCCCCAGATCGGGGTTGCCCGTGGTCGGGAAAGAGCCCGGATATACGGCAAACAGCTCGTTGCTGGACGGCGGGCGATAGCCGGTCGAGGCCATGCCGCGCAGCGTTGTTTGATCGTTCAGCTGGTAGGCCACAGCAAAGCGCCCGGTGTTAAAGCCCCCAAAGCTGCTGTGGTGATCGCGGCGCAAAACCACCGATAGATCCAGCTGCTCGGTCGGGCTGTAGCCCAATTCGGCAAAAACCCCGCCTTGCTGCAAAATGGCATTGCCCCCCGGCAGGGCCGTGGTTTTTACGCTGTCGCGCGTGCCATCTGCCCCCAAAGACAGGCGCACCGCCTGCGTCATATCGCGCGAGGCCGTATAGCGCAGGGCGTTGCGCTTTGAATCAAACGCCGAGGCATAGGGCGTGGCAAAGCCCAATGTTGTCGGCGACACCAACGACCGTTTGTTGCCGAAATAGGAATATTGCACGTTGTGATCCCAGCCCCATGCCTGACCTTGCGCAAAAAGCCGCGCGCCGGTGCTGACATAGCCGTAGGTTTCATCAGAGGTGCCATCCTGGGGCGCACTGCCGTATTCATCGAATGCGCCGCTGCTGATCTGGCGAAACAGATTGCCGCCCAGCACCCAGCCATTGGCCAATTCGTGCTGCACGCCAAATGCGGCGCGGTTGCGCTCGAACCCATCGGCTTCGGTGTTGCCTACGTTTTCCTCGGCGCTGGAAAACCCATCAGCTTGGGCTGCGTTCAGCGCCAGGCCAAAGGTTGTGGCGCCAACACGGCGGGTCATGGCAAAGTTGCTGGCGATGGTGCCAAAACTGCCCACCTCAAGCGACACATCATACCTGTCGCCATCGGGTGCCTGGCCCAGCGCCAGCGTATCCAATGTCAAAACACCCGCAATCGCCGTGCCCCCGTAAAGCGCCGATTGTGCACCGCGCAGCAATTCGGCGCGCTGCACCATGCCTGCGGTCAGCCCGCCAAAATCGTTGAATTGCACCTGTGGCGACGAGGCATCGGTGGCATCCACCCCATCAATACGCACCGCCAAATAGCGCTCGGACAAACCGCGCACCGATACCGAGGCGGTGCTGCCCATGGGCCCGTTTTGCGTGACATTGACACCGGGCAAATTGGCCAGCGCGCCGCTTAACGAGGGGGTGCTGGCCTGCACCAAATCGGCACTGTCCAGCGTGCTGACAGATACGCCGCTGCGGGCAATAGGTGCCACGGTAACACCGGCCGATACCGTAATCTCATCCAGCTGGAACGCCTCTTGGGCCGAAAGCTGGGGGGCGGTAAGCGCGCCCAGGGCGCTGGCGGCGGCGGTTGCGTAAAATACGCGTTTCATTCTGGTCTTCCTTCCAAAGGGCGGAGCCCTGGCAATGCAATATGTCGAAGGAAGGATGTGCCTTCCCGTGACGGTGAAACTGTCACCACAACGGAAAGGACCGTTATCCATGGCGCACCCCGCGCCCGGATAGGGTGATCACTTCGGCAGGTCTCCTGACTTGTGGGTCATCGCTTGGCCGGGCCTTCCCGCAGGTCCCAAAGGGCCTGCAGTGGCATATGCCGACGTCGCTCGCCACTTACAGTTGCGGGGGCAGTCACGGCATTGGGCGTGGCATGTCATACCGCCACCCGCACCGTTGTTCCCTTTTAACCAGCCGATGAATCGACTGGACCGAAGCAAGCATCGTTCTACGTGATATGGGCCGTTTTGAAAAGCGCAAAGGCGACCATGGGCCACCCTGCCCCGACATTGGCCCGTTTCACACCGGGGCGACAGCCCTAAACAGCCCTAATCGGGGCGCACCCGCGCCGCGGTTTTGTTGGCAAAGGCCTCAAGCCGCCCGCGCGAGGCGGGTTGGGTATTGACGATACCCGCCACCACCGATTCCGCATAGGCAGCATCGAGCGCCGACATATTTTGCATATGGCTGATGGCGCTGCAGATCGCAAAATTCGACAGCGGTGGGTTGGTGGCGGCGGCGCGCGCCAATTCCAGCGCCTTGGCCTCGGAATCCTCAACCAGATATTGCGCCAGCCC
>CAJXSO010000013.1 GCA_913061505.1 uncultured Lutimaribacter sp.
TGGCTGTGGTTGAAAGTCGAACTGAATTGCCTGAAATACAGTATGCAATATGCGGCTCTCCCTGCGTGCACACTGACCGAATTGCATAAGTTTGTCATATAAACTATTGGATTGTACTGCGCCCAAAAGCATACCCTCAAGGTGGCAAAATATGGCGATTTTGAGCTTGGTAGTACATGCACAATGGGACCGCTTTCGGGACCGCTCTGCAAAGACAGCCCTCCTGTAACACGCTATAATTGCTTCATAATTCAGAATACATGACTGCCCTTCAGCGGCACCAGAACCCCCCGCATAAGCGCAAGAAAACCAAGCAAAACTTGGGTTTTTGGGGTTAACCAGACCGCTTTTTTACAAGCCATATAGCCATCTGCCAGGCTTTGGTGGGCGTTGGGTGTCGTTTGTTGTTATGTCCGCTTCGTAAACCGTCACGAGCGCGCGGGCTGTTGCATGCACTTTTGTTGCAATTGCACAGGAGGCGCCTATGGCCGAAACCACAAAAAACCCGCGTGCGCGTTCTGGTGGGCGCATTGCGCGCCGCGCTATACGGACGCGCCCTGATTTTACGATGTTGCCGGGCCTAACCCGGGCCTTGCCGCTGTGCGAGGTTATGGATGGCGCACAGGTTGAACAGATCGATGCCGCGTCGATGGATATACTTGAAAATATCGGTGTGGTGTTCCGCGACCCTATTGCATTGGCCGATTGGAAAAAAGCCGGCGCATTGGTGGTTGGCGAGCGGGTTTACCTCGACCGCGGTCTTGTGCGCGATCTGATTGCAACAATCCCGGCAGATTTTACCTATTGCGCACGCAACCCTGCGAAAAATGTCCGCCTAGGTGGGCCGCATTCGATTTTCGTGCCGATGACAGGGGCGCCTTTCTTGCGCGATCTTGATGATGTGCGTCGCAACCCCACCCTGGATGATCTGGCGATGTTTCACAAACTTAGCCACATGTTGCCGGCGTTGCATTCATCGGCCCATCACATTGTAGAACCCTACGATCACCCGATCAGCCAACGGCATTTGCGCATCACCTATTCGTCGATGAAATATTCCGACAAAACCTTTATGGCGATGACCACCAGCCCCAAAAACGCCGAAGACGTGATGGAGATGTGCGCCATCCTGTTTGGCGAGGAGTTTATCCAGCAAAACCCGGTGACCACGGGCAACTGTAACGGTAACTCGCCGCTGGTCTGGGACGAGACAATGCTGGGTGCCATGCGCGCGCTGTGCAAACGCAACCAGCCAGTTTTGTGCTCGCCCTTTGTGCTGGGTGGCGCGAATACGCCTGCCTCGGTGCCTGCAACCGTGGCGCAATTGAACGCCGAGGCGCTTTCCGCGCTGGCCTATACACAGGTTATCCGGCGCGGTTGCCCGGCGATTTACGGCCATTACCTATCGACCGTTTCGATGAAATCTGGTGCGCCTATGGCGGGCACGCCCGAAATCAGCCTGATGAACTTTATGATCGGGCAGATGGCGCGCTATTATGGTGTGCCTTGGCGCACCTCGAACACGCTGGGCGGGGCCAAGACATTTGATGCCCAGGCCGGATACGAAAGCGCAACCACCCTTGGTGCAGTATTGCACGCGGGTGCAAATTATATCTGGCACTCGGCTGGCTGGAACGAGGCGGGCATGCATTGTTCTGTTGCAAAATTTGTCGTCGATGCCGAGCAATGCGCAATGGGCTATCGCATGGCACAAGGCCCCCAGTGGGGCGATTTCAACGAGGCGCTTTCAGCTATCGCAGATATAGGGCCAGGTGGGCATTATCTGGGGCATGCGCATACGCAAGACAATTTCCAGACGGCGTTTTTCATGCCGGAATTGTTCGACAACAACTCGATCGAGCAATGGGTGGCCGAAGGATCAAAGGAAATTACCCAGCGCGCCTTGGAACATGCCCGCAAGCTGCTAGACCAATATGAAGAGCCACAGCTGGACGAGGCAAAGAACGAGGCCCTGTGCGATTACATTGCCCGGCGCGAGCGGGAAATTCCCGCGGCAGACGCGTTGAACCAAGATTATTGATCTGCCACCGCAGCCTTGCCACGGCTTAAATACCTGCGCTTGGGGGCGATCATTCGTTGCCAGCGCGCCATTCTTTGTATCGCAACAGCGCATTGGCGCCGATCTTTTGCAGGGGCTGCGGCGGCAGGCGTTTGGGCTGTGCCTGGGCGGTAAAATGGCGGGTCACAGCGCTTTCAACACCGCAGGCCAGCTCGGCCGCGCCAATCCCTGTCAATGTGCCACGCGCCGTGCCCAGCCCGTTTTGGACGCAGCCAGAAAACAGCCCGTCATCCAGCTGCCGCATCACGGCGACACCGTTCAGCGTTAGGCACAAATGCCCAGCCCAGGCATGGGCCATCTGCATACCTGCCAATTGCGGGAACCGGTCATCGAATTTGCGCTGCATCACCCGCGCGGCGCGGGCCACATGGCCCGGCCCCACCCGGCACCCCGGCGCCAAGGTGGCGCAGGTTCGCGTGATGATGCGGTTGCCGCCCTGGCCTGTATCTATCCGGCGCACGGTTGTTCCCATCGGGTCTGATGGGGTGATACCCCAGCGGGCCTGCCCACCCAGCTTGGCCAGGGTATCTGCGTCTAGCTCTGGTGTCATGACCGCATAAAGAAACAGCTGCATCAGCCGCCCCTTTTCAAAGCCAAAGCTTTCCAGATGGCCGTTCACGGTTAAAATAACGCGGGCGGCGCTGACATGGCCTGCGGCTGTGCCAAGCCGCCATGTGGCCCCCTGCCGGCGCAGCGCGGTGACGGCGCTGTTTTCATAGATAGATACGCCAGCCCGCGCCAGGCCAGCAGCCAGCCCGCGAATATAGCCGGCGGGCTGCAGCATCACCGTGCCGGGCGTATAAAGCCCGGATTGATAGTGATGTGACCCGGTCAGATCGGCCATGTTTTGCGCATCAAGCATTTCCGACGCCTCGCCCAGCGACGCCAGGTGCTGTGCATAGGTTTCATTATGGCTGTGCGCCTTGTCGCTGGCCGCACCATTCACCTTGCCCGCCCGATCAAAGTAATTCTGGTTGATCTGGTATTCATCAACGGCCTCACCGGCAAAGCCGATGGCGTGCCGGTTCAGCGCAATCATCGCGCGGTCGTCGCCCGCCCCGGCGTAATCTTCCGAGGTCAGCTCATGCGGCAAATCGATCATAAAGCCCGAATTGCGCCCAGCCGATCCATCAGCAATGCCGCCCGCCTCTAACACCACGACCGATGCATCGGGTTGCAACTGCAGCACGCGGCGCGCCGCAGACAGCCCGGCAAACCCCGCCCCAACAATGGCCACATCGGCTGTGTGCGCGCCTGTCAGTGCGGGGCGTTTGGGGGCAGGGCCCAGAATTTCATTCCAAGCTGCTGGCCCAGGAAGCATTGGCAACGGGTTTACACGAACCTCTGTCAATTCACTGCATCGCCCGCATCGTCGCCCAGATCGACCCATATGGTTTTAAGCTGCGTGTATTGGTCATGGGCATGTATGCCGTTGTCGCGCCCGCCGAACCCGCTGGATTTAAAGCCACCAAAGGGCGTTGATATATCGCCTTCGCCAAAGCTGTTTACCGTGACCGTTCCGGCGCGGATGGCCCGTGCGCCACGGATTGCCCGCTTGACGTTTGCAGTAAAGATCGAGGCGGCCAGCCCGTATTCGGTGCTGTTTGCCATGGCGATGGCCTGGTCAAAGCTGTCTACCGTCAGCACCGACAGAACCGGGCCAAAGATTTCCTCGCGCGCCTGTGGGGCGTTTGCGGTGGTTTCCAGGATGGTCGGCTCGACAAACCCGTCTTTTGCGCCGCCGCCCATGATTACGTTTTGCCCCTGGCCAAGGTAAGAGCAGACCTTTTCGAAATGCGCCCTCGATACCAAAGCCCCAACGCGGTTGGCCGGGTTTAGCGGGTCGCCCATGGGCCATTCGCGGGCATGCGCCTTGATCCGCGCCAGCAGGGCATCTTTGACGCCCCTTTGCACGATCAGGCGCGACGAGGCCGAGCAGTTTTCGCCCATGTTCCAGAACGCGCCGTTGACAATATGCGCGGCAACGCGATCGAGGTTTTCGGCATCATCCAGCACCACGGCAGGGTTCTTGCCGCCCATTTCCAGCGTCACTTCCTTAAGGTTCGATTCAGCCGCGTAGCGCAGAAATTTCCGCCCCGTTTCGGTTGACCCTGTAAAGCTTAGCGCATCAACATCCATATGCCGCCCCAGCGGCTCGCCTACATCGGGGCCGGTGCCAGGCAGCACGTTTAGCACGCCTGCGGGCAAACCCGCCTCGGTGGCCAGTTCGGCAACCCGCAGCGCGCTCAGCGATGTTTCTTCGGCCGGTTTCACAATAACCGAACAGCCCGCCGCCAGGGCTGGGCCAATTTTCCAGGCCAGCATCAACAAAGGAAAGTTCCACGGCAGCACCAGCCCGACCACCCCCACAGGTTCGCGCACAACCATGGCGATGTGATCGTCCGAGGCGGGCGAAACCTGATCGTAGATCTTGTCGATCAATTCTGCATGCCATGTGAGGCAATGGATCGTCTCGGGCAGATCGACCGTTTCGCAATCAAAGATCGTCTTGCCCGACTCGAGGCTTTCCATAACAGCCAGCTCGCGGGCATTGCGCTTTATCAGCTTGGCCAGGCGGATCAGCACCGCTTTGCGTTCGCTTGGGTGCAGGCCAGACCAGCGGCCATCCTCGAAAGCATCCCGGGCCTTTTGCACCGCAAAATCCACGTCTTTGGCACCGCAGGCCGCAACCTTGGCCAGCACATCGCCTGTTGCTGGGTTAACAGTGTCAAAGGTCGCGCCAGATGCAGCGGGGCGAAAGCCGCCATCGATAAAGGCCTGCGTTGGCAGGGAAAGCGCCGCTGCGATGGCTTTGTATTCTTCGGTTGTCAAAAGGTTGCTCATTGCGCTGCCTCCGCCTGTGTGCCGGCGTTTGCCCCGGCTTCAATTTCGGCCACTGTGCGTTTCAGCACGCGCACCACCTGTTCCAACTGCCGCTTGTCGTCTTTGTTCAACGGGCGCAGGGGTGGGCGCGGTGGGCCGGCATATTGGCCCATCATCTCGCAGCCATGTTTGACGCATTGGATAAACTTGCCGCCCTGTTCCAGCACCCGCATCAAGGGCATCATCGCCGACATAATGCGCCGGCCTTTGTCAAAGTTGCCTTCAACGCGGCATGCATTCCAAAGCGCGATATGCTCGCTTGGCAGAAAGTTTGACCCGGCACAGACCCAGCTTTTTGCCCCCCATGCAAAGAACTCCAGCGCCTGATCATCCATGCCGCAAGACATCTGGATATGCGGGTAATCGCGTGCCAGCAAATGCACGCGGTTGATATCGCCCGAGCTTTCCTTGATGGCGCAGAAATTGCGGCTGCGCCCGACGCGGTCGAGGAATTCGGGGCCCATGTCAATGCCCATGCGGCCGGGGTAATTATATAGCATGATCGGCAAATCGGCTGCGCGGTCGATGGCCAGCGCATTCAGGGCGTTTTCGTGCTCGGTGGGCACCGCATAGGGCGGCGAGCCCACCAACAGACCGGCGGCGCCGATTTTGGCTGCATGTTCGGCCATGGCCACCGAATCTGGCTGGCGTATCGCCACTGTGCCCACAATCAGGGGCAGGCGGTTGCCGATAACATCTTTGACGAAACTGGCAATCTCGATCCGTTCTTCCAGGCTTTGGGCATAATATTCGCCCGTTGACCCGCCGTTGATCAGCCCGTGCACGCCCGCGGCGATCAGATATTCGATCTGGGCGGCAAGCGCGTCGCGGTCAATGCTGCCATCCTCACGGTGGGGTGTGATGACCGGCGTGTATATGCCGTCGAACTTCATTGGGTTCCTTTCTGGGTGGCCGCCCCAAGCGCAGGGCCAAGGGGGATCTGCATGCCAACTGGTGTGATGAAACTTTCGATTTCAGCCCGCGACAGTTCCCAGTGATCAAGGGCAAGCTGGGCCGCGCCATCGGCATCGCCTGTCTCGATCAGGGCGATAAACTGGTCGTGCTGATCGGCGGCGATGTCGCGTTGCGTGGCCATCGATTGGTTGCGGGGGTTGTAGAATGCCATGCCAATGCGGGTATGATCGATCAGCAGGCGCCGCAGGCTGGGTGTTAAAAATTCGTTATCAGCCATCTCGCCGATAATGGCGTGAAAGCGCTGGTTCATCAGGGCGCGCTGGGCTGTGTCACCCTCGCGAATTGCCTTGCGAAACAGGGTTTGCGCATCTTTCAGGCGCATGAGCTGCGCCTGTGTGGCGTGTTCGGCGGCCAGGCGCGAAACTGCCGCATAGAGCATAGGCGCCGCCATAAAGAAATTGCGCATGGTTTTATGTGTCATCGGCGCAACCTGTGCACCGCGATTTTTGTGCAACACCACATAGCCTTCGCCGGCCAGCTGGTTAAGCAGCTCGCGCAGCGGCGGGCGGGAAATCTGGTATGCCTCCGACAGCTCGGCCTCGTCGAGATAGGCGCCAGGCTGAAACGCCTGCGTCAGTATCCGCTGCCGGATATCTTCGGCGCATTGCACCTTTTTATTGATCGATTTTTCGCTCAAAAGCCCGCCTCCAATTTGGCCAAGGGCTGTGTAACACGATAAAATACAACTTGTCTACAATTCATATATGTGCAAATTCGAAACCAGCACTGCCCCGCATGCCAAAGCTGGATACAGGCCCATCTGGCCGCCTGCCGTGCGTAAGGGGCCCATTGGCAGCCGATCACACCGCGCGCCCGGGCGTAATTTCTGCGCCACGCGCGGGCTGATACCTGCCCCAAGGAGCGCCGCGCATGAGCGATGCACAGCAACATTACGTCTTTGCCCTGGTCAAAGACTTTACCCATATGGCCTTTGCCTGCGCGGTTGATCCTTTGCGCATTGCCAACCTTATATCTGGCAAGCCGCTTTATCGCTGGAGCTATGCCTCGCTTGATGGGGCCACGGCCAGCAGCTCGGATGGCACAAAAATAGAGGTGCAATATGCCTTTAAAGAGCTGCCCGCCTGCGATCGCTTGTTTGTTTTGTCGGGCATTGGCATGCAAAGCAAAGACCACACCGTGCTGCTGCAGGCCTTGCGGCGTATCGACAGGCTAAGCAAAACCCGCATTGGCGCGCTTTGTTCGGGCAGTTGGGTTTTGGCGCTGGGCGGGTTTTTGAACGGGCGCGAAGCGTCGATTCACTGGGAATACCACGATAGTTTCATGGAACAATTCCCCGAGGTAAAACTGCTGCGCAATGTGTTTGTGGCCGATGGCAAATACCCAACCGCATCTGGGGGCACGGCCACCGCTGATTTGATGCTGCACCTGATTGCCAAGGATCACGGGCAAGATCTGTCGGTCGCTGTGGCCGATCAGATGGTGTATAATGCCGTCAGGGAAGCAACGGCTGCACAAAGGGTATCGCTGCAATCGCGCAACGGAATGCGCAACCCGCATTTGGCGGCTGCTATTGCGCGGATGGCCAGTGCCATTGAAACCCCTGTTTCCCCCACCACAATCGCAAAAGACATAGGTATTTCAACCAGACAGCTGGAGCGGCTATTTGGCAAATACCTGAACGCCTCGCCAAAGAAATATTACCGGGATATGCGGCTGGAAAAGGCGCGCCACCTGTTGGTGCAAACCGAAATGTCGGTGATGGATGTGGCCATCGCCTGTGGGTTTGAAAGCGCGGCGCATTTCTCGCGCGTTTATCGCACGGCCTTTGGCTGCACCCCGATGATGCAGCGCCGCCATCTTGGTTAGGTGCGGTGCCGGCGCCCGCGGGCGGGGTTACAACGGCGCCGCCTGCCCGGCAGATGCGCCACCTTTGCTGTCAAACGTGCTGTGGCCTGGGGCCGCAGACAAAAGCGCACGGGTGTAGGGGTGTTGTGGGTTTGCAAAAACCTGCGCGGTTGGGCCGCTTTCCACCACGATGCCCTTTTGCATCACCATGATCCGGTCGCAGATTTGGGCAGCAACGCGCAGATCATGGGTGATGAACAGCATGGCAAGATCGAATTTCTCTTTCACATCTTCCAACAAATCCAGCACTTGCGCTTGCACCGATACATCCAGCGCGGAAACCGCCTCGTCTGCGATCAGCACCATTGGCTCCATGGCCAGGGCACGGGCGATGCATATGCGCTGGCGCTGACCCCCTGAAAACTGGTGCGGAAAGCGATCAAGCGCCTCTGGCGCCAAGCCCACAATCGACATCAGGCGGCGCGCCCTTTCTAACGCCTCGGCAGGGCTGACACCAAAATTCACCGGCCCTTCGGTGATAGACTGGCCCACCGTTCTGCGCGGGTTAAGCGAGCGATAGGGATCTTGGAAAACAATTTGAATATCGCGGCGGTGCTGGCGCAGCTGGCTTTCTGCAATGGTGGCGATATTGGTATCGCCTATCAGCACCTCGCCCGAGGTTGGATCGATCAGGCGCATGACACAGCGCGCCACCGTAGATTTGCCTGACCCGCTTTCCCCGACGATGCCCAATGTCTCGCCGCGGCGCACCTGGAAATTCACATCATTGGCGGCATTCACAACCCGGCCACCGCCAAGCAACCCCAAAGAGCCGTATTGCTTGTTCAAATTTGCAGCCGATAAGGCCACTGGCCCGGCCACGGGCGCGCGGCTGGGGGGTGTCATGGATGGCACGGCATTGATCAGCATTTTCGTATAGGGGTGGGTGGGGTTGCCCAGCACCTGCGCCACAGGGCCCTGTTCCACGATCTGGCCGTTTTGCATGACCACCACGCGATCTGCAATATCGGCCACCACGCCGAAATCATGGGTGATAAACAAAACCCCCATGCCACGACGGGTTTGCAGCTCTTTGATCAGTGCCAAGATCTGGGCTTGGGTGGTGACATCCAGCGCCGTTGTCGGCTCGTCTGCGATCAGCAGCACTGGTTCCAGCACCAAAGACATGGCGATAACGATGCGCTGGCGCTGCCCGCCTGACAGCTGATGCGGGAACGAGTGATACATTTTCTCGGGGTCAGGCAGGTGCACATCCCGCATGGCTTGCAGCACTTTGGCCTTGCGCTTTGCGGCCCCGAAATTTGTATGAATTTCCAGCATTTCACCAATCTGCTGGCCCACGGGCGCCACCGGGTTCAAGGCGGTCATCGGCTCTTGGAAAATCATCGCCATTTTTTCACCGCGCAAGCGGCGGATTTCTGCAGCACTGGCCCCCAGAATATTCTTGCCCTCTAGCCGTATTTCACCGGCCACCGGGGTTAGGGCACGTTTGTCGTGCAGGCCCATCACGGTGAACGAGGTGACTGACTTGCCAGATCCGCTTTCGCCCACAACACAAACAATCTCGCCGGCATTGACGCTGAACGTGATGTCTTGAATGGCAAAGGGCCGATCGGCCCCCTTTGGCAGGCTGACCGACAGGTTTTCAATATCCAGGATAGGTGTCATCGCATGGTCCTTGCAATGCGCGGGTCAAGTGAATCGCGCAGGCCGTCGCCGACGATATTCACCGCCAGCACGGTTACGGCCAGTGCAGCGCCGGGGAAAAAGATGATCCACGGGGTCAGTTGAAAGAACGTGCGCCCCTCAGACATGATATTGCCCCACGAGGGAATTTCCGGCGGTATGCCCGCGCCCAAAAAGCCCAATATCGCCTCGGTCAGCATGGCCGAGCCACAGACATAGGTTGCCTGCACGATCAGCGGTGCAATGGTATTTGGCAACACATGCCGGCCCATGATCAGCCAGGTTTTGGTGCCCGCGGCAATAGCAGCCTCGACATAGGGTTCTTCGCGCACGGTCAGCACAACCGACCGCACCAGCCGCACCACGCGTGGAATTTCAGGAATAACAATGGCCGCCACCACAGTCAGCAGTGTGGCCCCAGATAGCGAGATCAGCGCGATGGCCAACAAAATGGCGGGAATAGACATAAGCCCATCCATGACCCGCATAATCAGCGCATCCATATAACGGAAATAGCCTGCCACCAGCCCCAGAAACAGGCCAATCGCAATCGAGATAACGGCAACGGCGGTGCCCACTGTCAGCGAGATGCGCGCGCCGTTTATCACGCGGCTAAACACATCGCGCCCCAGCTGGTCGGTGCCAAAAAGCCCATGCTCGCCCGGTGGTTTCAGGCGGCTCATCGGGTTGATATCCATCGGGTCGGCGGTGAAAAGCCCGCCTGTCAGCGCCACAAGCGCAATGATGACCAGCATCAAGCCGCCCCAAAAAACCGAACGGTTGCGCAGGGCGATCCGCCAGATCGAAGGCTGCTCGGGGGTTTGCGGCAGGGTGGGTGCGTTTTGTACCATCAATACCGAATCCTTGGATCAAGAAGCGAATAGCTGAGATCGATCAGCAAGTTCAGCACAATGTAGATAAAGCTGAAAAACAGGATCAGCCCCTGAATGATTGGGTAATCGCGCGCCAAAACCGCATCTAGCACCAGCCGCCCAAGGCCGGGAATGTTGTAAACACTTTCGGTGACCACCACGCCGCCAATCAGCAGGGCGATACCAATGCCAATAACGGTGATAATGGGCACAGCGGCGTTGCGCAGGGCATGGCGCATCAGCACCTTAAGCTCGCTCTGGCCTTTGGCACGGGCGGTGCGCACGTAATCTTCTTCTAGCACTTCGATCACCGAGGCGCGCGTCATGCGGGCAATCAGGGCGATGAAAATCACGCTTAGTGTCAGGGTGGGCAGGGTGATATGGGCAAAAAACGGGCCGATCCCTTCGGTGAAGGGCGATTTATACCCCTGCACTGGCAGCCAGCGCAGCTTTAGCGACAACACATAAATCAGCACATAGCCCAGCACAAAAACTGGCACCGAAAAACCACCTACGGAAAACAGCATCACCACCCGGTCTATCCAGCTGCCGGCGCGATAGGCGGCAATTGTGCCCAGCGGCACCGCCACCAAAACCGAGAAAATAATGGTGGTCAGCGCCAAGAACATGGTGGGTTCGATCCGCTGCGCGATCAGCTGCGATACAGGTTTGTTCGAAAAGATCGAGGTGCCCAAATCACCCTGCGCCAGCTGCCCCAGCCAGCGGGTGAATTGCACCACGATCGGTTCCGACAGGCCCAGCTGTTCGCGGATGCGCTGCACATCTTCTGCGGTGGCGTAATCGCCCGCGATAACGGCCGCCGGATCACCGGGCGACAGGCGCAGCATCAAGAAGACAAAAAGCGCCACAATCACCATCACCGGGATGGTCATCAAGATACGTTTGAAAATGTAGAATAACACTGCCTTGCCCCCGCATAGATGCCCGGCACAGCTTGGGCCGTGCCGGGCGTTATCTTGTTTGGGTGTTTATTCGACCGACATGTTCCAGAAGAACTGCACAGGCGATTTGATCAGCCCTTTGACGTTGTTGCGATAGGCAACAGGGGTAAAGAACTGGCCCAGCTGCCCCGAGGCACCAATGGCCCACAGCCGCTCTTGCACCTTGGCTGCGATGGTTTTCTTTTCCTCAAGGCTGCTGGCCGTGGCAAAGGCTGCGCGCGCTTCTTCCAGCGCCGGGTCATTTGCCCAGCCAAACCAGCCCTTATCGGGGTTGCCCGAAAACGCGATTGCCATCGGGTCGATCACATCGGCGCCAATCCACCATGTGTGGAACATGTTCCAGCCGCCCTCGCCCACCGGGTCACGCAAGGCGCGCCGCGAGGTCAGCGTAGACCAATCCATGGCCTCTAGCTTTACGTTAAAGCCTGCATCGCGCAGCTTTTCTGCCGTAACCAGCGAAAAGGCCGACAGCACAGCAATATCGGTTGGCTGCATGATCACCACCGGGGTGCCATCGTAGCCTGCTGCCTGCAGCGCGGCCTTGGCGGCTTCGGCATCGCCTGTGGCCATCAAATCCGAGCCCACATCGTTTTGCAGCGGCGTGCCACAGGGGAATACCGAATAGCAGGTTTTCCAAAATTGCGGGTCGCCAATACCGGCGGCCAGGTAATCTTCCTGCTTCATGGCCATAATCGCTGCGCGGCGGATATCGGCATTGTCAAACGGCGGCAGCACATGGTTGAAACGGGCAAAGCCGATGCTGCCCAGCGGGTCGTTCACCTCGACGGTGATATCGGGGTTGCTCGACAAGATCGGCGCCAGGTCAGGCGCGGGGGATTCGTAGAAATCTACCTCGCCCGCCATCAGCGCGTTCATCGCGGTTGTCGCATCGGGGAAATATTGCCAAATAACCTTGTCTACCTTGGCCACTTTGCCGCCGGCTGCCGCTGAAACCGGCTCGCTGCGCGGCACGTAATCTTCGAACTTGGTATAGACCACGGTCGATCCGGGCACCCACTGATCTGCCTGGAACACAAACGGACCCGAGCCGATATATTCGGTGATCTGTTCGAAAGGATCTGTTTCTGCAATGCGCTTTGGCATGATGAACGGCACGTTCGACGAAATCTTGCCGATCGATTCCAGCACCAAACCATAGGGCTTTTGCAGCGTCATCACCACGGTTTTGGCATCGGTCGCCTCAAGGCTTTCGATCACCCCAAACAGCTGTTGGCCCATACCGTCGCGGGCGCCCCAACGTTTCAGCGATGCCACAACATCCTCGCCGGTAACCGGCGCGCCATCGTGGAATTTCAGCCCATCGCGCAGCACGAATGTCCATACCAGACCATCCTCAGAGGTGCTCCAGGTATCAACCATTTGCGGTTGTGGGGTAAAGTTTTCGTCCATCGCAAAAAGCGTGTCGTAAATCATATACCCGTGGTTGCGCGAGATATAGGCAGTGGTCCATATCGGATCGAGGTTTTTCAAATCTGCGTGCGGTACAACCCGCAAAACGCTTTCCGCACTGGCTGTGGTTGCCATAGCAGTGGCAACCAATGGCATGGCAAACCCAGCCGCCAACAGTGCGCGCCTTGTTATCTTTCCAACTTGTGAAAACATTGACGTCTCCCTGTTTTGCGCCGGTCTTACGGGCCGGCATCCGGTTCTTTTTCCCCAAGCTTCCGGTCTGTTCTGCCCCGCTGTCAAGTTTTCCGTTTAGCGCAAACAAGAAAATTTGCTTTCTGCACAGGAATCGGCATTCTGTTAGTGTGCAAATGATGGGTATTTCACGCATCTTCTTCTTATGCGCGCATTTTATGCAGAATTTGCGCGCGCATCTGCAAGGCCCGCACAACCACTGATTGAACTTTTGTTGCCCCCGTAAAGGAGCGCCATGACTCGAATCGCAATTGCCGGGTTTCAACACGAAACCAACACATTCGCCCCAGACGAGACAACGCTTGAGCATTTTGTGCAGGCCGGTGCATGGCCTGCCATGACCCGCGGCGATGATATTTTTTCGGTGTTTCAGGGGCTCAACATTCCGATCAGCGGCTTTATCAAGGCCTGCCCATTCCAGATGGTGCCCATCCTTTGGGCTATGGCCGAGCCTGGTGGCTACGTCACCGATGATGCATTCGACACGATCACTGGCGAAATTGTCGAAGGTATTGCACAGGCCAATCCGCAAGCGGTGTATCTTGATTTGCACGGTGCCATGGTTACCCGCGCCCACCCCGATGCCGAGGCCGAGATATTGCGCCGCATCCGCGCGCGCATGGGCGACGCGCTGCCAATCGTGGTGAGCCTGGATCTGCACGGCAATCTAAGCCCGGCTTTTTTCCAATTGGCCAGCGCGGTTACAATCTACCGAACCTATCCCCATACCGATTTTGCAGATACCGGCGCGCGGGCTGCACAGCTGTTGCAGCGCGTCTTGGCCGGGCCATTGTTCAAGGCCTATCGCCAAGGCGATTTTATCACGCCAATCACGGCGCAAACCACCCATGCCAGCCCCGCGCGCGAGCTGTATCAAGGCCTGTCGCAGCATGCGCCGGCCTCGGTAGATCTGGCGCTGGGCTTTCCCCCTGCCGATATCCCCGATTGTGGGCCAGCCATTTTTGCCTATGCCGAAACCCAAGCCGCGGCAGATGCCGCAGCCGATAGCGTGGCCCAGGCGCTGCAACAGGCCAAGCCGGTTTTTGACGCCAGATTGTTGCCAGCAGATCAGGCTGTGCGCCAGGCCATGGCCATGCCGGGCCCGGTGCTGATTGCCGACCCCCAGGATAACCCCGGCGCCGGGGGCACATCGGATACCACTGGCGTGTTGCAGGCGCTCATTGCCAATAACGCCCCCGATGCGGTGCTGTCTTTGCTGCATGATCCCGCCGCCGCCGCCGCCGCGCATGCCGCGGGTGTTGGGGCGCAGCTGGATATTGCCTTGGGGGGCGGGCACCCTGAATATGCGCAGCCCGTGCAGGCCAAGGTGCAGGTGATCGCGCTATCTGATGGCAATTTTACATGCACCGGGCCGATGTTTGGCGGCGCGCGCGCGCATTTGGGGCCAATGGCCGCCTTGCAGCTGGTGGGAACCGGTATTCAGGTTGTTGTTGGCTCAACCCGCTGCCAAAACCTGGATCAAGAGTTTTTCAGGGCCGTTGGTATTGAGCCTGCAGATCATGCCATTGTCTGTGTGAAAAGCGCGGTGCATTTCATGGCCGATTACACCCGCATTTCCGACCGTGTGCTGTTTGCGGTGGCGCCGGGTGCCAACCCGTGTGATTTACGCCAAATCCCCTACACCAAATTGCGGGCGGGCGTTACGCTGTTGTAACAGCCGCTAGTGTAGCCGCGTCAAAAGGGCGGCAATCAGGCGCGCGCGCTCGGGCAGGCTGGATACCTCGATATATTCGCCCAACGTGTGCAGCCCCTGCCCGCGCACGCCGATGGAATCAAGCGTTGGTATGCCCAAAAACCCGGTAAAATTGCCGTCAGATCCGCCGCCTGCGCTTTGGCCCGTCAAATCAAAACCCATCTGTGCACAAATCTCTTTGGCCAGATCAAATATCGCCATGGTGCCCGGCTGGCCCGGCTGCCATACCGGGCGCGTGACACCGCGGCTGACGTGAAATTCCACGCCATCCTCTTCGCCCTGCAGCGCCAGCATGGCGGCGACACCCCGCTCTAGGTCTTCTTGGGTTTTTGCCATGCTCAGCGCCTCGGCCTGGCAGCTGGAGGCCACGCAGTTTACCCATTGGCCCGCGTTGATTACCCCAACCGAGAATGTGCAGCTGTCATTTGTCATTGCCTCGATCTGCAAAATCTTGCGCGCCATCGCAGCAATGGCCGATCGCCCATCGGCCAGGGCCGCGCCGGCATGGCTGGGCCTGCCTTGGGTGCGCAGATTGAACCGGGCAATGGCATAGCGCCCAATAACAGCGCCGCCATCCGGGCGGGCGGGTTCTGGCACCAATACATATTTGTTGCGCCGCGCCTCGGCCTCGATCAGCGCGCGTGTCGAGGGCGTGCCCACCTCTTCGTCTGGTGTGAAAAGCACGGTCACCGGCAGGTTGGTTTTCAGCCCGGCCGCGGCCAGGGCCTTGATCGCCTCGAGGCTGACAAAATTGCCGCCCTTCATATCCATGATGCCGGGGCCATAGCATTTATCGCCATCGCGGTGAAAAGGCAGCTGCGACAGCGTGCCAATCGGGTGCACCGTATCCATATGACCCAAGATCAAAATACCGGGTTGCCCCTGATCTGGATGTGGAAAGCGCGCCCGCACCGACCCACCATAGCCCATGCGCCCGGCAATATGTTCAACATGCGCGCCCGCAACGGCCAGATCATGGCCCGCAAGCGCCATCATTCGGTTCACGGCAGCTGCATCGAAAGTGGGGCTTTCACATTCAATCCACGGGCGCAGCCGTGCCAGCATATCATCGGTATCAAAAGACAGGTTCAGCGCGTGCATGGGGCCCCCTCGCTTTGTCGTCATAGCCAAACAGTGCCAGCGTGCTGCTGTATTGGCAAGCATGCGCTGCTGCGCAGGCGCCCACGATCTTATTCAGCGGTCGGGCGCTGATTGGCGCAATGACGGCAGGCACACGCGCCGGCCCGACGCGGTTGTTTCAACCGTAATGTTCAGGCCATAGACCGTGCTTAGATTTTCGCCGCTCAGCACCTCGGCCGCGGGGCCATCGGCCAGCACGCTGCCGTTATGCATCAGCAATACACGGGCATTCAGCGCAAAGGCCTGATCTGGATCATGGGTCGATAAGATCACGCCCCGCCCATTGGTATTGGCATCGCGGGCCAGTGTTTCGATCTGGGCCAGCACCTGCGCCTGATTGCCGAAATCAAGGCTGGCGGTTGGCTCGTCCATCACAATAAGCGGTGTGTCTTGGGCCAATGCACGCGCGATCAAAACCAGCTGCCGCTGGCCGCCAGACAGGCGGGAATAGTCGCGTGGGGCAAGCCCCCCGATGCCCAATTGCTGCATCGCGGCCCGCGCCAAGCCGCGATCAAGGGCAGAGGGTTGGGCAAAAGCACCCAGCCGCGCCGTGCGCCCCATCAGCACAACCTCCAGCGCATCGAACGGAAACGGGGGCGCATGGGCCTGCGGCACATAGGCGATTGTGCGGGCAATCTGGGCCCGGGTTTGCGCGGTAATCGGTTTTCCACCCAATAACACCGTGCCATCGATGGCGGGCAACAGCCCCATCAGCGTGCGAAACAGCGTGGTTTTCCCACAGCCGTTGGGGCCCAAAAGGCATAAGATCTCGCCCGGTTTGATGGACAGATTTAGCCCCGTGCCAAGGGGCGTTTTGCCATAGCCGATAGACAGGCTGCGTGCCTCTAACATCACGACCACCCCCGCCGCCCGCGTGCCAAAAGCCACACAAAGAACGGTGCGCCAATGACGGCTGTCAACACGCCCAATGGCACCTCGGCCGCAGCGATGGTGCGCGCCAGCGTATCAACCAACAGCAGATAGCCCGCGCCGATCAGCACCGAGGTGGGCAGCAGCCGGCCAAAACCAGGCCCCACAAGCATGCGCGCAATATGCGGGATGACCAGGCCAACCCAGCCGACCACCCCCGCCAATGCGGTGACGCTGGCGGTGATCAGCGTTGCCGCGGCAATCACAACAAGGCGGGTGCGCCCTGCTTCGACGCCAAGCGCGCGTGCTTCTTCGTCGCCCAAGGACAGCACGTTGATGCGCCAGCGCAGCAGGGCCAGCGGCAGCAGCCCCATCAGCACCATTGGCAGGGCGGGCAAAATATCGCGCGTGGTGATCGCAGCCAGCGAGCCAAGCAGCCAAAAGGTGATGGCTGGCAATTGGTCGTATGGGTCTGCCATGACCTTTAGCAATGAGGTTGCAGCACCGGCCAGCGCGCCAACAACCACCCCCAGCAAAACCAAGGTTAGCGTCTGGTCGGCGTTGCGCACCATCGCGCCCACCAGCATAACGATGCCCACCGCTGCCATGCCCCCAACAAAGGCGGCACCCTGAATTGCGGCAACCGGCAGCGACAGGAAAATGCCAGCCACTGCACCCAGGCCGGCGCCTGCCGAAACGCCCAAAATATCAGGAGATACCAGCGGGTTGCGAAAAAGTGCCTGATAGGTTGCCCCAGCGGCGGCCAGCGCTGCGCCCACCAACAAGGCCGCGCCAACCCGTGGCAGGCGGATGTGCCAAACCACGATTTGCGCCTGTGGGTCGCCCTGCCCCAAAAGCGCCAAAACCACTTGCCCCGGCGACAGCCCATAGGGGCCAATCAGCACCGCGCCAAAGGCCAGCACGATCAACGCCGCCAACAGGCCGGCTGTCAGCGTCAGGCCCGGCATGGCTACATTGGGGGTCGTCCCTTGGCCCATTCGAGCAGCCTTTCCAGATCTTCGTCGCTTAGATCGACATGATAATAGAGTTTATAAAAGGCACGGGTATCAGCCCTTAGATCGGCCTGCCACAGCGTGGGGTACATCAGCCCGGCCATCCATTGCAGCCCCATCATACGGTTCAGCGAGGGTGGCCGGTCGATCCAGCCAAAGGGTGCTGTGGGCGACAGGTAAACGCGCCCTTCCTGCACCGCAGAGATGCCTTGCCACAACGGATCGTCAAAGACCGACGCGAAAAAGTTGCGGTCCCATGTCACGATCGTATCGGGGTTGGCCACGATCACCTGTTCGATCGAGGCATTCACCAGCCCGCGTGTTGCGCCCCCGTCATCGGCCACGTTACGGCCCCCCGCCCGTTCGATGATTTCGGTGTTGATCGATCCTTTCATGCCTGTCTCTAGGCCTTTGGGGCCACGGGCCAGGTAGACACGGGGGCGCTGATTTTCGGGCACTTTAGCCAGCAGCGTATCAAGCCGGGCAAAGGTGGCCTCTACATCCTGTGCCAGGGCATTGGCGCGCTCGGGCACGCCCAAAGCCTGGCCCAAGATACGCAGGGCCTGGGCGGTGTTTTCAAAGCGACCATCGATCAGCAGATAGGGAATGCCGGTTTGCTGTTGAACGCGATCGGCCAGGTCGATGTATGTGTCACGCACGCTGCCGAAATCGACAATCAGATCTGGCTTGATCTCAAGCACGCGTTCTAGGTTTGCCTCGCCGCCGCGCCCCGTCAGGCGGCCGGTTTCGGGAATATCGCGGTAAGGCGGGGCAATATAGGCGCGCTCTTCGGGGCGCAGGGCACGGGGCCAGCCGGTAAGTGCCTCGGGTTTCAGCACATAAACCAACACCGAGGCCGGAGGCCCCGCTGCAAAGACGGTATTCACCGTGTCTGGCACCGTCACCACACGGCCGGCGCTGTCGGTCACGCTGCGCGCATGGGCGGGCACCGCCAAAGCCAAAGCTGCAAGGAAGATCGCAAAAAAACGCATGTCAGCCCCTGTTTATCGTGTCAAAACCACAGCCCACTGGCGCCCAGCCAACACCGCATTGGGCCAAGACGTGGCATAGGTGTGGTGGGTGGTGGAAAAGTGGCCCGCATCTCGCCCCAAGATAGTGCAGATTTCTGGAATTTCTGCATGAGAAAACCGGTTTTTGCCGGTTTCGTAAAGAAAGATCTGGGCAGGGGCGGCACGCTTGGGCCTACAAAAATACCCCGCGGCTGTGCCGGGCCGGTTTGGGCGCCTTAGCGATGGGCAAAATCGATGCCCCCAACAGCGATTGCGTTTTTTGCCCTGTTTTTCGCGGAAGCGAGGGAACTAAAAGTATAGGCGTGTATAGGCTTTTGTATCTAGTTTTGAATATCATTTGGGTTTTTAGTATCTTAAATTTCAAAAACAGGCGAAAAATAACTAAATTTGAAATTTCAAATTGACACTTTTTAGCCAAGAATTTGGCCAATAAACCAACCCACACCGCCGCCACCAGGCATAATATTTAGAAAAATTTATTTTATAATCAGATGCTTGGAAATCTCATCCAAAGCTATGCCACATATGTGCGATCGTGGCATTGATGTAATCTGTGAAAAACTGCGAAAATCTAAAAGGTATCGCGCAATACATACCAAATATATTTGCCCTGGTGTCAATCCGAACTTTACATTCACATTTCCGGCATCACTTTAATTGCAGAAAAATAAATTTCCAAAGGGACGGGCCTATGAAAAAACTGATTACTGCCGCGGCTTGTTTGGCAATGTCGGCGGCCCCTGCTGCCGCGAACGACGATTTTGTCAAAGGTCTGATGGGCGTTATGATTGGCGCCGCGATTGCCAACCAGGGAAATGCCAACACGCGCACCCGCAGTGCCGCGCCCAGTGGTGGCGGTGTGTCTTCGGCCGAGCGGCAGAAAAACAAAGAAAGCCAAGAGGCGCTGAATTACTTTGGTTTTGATGCCGGCGTGCCCGATGGTGTGCTAGGCCGCAAAAGCCGCACAGCTGTTTCGCAAATGCAGGCCTGTTTGAACCGCCCCATCACCGGCCAGCTGGATGCATTTGAGGCGCAATTCTTGAAGAATTCGTATTTCAAGGCGCAGGCAGGGGGCAATGAAACCCTGCGTTTGGTGGCCAGCAAGCCCAATGGGTATTGTGGTGTATTGCAGCAATATCACCTGGAATTAACCCAACCGGCGCAGCCCGCACAGCCGGCACAGCCCGCACAGGCCGCCCAGCCCGTGGCGCAGGCCCCCGCCCCGCGCGTGGCCACCCAGCAAAACACCACCGTTGTTTTGAACCAGCAAACCACCCAGACGAATAACGTGGTGGTGGTTGTAGATGCCGAGCTGCAAACCAAATTCGATTTGATGGTAACGCAGCTGAAATTGCTCGAGCAGATCCAGGCGCATATCGATGCCAAAGTTACCAACGAGGCCAGCCGCCGCAAACTGGCCACGGTGATGGAGCGTATGGGCCAATTGCGCGGCATGATCCGCGAGATAAAGCAAGAAACCAAGGGCAAATACGGCACGCCCATCAAGCCAACCAATGCCAATCTGGGCGTTACGGCTGTGAAAGCCAGCGAGGTATTTCCGCGTGTGCCCTATTACATTCCGGGCACCGATGAAACCGGCGAACTGTGGGTCAAGCCCTATGTCACCGATGATGGCCGCCTGATGTATGATTTCAATTTCGTTGCAGCGGTTTCTGATTTTGAGCGCATCAAAGACACGATCGAGATGACATCGGAAAACGTGCGCGATGTGGCCGCGGCCTTGGTGAAGGTCACAGAATGGAGCGATCTTGCCCTGTCAAAAGGGATGCGCCGGCGCTATGAAAAATCGGCTGTATGTTTTCCCCAAGAGATGTGCGGAAAAACCGAAGCGGGCAATAATTCGGCCGAAGTGATCTTTATGCTTTACGAAGACGGCAGCACCGCCGCACGCCTGCAGGAAAACAAAGGGCGCTTCCGTTCAGGCTATAACCTGTCGGTGGAAAGCGGCCTGCTGTTGTCGGCCTATATGGATTATATGGCCGAAGTTGGTGAAAAAGAGTTTGAAGCCAACACTATGACCGATAGCGACCTAGACAATATGTTCAAAGACTAGGGCGCAATTGGCCCGCGGTTTTTAGGTGGCGCTGTGGTGAATATGATCTAGCGCTGCCTCTATCGTTGGGGCGTGTTGGGCCAAAGGCGGGCGCAGCCCATGTGTGTAAAGCGTGGCGCGCATTTCAGTGCTGGTGCCCGCCAGCCACAGGGCGGTGCCGCGCCGCTGGGCCTTTTGTGCCAGGCCGGCGATCATATGCGCGCCCGATGCATCTAGAAATGGCACTGCGCTGAAATCAATCACCAGCGCGCGGTGGGTGTCGTGGATGTTATCCAGCACGCTGCCAATGGTGGCGCTGGCCCCGAAAAACAGCGCCCCTTTGATGCGGTAAACCACGATCTCGCTATCGCTGGGGTCTAGCGGCGGGCTGTCTTGGCCTGCCTCGCTGGCCAGCGGCGGGGCCAGCTTTGCCACTGCGGTGGTGCGGCTCATGCGGTGGATAAACAGCACCGAACCCAAGGCCAGCCCCACCACAATGGCCTCGGTCAGATCGCGGAAAATGGTTAGCAAAAACGTGGCTGCCAGCACCACAGCCTCACCCCAGCCCGAGCGCAGCAAAACGCCAATTGCGTGGCTTTCCACCATATTCCAGGCCACCACAGCCAACACACCGGCCAGTGCGGCCAGCGGTATGTAGCCGGCCAAGGGTGCTGCAAACACCATGAACAGCAAGATAAACAGCGCATGCAGCATGCCCGCCACCGGCCCATGCGCCCCCGCCCGCACGTTTGTGGCAGTGCGCGCGATGGTGCCGGTGACACAAAAGCCACCAAAAACCGCCGCGCCCATATTGGCAACGCCCTGCGCCACCAATTCGCAATTCGATCGGTGCTGCCGCCCTGTCATGCCGTCGGCAACCACCGCCGACAGCAGCGATTCAATCGCGCCCAGCAGCGTGAACGACACCGCAGCGGGGAAAACCTGTTGCAGTTTTTCCAGCGAAAATTCCGGCAAATGCGGCTTTGGCAGGCCCGATGGAATGCCGCCGAACTGGCTGGAAATGGTGGCAATAGGCAGGTTGAACGCAGCGCAGGCGATTGCCGCTGCCGTCACCGCCACCAGCATGGCCGGCCAGCGGGGCTGCCACCGCCGCAGGGCACTAATGGCCACAATAGTGCCTGCCGCCACCGCAGCAGCGCTGGGCGATACCGTGCCGCGTGCGCCCCATAACGCCTGCAGCTTTTGCAGCAATGGCCCCGGCTCGTGCGCCAAATGCAGGCCCAATAACGGCTTTATCTGGCTGGCAAAGATGATCACCGCGATACCGGCGGTAAAGCCCACTGTTACAGGGAACGGGATGAATTTGATGAAACTGCCCAGCCGCAGCGCCCCCAGCGCTGCCAGCATCAGGCCGGAAAGAAACGTGGCCAGTATAACGCCTGACATGCCGTGTTGTGCAGCGGTGGCCGCGACCAAGATAATGAACGCCCCCGCTGGTCCACCAACCTGAAACCGCGATCCGCCCAGCGCCGAAACCAAAAACCCCCCAACAATGGCGGTATAAAGGCCCTGCGCAGGCGTTGCGCCCGAAGCAATGGCAATCGCCATAGATAGCGGCAGCGCCACAATGGCCACCGTTAGCCCGGCTATGGCATCGCGGCGCAATTCGGCTGCGCCATATCCTTCGCGCAGGACGGTGATAAGCTTGGGTGTAAACAGCGCGGCGAAACTGGGCCGTGTGTAAGGCGATATTTCATGCTGTTGCATGGGGCCGCACCTAAGTTGCGATTGCCCCATGTAAGGCAGGCGGCGTGCCCAGTGTCAAACGCAATTCTGCATAGGCCTTAGGCCTGCTGTTTTTTCCCGGTGATCGACAGCACGCCATTGACCTTGGCGCCGAAATCTATCGCCACCTCTTGCGCGCCAATATCGGCCTGCACCTCGGCGCCTGCGCTGATCGATAGCGTATAGGCCGAGATAGAGCCGTTTACCGTGCCTTCGATTGTCACATGGCGGGCGCGAATATTGCCGGTGATCTTGCCCGTCTTGGTCAAGATAATCGTGTCGGCGGTTAAATCGCCCACGATCGTGCCGCCAAAATCAACGATGCCATCGCTGGTCCAGTTGCCCTCGATTCTGATGCCGTCATGCAGCACCGAACGGCGCGGGTCGGCGGCTGGGGCTGCAAAGGACACTGGCTGTGTTGCTGCGCCAAGGGTGGTTTGGCCTGTGTTAGGCTCGCTTTTGGGCTTGCTGAACATCGCTATTCTCTTCCGCTGTGGGCAGTTTCAGATGCGCCGATTGTTGGCGATGGTCAAGCGCTGCTGGGGCGCCGGGCCGCCCTGCGACGCGAAAGATAGGCTTTCTATACCGAAGAACCTGCCTTGCTCAGGGGGCTGGCCGAATTGGCGGCTGTTGCACATATGGTGCTTGAACTGCAAAATTCCTGCATATATCTGTGAATGAGCGGAAATTATGCACTAGGGCAAATATTTTGCAAAGTATCGGCGATGCCCTGCAGCTGGCGCTACATCTTGTTTTGTCAGGCGATGCAGATTTGGTGGAAATTGTGCTGCTGTCTGTGCAAGTCAGCATTACCGCCAGCGTGGTTGCGCTGACCATTGGCTTGCCTATTGGCGCCTTGGTGGCTGTGGCACGGTTTCGTGGCCGTAGCGCGGTGCTGGTGGTGATGAATGCGCTTATGGGGCTGCCGCCGGTTGTTGTGGGCTTGCTGGTGTATTTGCACCTGTCACGCTCGGGGCCGCTGGGGTTTTTGGGGCTGCTTTACACGCCCACGGCGATGATTATTGCCCAAACCATTTTGATCACGCCCATCGTGGCGGCCCTATCGCGCCAGCTGATCGAAGACCTGCACGCAGAATATGCGCCGCTGTTCCGCTCGCTTTGCCTGACGCGGCTGCAAACCATGCGCGCCTTGCTGTGGGATGCGCGCTATTCGCTGATAACGGTTGGTTTGGCGGGCTTTGGCCGCGCTGTGGCCGAGGTGGGCGCGGTGATTATCGTAGGCGGCAATATCGATCATTTGACGCGCGTGATGACAACGGCGATTGCGTTGGAAACATCCAAGGGCGAGCTGGCCCTGGCCCTGGCATTGGGCATGATTTTGCTGGTTTTGGCCTTGTTGGTAAATGGCGCGGTGCAGGCTGTGCGCCTTGGTGCGCAAAGGCAGGCCTATGTCTAGGGCGCAGACAGGTTTGATTATGCGCGATGTGGGCCTGTGCTTTGGGCAGGTCACGGTGTTGCGCGGGCTAAACCTGGCCCTGCCCGCCCGCGGCTGCACCATGATCATGGGGGCAAATGGTGCTGGCAAAAGCAAGCTGCTGCAGCTGATCCACGGCTTGGTTGCGCCCAGCACCGGTACTGTTTTCTGGGGTGATACACCCGCGGTGCAGGCCACGCGCCGGCAGGCGATGGTGTTTCAAAAGCCTGTTTTGCTGCGCCGCTCTGTGGCGGCAAATATCGAATTCGTGCTTGATGCCCGCGGTCAGCCCCGCGAGCAGTGCCAGTATTGGCTGGATCATGTGGGTTTGGCCCACAAGGCCCGCCAGCCCGCGCGGCTGTTATCGGGGGGCGAGGCGCAGCGCCTTGCCTTGGCCCGTGCCTTGGCCACCCGGCCCGAGGTGCTGTTTCTCGACGAACCCACCGCCAGCCTAGACCCGGCTTCGGTGCTGGCGATCGAGGCGATTGTGCGCCAGGCCAAAGACGCCGGCACCCGGGTTATTTTTGTATCACATGATATCGGCCAAGCCCGGCGCATGGCCGACGAGGTGGTATTTCTGGCAAGCGGTGAAATCGTCGAACACACACCCGCCGGGCAGTTTTTCAACCAACCCCGCAGCACTGCTGCGAGACATTACCTGGATGGCAAAATTATTGCCTGATTTCATATACCTAAGGAGGGAAAAATGAAGACCAAACTTACCGCAATGGCCATGGCTGTTCTGATCAGTGGGGGCGCGTGGGCCCAAGAGCAGATCATCGTTCAATCAACCACCTCGACCGCCAACTCGGGCCTTTACGATTATCTGTTGCCGATCTTTCAGGGCAAAACCGGTATTCAGGTAAATGTGGTTGCCGTGGGCACGGGCCAGGCGATCAAAAATGCGCAAAACTGCGATGGCGATGTGCTGCTGGTGCATGCCAAAGCATCTGAACAAAAATTTGTCGATGCGGGCTATGGCACCCAGCGCACCGATTTGATGTATAATGATTTCGTCATCGTTGGCCCGCAAAGCGACCCGGCCGGCGTAAGCGGCATGACAGATGCGCAGGCCGCTTTGGCCAAAATCGCTGGCAGCGGGGCGCTGTTTGCCTCGCGTGGCGATGACAGCGGCACCCATAAGAAAGAGCTGGCTTTGTGGAAAACCAGCGGCGTAAACCCTGCCGAGGGCAGCGGCGCATGGTATCGTGAAACCGGGTCTGGCATGGGCGCTACGCTGAATGCAGGCATTGGCATGGGTGCCTATGTGATGACCGACCGCGCCACCTGGATCAAATTTGCCAACAAGCAAGATTACACCGTTCAGGTGCAGGGCGATGAAGACATGTTCAACCAATATGGCGTGATCCCGGTGAACCCGGAAAAATGCCCAAGTGTAAAAGTTGAGCCAGCCAAAACCTTTGCCGATTGGTTGGTGTCCGAGGAAGGGCAGCAAGCGATTGCGGCATATCAGGTATCGGGGCAGCAGTTATTCTTCCCCAACGCGCCAAAAAACTGATATCTATACTGTAATCTACAGGGGGCAGGCGCACTGCCTGCCCCAAGCCCGCGACAGAAAGACATGACAGAGCCAAACTTGACCGACCATGAATATTTGACTGTCAAAGAATTGGCACATCTGTTGCGGTTGAAAGAACGCAAGATCTACGATTTGGCGGCCTCGGGGCAGGTGCCCTGCTCTAAGGCGACGGGCAAGCTGCTGTTTCCTGCCAGCGAAATTCGCGCCTGGATCAACCGCGCGCGCACCCAGCCCTTAAATCCCGATACAAAGGCCGATTTGCCGCGCCCAAGCATTTTCTTGGGCAGCCATGACCCGCTGTTGGATTGGGCCATTCGCCAATCGCGCTGCGGGCTGGCCAGTTTTTACGATGGCTCTATGGATGGGCTAGAACGCTTTGCCCGATTTGGCGGGGTGGCTGCGGGCCTGCATTTGCTAGATGCCACAACTGGCGCCTGGAACACCACCGCTGTGGCGCAGCGTGTGGGCCAGCAAAATACGGCATTGATCGGGTTTGCAGCCCGCCAGCGCGGCATCGTCTATCGTGCGGGTGCAAAAGCGCCCAGCAGTTTGGCCGATCTGGCTGGCATGCGGTTTGTGCCGCGGCAAACCGGCTCGGGCGCAGACCGGCTGTTTTGGCATTTGGTGCAGGCGCAGGGGTTAGACATGACCGCGTTAGAGCTGGCCGAGGTGGCGCGCACCGAAGACGAGGCCGTAGATGCCGTGCGCCGCGGTGATGCCGAAGCAACCTTTGGGCTGGCGGCGGTGGCCGATACATTTGGCCTGCAGTTCTTGCCGCTTATCACCGAAGAATATGCCATCTTGGTTGATCGCAAAGCATGGTTTGAACCTGCGATGCAGGGGCTGTTCAGCTTTTGCCAATCGGATGCCTTTGCAAAACGCGCAGCCGCGATGCCGGGCTACGATATGGCCCCACTGGGCCAGGTTTTGTGGAACGCCTAAGCGCGCTGCATTGCCAAAAGCGCGCCCAAAAACATTTTATGCAGCCGCTGATATTGCTTGCAGCTGGGAAAGGTTTCTTGCGCGTCCAACCGCGCTTGCAAGATATCCATATCCAGCATTTTGATCGCGCCTTCCAGCTGTTCGCGATCTAGCGTCAGCGCCGCGGTGGCGGGGTTTTTCTGCAGATATTCAGTGACTATTGGGCCAATTAGGGACAGATGCGGGTGAAATTCGGTATGGCTTTTGCCATGCTCTTTCCACAGCATCGTGCAAATCTCGTTGGGCACTGTGCAATTTGCGCTGTAAAAAATATCGGCGGTGAATTTGCAAAACTCTTCCAGGGTCATGGGGCGGTTGCGCAGCTGGTCTTCGTATACTTTCACCGATAGCAGGCAGGTCAGCTGGTAGCCCTGTATCAAAAACCCGGAAAACCCCTCGAACAGCCGAAAAAATGTAGATCGTGAATAACCCGCCTTTTTCGCTAGGTTGGGCACGCTAAACCCTTTCAGGCTTTTGCTGCTGGCAGCCATGCGCAGGGCGGCCAGAAAGAAGGCCTGATAGCGATCGTTGGCAACAAAGCTGCGCGCCGCTTTTTCGATTTCTGGCAACCACATCTGAATTTGCGTGTCGATATCGGGGATTTCCGATTCGAAGTCGAATTCCGAGATTTGCGCCAAGGAAGGGGCCATTGGTATTCTTGTTCCCACGGTTCTACCCAAGCCTCAAATTGGGCCTTGTGCAGTTTTCTGACCTTCATGGTAATACAAGCCAGTCTCAACTTAAATGTATAAAAAACAAAAAGTTACAGAAATTTTCCCGCATCAGTTTCACGGCAATTGTGCTGCATGGCGGCGCTATTTTATCTTTTGGTCAATAAACAAGGCTACATTTGACATTAAAATAGCTGGCACGTTTTCAACAGGCACACAGCCGCCACAGCTGGGTGCAATTTAAGGCAGGTTTTACGCGCATCGCCATGCGCAGCACAGACAGGAAACGACGAACGGAACCATGACTGGGATGACAATTTTATTTTTGGCGGGTTTGCATTTGATGATTGTTTTGGTGGCTTTTGTGGTGTTGTGCCTGCCGCAGGAAATCAGCTACCACAGCGACGAGCGGCATCCTTAGGCGCCGCCCCATAGGTTTGTATAGGCTATGGCGCCCAGTAGCAGCGCCATTGCCGTCAGCAGAAAAGCAACCGCCGCCGAACCGCAATCTTTGGCGTATTTGCCCATCTCAGACCATTGCGGCGACACATGATCAACGATTTCCTCGATCGCGGTGTTCAGCGCCTCGACGGCCAGCAGCACCAAGGCCAGCACCCCAAAACCCACAAACTGAAACAGCGTGGCGCCCATCCAGGCCAGCGCGATCAGGCACAAAACGCCCCCCAGCAGTTCCAGGCGAAACGCGGTTTCGCGCCACAGCCGGGCAAAGCCGCCCGCAGAAAATTGCGCGGCATCAATGATATGCGCCAGCCCCTTGCGGTTGCGCGGCATGTTTGGCTGTGGCTGTGTCATGGTTTACCCGTTTTCTTTGCAGCCTGCGGCAAGGTTCAGCTGTGGGTCAAGCACGTTGGTGTGCAAATCAAGCAGCCCCATCACCGTGTGAAACAGCGCATCTTGCGAGGTGGGCTGTGCCTGGCGCTGGCGCAGGCAATCATGGGTGATGCCCATGCGCCTTTGGTAAGACTGGCCAAGCCAGATGATGAAGGGCACTTTGGTTTGCACCTCGGGGGCCAAGAATTTGGGCACGCCATGCAAATACAACCCCCCTTCGCCCAGCGATTCGCCATGGTCTGACATATACAGCATGGCGGTATCCACGTTTTGGGCCTGGCCCAGAATATCGATGGTTTGCGACAGCACGTAATCGGCCTCGACAATGGTGTTGTCATAGGCATTTACAATCTGCTCAACGGTGCAATCGGCAAATTCGGCGGTGTCGCAGGTGGGCTGAAACAGCGCCCGTTCGGGCAGGTAGCGCAGGTAATAGGCGGGGCCGTGGCTGCCGATCATGTGCAAAACCAGCAGCGTATCTTCCTTGGCCTCGGCCAGCGTTTTGCGGATGAGCGGCAGAAAGATGGCATCGGTACATTCCCCGGTTTGGCATGCCTCTGGCGCCCATTCCTCTTGCACGCGGCCCCATTGATGAAACCGCATCACCGCCTGATCACCGGTGTTATTATCCCACCATTGCACGTTGAAACCGGCCTTGGCGATGGCATCTACCAGGTTTTCCGAGCTGAGATAAGCGGTGCGCGAATAGGCCTTTTCGCTAAAGGGTGAAAACATGCAGGGCACAGACACATTCGTAAGCGTGCCGCACGAGGTGGTATCAGAGAAATAGACAAGGTCGCGCTTGGCCAGCTCGGGCGTGGTTTGGCGCGGCCCACCGCCCAGGCCAAAGTTTTGCGCCCGGGTCGTTTCGCCGACAAACAGCACAAAGACCACAGGCTTATCCGTTTGCGCCAGCCGCGGCCCGCGTTGAATATCGCTGGCAATCGGCTGCACCTCGGTTTTGATGCCGCCATATTCCAGTTTGATATATTTAAACACCGCCGAAATTGTGGCGCCTGGTTGATACGAGGCCATCAGCGCCTTGTTTTCGCGAATGGCGGCGGAATAGGTTTTGTAATCGGCGTAAAGAAAGGCCAGCATCACGGCAAAGCCCAATGCCATGCCAGCGGGCCAGCGCCACAGTTGATGCACCAAGCGGCGTTTTTGCACGGGCAGTTTCAGCACCAAAATCGCCGGCAAAACGCCCGTCAGGGCGATCGTTGTTACCATATCCAAGGTTAACAGGTGCTTTGATTCTGTCACCGTGGTTTCCAAGATGGTGCGCACCATCTCGCGGTCGATGATCACGCCGAATTTCGCCTCGTAAAAGCTGGCCGAGGCGGAAACGACAATCAGCAAGGCTGCCATGGGCCGCTGCACAGGGCCGGGGGCCAGAAATTCCAGCACAAACAGCGTCAGCCCCCAAACCGCCCCTGCAAGCCCCAGCGCCGCGATGGTTTCGCCGGGAAAAATACCGCTGAGATGCCCCCAAAACCCGCCGTTCAACACAGCCATGATATAAGTGGCAACAGCTGCATTTAGCAGCAACGGGGGAACACCGTTGGAAAAACGAAACATGGTCATCCTGATATTTTGTTATGCACCACCTTTTGGCGCACTGCCGCGCCTCTCCTACAGCGGTATCTGCGCGCCGCCAATGTAACTGAGGTTATAGGCCACTATGCTTGCGCAAAAATTTGCCCCTTTGGCGGGCTAGTCATGCTGCCAGTTTTCAGATTAACCTTTTCCAAAGGGTTCACCGGGGGGCAGCAGGCATGCCAAAAGCGGCGCTGATTGATGGGCTTCAATACGCCAATTGGTCTGAGAAGATTTTTCAGCAAATGCGCCAGGGCGGTGTGGATGCGGTGCATGTTACCATCACCTATCACGAAACATTCCGCGAAACCGTGGCCAATATTGAAAAATGGAACCGCTGGTTTGAACGCTACCCCGACCTGATTTTTCAGGGCCATAGCGCCGCCGATATTGAGCTGGCCCAGAAAACCGGGCGCACAGCTATTTTCTTTGGGTCGCAAAACCCCTCGTGTATCGAAGACGATATCGGGCTTGTGCAGGTTTTGCACCAGCTTGGCCTGCGCTTTATGCAACTGAGCTATAACAACCAGTCGCTGCTGGCGACGGGGTGTTACGAAGACGACGATACAGGCCTTACCCGCATGGGCCGCGCTGTTGTGGCCGAAATGAACCGCGTAGGCATGGTGGTAGATATGAGCCATTCTGCCCAGCGTTCCACCCTAGAGGCGATCGAACACTCCAGCCGGCCCATCGCCATCACCCATGCCAACCCCCACAGCTGGCACCCCGCGCTGCGCAACAAAAGCGATGATGTCTTGCGCGCCTTGGGTGAAACCGGGGGCATGCTGGGGTTTTCTATCTATCCCCACCATCTGCAAAATGGCCCGGCCTGCACCTTGGCCAGCTTTTGCGATATGATCGCCCGCACCGCCGATCTTATGGGGCCTGAAAATATCGGTATTGGCACCGATCTGTGCCAAGATCAGCCCGATAGCGTGGTAGAGTGGATGCGTGTCGGGCGCTGGACCAAATCCATCGACTATGGCGAGGGCAGCGCCACCAACCCCGGCTTTCCGCCGATGCCAGATTGGTTTCAAGACAACCGCCATTTCGGCGCCATTCGTCAGGGCCTGCGGGCCAGCGGGCTGGATGATGCCGCGATAGATGGTGTGATGGGCGAAAACTGGCGCCGGTTTTTCGCCCACAGCTTTCAGCCCCAGCCCTAACCCTGCCTGCCAAGGTGCCATGCCATGACACAGCCCCACAGCCAGCCGGCCACCCCCCGCAGCTATTACCGTAGCCCGGCGCAGGTGATGCGCCTTGCGCGTATGGGCAGTGCGCACCCCATGCGCCTGTCGTTTTTGCGCATTTTGCTGCGTCGCGTGGCGCAAGAAAACTGGCGGTTTGACCGCCCGATTTGGCAGGTTGATGCGCGCGGTGTGGGCCGTGCGGTATATTGCGCCCATGGGCCACAGCGCAGCTATAGCCTGGTGGCCTTTGCCCATGATCTGCCCGATCACATGCGATCAGATCGGGTGATTGCCACCGCCTGGGATGCCACATTTGCCCTGTTCGATGGTGTGCCCAGCCCCCAAGATCTGGACCGCCTGCAAGAAAACGTGCCCCTGCAAGAGGCAGGCCGCATCGGCCCGCGCGAACTGACGCTAAGCCGGGCTAACCGCTCGGTTCGGCTGTTTTCCCATGTTGTTGGTGCCTTGGCGCAGGGCCAGCAGCCCGATTTGGCCGAATTGCAAGATGTGGGCTACCTGATGCGCACAACGGCCGTCTATGGCGCCGGTAAATTTGGCGCCGCCGATCGCGCGGCGATTGCCCAGCGCCCGGAAATGGCCGCGCCCTTTCAGGCCGAAATGCTAACGGTTTGGCTGATACGTTGGTTTACGGTGGATATCGTCAATCATCTGGCGGCCCAGCAGGGGGGCGCGCAGGCGGTGGCCTTGGCGCCAGAACTGTGCCGCCAATTGGGGGTGGGCAATTCCACGGGCCTTGGCATGGCACCGTTTTTGGTGCGCCATCCGGTGCTGTTGAACAACTGGATCTTTGCCCGCGAAGAGGCGCTGGCGCGGGTGCGCGCCCTGCCTATCGCCACGCCTGCACAGCTGGCAGGGCTGCAGGCCGCCTTGGCCGATGCCCAGGAAAACGCCAGCACTTGGCGTTCGTCGCATCCTGTGCAGGTGGAAAAGCTGGCCAGTCTTAGGGCCGATTTGACCCGTATCAGAGACTATATCGAAACCTGGCCCAGCCATGCGCCCCAGCCTTGGAATGCGCTGTGGCACTGGGGCGAAGCCACCCTTAGCCTAGAGGGGCAAGAGGCGCTGTTGGCCCTGATGCTAGAGCCGCATGGCGATTTGGTCGATGGTTTGGCAGAGTGCCTCAGCGCCGACGAGCAGGCCAGTTTTCGCATCAACGGCGCCCTGCCTTTGGGCCAGCTACGCCAGATTTTGGTGCAGCATTACGCATGGGCGCTGCGCATCGATTTTTCGCAGCCGGCGCAGATGGCCCGGTTTTGGTATGTCTCCGAAGAAAAGCTAGAGCCGCGCTTGGGCGATCGCCACGCCGAGCCGGGCGCCGAGCTGGAACAGCCCCTGGCCATCGCCCATTTGGTGCAGGCGCTTTGGGCCGATCTGCAGGCGCAGCCCGATACCCTGCCTTTGGCCAGTTTCCTGATGGCCCATCCGCAGCATCGTTTGGTGGTGCGGCGGGTGCTGCGTGCGCCCAGCCACCCCTTTGCCGAGGTGCAAGATAACCTGATCGCCGATACCATGCTGCCGATTGATTTGATGCGGTGCAAACTGGCGTTTTTTGGTGCCAGCCATTTTGACCCGCGCTCAGATAAATGGGTGCGCATCAGCCTGTTTCGCGGCATGCCCTACCCCACAGAGCTGGCCCAGGGTGCCCCGGCATGAGCAAGGCTGCGCTGCTGTCATTATCGCTGACCGAGGCCGATGCCCTGGCCCAAAAGGCCGCGCGCGGTGCGGGCCTTGGCTGGGGCATGGCCGAAGAGGCGGGATATGCGGTGCGCTGGTTATCTGCCCATGGCGCCGATGGGCTGGGTGCGTTGCTGGCGTGCCTTACCACCCAGCGCAGCGCGCCCAAGCTGGCACAGGGCCAAATTGCAGGGCAGGGGCAGGGGCCGCTTTGCCCGCTGGAAACAGGCTCTGTTCTGCTGGATAGTGCCGAAATTGAAAATGGCCCGCTATCTGGCAGCCTGCTGTTGGCGCCCCTGTGCCAGCCGCTGTTGCTGCTGCCGTTTTTGGCGCAGGCGGGCAGTGTTTTGGGCCAGCAACTGGTGCTGTCCTATCGCGGTGGCACGGTGGCATTGCCAACGCCTGCTATTCTGCCGGCGGTGCAGCAGGCATTTTGTGGCCCTTTCCAGCTGTCTTTGGCGGGGCCATTGGGGCCAGAATGGCCAGGGCCAAACGCCCCTTTGCCACAGGGCCGCGCCACCTGTGACGGGCCAACGCTGGCCGCGCTTGATGCGCTGGCGCTGAAAACCACTGTTCCCGCCACCGAGGCCAGCCGCCAAAGCGGGGCAGGGGCGGGCACCAACGATAACGACTAGGCGCCCTGGCCCAGCGCCACCAGTTTTTGCCACAGCGCATCGGGCACATCTACAGTTTGGGCAGGCTGTCGGTTTTGCCCGGGCAGGCGGGCACCCTCGTCTGCGGCCACGGCATCGGCTAGCCGGGCCAGGCGGGTGGTGAACTGATCGCCAAAGCTGGTGGTATCGATCAGCAAATACATCTGCCCCAGCCGGTGTGGCGGGCCATCGGGCAGCTTTAGCCCGCCGACATCCAGCGAATTGACAGAGCCAGTCATTGCCGCGGCCAGCAGTTCGACCATAATGCCAAGGCCCCAGCCCTTGTAGCCGCCGGCGCTGCACAGGCTGCCGCGCAAGGCTGCGTCTGGGTCGGTGGTTGGGGCACCGTTTTCATCGACGGCCCAGCCCAGCGGTATGGGCTCATTTGCATATTTGGCCATGGTGATCTTGCCCAATGCCACCGCTGATGTGGAGAAATCGAAATGCACAGCCAGCCCGCCCTGGCCATCGGGCACCGACATGGCCATGGGGTTTGTGCCAATGACACGGGTTTTGCCCCCCGGCGCTGCCACCACCGGCGAGGCATTGGTAAAGCCCAGCCCAATAAGCCCGGCACGCCCGATTTGTTCGGTGAAATAGCCCAAAGATGTGCAGGTATGGCTTTGCGCCACGGCCAACATGGCCACACCGTTTTTGCGGGCCGTATCAATGGCCAAATCCCGCGCGGCGGCAAAGGCAGGTTGGGCAAAGCCGCATTTGGCATCGGCCAGCACCGCGGCGGGGCGCGGCTGGGTAATGGCGGGCTGCACCTGCCCATCAACCCGGCCACTGGCCAGCTGAGTGCAATAGCTTTCTACATATTGCAGGCCGCAGATGACATTGCCGTGCTGTTCGGAATGGGTGGTTGCCTTTGCCACCTCGTCTGCCTGCCATGCGCCTGCGCCATGGGCCAAAAGTGCCTTTTTAGTGACTGAAAAAATATCTTCTGCGTGGCGTTGGGTCATGGTTTATCCTGCTTTTGGGCGGGTGGCATTTCAGGCAAGGCGCCTTTGCACCCAAGGTTAACCGCCAAAGCCCCCCCGCCGCAACCAAACTGGCCTTATCCCTGCCAGGCCTTGGCGGGGGCGGGTTTTGGCCTATCTGCCACCCTTGCCCGCCCGCGCGCGCGCCCCGTGTTTCTGCTGTCTTGGCAAATCGTGGCAGACAGGGTGCAATGGCGAAAACGCCACCAACAGGAGACACCAATGCCCACTGCCCCATATCTTTTTCAGCCCTTCACCCTGCGTGGCATGGTGGCCAAAAACCGCGTGGTGATTTCGCCTATGTGCCAATATTCCGCCCACGAGGGGCATTTGGAAGATTGGCATTTGGTGAACCTGGGCCGCTTTGCCATGGGTGGGGCAGGTATCATTATAACCGAGGCGACTGCGGTGCAAAAAGATGGCCGTATCACCCATGGTTGCCCGGGCCTGTGGGATGATGCGCAGATCATTGGCCATGCCCGTGTTGCGCAGTTTTGCCGCCGAAACGGGGCTGTGGCCGGTATTCAGCTAGGGCATGCAGGGCGCAAATCGGGTATGCAACGCCCGTGGTATGGCAATGGCCCGCTGACCGCCGCCGATACCGCGCGGGGCGATATGCCCTGGCCGCCTGTTGGCCCCTCGGCTGTGCCCGTGGCCGAAGGCTGGCCCGCCGTTCATGCCCTGACATTGCCTGAAATAGAGACGCTTTTGGAAAGCTACGCCGCCGCGGCCCGGCGTGCTGTGGCGGCGGGCTATCAGCTGATCGAAATTCATGGTGCGCATGGCTATTTGGTGCATAGCTTCCTGTCGCCCCTATCGAATTTCCGCACCGATGCCTATGGCGGCAGTTTGGAAAACCGCATGCGGCTGGCGCTGGATATTGCCCGCACGGTGCGGGCGGCTATTCCTGATGATATCGTGTTGTCGTTCCGCACCTCGGCGGTAGATGGCGACGAAGAGGGGTGGCAATTGTCTGATACGGTGGTATTGGCGCAGCAGCTCAAAACATGTGGTGTAGACCTGATCGATTGCTCATCAGGTGGCATTGCAGGGCCTGCCACCTCGGCCCGGGGTGGCAAACGGCAGCCGGGCTTTCAGGTGCCTTTTGCCGAAACCGTGCGTGCGCAGGCCGATATGCCCACCATGGCTGTGGGCCTGATCACCCACCCCCAGCAAGCCGAAGATATTTTGCAAGCGGGCCAGGCCGACCTGATCGCGATTGCCCGCGAGGCGTTGGTAAACCCAATGTGGGCGCTGCACGCCAGCCAATATCTGGGCCATGATACCGAATTTTCCGATTGGCCCGCACAATCGGGTTGGTGGTTGAATGTGCGCGCCGGGAATTCGGAATTCTACCAACCAGATTAGGCCGCTGCGTCACAGCCTCATTTGCGGGGTCTGTTGAAAATTCCATTTGGAAAAGCCCAAGGCTTTTGTCAGGGTTCCCAGCGGAACACTGTTTTGGGGCAGGCGGTTACGTGGAAAATTTCGATTACATCATCGTTGGCGCGGGTTCGGCGGGTTGCGTGCTGGCCGAGCGTTTAACAGCATCGGGCAAGGCCCGTGTTCTGCTGCTCGAGGCGGGGGGGCAGGGCCGCTCGCCCTGGATTGCCCTGCCGCTGGGCTATGGCAAAACCTATTTCGACCCGGCGGTGAATTGGAAATTCCAAACCGTGGCCGAGGCCAGTTTGGCCGGGCGCCAGGGCTATTGGCCGCGTGGCAAATGCATTGGCGGCTCGGGGGCTATCAATGCCATGGTATATGCCCGCGGTTTGCCCAATGATTTTGACGATTGGCAAAAGGCCGGCGCCCAAGGCTGGGGCTGGCAAACCGTGCAGGCCGAATATCAACGCCTGGAAACCCGGGTTTTGCCCGATGGCAGCACGCTGGGCGATGGGCCGCTGCATATTCAGGATGTGTCAGACCAGGTGCACAAGGCCACGCGGCATTTCTTTGCCGCAAATGCCGAATTGGGCCTGCCCCAAACCGATGATCTAAATGGCCCCACCCCCGAAGGCGCGGCCATTTACCAAATTAACACGCGCAATGGCTGGCGCAATTCATCGGCGCGGGCGTTTTTGCGGCCGGCCCGGCGGCGGGGTAATTTGCGTATTGTCACCGGCGCCCATGTGCAGCGTATCCGCTTTGATGGGCGGCGCGCCACGGGCCTGACCTATGTGCAGGGCGGCCAGCAACACAGCGTTCGGGCGAATCGCGAAATTATTTTATCGGCGGGCAGCGTGGCCTCGCCGCGGCTGTTGCAGCTGTCGGGTATTGGCCCGGCAGATGTGCTGCGCCAACACGGGATTACGCCGCTGTTGGACCGCGCCGAAGTGGGTGGCAACCTGCAAGATCATCTGGGCATCAACTACTATTTCCGCGCCACCGAGCCTACGTTGAACAACATCTTATCGCCCTTGTGGGGCAAGGCGATGGTGGCCTTGCAATATGCGCTGCGGCGGCGGGGGCCGCTGTCTTTGTCGGTGAACCAATGCGGGGGGTTCTTCAAATCTAGCGCTGATCTGCCCTATCCGGATCAGCAGCTTTATTTCAACCCCGTCACCTATACCACCACGCCTGATGGCAAACGCTCGGTCATTCGGCCAGATCCGTTTGCCGGCTTTATCTTGGGCTTTCAGCCATCGCGCCCCACCAGCCGCGGGCGCATTGATATCAGCAGCGCCGATCCCATGGCCGCGCCGCTGATTGTGCCAAATTCCCTGGCCACCGAAGAAGACCGCGCGCAGGTGGTGGCCGGCGCCCGCCTGTGCCAGCGTTTGGCGCGCACCCGCGCCATGGCGCAGCTGATCGAGGCGCCAATGTATTGCGACATACGCCAGATGGATGATGACCAGATTTTAGACGATTTTCGCCAACGCTGCGGCACGGTGTTTCACCCCGTTGGCACCTGCCGCATGGGCAGCGATGCGGGCGCGGTGGTAACGCCAGACCTAAAGGTGCAGGGCATCACGGGCCTGCGTGTGGTGGATGCCTCGGTGTTTCCAAATATCACCTCGGGCAACACCAATGCCCCAACCATGATGCTGGCCCATCGGGCCGCCCGATTGATAGCAGAGCAGACATGAGCATTCCCTATTCCGCCTCGGGGGCCGTGCCCCTGCGCCACAAACTGGGCCAGGACGATACGGGCCCACGCATTTCCAGCATTGAAACCTTTGCAACCCCGCTGGTGGGGTTTGTGCGTGTCACCACCGAAGACGGGGTGCAGGGCTGGGGGCAGGTTTCTACCTATAACAGCGATATTTCTTGCGAAATTTTGCACCGCCAGGTGGCCCCTTGGGCCCTTGGGCGGGGGGTGGATGCGCTGGAAGAGATTATTGCCGATATCCCCCTGCGCGAACACAAATACCCCGGCACGTTTTTGCGCCGCGCTATGGCCGGGTTGGATACCGCCGTATGGGATTGGCGCGGGCAGGTGGCGGGCCAGCCGGTTGCGGTGCTACTTGGGGGCAGTGCCGGGCCGCTGCGGGCCTATGCCTCGTCTATGCGGCGCGATATCTCGCCCCAAGACGAGGCCGCGCGCCTGCAGGCCCTGCGCGATGCCCATGGTTTTGATGCGTTCAAGGTGCGTATCGGTGCCGAATGTGGCCGTGATGTTGATGAATGGCCCGGCCGCACCGAAGAGATTATTCCCACCATCCGCCAGGCCATGGGCGATGAGGCGGCGCTATTGGTTGATGCCAATTCGGCCTTTGGCGTGCAGCGCGCCATCGATGTGGGCCACATGCTGCAAGATCATGGGTTTGAGCATTACGAAGAGCCATGCCCCTATTGGGAGCTGGAACAAACCGCCGCGGTCAGCGCCGCGCTTGATATTGCTGTCACAGGGGGCGAGCAGGATTGGGATATGCAGGTGTGGAAACGCATGATCGCCCTGCGTGCGGTGGATGTGATACAGCCTGATATCCTATATCTGGGGGGCATCGGGCGCACGATGCAGGTGGCGCAAATGGGGGCCGCCGCCGGCCTGCCTTGCACGCCGCATTGCGCCAACCTGTCATTGGTGACGCTGTTTACCATGCATGTTTTGCGCGCGCTTCCCAATGCCGGCAAATATCTGGAATTTTCGATCGAGGGCGATGATTACTACCCCTGGCAGCGCCAGCTTTTTGTCACCGACCCCTATAAAATTACCGATGGGCAGGCCCATGTTAGCGATGCGCCCGGCTGGGGGGTGCAGGTGGCGCCTGAATGGTTGGCCAAATCGGCCTATCGCTGCTCTGCGTTCGAGGGCTAAGCCCACAGACCCCACAAAAAAGGGGCGGCGCCAGGTGGCACCGCCCCTTTTTTATGTCTGGCTTTGCCCTTTTAGCTGGGGCTGATGCCCCGCAACCGTTCCGAGCGGCGGCGCAGCAGTTCAACCGTGGTCAGCAGCGCAATCGAGATAATCACCAATATAGTCGCCACCGACAAAATCGCCGGGCTGATCTGCTCGCGGATACCGTTCCACATTTGGCGGGGGATGGTTTGCTCGTCTAGGCCACCGACGAACAGCACCACCACCACCTCGTCAAACGAGGTTACGAAAGCAAACAGCGCGCCCGAGATCACACCAGGCAGAATAAGCGGCATTTGCACGCGGCGGAACGTGGTGACAGGATCGGCGCCCAAATTGGCAGCGGCACGCGTGAGCGAGTGATCAAACCCCACCAGCGTGGCGGTAACGGTGATGATCACAAAGGGAATGCCCAAAGTGGCATGCGCCAGCACAACGCCCAAATAGGGAATGCCCCAATCTTGGATGTTGATCGACGAGTAGAAAAAGAACAGCCCCGTGGCCACGATAATGATCGGCACGATCATCGGCGAAATCAGAATGGCCATGATGGCCCGGCGATAGGGCATTTCTGGGCGGCTTAGGCCAAGCGCTGCCACCGTGCCCAGGAATGTTGCGATGACGGTCGAGAAAAAGCCGATGATCACGCTGTTTTTCGCGGCATTAATCCAATTGGCATTGGCCCATGCATCGGCCCACCAGCTGCTATCGCGGGCGGCGTCTGGATCGGTCATGCCGAAGGTCAGCAGCAGGTCATACCAGCGCATCGAATAGCCGGTTGGATCTAGCTTCAGCATCTTTTCCGTAAAGGTGAAATACGGCTCGATGTTAAAGCTTAGCGGGATCACCACCAGAATGGGGGCAATCAAGAACAGGAAGATCAGCGCACAGATCACCAGATAGGTGTAATGCCAAACCCGTTCCAATGTAGAGGCGTGATTAGGAAGTGCCATGGCTTACCCCAGTTTCAAATTGTCGATGCCGATCAGGCGGTCGTAAAGCCAATACAAGATCAAGATGCCGCCCAGCAGCAGAGCTGCCAGTGCTGCGGCCAGTGACCAGTTCAGCGATTTTTGCATGTGAAAGGCGATGAGGTTCGAGATCAACTGCCCATCAGCGCCACCCACCAAGGCAGGCGTGATGTAATAGCCAACAGCCAAAATGAAGACCAACAGCGCGCCTGCGCCAATGCCCGGTATGGTCTGCGGGAAATAGATGCGGCGGAACGCGGTCCAGCTGGTGGCGCCCAGGCTGCGGGCGGCGCGCACATAAGATGGGTTGATCGGGCGCATCACCGAATACAGCGGCAGCACCATGAAGGGCAGCAAGATATGCGTCATCGCAATGACCGTGCCCATTTGGTTATACATCATCTGCAGGCGGTTTTCATCGCCCAACAGGCCCAGGCCAACAAGGCTGTCGTTTACCACGCCCTGGCTTTGCAGCAGCACCATCCAGCTGGTTGTGCGCACCAAAAGCGATGTCCAAAACGGCAGCAGAACCAAGATCATCAGCAGGTTAGAATAGCGCAGCGGCAAGGTGGCCAGCAGATGGGCAATGGGATAGCCCAGAACGAAGGTCAGGAAGGTGATCAGCACCGACAAAAACAGCGTGCGGGTGAACAGCGTGACATAGACCTGCCGGTTTTCATTCACCTTTTCGATGCTGCCATCCGAGCTGCGCGTCAGGTCTAGTGCGGCCAGATAAAAGTTAAACGTATAGGCCGACGAGGCATCGCGCATCACGCGCCACAGATCGGGGTTAAGCCAGTCTTTGTCGAGATCCAGGAACGCATCCTTATAGGGCGCTTCCAGCTTTTTGGCTTGGCGCGCTGCTTTGGTAAACATCGACCGGGTGCCAGACAGCTCGTAGTTGATGCGCGTGCCGGCCTGGCCCGGGGCCTTTAATTCGCGCAGCACCACCATATCGGCGGCCAAGGCGGCAAAGGCCTCTTCTGTGGGTTCGGTGCCAGCGGGGTTGGCATCGAACCAGGCTTTCAGATTGGTCATGATCGGCGTGCGCACGCCGGTGCCGATATCTTCGTGCATGGTGAAACCGTCGTTATGGAACGAACGGTGCAACATCTGCCCGATAGGGGCCACAAAGGTGATAAGGATGAAGGCCAACAACGGCAACACAAGGAAAAACGCCCTGCGTCGTGCATGTGATTGTGCACTGGCCAAAGCAGCCTTGAGCGGCTTTCCATCTGCTGTCGTCAGCTTGGCGGGGGCGCCATTTGCTGTTGCGTCGGTCATATTTTCTTTACCCTGCTGTCGGTGTGGGGCGGGCCATTGGCCCACCCGCTGCGGTGGTGGGGCCAGCAGTGCCGGCCCCGTTTTCCGCGATATCGCTTATTGAGCCAGCCAAGCGTTGAAACGCTCGTTCAGCTCGGCGTCTTTATCAACCCAGAACTCGAAGTTGTTGACCAAAGCGTTGGTCAGGTTCGCAGCTGCGGTGGGCATGTGGGGGGCCATTTCGGTTTTGCCGTCCGAATATTTGCCAACCAATGCGCCCGACGATTTACGCGCGGGGCCATACGAGATCCACGAGGCTTGATCAGCCAGGCGCTGCGTGTCGGTCGAGAAGGCGATGAACTGCATTGCTGCATCTTTGTTCGGCGCGCCTTTGGGAACCACAAACAGGTCGAAATCCAGGATCTGGCCGTCCCATACCACTTCCAGCGGCTGGTTTTCGGCAACGGCTGCGTTGAAGATACGGCCGTTATAGGCGGTCGACATCACAACTTCGCCATCGGCCAGCAGCTGTGGCGGCTGTGCGCCGGCTTCCCACCAGACGATATCGCTTTTGATGGTGTCCAGCTTGGCGAATGCGCGGTCTACGCCTTCGTCGGTGTCCAGCACATCGTACACTTCGCCAGCGGGCACGCCATCGGCCATCAGTGCCATTTCCAGCGTTGCTTTGGCCGATTTACGCAGGCCGCGCTTGCCGGGGAATTTGGCGGTGTCGAAGAAATCAGCAATCGTGGTGGGGGTGCCGCTGACGTTTTGCGAGTTATACGCATAAACGGTGGACCACACGATGTTGGCAACGGCGCAATCTTGCAGCGCGCCTTCGATAAAGTCTTCGGTCGCCGGGGTGCCATCGGGGGCAGCGGGCAGCATCGCGTGATCGATCGGCTCTAGCAGGCCTTCATCGCACAGGCGCACGGCATCCGAGAATTCCACGTCGGCCACATCGATCGAGACATTGCCGGCCTCGACCTGTGCTTTGATCGGGGTTGCGGGGTTGTCGGCGTCGACCGAGTTTACCTTGATGTTGGTGGTTGCGGTGAAGGGCTTGTGATAGGCCTCGACCTGGCTTTTGGTGTAGGCACCGCCCCAGGACATAACGGTGATTTCCTGCGCCTGCGCAGCAAACGCAACACCAGTCAGGGCTGTCGCCATCAGAGCTGTTTTGAGTTTCATTTCATACTCCCAAATGTACCCGTATTTTCAATTGGCGGAGGGCAGCGTGACGGGCAGACCATCTGCCCTCCTGAAACGACCGCGCCCCTTTGGGGGCACGGCTGTTCTTTGGCCGTTACGCATCAAGCGCGCGGCAATCCTGTGGCAACCAGCCAATATCGATCTGGGTGCCGGGCGTCATGCGCACCTGATCGGGGGCGTTGCGGGTTTTTACGATAAAGTCCTCGTTGCCTGCCACACGCAGACGGGTGCGGAAAATATCGCCCATGTAAATGAATTCCAGCACCTCGGCCTTTAGCGTATGCGCGCCAGGCTGCAGGCGGGCGGGGTTTACCTCGACACGCTCGGGGCGGATGGAAACGCAGGTGCGTTCGCCCACTTTCGATACGTTCACCGGCTTGGCATCGATCACCTCGCCATTGTCCAGCTTTACCTCGCACAGATCGCCCTTGATTGCGGTGATCACGCCATTCAGCGTGTTATTTTCACCGATAAACTGGGCAACAAAGCTGTTTTGCGGGGTTTCATACAGCTGGTCTGGCGGCGCCAGTTGCTGGATCACACCATCGTTAAACACGGCAACCCTGTCAGACATGGTCAGCGCTTCGGTTTGGTCGTGGGTCACATATACCGTTGTGATGCCCAGCTCGTGCGCCAGGCGGGTGATTTCAAACTGCATATGTTCGCGCAGCTGTTTATCCAGCGCGCCCAGCGGTTCGTCCATCAGCACCAGCTCGGGTTCGAACACCAGCGCGCGGGCAAGCGCGATACGCTGCTGCTGGCCACCCGACAGCTGCGCGGGGCGGCGATTGGCAAACTGGCCCATCTGCACCATGTCCAGCGCGCGCTTGATTTTTTCTTCGCGGGTCGATTTGGCGATGCCGCGCACCTCTAGCGGAAAGCTAAGGTTTTCGCCCACCGTCATATGCGGAAACAGCGCATAGCTTTGGAACACCATGCCAATGCCACGCTTGTGCGGCGGGATATTGTTGATCGGACGACCGTCCAACAAAATCTCGCCATGGGTGGCGGTTTCAAAGCCAGCCAGCATCATCAGGCAGGTGGTTTTACCCGAGCCCGACGGGCCTAGCATGGTTAAAAACTCGCCACGTGGCAGGGTCAGGTTAAGGTCTTTAACGACCAGCGTCTCGCCGTCGTAGCTTTTCTGAACGCGGTCAAACACCACGAACGCGTCGTCGTTCTTTCCGTTGGCCAAGGTGGCTCCCCGTTTTTTCTATGCGGGCGTACCCGCCTCTTATCCGCCCCTGACTAAACCGACTCTTGCCTGCGCATGCAATACGCATGCGTCGTTTTCCACGTGAATTGCGCCAAATTCGGGAACAAAGCCCAAAACTTGGGTCAAACAGCGGGCATTTGCCTGTGAATTTGCGCCAAATGGGCGATTCACCTTAGGCCGGGGCCAATATCGCGCCTTGCAGGGGGAAATGGCGCTGCAATCTTGCGTCAAAAAGCGTCGTTTCCGAAATGTCGCGGCGTGTCGGGTTTTGGCAATCTGGCCCCAAACAGGAGGCCAGAATGCAAAACCCCGACATCCCTTTTTCGCGTGCTGAATATGACCGCCGCATCGCCGCCACCCGCCAAGCTATGGCCAAAGCTGGCCTTGATGTGCTGTTTGTAACCGACCCATCTAATATGGCATGGCTAACCGCCTATGATGGTTGGTCTTTTTACGTGCACCAAGGCGTGATCTTGCGCATGCAGGGCGATCCTGTGTGGTGGGGCCGCGGCATGGATGCCAATGGCGCGCGGCGCACCACATGGCTGGGTGGCGATGATATCCGCCCCTATACCGACAATTATGTGCAATCGACCGAACGCCACCCGATGCAGCATTTGGCCCAGCTGTTGGCTGAATATGGCGCCGCGACCCAGCGCATCGGTGTCGAGATGGAAAACTACTATTATTCCGCCAAGGCGCATGAAACCCTGTGCGCCAGCCTGCCCGAGGCGCAGATTGTCGACGCCACCGCGCTGGTGAATTGGCAGCGCCTGATCAAATCTGACGAAGAGATCGCCTTTATGCGCCGCGCCGCCCGCATCGCCGAGAAAATGGTGGATGGTGCGTTGGAACGCGCCCGCCCCGGCCTGCGTAAAAACGAACTGGTGGCCGAAATTTACCGCGATGCGCTGCTGGGCGTGGGCGAAGATTGGGGCGATTATCCCGCCATTGTGCCCATGTGCCCATCAGGGGCCGATGCCAGCGCGCCCCATCTTACCTGGAACGGCCAAGAGATGCGCCAGGACGAATGCACGTTTTTCGAGCTGGCAGGCGTTTACCGGCGCTATCACACACCGTTTTGCCGCACTGTTTGGCTGGGCACCCCCCCTGACGAGGTAAAGCGCGCCGAAGCGGCCCTGATCGAGGGGCTAGAGGCCGGCCTGCAAGCCGCCCGTGCCGGCAACCGCGCCTGTGATATTGCCAATGCTCTGGGCGATGTCTTGACGCGCGCCGGTATCGAGCGCGGCGCGCGCTGTGGCTATCCCATCGGCCTGTCTTACCCCCCCGATTGGGGCGAGCGCACCGTGTCGTTGCGGGCCGAGGATGACACCGTGCTGCAGCCGGGCATGACGTTTCATTTCATGCCAGGCCTATGGATGCAGAATTGGGGGCTGGAAATTACCGAATCTATTCTCATCACTGCTGACGGGCCGGCAGAAACCTTTTGCAACCGGCCACGGCAGCTGTTTGTGAAACCCTAAAGCGCCAAAGACCAGGCAGTGCGGCCTAGCTGGCCGCCTGCCACAGCCCGGCCTCTTTCACCTGCGCCATCGCCTCGTCTAGCGATTGGCGGGCGCGGGCGATCAAAATATCTACCTCGTCGCGGGTGATCACCAAGGGTGGGCTGATGATCATGCGGTCGTAAACATGGCGCATGACCAGATTATTGGCAAAGCAACGCTCGCGCACCATGTAGCCCACTGTGCCTGCTTCGGCGGCAAATTTCGCGCGGCTTTCCTTATGCGGGGTCAGCGCGATCGAGCCCATCATGCCCACGATTTTGGCTTCGCCCACCATCGGGTGATCTACCAGCGCTTCCCATTGCTGTTTTAGATAGGGGCCGATATCGCTGCTGACATAGTCAACCAGCTTTTCCTCTTGCATGATGGTCAGGTTTTCCAGCGCCACCGCCGCGGCCACGGGATGGGCATTATAGGTGTAGCCGTGGTTAAATTCGCATGCGGCCATCACCTCTGCGATTTTGTCTGACACGATCGAGCCGCCAATCGGCTGGTAGCCCGACGATAGCCCCTTGGCTATGGTCATAATATCGGGGGCCCAGCCCACGGTTTGGCTGCCAAACCAATTGCCCGTGCGCCCAAAGCCGCAAATCACCTCGTCGGCGATCAGCAAGATGTTGTATTTGTTACAGATACGCTGAATTTCTGGCCAATAGGTATCGGGTGGCACAATCACGCCACCGGCGCCCTGCACCGGCTCGGCGATAAAGGCGGCAACCCTGTCTTCGCCCAGCTGTTCGATGGCCTGTTCCAGTTGCCGCGCGCGTTCCAGGCCAAATTCGGCAGGGTCGGTCTGGCCACCTTCTGCCCACCAATTTGGCTGATCGATATGGTAGATATCGGGAATTGGCAGGCCGCCTTGGGCATGCATGCCGCCCATGCCCCCCAAACTGGCCCCACCTAATGTAGAGCCGTGATAGGCATTTTTGCGGCTGATGATGATGTTTTTCTCAGGCTTGCCCATTTCTGCCCAATAGGTGCGCACCATACGAATATTGGTGTCATTCGCCTCGGATCCAGAGCCTGCGTAAAACACATGGTTCAAATCGCCCGGTGCCAATTCTGCCAGTTTTGCCGATAGCGCAATGGCGGGCACGTGGGTGGTCATGAAAAACGTGTTGTAATAGGGCAGTTCGCGCATTTGCCGTGCGGCCACCTCGGCCAGCCGATCGCGGCCATAGCCGATGTTCACGCACCACAGCCCGGCCATGCCATCTAGTATCTGGTGGCCTTCGCTATCGTGGATCCACACGCCATTGGCGCGCGTAATCACCCGAGCACCGCGCTGGGCCAGCGTGTTTTGGGTGGAAAACGGGTGCATGTGGTGGGCTGCGTCCAATGCCTGCAATTCTGCGGTGGGCATGTGGTTGGAAATATCGCGCATGGCGGCCTCGGCGTTATGGAAATGCCCCGCCCGGGCCCTGCAAAGATCTGGCATAGGGCTGGAAAGGGTGGCCCAAGAATATGATCAAATGTCTGCTTGTCAATCGAATCAGCCGCGCTGGCCCGGGCTTTCCAGAATGTGGCGGATCTGTTCCATGCCTTGCAGCATATCTTCGCGCATGGCGCGCGCCGCGCCTTCGGCATCACCGGTGCGCATGCAGGCCAGCAGGTCTTTGTGCTTGTCGGGCTGGTTCTGGGTGCCGATGCGCCCAATCATGACCCGCAGCGATGGGCCAAAGCGCAGCCAAAGCCCCTCGGCCATATTGGCCAGAACGGGGGCATCGGCCAAGCTGTAAATCGTGGCATGAAACAGGTAGTTATGGCGCAGATAGGCATGCAATTCGCCCCGGGCGATGGCCTGATCAAGCCGCTGGTCAATCAGCGCCAGCTGCGCCAGATCGCTGGCTTGGGCGTTTTGCGTGGCGCGCAGCGCAAGGTGGCTTTCCAGCCATTGGCGGGCATAGATAATTTCGCCCACATGGCTGGGCTGCAGCTGCGGCACAGTCACGCGGCGGTTGCCTTGAAATTGCAGCGCACCTTCGGCGATCAGGCGGCGGATGGCCTCGCGTACCGGGGTCATGCCGGCGCCCAAACGCAGGCACAAACCCTGGATTGTTACAGCCTCGCCGGGGGCGATTTCGCCAAACAAGATCTGTTCGCGCAGCTGGCGGTATATCAGCTCGTGGGCGGGCAGGCCGGCGGCGCTGGCAGGCGGCATGGCGCTATCGGTGCCGGGTTTTTGGGCTGGAATGCTCATCTCACGGGAAATCCTTTGCGCGCTTTCTGCCATCTCTTGTCAGTTTAGCGGCGTCGTGAAAACATTACCATATTGTCCGCATGGGCGGGATATGATCAAATTTGGCTCAACGGCACTAGAACCACGACCAACGGGAGATAACATGATGACACATCGCTTCCTTTCACTAACGGCTGCGGCTGCGCTTTTGGCAAGTGCTGCAACCGCCGAGGAGGTTCGCGTCTATAACTGGTCTGATTATATCGACGAAGCGCTGCTTGAGAAATTCGAAGCAGAAACCGGTATCGACCTGATCTATGACGTGTTCGACAGCAACGAAGTTTTGGAAACCAAGCTGCTGGCAGGCGGCTCGGGCTATGATGTTGTGGTGCCAACGGGCAGCTTTTTGCAGCGTCAAATTCAGGCGGGCGTGTTTCAGAAACTAGACACCAGCAAGCTGCCAAACATGGGCAATATGTGGGATGTGATCCAAGACCGCACCGCGCGGTTTGACCCCGATAATGCCTATTCGGTGAACTACATGTGGGGCACCACCGGCATTGGCGTGAACACCGCCAAAGTGGCCGAGGTGCTGGGCGATGGCGCGCCGGTGGATTCGCTGGCGTTAATCTTTGACCCCGCCAATATGGAAAAGCTGCAATCTTGCGGCGTGCATTTGCTGGATGCCCCAGACGAGGTTGTGCCCGCCGCGCTGACCTATCTGGGCCTTGATCCCAACACCCACGAAGCCGACGATCTGGCCAAGGCCGAAGAGCTGCTGATGGCGGTGCGCCCCTATGTGCAGAAATTCCACAGCTCGGAATATATCAACGCGCTGGCCAATGGCGATATCTGCGTGGCGCTGGGCTGGTCGGGCGATATCTTGCAGGCGCGTGACCGCGCAGCCGAGGCCGAGAATGGTGTGGACATTGCCTATAACGCCCCCAAAGAAGGCGCCTTGATGTGGTTCGATCAAATGGCCGTGCCTGCCGATGCGCCAAACCCGGATGCCGCGCATAAATTCATCAACTTTATCATGGATGCGCAAAACATGGCGGCGGCGTCGAACTATGTGTATTACGCCAATGGCAACAAGGCCAGCCAGGCGTTTTTGGCCGAAGATGTGATCGGCGACCCGGCCATTTACCCCACCGCCGAGGCGCTGGCCAACACCTATATCAAGGGCCCATATCCGCCCAAGGTGCAGCGTGTTGTCACCCGCCTGTGGACCAAGGTTAAATCGGGTATCTAATCTCTGTTTCTGGGCCGTCCCGCTGTGGGGCGGCCCCATTTTTTGCTGTGGGGGCAGGCATGGCACAAACGGTTTTCGCGCCTTGGGATAACCCCGATGAAAAGCCGCTGATCCAATTCAAGAATGTAACCAAGCGGTTTGGCGATTTCACGGCAATCGATAACCTGACCCAAGATATTTACACGCGCGAATTTTTTGCGCTGCTGGGGCCCTCGGGCTGTGGCAAAACCACGATGATGCGCATGCTGGCGGGGTTTGAAAACCCCAGCGAGGGGCAGATCTTGATCGCGGGCCAAGACATGGCCGGCGTGCCGCCCAATAAACGGCCTGTGAACATGATGTTTCAGTCCTATGCGCTGTTTCCGCATCTGTCGGTCTGGGACAATATCGCCTTTGGCCTGCGCCGCGAGGCAATGGAAAAAACCCAGCTGGCCGCGCGCGTAGAGCAGATGTTGAAATTAACCCGGCTCGAACGCTTTGCCCGCCGCAAGCCGCATCAAATTTCGGGCGGTCAACGCCAGCGCGTGGCCCTGGCGCGCAGCCTGGCCAAGGCGCCAAAGCTGCTGTTGCTAGACGAGCCATTGGGCGCGTTGGATAAAAAACTGCGCCAAGACACGCAGTTTGAACTGATGGATATTCAGGAAAAAACCGGCACCACCTTTGTGATTGTCACCCATGACCAGGAAGAAGCCATGACCGTGGCCAGCCGCGTGGCGGTGATGGACGAGGGCCGTATCATGCAGGTGGCCACGCCTGCGGTGATCTATGAACAGCCCAATTCCGTTTATGTGGCTGATTTTATTGGCGATGTGAACATCATCGAGGGTGCCGCCACCCCGCACCCTGCAGGCGATGGATACGCCATTGACTGGGCCGAGGGGCAGCCGCAGTTTCACGCAAAAACCAACCGCGCCTTTGCGCCGGGGCAAAAATGCTTTTTGGCGCTGCGCCCTGAAAAAGTGGCCATTTCCGCCGAACCGCCTGACGAGGCGGCAAATCGCATTCAGGGCAAGATCATCGATATCGCCTATTTGGGCAATATCTCGACCTATCATGTGCGCCTGCCCAACGGCACGATGATGAAGGCCCAAACCGCCAATACCCGCCGCCTGTCGCGCCGCAGCCTGACATGGGAAGACGCGGTTTGGCTCAGCTGGACAGACACGGCCGCCGCCGTGCTAGAGGGCTAGGCACATGCGGCGCGCTTTGCTGATTGCGGTTCCCTATCTTTGGCTGCTGGCGCTGTTTTTGGTGCCGTTTCTGATTGTGCTGAAAATCAGCCTGTCCGATACCGCGCTGGCCATTCCACCCTATCTGCCCACGCTCGATTTTTCCGAAGGCTGGGCAGGTATCTGGGGGTTTTTGCAACAGCTTGATTTTGAAAACTTTACCTTTCTCACCCAAGACGAGCTGTATTGGCGCGCCTATCTGTCTTCGGTGCAAATTGCGCTGATTTCCACGCTGCTGACGCTGCTGGTGGGCTACCCCATTGCCTATGGCATGGCCAGCGCGCCCGAACATTGGCGTGCCACGCTGATGATGCTGGTGATCTTGCCCTTTTGGACCAGTTTCCTGATCCGGGTTTATTCGTGGATGGGCATTTTGTCGAACGAGGGGCTGTTAAACCAGCTGCTGCAAGGGCTGGGCCTGATCGACCAGCCGCTGACGATTTTGAACACCAACACAGCCGTTTATATCGGCATCGTCTACACCTACCTGCCCTTTATGATCTTGCCGATCTACGCGGCGCTGGAAAAGATGGATGATGCCCTGCTGGAAGCCGCCGAAGATCTGGGGTGCTCGCGGTTAACGGCCTTTTGGCTGGTTACGGTGCCACTGTCGCGCCAGGGCATTATTGCCGGGTGCTTTTTGGTGTTCATCCCGGCGCTGGGCGAATTTGTTATTCCATCGCTTTTGGGCGGCTCGGGCACGCTGATGATTGGCAAGGTGCTGTGGGAAGAGTTTTTCAACAACCGCGATTGGCCCGTGGCCTCGGCTGTGGCGGTGATCTTGCTGCTGATCTTGATCATTCCCATCATCCTGTTTCAGCGTAACGAACAAAAACAACGCGAGCGCGAGGGCTGATCATGCGGCGCTTTACATGGTTCAACGCCACATCGCTGACATTGGGATTTGCCTTTTTGTACCTGCCCATGGTCATCTTGGTGATCTACAGCTTCAACGCCTCAAAGCTGGTAACAGTATGGGCGGGGTTTTCTACCCGCTGGTATGGCGAATTGCTGGGCAACCAGGCCTTTCTTGATGCGGCATGGGTGACGCTGAAAGTGGCGGTTGCCTCGTCTAGTTTGGCCACTGTCTTGGGCACGATGGCGGCTTATGTTTTGGTGCGCAGCGGGCGGTTTGCCGGGCGCACATTGTTTTCTGGCATGATCTACGCGCCTTTGGTGATGCCCGAGGTTATTACCGGCCTGTCGCTGCTGCTATTGTTCATTGGCATCGGGCTGGATCGTGGTGTGCTGACCATCATCTTGGCGCATACCACCTTTGCCATGTGTTATGTTTCGGTGGTTGTGTCGTCGCGTTTGGTCAGCTTTGATCGCTCGCTGGAAGAGGCGGCGCTAGATCTGGGCTGCACGCCGTTCACGGCCTTTCGTCTGGTGACTTTGCCGATCATCGCGCCGGCGGTTGTGTCGGGCTGGCTGCTGGCCTTTACCCTGTCGCTGGATGATCTGGTGATTGCCTCGTTCACCGCCGGCCCATCGGCCACCACCCTGCCTATCAAGATTTTCTCGGCGGTGCGGCTGGGGGTCAGCCCGGAAATCAACGCGCTATCCACCATTATGATCGCCATTGTCACAGTGGGGGTTATTACCGCCTCGCTGATATCGAAACGCGCCAGCCTGGCCCAACAGCGCGATGCGCAGGCCGCAGCGCGGGCGCAATGAGGCGTATTTTTGGCGCCCATGCCTACGGGCCGGGGCCAGCGCAGCACAATTTCTGGGCCAGCACCGTGCCCGATGCGCAGCTGGCGTGCCCCGCATGGGTGGGCGTGGGCCAGGCCGATGTGGCGGTGGTGGGCGCCGGCTTTACCGGCCTGTCGGCCGCGTTGGCCCTGGCACAGGCCGGGGCCGATGTTGTGGTGCTGGATGCGGGGCACCCGGGCTGGGGGGCATCTGGGCGCAATGGTGGTTTTTGCTGCCTGGGTGGCGCCAAGGCCAGCACGGCGCAAATCGCGGCGCGCCTGGGGGCTGATGGTTTGGCGCAATGGCAGCGCGCCGAACGCCGCGCAATCGATACCGTGGCAGGGCTGTTGCGCGCCCATCATATCGATGCCGATTGCCACTCGCATGGGGAAACCCTGCTGGCCCACAGCCCCCGCGCCATGGCCCAGATCGAGGCCGGGGCGGCCGATGTGGCGCGGGCCTATGGCGTGGATCCGGTGCTGCATGACAGGGCCGAATTGGCAGGTTTGGGAATGAATGGCCCGTTTCACGGCGGCATGACACTGCCCCTGGGATTTGCATTGAACCCGCGCAAATACCTGTTGGGCCTGCTACAGGCCGCCCTGGGGGCCGGCGTGCGGGTTTTTGGGGCCAGCCCCGTGCAGCGCATTGATAGCGATAGTGCCGGCCACAGCCTGCATCTGCCCCAAGGCCATGTGCGGGCGCGGCGGCTGGTATTGGCCACCAATGGCTATGCATCCGAGGATGTGCCACCCTGGATGGCGGCCCGCTACATGCCGGCGCAATCAAATGTGCTGGTGACGCGGGTATTAACCGCAGACGAGCAGCAACAGGCCGGTTGGACCAGCGCCCAGATGGCTTTTGATAGCCGCCATTTGCTGCACTATTTCCGCCTGATGCCCGATGGCCGGTTTTTGTTTGGGCGCCGCGGCGGGCTGGTATCTTCGCCGCGCGCCGACAGGGCTGCGGCCGCTGTTACCCAGCGCCATTTTCGCCGCATGTTCCCCGCATGGGCGCATGTCGAGGTGCCTTGGGGCTGGTCTGGCATGGTGTGCCTAAGCGCGCATTTGCTGCCCTATTGTGGCCCCGTGCCCGGTATTGGGCAGGCTTGGGCCGGGTTTGCCTATCATGGCAATGGCGTGGCGATGGGCAGTTTCACGGGCCAGCTGTTGGCCGATCTGGTGTTGGGCCGGCCCGGCACCGTGCCCAGGGCCATGCAGATCGTGCCCCCGCGGTTTGCCCTTGGGCGGTTGCGGCGGGTGTGGATGCCCTTTGTCTATGCGGGTGCGGCGATGGCTGATCTGCGTTGATCAGCCTTGCGGCGTAATCCCTTGGCGCGCTTTTTCCCGGCGCAGGCCCAGGGCCTGTTCGCGCCAGATAATCAGCACGCCGGCAAAAATGATCAGCCCTGCGCCTGCCAGCATTTGCAGTGTGGGCACTTCGGCAAAGACGAAATAGCCAATGCCAATGGCCATCACCATCGAGGCATAATCAATCGGTGCCACCACGCTGGCCGCGGCATAGCGATAGGCCGAGGTTAGAAAAATCTGCCCCATACCGCCCAAAACACCCGCCACCACCAGCAAGCCCGCCTCGGTAGGGGCGGGCACAACCCAGCCAAATGGTAGGGTCAGCAGCGACAGCAGCGTCGAGGTAAGCGAAAAGTAAAAAACGATCGCCGAGGTTTGTTCAGTTTGGACCATTTTGCGCACGTAAATCTGCGCCAAAGCCGCACAAACCGCCCCCATCAGCACCAGCATGGCACCAAAGGCGGCTGCGGTTTCGATTGTGTCGCTAGAAAACACTGTCAGGCGGGGGCCCAGCACCACGCCCACGCCCACCAGCCCCAAAAACACCGCAGCCAGGCGAAAGGCCCGCACCTCTTCGCCCAAAAACATGGCGGCAAACACCACCGTCAGCAGCGGCGCGGCATAGCCGATGGCGGTGACCTCGGGCAGGGGCAACAGGCCCAGGCCTGCAAAGCCAAGCCCCATGGCGCTGGTGCCCACAAAGCCGCGCCAGAAATGGCCCATTGGGCTGGTCACACGCAGCCCCGTAGACAGATCGCGCCGCAGCCACAGCCAGGCTAAAATAACCGGAATGGCAAAAAACGAGCGAAAAAACACCGCCTGCCCGGGCGGCACATGATCGGCTGTTGCCTTGATCAGCGAGGCCATGGTGATGAACATGCTGACAGATGCCAGTTTAAACAAAATGCCCCGCAGCGGGTTCATGGCCTGTCTCCTGTCGCTTTATGCGCATGCTTATCTGGGCGGGGGAAATCGTCAATGCCCCGGCTGGACCAAGGGCAGGCGCCCGGCTTATAACAGCTGCAGAAATAGGGGGCAGACCATGGCAAACACACTCTACGACGCGCTTTTCCAGCGCTATCAGGGCCAGGAAACGGCGTTTATCACCTTGGCCGATGGCAGCGTGCTGTCGCATGGGGCCTTTGTGGGTATGGCGGCGCAGTTTGCGCATGTTTTGGGGCATTTGGGCCTGCGGCCCGGCGACAGGCTGGCCGTGCAAATTGCCAAATCACCCCAGGCCTTGGCGGTCTATGCAGCCTGTGTTCAGGCGGGGGTTATTTTTCTGCCCTTGAACACAGCCTATACCGCAGCCGAAGTGGCCTATTTCGTGGAAAACAGCGGTGCCAAACTGCTGATTTGCGATGCCGCCAATGCCAGCACCCTTTTGCCGGTGGCGCAGGCCGCTGGTGCCCAGCTTGAGGTGTTGAACGCCAATGGCACAGGCAGTTTTGCCGATCTGGCCGCAGATCAGCCGCTGGAATTTGCCACTGTGCCCCGCCAACCCGATGATTTGGCCGCGTTTTTATATACATCGGGCACCACCGGGCGCTCGAAAGGGGCGATGCTGACCCATGCCAACCTGCTATCTAACGCCGAGGTGCTGGCCGATAGCTGGCAGTTTTCTGACAAAGATGTGCTGATGCATGCCTTGCCCATCTTTCACACACACGGGTTGTTTGTGGCCACAAATATCTGCCTTTTGTCGGGCGCGCAGATGCTTTTCTACCCCGGCTTCGATGTGCAGGCAATTTTGCGCGATATGCCCCGCGCCACCACCATGATGGGCGTGCCCACCTTTTACACCCGCCTGCTAGACCAGCCCGAATTCACCGCGCAGCTGGCATCGGGGATGCGGCTGTTTATTTCAGGCTCGGCGCCTTTGCTGGCTGAAACCCATGTGCAATTCGAACAGCGCACAGGCCACCGCATATTGGAACGCTACGGCATGACTGAAACCAATATGAACACCTCGAACCCTTATCAGGGCGAGCGGCGCGCAGGCACAGTGGGCTTCCCCCTGCCCGGGGTCGAGCTGAAAATCACCAGCCCAGACACTGGCGAAACCCTGCCACAGGGCGAGATTGGCCAGATCGAGGTGCGTGGGCCCAATGTGTTCAAAGGCTATTGGCAAATGCCCGAGAAAACCCGCGAAGAGCTGCGCGAAGACGGGTTTTTCATCACCGGCGATCTGGGGATGATCGATGCCGATGGTTACGTGCATATTGTGGGCCGTGGCAAAGACCTGATCATTTCCGGGGGCTACAACATTTACCCCAAAGAGATAGAAGAGCTGCTAGATGCGCAGCCCGGCGTGCTGGAAAGCGCGGTCATCGGCGTGCCTCACCCCGATTTTGGGGAAACACCCGTGGGCGTTTTGGCCCGGCAAAAGGGTGCCACCCCGGACGAGCCTGCCATTTTGCAGGCGCTGTCCAGCCAATTGGCGCGGTTCAAACACCCCCGGCGTTTGGTGGTGGTTGATGAATTGCCGCGCAATACGATGGGCAAGGTGCAAAAAAACATCCTGCGCGATACCTATAAAAACCTATTCGCCTAAAACCCCGGTTTGGGGGTGGGCCAACCAAAAGGGGCGCGCTGATGCTGCCTGATATACCCCTAACCCGCGATCTGGTGTTGGTGGGCGGTGGCCATACCCACGCACTGGTGTTGCGAATGTGGGCCATGCGCCCGCTGCCCGGTGTGCGGCTGACGGTGATCAACCCGGGGCCCACTGCGCCTTATTCGGGCATGTTGCCAGGCCATATCGCGGGCCATTACAGCCGCGATCAGCTAGATATCGATCTGGTGCAATTGGCCCGCGCTGCCGGGGCGCGGCTGCTATTGGGCCGGGCCTGCGGCATAGATCGCGGGGCAAAGCAGGTGCTGTTGCAGGGCCAGCCGCCGGTGGCCTATGATGTGGCCTCGATCGATATTGGTATCACTGCGGAAATGCCGCAAATGCCGGGGTTTCAACAGCATGCCGTGCCGGTCAAACCGCTGGATCGCTATGCCGAAGCCTGGCAAGATTTTCTGGCCGATGTGGGCGCAGGCCGCCGCCCGCCAACTGTGGCGGTGATTGGCGGCGGCATTGCGGGGGTTGAATTGGCCATGGCCATGGCCCATGCGCTGCGGGGCCTTGGGGCTAATCCGCAGGTGCATGTTTACGAACGTGGGCAGGCCTTGGCCGGGGTGCCGCGCCGCACGGGCCATCATCTGCAGGCGGAAATGGCTGCGCAGGATGTGCAGCTGCATCTGGGCTGTGGCGTGGCGCAGGTGGTGCCCGGCGCCGTGCAACTGCCAGATGGCAGCCAGCACCCCGCAGGGTTTATTCTGGGCGCCGCGGGCGCGGTGCCGCATTCTTGGGTGGCCAGCACCGACCTGCCGCAAAGCGAGGGCTTTATCAGCGTTGACACCCATTTGCAGGTTTTGGGCGACCCCAGTGTTTTTGCCGTGGGCGATTGCGCCAGCATTCAGGGCCATCCACGGCCCAAGGCGGGGGTTTTTGCGGTGCGCGCCGCCCCGTTTTTGTTTCAAAATCTCAGGGCGGCCTTGGGGGCGGGGCACATGCGCCGCTTTGTGCCGCAGCGCGATTATCTAAAGCTGGTATCGCTGGGCGGCCAGCGCGCCTTGGCCGAAAAGCTGGGCGTGGCGCTAAAGGGGCGATGGCTGTGGGCGTTGAAAAACCGCATCGATACGCAGTTTATGGCGCGGCTTTGCGACCTGCCCGCCATGGCGCCCCCCGCCCCGCCAGCAGATATGGCCCAAGATGTGGCCGAGATGCTGCAAGACAAACCGCTATGCGGGGGCTGTGGGGCCAAGGTGGGCCATGGCGTGCTGGGGCAGGCGCTGGCCGGGCTAAACCAGCCACCCCGGGCCGATATTCTGGCAGGCCCCGGCGATGATGCGGCGGTGCTGCGTGTGGGGGGCGAAACCCAGGTGCTGACAACCGACCACCTGCGCGCCTTTATCCACGATCCGCGGCAGATGGCGCAGATTACCGCAGTGCACGCGCTGGGCGATATCTGGGCGATGGGCGCCCGCCCACAGGCGGTTCTGGCGCAGATCGTGCTGCCGCGTATGGCGCCCGCCCTGCAGGCCCGCAGCCTGGCCGAAATCATGCAAGCCGCAGCAGCGGTTTTCACCGCCGAGGGTGCGCAGATTGTGGGCGGGCACACCACCATGGGCGCCGAGCTGACGATCGGGTTTTCCATCACCGGCCTGATGCCAACAGACCAGCCCGCCATCACCGTGGCAGGCGCGCGGCCAGGCGATATGCTGGTGCTGACCCGGCCCATCGGCACGGGCACGATTTTGGCAGCCCATATGCAAGGCGCTGCAAGGGGGCGTGATGTGACCCTGATGCTGGCTGAAATGGCCCGGCCACAGGGCCCGGCCGCCGCGCTTTTGCGCCCTGTGGCCCATGCCATGACCGATGTGACGGGCTTTGGCCTGGCGGGCCACCTGGGCCAGATCTGCCATGCCTCGGGGCTGTCGGCGCAGCTGGATTTGGGGCAAATTCCGCTCTACCAAGGTGCGGCCGCATTGGCGGGTGCCGGGCATCATTCGACCCTAATGCAGGCGAATATGGATGCAATGCCGGTTTTTGGCCCCGATGGCCCGCAAACCCGCCTGCTTTATGATCCGCAAACCGCGGGTGGGCTATTGGCGGCGGTGCCCCAGCCCCAGGCCGATGCGGTTTTGGGGGCGCTGAAACAGGCCGGTTTCGAGGCGGCAATCATTGGCCAGCTATCTGCCGGGCCAGTCTCTATTTCCCTGTTATAGAGACTATTTCCACCGCTGCGGCCTGTAACGCGGGGGGCTGCATATTGGCCAGGGGTACATGGGCAACAGCCGCTGCGCGGCTGGCCGCCTTTTTGCCATAGCGCGGGTCGTAATGCTGGGCGATCAACTGTTCGGCAAGCGGCACAAACTGGCGGTTTCGTGCCATGTCTTGCCATGCCTCTAGCTGTTCGGCGCTGTGATAGGGGCGCAGCGCCTGCAGGGTTTCGGCCAGCCGCTGCGCATCGCTGGTGATCTCGGTATAGCGATGTGCCAAAAACTGCGCGCGGCTGGGCAAATCTGCGTGCACCACCACCCGCTTGGCAGCTTGCATGGCTTGCCACAGCATGGGCGGCAGCAGCAGATCGCCCACTTTGTAACTTTCGGCCTCGATATAGAGCGGGCGTTCGGGCTGTGCCTGGGCCAGCGCCATTGCGATGCGCGATTCAAACATCTTTTGCGCCGGTTGCGCGCCCATGTTGCCAAACACCGACCCGCGGTGATTGGCCATGCCTTCTAAATCCAGCACCTGCGCGCCGATCTGCGCCAAATGCGCCAGAATTTCGGTTTTCGCAGACCCCGTGCCGCCATCGACCAACACAATGGGCTGGGCGACGGGCTGATGATAAAGCGCCTGCACAACCAAGCGGCGATAGGCCTTGTAGCCGCCCTTTACAACATCGGCGCGCCAGCCGATTTGCTGCAAGATCGAGGTGAACGAGCCCGAACGCTGCCCGCCGCGCCAACAATAGACCAAGGGGCGCCAGCCCCCGGGCATGGTGGCCAAGGGCCCATCAAGGTGCTGGGCGGCATTGCGCGCCACCATCGCCGCGCCAATTTTGCGCGCTTTGAACGGGTCTTCCTGTTTGTAAATCGTGCCAACGATCGCGCGTTCTGCATTGCTGAGCGCAGGCAGGTTGATAGCCCCTGGCACGTGGTCTTCGGCATATTCCGCGGGCGAGCGCACATCGATAACGGTATCAAAGGGCAGCCCGGCCAGCATGCGCAGCGATGTCAGGTCTTGGGGCACTGTGCTCTCCTTTGGGTGGGTGTGTATTGCCACAGCCGCCCAGCGCCGCCAAGGGGGGCTGGAAAGGCTTGGCAATTGGGGGTTTTTTGCCTATCGGGGCGGCATGCGTAAATGGGCAAAACAATGTCAGATCTAATCCCGGCATGGGTGAACGGGGTGTTGCAGCCAGTGGAAAAGCTGGCGGTGCACCAGCGTGCGTTGCGCCATCGTGCGGTATCGGTTTTTGTTGTGGCACAGGGGCGGTTGCTGGTGCAGCGCCGGGCCATGGGCAAATATCATACGCCCGGTTTGTGGGCCAACACCTGTTGCACCCACCCCCATTGGGGCGAGGATGACATGGCATGCGCCCAGCGCCGCCTGCAGCAAGAGCTGGGCATCACCGGCCTTGCCCTGCAGCCGCGCGGCACGGTGGAATACAGCGCCGATGTGGGCAATGGCCTGCACGAACACGAGGTGGTGGCGCTGTTTTTGGGGCAGGCCAGCCCTGATGTGCCGCTCGCGCCCAACCCCAACGAGGTGATGCAAACCCGTTGGGTGCATATGTCTGAACTGATGGCAGAGCTGTCGGAAACGCCAGATATCTATACGCCGTGGATGCGTATCTATATGGCAGAGCACGCAGAGCGGATTTTTGGAATAAACGGAGCGGCAGATGACCGAGGCGGAAACCTATAAAGCAAAGATGCAAGCGGTGCAGCAGGCGCATCGTGAAAAGCAACAGGAATTGCGCGACCCCGAGAAAGGGCTGGTGTTGGTGCATACTGGCAATGGCAAGGGTAAATCCTCGTCTGCCTTTGGCGTGGCCATTCGCGCGCTGGGCTGGGGCCAACGCGTGGGTGTGGTGCAGTTTATCAAGGGCAAATGGAAAACTGGCGAAAAGCAGTTTTTCGACCAGCTGGGCCAGGTGGATTGGCACATGATGGGCGAGGGGTTTACCTGGGATACCCAAGATAAAGAGCGCGATCGCCTTGCCGCCGAGGCCGCATTGGCCAAAGGCGCCGCCATGATGGCATCGGGCGATTACGACCTGATCATCATGGACGAGATCAACATTTCCCTGCGCTATTCCCAAATCACCCCGGCCGCAGTGATTGCAGCGCTTGATGCCCGCGCACCCAAAACCGGCGTTATCCTGACAGGCCGCGATGCCCCGGTGGAAATCTGCGATTACGCCGATCTGGTTTCGGTGATCGAAGAGGTGAAACACCCCTACAAAGCCGGCATCAAAGCCCAACGCGGGGTTGATTTTTAGGGGGTTGGGTCAAAGGCTGCCGCAACAAAAAACACCCCACAGTTGCCTGCGGGGTGTTTTCTTGTTTCTGGCGCTTTGCTTAGCTGCGCACCAGCTTTTCGTAATCTTCTGCAATCTCGCGCGTCAGGGCGCCCACCTCGAAGGTGTAATCGCCGATCTGGCCTACGGGTGTTACCTCGGCTGCGGTGCCTGTCAGCCAGCATTGCTGGAAATCGGCCAGCTCGTCGGGCATGATGTGGCGTTCGTGCACTGTTATGCCTTTGGCCTGCAGCATGCCAATCACGGTTTGGCGGGTGATGCCGTTTAGAATGGAATCGGGGATGGGGGTGTGCACCTCGCCATCTTTCACGAAAAACACGTTGGCGCCGGTGGCTTCGGCCACGTAACCGCGGTAATCCATGAACAGCGCGTCCGAGCAGCCCTTAGCCTCGGCCGCGTGTTTGGACATGGTGCAAATCATGTATAGCCCCGCAGCTTTGGCGGCGGTGGGGATGGTTTCGGGCGAGGGGCGTTTCCATTTTGCGATGTCCAGCTTGGCGCCTTTCATTTTGGCGTCGCCATAATAGGCGCCCCATTCCCAGCCAGCCACCGCCAGGCGCACGGGGTTGCGGCTGGACGATACGCCCATATCCTCGCCAGCGCCCCGCCATGCCACTGCGCGCACATAGGCATCTGTCCAGCCATTTGCCTTGAGCATGGCGTATTTTGCCTCTTCGATCTGCTCGACGGTATAGGGAATGGGCATATCCAGCAGCTCGCCCGATTTCAGCAGGCGCTGCGAATGCTCGCGCGATTTAAAGATCGTGCCATTATAGCAGCGCTCGCCCTCGAACACCGAGCTGGCGTAATGCAGCGCGTGGCTTAGAATATGGACGTTGGCATCGCGCCACTCCACCAGCTTGCCATCCATCCAGATCTTGCCATCGCGGTCGTCATACCCAGCCATTTGCGCCTCCATCAGCCAGCTTTTGCATAAGTTGCGCATTTTAAGACCGCTTCGGTCATAATATTGCGCAGAAACTGCGATTCGCTACCAGTTCACACTTGGAATGTCAACAAGGCTGACATAAACTGCCCGGCAGATTGGCCAATCGCAAAGGAGGCCCCATGTCTGACCCAGCCCTCGGGGAAAACCTGCTGTTTCTCACCGATGAACAGTTGCGCCAAGGGATCGAGGCGATGTTTTTTGCCTATCGTGGGTTCACCGCCGACCCTGATCGTATCTTGGCCGATATGGAATATGGCCGGGCCCATCACCGCGCCGTGCATTTCATCAACCGTGCGCCCGGCACCACGGTGAATAACCTATTGGCGATTTTGGGGGTTACCAAGCAATCGCTGAACCGCGTCTTGCGCACACTGATCGAAGATGGCCTGGTGGAAAGCCGCGTGGGCACCGCTGATAAACGCGAGCGGCATTTGTTTCTAACAGATGATGGCCGCGCGCTGGAACAGCGCCTGTCTGACGCCCAACGCGCCCGGATGCGTGCCGCCTATCGTGCAGCAGGCCCACAGGCTGTGGCCGGCTTTCGGCAGGTTCTCGAGGCAATGATGGACGCAGATATGCGCCGCCGCTATCTTGCCCTAAAGGAGAGCGGAGCGTGAGCGACATCGATGCCCATTTGCTGATCGTGGATGACGACCAGCGCATTCGTGCATTGCTGGCCCAATTTCTGCTGCGCAACGGTTTTTTGGTCTCTACCGCCCGCGATGCGGCCCATGCCCGGCGTTTGCTGGCGGGCCTGGAATTTGATTTGATCGTTCTCGATGTCATGATGCCCGGCGAAGACGGGATCAGCCTGGCACATGCCATTCGCGAGAAAATGCAAACCCCCATCATGCTGTTGACCGCCAAGGGCGAAACCGAAGATCGCATCAAGGGGCTGGAAGCCGGCGCCGATGATTATCTGGCAAAACCGTTCGAGCCGCGCGAATTGCTGCTGCGTATCAACGCCATTTTGCGCCGCATGCCCGAGGTGGCAGAAACGGCAATGGCGCCCAAAGTGCTGCATCTGGGCCAAATTCGCTACGATATCGAGCGTGGTGAAATGTGGCAGGGCGATCAGCCTGTGCGCCTGACCGCCACCGAGGCGCAGTTGATGCGCATTTTCGCCAGTATGCCGGGCCACCCCATCAGCCGCCAAAAGCTGGTCGAGGATTTGGGCCGTGGTGGTGCCGCCCAAGGTGGGCAGGCCCAAGAGCGCGCCGTTGATGTGCAAATCACCCGCCTGCGCCGCAAAATAGAGACAGACCCAAAGCAACCGCGCTATTTGCAAACGGTGCGCGGCGCCGGTTACATGTTGGCCACCGATTAGCCGGGTTTTTGGCCGCTACCGGCTCTGATACCGTGATTAGAGACTGATATGAGCACACGCAAACCCACCGCCCTTTTCACCCACCCGGCCTGTTTGGGCCATGAAACCCCGGCAGGCCACCCCGAACAGGTGGCGCGCCTACAGGCCATCGAAACGGTGCTGGCCGATAGGCCGGGCCTGCTGCGCCTGGCCGCGCCTGCGTGCAGCGACGATGATATCTTGCTGTGCCACCCGCAAAGCCACCTGCAGCATATTCTGGCCAGCGCCCCGGCGCAGGGCCTGGTGATGCTGGATGAAGATACGCATATGTCGCCTGGTTCGGTGGCGGCGGCGCGCCATGCCGTGGGCGGGGCCCTGGCTGCGGTAGATGCGGTGCTGTCGGGCCAAGCGCATAACGCTTTTGTGGCCACCCGCCCCCCGGGCCACCATGCCGAACGCACCCGCCAGATGGGGTTTTGCCTGTTTGGCAATGTGGCGATTGCGGCCCAACACGCCCTGCAGCGCCATGGGCTGGGGCGCGTGGCGATTGTGGATTTTGACGTGCACCACGGCAACGGCACCCAAGATCTGCTGTGGGACGAACCGAATGTGCTGTTTTTTTCCAGCCATCAAATGCCCTTATGGCCGGGCAGTGGCCGGGCCGATGAAACCGGCGCGCATGGGCAGGTGGTCAACCTGCCCCTGGCCCCGGGCAGTGACGGCGCGGCGATGCGCGCCCTGTATCAGGCGCGCGTTTTCCCCCAGATCGATGCGTTTTGCCCGGATTTATTGCTTATTTCCGCAGGCTTTGACGCCCACAGCGCCGACCCGCTGGCGCAATTGAACTGGCACGAAGATGATTTCACCTGGCTTACGCAAAACCTGTGCGCTTTGGCTGCAAAACATTGCGCAGGGCGGGTGGTATCGGTGCTGGAAGGCGGTTACGATCTGGCGGCATTGGCGGCATCGGTTGCCGCCCACGTCAGCGCATTACAGGAGGCACCCGCATGAGCGATAAACCCGTGGCCGAGATGAGCTTTGAAGAGGCCATGCGCGCCCTAGAAGATGTGGTGGGCAAGCTGGAACGGGGCGATGTGCCGCTAGAGCAATCTATCGCCCTATACGAACGTGGCGCCGAGCTGAAAAAGCGCTGCGAGGCCAAGCTGAAAGAAGCCGAAGAAAAAGTGGCGGCCATCACGCTGGATGGCCAGGGCACCCCCGCGGGCCTAACCCCGGTCGAAGGGCTGTAGCCCGTGCTGCAGGCGCGTATGGCCCAGGTGGCGGCGCTGGTGCAAGCCCGGCTTGACCGCGAGATTGGCCAATATGATGGCGTCATTGCCGATGCCATGGCCTATGCCAGCCGTGGCGGCAAACGGTTGCGGGCGCTGTTGGTGGCAGAATCGGCCCGCCTGCATGATGTGCCCGACCATCAATCAGAATGGCCCGCCGCCGCCATCGAGGCGCTGCATGCCTATTCGCTGGTGCATGATGATCTGCCCTGTATGGATGATGACAGCACCCGCCGCGGCCAACCGACCGTGCATATCAAATGGGATCAGGCCACCGCTGTTTTGGCAGGCGATGCGCTGCAAACGCTGGCCTTTGAAATGCTGGCCTGCCCGGCGTGCCACCCTATGGGCGATGTGCGCGCCGATCTGTGCCTGTCATTGGCGCGTGCGGCGGGCGCGGGTGGCATGGTGCGGGGGCAAATGCTGGATATTGCGGCCGAAACCGCGGCACAGCCGCTGGATTTGGCGCAGATCACCGAATTGCAGGCAGGTAAAACCGGCGCCCTGATTACCTGGAGCGCGACAGCCGGCGCGCGCTTGGCCGGGGCCGATTTGGCCCCCTTGGCGCGCTATGGCGATGCGCTGGGGCTGGCCTTTCAGGTGTGGGACGATGTGCTAGATGTTACGGGCGACGCTGCCAAAACCGGCAAGGCGGTGGGCAAGGATGCGCAAGCTGGCAAAGCCACCTTTGTATCGCTTTTGGGGCTAGAGGCGGCAAAGACCCAGGCGAAAACTTTGGTTGATCATGCCTGCGACGCGCTATCTGGCTATGGCGATGGCGCCGATTGCTTGCGTCAGGCTGCCCGCTTCGTTATTGCCCGCGAAAGCTGACACCCCCGGAGGGGCCTTGATGAGTGACAGACCCGTAACACCGCTGCTTGATACTGTGCATGTTCCAGCCGATATGAAGCGGCTGTCAGATGCGCAGCTGCGCCAGTTGGCCGACGAGCTGCGCGCTGAAACCATCAGCGCCGTGTCGGAAACAGGTGGCCATTTGGGCGCGGGCCTGGGCGTGGTCGAGCTGACGGTTGCCTTGCACGCGGTGTTTGACACGCCAAAGGACAAGCTGGTTTGGGATGTCTCGCACCAGTCTTACCCGCATAAGATACTGACAGGCCGGCGCGATCGCATTCGCACGCTGCGCCAAAAAGACGGGCTGTCTGGGTTTACCAAACGCAGCGAATCGCCCTTCGATCCCTTTGGTGCGGCGCATAGTTCAACCTCTATTTCTGCCGCCCTGGGCTTTGCCGTGGCGCGCGATTTGGGTGGCACTATCGAAAGCGGGCTGGGCGATGCCATTGCGGTGATCGGCGATGGCTCGATGAGCGCGGGTATGGCCTTTGAGGCGATGAACAACGCAGGCCATCTGAAAAAGCGCCTGTTCGTTATTTTGAACGACAATGAAATGAGCATCGCCCCGCCGGTGGGTGCGCTGTCGTCTTACCTAAGCCGGCTTTATGCGGGCGAGCCATTTCAAGAATTTCGTGCCGCCGCCAAAGGTGCGGTTAGCCTGCTGCCAGAGCCGTTTCGCGAAGGGGCCAAGCGCGCCAAAGACATGCTAAAAGGCATGGCCGTTGGCGGCACCTTGTTCGAGGCGCTGGGCTTTTCCTATGTGGGCCCCATCGATGGCCACGATCTGGACCAGCTGTTGCCAGTGCTGCGCACCGTCAAAGCGCGCGCAACCGGGCCTATGCTGATCCATGTGCTGACAAAAAAGGGCAAGGGCTATGGCCCGGCTGAGCGCGCCGATGACAAGGGCCATGCCACCGCGCGCTTTGATGTGGTGACGGGCAAGCAGCAAAAAGCGCCCTCGAACGCGCCGTCTTATACCTCGGTCTTTGGGCGCACTCTTACAGATCTGGCCGCGCGCGACCCGCGTATTTGCGCCGTAACCGCCGCGATGCCCGATGGCACTGGCCTGAATCTGATGGCAGAACGCTACCCAAGCCGGGTGTTTGATGTGGGCATTGCCGAACAGCACGGCGTTACCTTTGCCGGGGCTTTGGCCGCCGGTGGAATGCGCCCGTTTTGTGCGATGTATTCCACCTTTTTGCAGCGCGGCTATGATCAGGTGGTGCATGATGTGGCTCTGCAAGGCCTGCCCGTGCGCTTTGCCATCGATCGCGCCGGGCTGGTGGGGGCCGATGGTGCCACCCATGCAGGCAGTTTCGATA
>CAJXSO010000014.1 GCA_913061505.1 uncultured Lutimaribacter sp.
CTGTGCCTTGGGCTGTGGCCTTGGCCTGCGCAGAACTGGCGCGCAGCTATGTTTTGACAGGCTTTCCCTGGGCCTTGCTTGGCCATGTTCTGATCGAGGCACCGCTGTTGCCGGTGGCCGCGGTTGTGGGGGCGCAGGGGCTGACACTGCTGGTTTTGGCGCTGGCGGTGGGGGTTTACGCGCTGCTGCGGCGCCGGGCCTTGGTGGCGCTGTTGATTTTTGGCAGCGCCCTGGGGCTGGGGGCCTATGCCCAGCTTGTGCAATCAGCCGCCATTGCGGCCCGCCCGGCCGATAACGCGCGCCCCGTGCTGCGCCTCATCCAGCCAAATGCCGCCCAGCATCTGAAATGGGATCCGGCCATGACGGGGCTGTTTTTCCGCCGCCAATTGCGCCTGACCGCCGCCGCAGATCCTGCCGCCCCAGATCCCGCCGCCCGCCCCGATTTGGTGATCTGGCCTGAAACCGCCATTCCCGTGTCGCTCAATTATGCCCAGCCTGTCATCGCACAGGTGGCCGAGGCGGCCCAAGGCGCGCCGGTGGTGATGGGCATGCTGCGCGAAGAGGGCACGCGCCTTTATAATTCGGCGGTGCTGATCGATGGGCAAGGCGCGGTTGGCGCCATATACGACAAGCATCACTTGGTGCCCTTTGGCGAATATATGCCTTTTGGTGGGGTCATGGCGCGGCTTGGCATTACGGGCTTTGTCACCGATGGCGGGCAGGGCTTTTCTGCGGGGCCCGGTGCGCGGCTGATGCCCATTGCGGGTGTGGGCCAGGCGCTGCCCCTGATCTGCTACGAGGCGGTTTTTGCCCAAGATGTGGCCGCTGCCCCCGCGCGCGCGGAATTTTTGCTGCAAATCACCAATGATGCGTGGTTTGGCAAGGTTTCGGGCCCCTATCAGCACCTGGCGCAGGCGCGTTTGCGCGCGGTCGAGCAAGGCTTGCCCATGGTGCGCGCGGCCAATACGGGCATTTCCGCCATTATCGATATCGATGGCACCGTCACCGCCAGTTTGGGGCTGGGGCAGGCGGGGTTTGTGCAAGGGGCCTTGCCAGCCGCGGTCCCGCCCACGATTTACGCGCAGTTGGGCGATTGGCCGATTGCGCTGCTTTATCTGGTGGCTTTGGCCCTGTGTCAGAGTGTGACTAACAAGACACGCGCGCGCAGGCATGGGCTTTAGCAATTGACCGGGCGCCGCCAAGGGCGTAACCGGGGCTACATCTCTGCCACAACGGCTTCCTGGCGTGGCAGATTGGACCTAATGGAGCACTTTTCATGCCTAGACAGAATTACACCTTCACCTCTGAATCCGTATCAGAGGGGCACCCCGATAAGGTTTGCGACCGTATTTCCGATGCGGTTTTGGATGCCTTCTTGGCCGAAGAACCCGAGGCCCGTGTGGCCTGCGAAACCTTTGCCACCACCAACCGCGTGGTGATCGGCGGTGAGGTGGGCCTAAGCGACCAAGCCAAGCTGACCGAATATATGGGCCGGATCGACCAAATCGCGCGCGATTGCATCAAAGATATCGGCTACGAGCAGGACAAGTTTCACCACGAAACCGTCGAGGTGACGAACCTCTTGCACGAGCAATCGGCCCATATCGCCCAAGGCGTGAATGCTTCGGAAAACAAAGACGAGGGCGCCGGCGACCAAGGCATCATGTTTGGTTATGCCACCAACGAAACCGAGGCGCTGATGCCCGCGCCCATTCAATACGCCCATGCCATTTTGCGCCGCCTGGCCGAAGTGCGCAAATCGGGCGCCGAGCCCACGCTGGGCCCTGATGCCAAATCGCAGCTTTCGGTGCGCTATGTCGATGGCCGCCCCGTGGGCGTGACATCGGTGGTCTTGTCGACCCAGCATCTGGACGAGGCGATGACCAGCGACGATGTGCGCGCCGTGGTCGAGCCTTATATCCGCGAAGTTCTGCCCGAGGGGTGGCTGGGCGCTGATACCGCCTGGCACGTCAACCCCACGGGCAAGTTTGTCATCGGCGGCCCCGATGGCGATGCGGGCCTGACAGGGCGCAAGATTATCGTCGATACCTATGGCGGTGCTGCGCCGCATGGGGGCGGGGCGTTTTCGGGCAAAGACCCAACCAAGGTCGATCGTTCTGCCGCCTATGCCGCGCGCTATCTGGCCAAAAACATCGTGGCAGCGGGGCTGGCTGACCGGGCCACCATTCAGCTGTCTTATGCCATTGGCGTGGCGCGGCCCCTGTCGATCTATGTCGATACCCACGGCACCGGCCAGGCTGATGAGGCCGCGATCGAGGCGGCCATCGCCCAAGCGATGGATCTGACCCCGCGCGGCATTCGCACCCATCTGGGCCTGAACCGCCCGATTTATCAGCGCACCGCAGCCTATGGCCATTTCGGCCGCGCCCCCGAGGCAGATGGCGGGTTCAGCTGGGAACGCACCGATCTGGCAGAGGCGTTGAAGCGCGCGCTGTGATCGGCTAAAGCAGCAGCGATCGGGGCGGTCCAGCACGGGCCGCCCCGACGTGTTTTTACCCACCACATTGGAGATGGGACCATGGACTATAGCAAGATGGGTGGGGCACGCGGCCCCAAGGGCGCACCCCGCCATGACGAACATAACCGCAAGGGCACAGCCAAAAATCCCTATGGCGCCAAGCCCAGCAAGGCCGAATTGCTGGCCCGCATGAAGGCCGCTGCAAAGGCCACACAGAAAGACGCCTAGCGCCTGTGTTGCGCGGCGCCCCCCGTTCTTGTTAAGGGCAGCCCATGACCGGATCAAACAAACACCCCGATGCGCCATGGCGCAATTTCTATGGCCGCATTCATGGCAAAACCCTGAATCAGGCCCAAAAGGACTACCTGCAAGAAGATCTCGACGCGCTATCGCCGGGGGCGGTGGGCTGGGATGTCAACCCAGATCGCCAGCCCCTGGATATGGCCACGCGGTTTCAGGCCAAGCCGGTTTGGCTGGAAATCGGCTTTGGGGGCGGCGAGCATATGGTGCATATGGCCGGCGCCAACCCCGATGTCGAAATGATCGGCTGCGAGCCTTTCATGAATGGCGTGGCCATGCTTTTGGGGAAAATCCGCCGTTTGGGCACGCAGAACGTATCGGTTTACCCGGGCGATGTGCGTGATTTGTTTGATGTTCTGCCCGATGCCTCGGTGGCGCGGGCGTTTTTGCTTTATCCTGACCCCTGGCCGAAAAAGCGCCACCACCGCCGCCGCTTTGTAACGCCCGAGCATCTGCAGCCGCTTGCGCGGGTCTTGCAGCCGGGGGCCATTTTTCGTGTGGCCACAGATATTCCCGATTACGTGCGCCAAACCCTGATCGAGGTGCCGCGCCACGGGTTTGAATGGCTGGCCGAAACCGCCGACGATTGGCGCCAGCCCTGGGGCGATTGGATCAGCACCCGCTACGAACAAAAAGCCCTGCGCGAGGGGCGCACCCCCCATTACCTGACCTTCCGCCGCCTGGGCTAGGCGGCCTGTGCGCCTGCCTTAGCGAAAGGCAGGCCCATGCGCCCAGATGGTCAGCGAATGCCGCTCGCCCTGCGTCACAGGGGTGACGCGGTGCAACAGATAGCTGGGAAACAGCGTGGCGCAGCCCTTTGGCCGCGCGGCATCGATCACCGCAGCCGATGGCCAAACCTGCAAATCGCCCCCGGCATAGCTGTCTGGATCTGACAGCTGCACCACCATCGTCAGCTTGCGTTTGGCGGCCAACTGCCCGTCGCCAATGTCAGAATGCCAGTGAAAATGCCCCTCGCGCTCGGCGCCATAGCGGGCCACTTGGGCGCTTTCGGCAAATTCCTGCAAGCTGAAATCAAACACATCGCGATTGGCATGGCGCACCACGTCGATGATTTGCGCCATCACCCAATCGGTGCCGGGCACCTCATCTAGCCATACCAATTCGGCACGGCGGATATTGTGGTTTGTGGTATCGCCCACCAGCCCGGCATCATTGGCCGTGGCCTGGCGCGCAATCGCCACGATTTCATCGCATTGGGCAGCAGAAAACGCCCCCGGGATGGAATGCACCTTGATCATTGCTATCGCTTTCAGAAAGTAGATGGAGCGGGGCTGGTCAAACTGCGCCCCGTCCAATCTTATCGGGGCATTAGCATATCGCAGATGACTGGCCAAGATCCGACGTTAGAGTATTTCGAGGCGCAGGCCTTGCAGGCCTTGGCTGGCTTTCCCGCCCCCTTTGGCGCGCTGGCCCGGCAGGTGCAGCTGCGCGTGGCCGATTGGCCCGGCCCCGATATGCTGGCAGATTTGGGTATCGATGACCCGCTTGAGCTGACAGGCCTTTACGAAGGCATCCCGTTGACGCAAAAATCTGTGCAAGACATGCCCTTTGGCCCAGATATCGTTTGGCTGTTTCGCCGCCCCATTCTGGCAGAATGGCACGACCGGGGCGATGTGGATTTGCCCGATTTGATTGCCCATGTTGTGGTGCATGAATTTGCCCATCACTTTGGGTGGGATGATGATGATATCGCCCAGATTGACCGCTGGTGGGAATAACCCCGCCCCTGATGACCCCTAAAAGATACCCCCTAGAAAGGTGCCGCTATGCCCGCTTTGAAGCCCACCCAATTTTATGCGCGTGTCACGTGGCTGGGGGTGGTTGAAAACCGCGATGCCAGCTTGCAGGCCACAGCCGTACCCGACATGGCGTTGCGCTTTGGCGGGGTCGCGGGCGAGGCCCATGGCGGGCTGACGCGCCCATCGTGCAGCCGGGTTTTGGCGCAACACCCGCGCAATACACCCATCGCCAATGTGCGCCAGCTGTCGGTTTTATCTGCCGAGGATCTGCAAGACATCGCAGATCGCATGGGCCTGCCTGCGCTGCAGCCCGAATGGCTGGGGGCCAGTATGGTGGTGGCGGGCCTGCCTGATTTTACCCGTCTGCCCCCCTCGTCGCGGCTGCAGGCGCCTTCGGGGGCCACCTTGGTGGTGGATATGGAAAACCGCCCCTGCAGCCTGCCTGCCCGCCCGATCGAGGCACAGCACCCGGGCTTTGGCGCCGCGTTCAAGGCCGCCGCACGGGGGCGGCGCGGGGTTACGATGTGGGTCGAGCGCGAGGGCACAGTGGCGCTGGGCGACACGCTGCGCCTGCATATTCCTGACCAGCCGGTTTGGGCGCATCTGTCTGCGGCCCGCCGGGGCTGAGGGCGCGAATCCCCCGCGGTGGCTGTCGGGCCCAAACGTTCCCCAGCGGCCCGCGCTGTTTCCAAAAAGAAACAGCGCCGAAACCCATCGCCGCAACAGACGCGGGAAATGTCGGAAACGCGACCTTACGGTGTCGTTTCCCTCTCTATATCGAAGGGGCAATTCCGGCGCGATGCCGAAGCAGGGAACACAGTCATGAGCTACAAGACCGATATTGAAATTGCCCGCGAGGCCAACAAAAAACCGATCCAAGAGATCGGTGCAAAGCTTGGCATTCCTTACGAATCCCTGCTGCCTTATGGCCACGACAAGGCCAAGGTAAGCCAGGATTTCATCAACTCGGTCATGGACCGCGAAGATGGCAAGCTGATCTTGGTGACAGCGATCAACCCAACGCCTGCGGGCGAGGGCAAAACCACCACCACCGTTGGCCTGGGTGATGGCCTGAACCGTATTGGCAAAAACGCGGCAATTTGCATTCGCGAAGCCTCGCTTGGGCCGAACTTTGGCATGAAGGGTGGCGCGGCCGGTGGCGGCTATGCCCAGATCGTGCCGATGGAAGAAATGAACCTGCATTTCACGGGTGATTTCCACGCCATCACCAGCGCGCATAACCTGCTGTCGGCGATGATCGATAACCACATCTACTGGGGCAACGAGCTGCAGATCGACGAACGCCGCGTGGTGTGGCGCCGGGTGGTGGATATGAACGACCGCGCGCTGCGCGATATCGTCACCTCGCTGGGCGGGGTCTCGAACGGCTTCCCGCGCCAAACCGGCTTTGACATCACCGTGGCATCGGAAGTGATGGCAATCTTGTGCCTGGCCAATGATCTGGAAGACCTGCAACGCCGCTTGGGTGATATGATCGTGGCCTATCGCCGCGATAAAACCCCGATTTATTGCCGCGATATCAAGGCCGATGGCGCCATGACCGTTTTGTTGAAAGACGCCATGCAGCCCAACCTGGTGCAGACGCTGGAAAACAACCCAGCCTTTGTGCACGGCGGCCCGTTTGCCAATATCGCGCATGGCTGTAACTCGGTTATTGCCACGAAAACCGCGCTGAAACTGGCCGATTACGTGGTGACCGAGGCAGGTTTCGGGGCCGATCTGGGTGCCGAGAAATTCATGAACATCAAGTGCCGCAAGGCCGGCCTGGCCCCCGCTGCGGTGGTGCTGGTGGCCACTGTGCGCGCGATGAAGATGAATGGCGGCGTGGCCAAGGCCGACCTGGGTGCCGAAAATGTGGACGCCGTGAAAGCGGGCTGCCCGAACCTGGGCCGCCATATCGAGAACCTCAAGCAGTTTGGCGTGCCGGTTGTGGTGGCGATCAACCATTTCGTCACCGACACCGATGCCGAGGTGGCCGCGGTTAAGGCCTATGTGGCCTCGATGGGCTCTGAGGCGGTATTGTGCCAGCACTGGGCCAAAGGCTCGGAAGGGACAGAAGAGCTGGCGCGCCGCGTGGCAGAGATTGCCGATAAGGGCGTGGCCAACTTTGCCCCGCTTTACAACGACGAGATGAGCCTGTTTGAAAAAATCGACACGATCGCAAAGCGTATCTACCGCGCCGACGAGGTGCTGGCCGACAAGAAAATTCGCGACCAGCTGCGCGAATGGGAGCAGGCAGGCTATGGCAACTTGCCGATCTGCATGGCCAAAACGCAATATTCCTTCACCACCGACCCAAATCGCCGTGGCGCGCCCACAGGCCATTCGGTGCCAGTGCGCGAAGTGCGTTTGTCGGCCGGGGCGGGCTTTGTTGTGGTGATTTGCGGTGAGATCATGACCATGCCCGGCCTGCCGCGGGTGCCGGCCTCGGAAACCATCCGTTTGAACGATGCGGGCCTGATCGAAGGCTTGTTCTAAACCAAAAAGGCGGCGGGGCGCGCAGGTGCTGCGCCCCGCCGTAGCCGGCCCGTTCCGGGCCGCCCTGCCGCTGGCAGGAGTATTTCTGGCAAGATGAAATGGGCCGCCACAGCCATAAGGGCCGGCGCCCGATTGAAAATGGGATCGACTATGTCCGGGGCCAGAGACGCTGCGCAGCGCGCAGCAGTGATTGATGGGCGCGCGATTGCCGCGCGCATGCGTGCGCAAACCGCACAGGACGCGGGCGAGCTGCAAGCGCAAGGGTGGGCGCCGCGGCTGGTTTCGATCAGCGTGGGCGACACGGCGGCAGCCGAGCTTTATGTGCGCAACCAGCAAAAGCACGCGCAAAGCGCCGGTGTGGCCTTTGAGGCGCGCAGCTATGAAGGTGATATCTCGCTTGAGCAATTGCTGGGTATCATTCAGGGTTTGAACGGCGATCCACGGGTGAATGGCATTATCATCCAGCGCCCGCTGCCGGCCCATATTCCGGTAAAAGTGCTGCAAAAATCGGTGCATCCGCTGAAAGATGTCGAGGGGATGCACCCGGCCAGCATTGGCAATATTGTCTATAATGACCTGGCGCTGGGCCCCTGCACCGCCGTGGCGGCGGTAGAGATTTTGAAAACCCTGCCCCTGCCCCTAGAGGGGCTGGATGTGACCGTGATCGGGCATTCAGAAATTGTTGGCAAGCCGATTGCGTTTTTGCTGATGGGGCTTGGTGCCACGGTGACTGTGTGCCACCACATGACGCGATCGGTGGCGATGCATAGCCGGGCGGCGGATGCGGTGTTTGTGGCTGTGGGCAAGCCCGGTTTGGTGCGGGGCGATATGTTGAAACCGGGGGCTGCACTGATTGATATTGGCATCAACCAGGTTGATGGGCGCACGGTTGGCGATGCCGATTTTGACAGCTGCGCCGAGGTGGCCGGCTGGATCACCCCGGTGCCGGGCGGCGTTGGCCCTGTCACAGTGGCGATTTTGATGCATAACGCGGTGCTGGCCACCCGTATGCAGATGCAACATTACCGGGAAAACTATTCCCGCCCAGGTGTCTAAGGAGAGAAGAACGATGACTGCCCAGATCATTGATGGCAAGGCCTTTGCCGCCAAGGTGCGCGCCGAGGTGGCCCAACATGTGGCCCAGATGAAAGCGGCCCATGGCATTACCCCGGGGCTGGCTGTTGTTTTGGTGGGGGAAGATCCGGCAAGCCAGGTCTATGTGCGCTCGAAGGGCAAGCAGACGGTCGAGGTGGGCATGAACTCGTTCGAGCACAAGCTGGACGCGGCCACATCCGAGGCCGATTTGCTGGCCCTGATTGCGCAGCTGAATGCCGATCCCGCGGTGCATGGGATTTTGGTGCAGCTGCCCTTGCCCGGCCATCTGAACGAGGATCTGGTGATCAATGCGATTGCCCCTGAAAAAGATGTCGATGGGTTTCACATTTCGAATGTGGGCCTGTTGGCCACGGGGCAAAAGGCCATGGTGCCTTGCACGCCCTTGGGCTGTTTGATGATGCTGCGCGACCATCACGGCAGCCTGTCGGGGCTGAATGCGGTGGTGATCGGGCGCAGCAATATCGTGGGCAAGCCCATGGCGCAGCTGTTGTTGCGCGACAGCTGCACCGTGACGGTGGCCCATAGCCGCACCAAGGATATTGCCGATGTTGTGCGCGGCGCCGATATCGTGGTGGCGGCTGTTGGGCGGGCGGAAATGGTGCCTGGCGACTGGATCAAGCCCGGTGCCACCGTGATTGATGTGGGCATCAACCGGATCGAGCGCGATGGCAAGCCTGTCTTGGTGGGGGATTGCGATTTTGACAGCTGTGCCGCTGTGGCAGGCGCCATCACCCCTGTGCCTGGGGGCGTGGGGCCGATGACCATTGCCTGCCTTTTGGCCAATACGCTGACCGCTTGCGCGCGCGCCAATGGGCTGGACGAGCCGCAGGGCCTGACGGCCTGAGCCTGGCGCCTCACGCCGCGCCAAACACCACGGCGTGCATAATACGGCCGGGCAGCAGGGTGAAGGCCCCTGCGCCCGCCAATGCCCCCCACACCAACAACAGCATGGCGCGGCGGTGGCGGCCCCTGTCGCCCGCGCGGATGCGCCAGATGGCATAGACCAGGCTGCCCAAAGTGAACAGCGACAACGCATGAATGGGGCTAAACGGCCCAAAAATGCGCAGCTCGTGCACCCAAAAGCTGCTGATCGCCACCATCGCCATGCCCAGCACCCATGCCCAGCCCAGCCGTTTATGCCACAGGCTGCCGCGTTTTATGGTGAAAATCAGCGCGGTCAGCGGGATCAGATAGAGCGCTAAAAATGCGTGCAAGATCACGGCGAAAGGGGCGGCAAGAAGGGGTTGAAAGCTCATATCACACCTTGGGTCTGTTGTTTTTCGCGTTTGGGATGCAAAACTGGCGGTAAGGGCACAAGCCTGGCTGCGTAAATGGTGTGTGGAAATACGTGAAATGGGTGGTCTGGGGCAAAGGTTGCAATTGGCGCTGCGTGAATGGCGCGTGCCGTTGGCGCTGTGGGCGGGCCTCAGCGCGTTGCTTGCCGTGGCCGGGCCATTTGACACCTATCGTTTATTGGCGCCGCTGCCGCGGTTTGGGTATTGGGCCGTGGTGGTGGGCGTGTCGATAGGTCTCGATCACCTTTTTCGCTGTATGATGGCGGGCCAATCGCTGCCCCAGCGCCTGATCGAGCGGGTTGGCTTTGCCCTGGGCCTGGCGGCGCTGGTGCATGGGATCAACCTGCTGATCTTTGATGGCTGGGCTGGCTGGGCTGATTTTGCCTATTTGGCCGGGGTGGTCTGGTTGGTGGCGGCGGTGGTGGAGTTGGGCCACAGGCTGGGTTTTGCCCCGAACCAGGGGCCCAGCCCAGAGGCGCCGCAAGATGACAGCCCCGCAGGCCCCGGCCCGGCGGCCGTGCCCCCAAAGCAAAGCCCCGGTTTCTTGCGCCATGTGCCCGCCGCCATGCGCGGCAGTTTGATCAGGATCGAGGCGCAAGACCATTACCTGAATGTGGTCACAGATGCGGGCAGTGCCTTGGTTTTGATGCGGTTTGGCGATGCGGTGGCGGAATTATCCGAGGTGGCAGGCGCACGCGTGCACCGCTCGCATTGGGTGGCGCGGGCCGGTGTGGCGCGGATTTTGCGCAAAGAGGGGCGGCAGTTTTTGCTGATGCGCGATGGCGCTGAAGTGCCGGTAAGCCGGGCCAACCGCGCCGCACTGCGGGAATTGGGGCTGGATTAGCGTGGCATGGGCAAGGCCAGGGCACGCGGGCCTGTCAGCACAGCCAGCGCCCCGGGCGCCATCAGCCCTGCCAAGGCCGGGTGGCTGCTGGCCAGCCCGCCGGTATAGGTGCCAAAGGCGGGCAGGATCACCCGCGCGTGATCCAGCAGAAAACAGGGGCGCGTAATGGCGCGTGCGCGCGTGGGCACGGTGGCCTTTGGGTGGTAATGCCCCGATACCTCGCCGCTGCCGGTGGGCGTGGCAATATGGCGAAAGACCAGCGGCCCCAAGGCCAGGCTGTGCATAAGCTGGCCGGGCAAGGCCACTGGGCCCGGGTCGTGATTGCCCTCGATCCAGATCCAGCGGCGCCCGTCCTGCAGGCGGTGCAGATGTGTTTCGATCGTGCGGGGCAGCTCGGTGCTGGCGGTGGCATCGTCGAAACTGTCGCCAAGGCATATCACGGTTTCGGGGTTTAGCGCGGCGATCTCGGCGCCGAGGCGCTGCAGCGTGTCAATGACCTCGAAGGGGGGCAGGGCTGCGCCGCCGTGTTTGGCCGGGCGCAAGGATTTGCCCAGATGCAAATCCGAGACACACAGCGCGCGCTGATCGGCCCACCATAAGAGGCCACTGGCGCGGGCCTGCAGTGCTGCACCTTGCAGGGTAAAGGAAAAATGCATGTCGCTGGCGCTCATGCTGGGGCCTTGGCTGGGGGTGTGGGGGCCGGGCTGGAGGTTTGGGAAAGGCTGGCAAGCCCGCTTTCGGCCAATAGCCGGGCGGTTTCTTCTTGCAAAAGCCGCTCTTGCGCGGCGCCTTTGACGGGCACGCGCCCCGGCTCTAGCAGCAGCGGCGCGGCCAGGGGCGACACCCGCGCCAGGCGGCGCAGGGTGATGTTTTGGCCCAGGCTTTCCAGCATATGTTCGATGCGCCCAAAATCGACCAGGCCGCGCATGGCCTCGGTGCGGGTGATGTTCAGCAGCAGATGCTCGGGGTCGAATTTCACCAGCGTGTCATATAAAATATCGCTGGAAAACGTGGCCTGCCGCCCCGATTTGCGCAGGCCCTGATGGCTGCGCTGGATCAGCCCGGCAATGGTGGCGCTGGCGCGAAAGGTGCGTTTCATCACCGCATTTCCCTGTAGCCAGCCATCAAGCCCTGCGCGCAGCGCCGCGCCCTCGAGCAGCGCGCCCGGGTTTTCCACCCGCTGCAAGCCCCAGATCAGGGTGGCATAATCGGTGGCCACAAAGCCCAGCGGCTCGTGCCCGGCCTCTTCCATGCGTTTGGTCAGGATCAGCCCCAGCGTTTGTTGGGCATTGCGCCCGGCAAACCCGTAAAAACACAGGTATTCCCGCCCCTCTAGGGGAAAGCTTTCGATCAGCAATTCCCCCGAAACAGGCAAGGCAGAGACAGTTTTTTGCAGCTCTAGCCATTGGCGGGTGTGGGCGGGCAGATCGCGCCAGTCTTCTTGCGCAAAGATCTGCAAGATGCGCTGCGACAGCTGGGTCGAGGTGGCAAATTTCGTGCCGTTGAACACCGCCACCTTGGGCTGGCGCCCGGGCGCGCGGCTGACCTCGACCGTCATCTCGCGCAGGCCTTCGTAGCGCACGATTTGGCCTGCCATCAAAAACGTGTCGCCCTGCGTCAGGGTGGCGGCAAAGCTTTCCTCGACCTCGCCCAAGGGCGCGCCACCGCGGCCCTTCATGCGCACTTTCAGCGTGTCGATATCCTGGATCGTGCCGATATTTTGCCGGATCAGCGCAGCGCTGCGCGGATCGCGCAGCTGCCACAGCCCATCGGGGCGCTGTTGCAGGCGCTGCCAGCGGTCATAGGCGCGCAGGGCATAGCCGCCGGTGGCACAAAAATCGAGGCAGGCATCGAAACTGGCGCGGGGCAGGGCCTGATAGGCGCCGGCGCTGCGTATTTCGTGATAGAGCGCATCGGCGCAAAACGGGCCTGCGCAGGCGCAGATCAGGATATGCTGGCACAAGACATCCAGCGCGGCTGTGGGGGGCGGGTCGTCATCCAGCTGGCCTGCGCGCGCGGCTTGCAGGGCGGCGATGCATTCCACCACCTCAAAGCGGTTGGCCGGCACCAGCCGCGCCTTTGAGGGGGCATTATAGCGGTGATTGGCGCGGCCAATGCGCTGGATCAGCCGCTTTACATTTTTGGGCGCGCCGATTTGCAGCACCAGATCCACATCGCCCCAATCGATCCCCAGATCCAGGCTGCCGGTGCACACAACCGCGCGCAATTGGCCCTGCGCCATGGCGGTTTCCACCTTTTCGCGCTGGGCGCGCGCCAGGCTGCCATGATGAATGCCAATCGGCAGGGCTGCGTCATTGGCCATCCACAGGCGGTGAAAAAACAGCTCGGCCTGGGCGCGGGTGTTGTGAAAGATCAGCGTGGTTTTGTGGCGCTTGATTTCCTGCATCACCGCCTCGATGGCATAGGCGGCGCCGCCGCCCGCCCAAGGCGGGGCCTCGGCGGTGGGCAGCATGGCGATGTCGGGGGCGGGGCCCGGATCGGCGTTGATGATCGTGCAGTTTTGGGGGTGGGCTGCCATCATCGCGGCAATTGTGGCCGGGTGCTCGACCGTGGCCGATAGGCCAACCCGGCGCAGCCCGGGGGCCAGCGCCTGCAGCCGCGAGAGCGCCAAGAACAGCTGGGCGCCGCGTTTGCTTATCGCCAGGGCGTGGATTTCATCGATCACGATGCGCTGCAGATTGGCAAAGATTTTTGGCGCATCGGGGTAGCTGACCAGCAGTGCCAAAGATTCGGGCGTGGTCAGCAAAATGTGGGGCGGGTCGGCGCGTTGGCGGCGCTTGCGCGTTTGGGGTGTGTCGCCGGTGCGATCCTCGATGCGGATGGGCAGGGCCATATCTGCCACGGGCTGCGCCAGGTTGCGGGCAATATCACTGGCCAAGGCCTTGAGCGGGCTGACATATATTGTGTGCAGGCCCGTGTGTTGGCCCGCCGCCAATTCCGCAAGCGTCGGCAAGAAGCCAGCCATGGTTTTGCCGCCCCCCGTGGGCGCGATCAGCAGCGTGGCCGGGGCATGGGCGCAGGCCAGCATTTGGCGCTGATGCGGGTGCATCTGCCAGCCGCGGCTGTGAAACCAATCGTCGATGGCCTGTGGGTAGGTGCTCATGCCGGTGATCTAGCGCATCGCGGCGCGCAGGGAAATGCAAAGGCGCGCGCGCCAGCCTAAAGGCTGGCGATGGCCAGATAGATCATCAGGCTGGTGGCCAAGGGCAGGCCCATGGGAAATTTCGCGCCCGCATCCCAGCTGGCCCATTCTGGCGCCAAAGCCCGCAGGGGGCTGTGTTTGGCCAGGCGATGGGCCAGATAGGCGGCCAGCAGATTAGCCATAAAGATCATGCCCACCAGCCGGGCATCAGCGGCCCAAACAAAGGGGGCGGCAGCGGCGATAAATTTGGCATCGCCCGCGCCAAAAAGGCCCATGGCATTGGCCAGAATGCCCAAAGCCAGAAACATTGGCATGGCCAGCAATTGCCAGCCAAATTGGCCCCATGGCAGCACCCAAGGCCCCAGCAGCACAAACAGCGCAAATGTGGTCACAACCGCGCGGTTGGGAATGATCATGGCCCGCAGATCGCTGAGCGCAACCCACAGGCACACCGGCGCCAGCGCCAGCAAAAACAGCCGCGCCGCTTGCGGGGGCAGCATGGCCATATCGGCCAGCCCCAGACCCAGCCCCAAAGCGGCCATTTAGCCCGCCTCTAGCGCGGCCAGCGCGCGCACCGCTTCGTCGAAATGCTGCGGGTGGGTTTCAATGGCATCGCGCAGCAGCGATTTGGCGATATCCACATCGCCTTGCCGCACGGCGGTCAGGCCCAGCGTGTGCAGCAATTGCGCCCGTTCGATCTGGGTCAGGGGCAGAACGGGCAGGGTGTATTTGCGCTGCGCACCGCGGGCCAGAACAAGGTTGTTTTTGGCGGTGAACAGCGTGCTGTCGTTGCGCAGCGCGTCAGTGAACAATTGCTCGGCTGCGGAAAAATCACCGCGGGTCAGTTTGGAATAGCCCCAGTTGTTCAGCACGCCTGCGGGCCGTGTTGTCAGGCCTGCGGCCACCTCGTAGAAACTATCGGCGCGCGGCCAATCTTGGCGCGCATCTGCCGCCATCGCCTCGAGCCGGTAGCGTTTGAATGTTTCATGGGTGGGGGGCACTTTATCCAGCACGGCGCGGGCCTTTTCCCACTGGCCCTGCCGGATCAGCGCATCGGCGTAATCTACGCGATCTTCGTTGCGCGCCTCGGGGTGGGCGGCCACGCGGGCCCATGCGGCCTCGGCTTCGGTGGTGCGTTGGGCCCGGATCAGCGATTGCGCGAGGCCGCGCTGCATATCGATGCGTTTGGGGTCATCTTCTAGCGCGCGCTGGAAATAAGCCACCGCTTCGTTCGGGTCGGCCACTGTCAGCATGATATCGTTAAGATTGTTCTCGTCGATCACGTTGACCGCTTGGAAACTGCGATCTACCTGGCCATTGCCCAAGCTGGGTTGACAGGCTGCTGTCAGCAACGCCCCGGGCAGGCAGAGCGTATAAAACAATAATTGGCGCATTTTTGCGTCCTTTTGATACTCGATACCTCACATGGCGCGGCGGATCAGATAGCTGTCGCGGCCCCCGCGCACCAAACTGTATTCGGGCGCGTTATCCTCTGTATAACCGGGATCGTCCAATTTTTCCATGGCTTTGCGCAAATTATCGCGGATTGCATCACTGGCGCCATTATCCAGCGCATAGGCCCGTTTAAAGGTTTCTGCCGCTTCGGCGTATTTGCCCTGCTCGTTCAGCACAACGCCCAGGTTGTTCCAGGCTGTGGGCTGCTGGCCATCTTTGGCAATGGCCTGGCGCAGCAGCGCCTCGGCCTGCCCCAGCCGGCCCAGCCCCAGATTGGCGCTGCCCATGCCCAGCAACACCTCGAGGTTTAGCTGCCCGCCCTGCTGGCCTGCCGCCCGGGCAAAGGCCTGCAGTGCCAGCTCGTATTCGCCCGCATCCATCAGGCGATGGCCCACAACCAGCCCATCCACCGCCTGTTCGTTGGGGTTAATGCCCGGGGCAAAGGGGCCTTGCGCGCCGGGTGTGCCGGTTGCGCCGATGCCTGCCTGACAGCCCATCAAGAGCAGCGCCGCAAGCGTGGCCGCGGCACATCTGGGGTGGGCAAGGGGGCGTGGCAGGGGCATGGGGCACTGAAAACATGAACACTTATTGACCGCCCATTGTTGTAATATTGTGCAGCGAGGGCGCAACCAGAATTATCAACAGCGGCGGCACGGTTAGTGTCATTGTAACCAGCGTCATCTTGGTGGGCAGCTTGTTTGCCGCCTCTTCGGCACGCATCACGCGCTTGTCGCGCATTTCACTGGCATAGACGCGCAGCGCATCGGCGATCGAGGTGCCAAAGCTGCTGGATTGGATCAGCACTGTGACAAAGCTGGAAATATCCGGCACGCCGCACCGCTCGGCCATATCGCGCAGCACGGCGGGTTTGTCTTTGCCGGCTTTCACCTCGTGGCTGACAATTTCAAACTCATCCGCCAGCGAGGGGTAAGAGGCGCGCAATTCCCGCGCCACGCGCAGCACCGCCTGATCGATGGATTGGCCCGCCTCGATGCAGACCAGCATCATATCCAACGCATCGGGAAAGCCTGATTGTATTTCTTTCTGGCGCTCTTGCTGGCGCTTGGTTACCCAGTAGCGCGGGGTCAGATAGCCCATGCCGCCGGGCCCCAGAATATATAGCAAGGTTTCTTGCATGCCCATTTCGGCACCCTTGGCCGCAGCCAGCAGGTAATAGCCTGCGCCCAGGGCCAGGCCCGCCAGGCCCAACACAAATTGCGCAAAGTTGAAATACCGCACCGCAGCGCGGCTGCGATAGCCGGCTTGCAGCAGCTTGGTGCGAATTTCTGACATTTGCTGCGCGTCTTTGGGTTCCAAAAACGTGGCATATTTGTGCAGCTTGTCATTGCCACGCCCCTGGCGCAGCCGGCCTGGTTGGCCCCCGGCGGCGGTGGCGGCTGTGGCCGCGGTGGTGCTGGGTGTTGGGCGGGCGGCATTCAGCCGCTCTAGCGGGTCGGCCTTGCGGCGCATCAGCATCAGGAGCGCCGCCAGGATCAACCCCAGCCCAAAGAGGCCCGCAAACAGCATCCCCGCCAATGGCGCCGGCATGCCAAAAATCATTGTGCTTCCCTGGCCCATCATTGCCCCCTTATACCTTGATATTCACCAAGATGCGCATCACCAGCATATTGGCCACCAAAAAGCCCGCGACCGCCAAACAGGCCGGCACAAACATTGGGTGGGTCATCACCTCGTCGTAGTAATGCGGATCCATCACATTGATCGAGATCAGCGCGATCAAGGGAAAGGCGGATAGAAATTTGCCCGACCATTGCGCCTCGGCGGTGATGGCCTTGACCCGGCGAAACAGCCGAAACCGCGAGCGGATGACGGCGGCCAAACCTGCCAGAATTTCGGCCAGATTGCCGCCTGATTGCTGCTGGATGGTGACGGCCACCGCCAAAAAGCGCATGTCTTGCATATCCAGCCGCTCGGCCAGATCTTTCAGCGCCTCGCCCATATCGCGCCCATAGGCGGTTTCGTCGGAAATGATGCCCAGCTCGGTGGCCAGCGGGTCGGCCACCTCTTTGGCGACGATCTGCAAGGTGGATGAAAACGGGTGCCCCACGCGCAGGCTGCGCACCATCAATTCGATCGCATCGGGCAATTGTTCCTCGATCAGGGCCATGCGTTTTTTGGCCTTATGGCTGATCCACATGTAAATGCCGCCAAAGCCCATCATCGCGGCAATCAAGACGCGGGCGGCAAAGCCTGTTTGGGTGCCAATGCTCAGGCCCACAAACGCCAGCCCCGATACCACGCCCATCAGCATCAGCAATTGCGCCGGGCTAAAGGCGATGGCGCCTTTTTGCGCCTTATCTGCCAAAATCGAATAAAGCGGCACGCCGCGGGCCTTCATGTGCTGCTGCATTTCCTTGCGCAGCGTTTCCATCACCTCTTCGCGGCGCGCGCCTTGTTCCAGCATTTCAAGCCGGCGGTTGACGCGGTTGTTCAGGCTGATCGAGCGGCCAAAAACGGTCAGGTATATCCCTTCGACCAAGACCAGCACGCCGATAAAGATAAGGGCATAAATCAGGGGTTCAGCGCTGACATTCATGGGCGTTACTCTGGCTTTGCTGGGTCATAGATGGAATGGGGCAGGTCATAGCCCCACAGGCGGAAGCGTTCGGAATAATGGCTGCGCACGCCGTTGGCGGTGAAATGGCCGATGATCTTGTTATTCTCGCCAATGCCGGTGCGTTGAAAGCGAAACACCTCTTGCATGGCGATCACATCGCCCTCCATCCCGGTGATTTCGGTGATCGAGGTCATACGGCGGCTGCCATCTTGCAGGCGGCTGGCCTGCACAATGACGTTCACGGCGCTGGCGATCTGGCTGCGAATGGCCTTGATCGGCATCTCGATACCGGCCATCGCCACCATGTTTTCAAGCCGGCTTACCCCGTCGCGGGCGTTATTGGCGTGGATTGTCGTCATCGATCCGTCATGGCCGGTATTCATGGCCTGCAGCATGTCGATCACCTCTTCGCCGCGGGTTTCCCCCACGATGATGCGATCGGGGCGCATACGCAGGGCGTTGCGCAGGCAGTCGCGCTGGGTGACGGCGCCGCGCCCCTCTACGTTGGCGGGGCGGCTTTCCATGCGCCCCACATGCAGCTGCTGCAGCTGCAATTCGGCGGTGTCTTCGATGGTCAGGATGCGCTCGGAATTGTCGATGAACGAGGATAGCGCGTTCAGCGTTGTGGTTTTCCCCGAGCCGGTGCCGCCTGATACGATGATATTCAGCCGCGTGGCCACAGCTGCCTGCAAATAGGCCGCCATATCGGGGGAAAAGGCGCCAAAACGCACCAGATCTTCGATGCCCAACTTGTCTTTCTTGAATTTGCGGATCGATACCAGCGCACCATCCACCGCCACTGGGGGCACCATGGCGTTGAAACGCGATCCATCGGCCAGGCGCGCATCGACATAGGGGTTTGATTCATCTACCCGCCGGCCCACGGCAGAGACAATCTTATCGATGATCCGCGCCAGGTGTTTGTCGTCTTTAAAGGTCACATCGCTCAGTTCCAGCCGCCCGCCGCGTTCGATGAAAATGCGCTGCGGGCCGTTGACCAAAATATCGCTGACGGTGTCATCTTTCAGCAAGGTTTCCAGCGGGCCCAGGCCCCTGACCTCGTCGTAAAGCTCTTGAAACAGCGCGGTGCGCTCTTCGCGGGTCAGCGCGATGCCCCGTTCGGCCAGAAGTTCGGTGGTGATTGCGCCGATCTCGGCTTTCAAATCGGCCTCGCTGGCGGTTTCCAGCGCGCCCAGGTTCAAGCTTTCCAGCAGCGCGCCGTGCATATCCAGCTTGATCTCGGCCATCCGCTCTTTGCGTTTGCGGTCTTTGTCTAGGCTCGCCACCGTGGCGGGGCTGCGCGCGGTCACCACTGGCATTGCCGGCGCCGGGGTGGCGGGGCGGGGGGCCGCGGGTGCCGGCGCTGCAGCGGCAGTCGCCACGGCAACGGCCGGTGCCGGGGCCGGCTGGGCGGGGCTGGCGGCGGAGGCTGGTGTTTTCTTATAGCGTGCGAACATTTGAGGCCTCGTTATTATCAATCACTTGGGGTGCTATTTTGGCCCAGTGCGTGCAGCGACTGGGCCAGTTTGGCGATGTCTTTGCGCAACGGGTTTTTTGCGGCGGCCATCGCCAGGGGCGTGCCGCCATCATTGGCCTGGGTCACGGCCCGGCCGCCATCGGACAGCTGCAAATCGATCGAAATGCCCAGGCTTTCTGCCATGCGCTTGACCCGGCCCTTGCCGCTGATGTCGGTGAATTTCGGCGCGCGGTTCAGCGCGAAGCGCAGCTTGTCAAAGGCCATATCCTCGGATTGCAGCAACCGTTTCAGGCGCAACGCATTCTGGGCCGAGCGCATATCAAGCTCGATCATGGCAAAATAAATCTGCGACAGGTTCAGCACCGCTTCGGTCCACATCACCAGCGTGCGGGGCATATCGATTAAGACATAGTCGAAATGATCGCGGGCCATGCCCACCAAACGGTTCACATCCTCGGGGCTGATCAGATCCAGCGGGATCATATCCGCCGGGGCGGTCAGCACCTGCAGCTTGTTTTCAAAGGGCACCATAGCGCCGCTGAAACTGTCGAAATCCATCGCTTCGGTATCAGAGAGCAGTTCAAACACCGCCTCGCGCCGGGGCAGATCGAGATAGGTGGACACGCCGCCATATTGCAGGTCGAAATCCAGCAGGCAGACGCGCGGCGCAGTTTCGCCTTTGGCGGCGATATTGGCCAATTCCCATGCCAGGTTTATCGCCAGCGTGGTGGCCCCGGTGCCGCCTGCCAGCCCTTGAACGGCCAAAATCACGCCATCGCGGCCGCCGGTGGATACCGGGCGTGCGCTGGGTGCGGCCTGGGGTTCGGCGGGGCCGGGCGCTGCGGGCGGGGGGGCCTGAAGGCGCGATAGCGCGGCCTGCAATTCGCCTTCGGGCAGGGGGTATGGCACGAATTCGCGCGCACCGGCACGCAATAATTGATGCAATGTCGCGGGGCTGACATCTTCGGCAATTAAAATCACGCCAATCTGGCGCGCCTGCGCTTGGGCGACGATCTGAACCAGCATATCCAGCTGGGCCTCGTCTGCCGCCTCGAGGGCCAGTGCCAGAAATTCAAGCTGTTTTGCTTCGGGCTGTGCCAGATAGGCCAGCGCCTCGTTTATGTGGATATCACCCCAATTTGTGCCCAACAGGCTGTCCATGTCCTCGATCAACAGGTCAAAAGCCTGCACATCACGGCTGATGGTGCAGGCCCGGATCGGGCCGGGATCTTGGGGCGTGGGCAATGTGCTCATCGGCGGTTCCTTCTCGGGCGCGTGCTGCAAGGCATGGCGGCGAAAAGGGGCAGGAATTTGGCCAAAAAGCTGTAATTTCTGGAAATCGTGGGTTTCGTGGGCGCAGGTGCGGGCGTTATTCGCCTTTCTGGCCCCAGGTATTGCCCTGCAATGTGCTGGCGGGCTGGCCGCTGGCCAAATAATCGCGGTAAAGGCCTTCGCCAAAGCGCCCGCTCATCACCGTGGGCTGGCGTTTCCAGAACCCCGATACCTCGGTCACAGTGCGCCGATTGCGCCGTTCGCGGCCCTCTGTGGCCACCACGGGCTGCGCGGCGCCAAAGCTGACCGCGGCCTCGAGGCGGTGGCGGCTGATCCCTTGGGACACCAGGTAATTGACCACAGTATGGGCACGGCGCTGGCCCAGCGCCTTGTTGGCGGCGGGGCTGCCAACGGTATCGGCATGGCCATAGACGCGGAATTTGACCTCGGGGTATTGCCTGATCCAGGCAGCCTGCCCGCGCAGCACCTCTTTGGCGCCGGCATCTAAGGCCGCGGAATTAAAATCAAAATTCACCGTTGTGGTGACTTCGCTTGAAAAACGCTGCGCGAGATCCACCAAATAGGGCTTTTGCCCATTTTGAATTTGCGTGTTGTTCAGCGTGGCCTCGCCCAAGGCGGCTGTGCCCGCGGGCATGCCCGCCTCGGGGAAATAGAGGGCGCCATCGGTGCCGGTGCTGCCGCAGGCGGCCAGCGCCAATAGCAGGGCGGAAAGCTGGGCGGGAAAAAGGGCAGGGCGCATTTGTTAGTCCATCACATAGCCGTAAGAGCCGGTAAAATCTTGGCGTGCCACCTCGCCTGCGCCGCCGGAAAGGGCACGCGGGCTGCCTTCGGTGCGGCCAAACAGGAACAATTCCGCCTCGGATGGGGGTTTGATACGATCGGTTGGCAGGGCCAAAGCCTCGCCGCGTGTGGGGGTTACCAGATGGGCTGTGACGATGATCACCAGTTCCGATTGCTGGCGCTGGTATTCGGCACTGCGAAACAGGGCGCCCAGCACGGGCAAATCGCCCAGCCATGGCACTTGGCCGTTCAAATCGCGGAAATCATCTTGCAAAAGCCCGGCGATGGCAAAGCTTTCCCCATCGCGCAATTCAACGGTGGTTGATGTTTCGCGGCGCCGGAATGCATCGATCTTGATCGCGCTTTGCTGAAAGCCATTGGTCGGATCAATCGCAGAAACGGCGGCGGCCAGTTCCAGGTTGATGATATTGTCATCCAGCACCCGGGGCACGAAATTCAGCTCGATCCCGAAAGGTTTGAATTCAATGGTGATGCGGTCGTTGTTTTGGCTGACCGGCACGGGGTATTCGCCGCCTGCCAGGAATTTGGCCTCTTGGCCAGACAGGGCAGACAGGTTGGGCTCGGCCAGGGTGCGCACAACGCCCTTGGATTCCAACGCCTCTAGCAGCACGCCCACCTGCACGGCACCGGCGTTAAAGCCGAATAACGTGGCGCTTTTGTTTTCGTTACTAGACGGGATATTGCCGGCCAAAGCATTGCTTTGCGCGGCATTGGTATTTGTGGTCAATGACCCGCCCGAGACATTCACGCGCCCGTTCATCGGCCCTTTCAACGACAGCGAGGCGCTGAGCGATTTAGACACGCTGCGCTCCATCTCGGCGAAGCGCACTTTCAGCATCACCTGTTGCACGCCGCCGACGCTTAGCAGGTTCGACACGCGGCTGGGGGCATAGCGTTCGGCCAAATCCAATGCGCGCTGCATGCGCACGGTGCTGGATACGGTGCCAGATAGAACAATGCCATCATTGGCGGTGCGCACCTCGATTTTTTCACTGGGCAGAATTTGGCGCAGGCGTTCCTTGAATTCGGAAATATCGGCCGCAACGCGCACATCGACATTGGTGATCAGCCGGCCATTGCCATCAAGCAAGGTCAGCGTGGTCAGCCCCGGCGATTTGCCCAGCACATAAATGGTGCGGTCGCTCAGGGTTGAGATATCGGCAATGTCGGGGTTGGCGATAGACAGTTCGGCAAAGGGTGTTTCGCTTTCCACCACAACCGCGCGGTTCATCGGCACGTTCAACGTGCTGGCGGTATCTTGGTCAACCACCCGCAGGGTTTCTGCCATGCCTGTTTGCGGCAGCGCAATGGCTGCAAGGAAAAGGCCAGCCAAAGCGGCCCTGAATACTCGTACACACATCATGTGACCTGCCTTTTCGATCACGCCTCACCAACGGGTCTTTTCGCCCGCATTGGCTGCAGCATGCATGAGTTGAGTGTGAATTGCAAGAAACAAGCAGGATTTGATCATGTATGATGCGAACCAGCATCAGTGGCTGCACCCTGGGGTGCAGCCGCTGGGCTTAGTCGCTGCAGGGAATTTCGATTTGCATCACCTCGGCGCCGCGGCGGGTGCGGATGGTGCAGCGTTCGGCCTGTGCCACCTGTTGGGGGGCAATCGCCTGCGTCAGGCCCAGCAATTTGGTTTGATCAACCTCGATGGCCCCGGCAATGGTATCATCCATGGCCCCCACCAGCGACAGCGACAGCTTGCCGGTGCTTTGCGCCTGCGCCAGGCTGGCCACCTGTTCGGGGCGCACGGCCACGGTGACGGTGCGTGCGATGGTGGCGGCTTGGGCCTCGCCATTGGCGGATTGGTCTACCGCGATCAGCTGCACGCCGGCCTCGATCAGCTTGGTGACATCGCCATTAAAAACGGGGCCGGGCGCGTTTGGCTGGCCAACGGTGCTTACACGGCCTGTCCAATAGACATCAACCCGGTCGCCCGGGCGCAAAAAGCCCGACACGCCGCTGCGCACGTCAACCTCGATGGCAAAGGCGCGCATGCCGCGTTCTAACTGTGATGTCAGCCCAGCATCTTCGCCCGGCTCGGTCAGCTTGACGGCCAGCAACACCTCGCCCTGTTCCATGGTGCGCAAAACGATGCGGGGTTTGTCTGTTGTTTCGGGGAACAGCACCGCCGCCTCGGTATAAACACCTTCGGGCAGGGCGTTTGCGGGCCAGGCAATTTGCACCACATCTTCTTGCGTTAGCGTTTCGCCATATTTCAGCTGCCGTTTGGCGGCATAGACCGGCACTGTTTCTACCAATTGGGCCTTTACGGCATTGGCCTCGGCCAGTTGGGCCTGATAGCTGCCGATATAGTTTTGCGCCATCATCACGGCAAAACCGGCCAGCGCCAGACCTGCCACAAGAACCAATCCAAATACGATACGCATGGGCTATCCCCTTGTTTGCGGTGGTTTAGTCTGGAACCCCGGCGCCAGGGGCTGTGCCTGCGGCGCCTGCAACGATTGCATCCTCAAAAGCCGAGGTGGCCCCAACGCACAGGCCCATCACCAGGGCCGTCATAACCACCCAGTCAACCGTAACGGCGCCGCGATTTTCGCGTAGAAATTTTTGAAAAAACCGTAGCATGCGGCCCCCTTTGACCGGCAGTCTGTTTGGGCCCCGACAGGGCGATGTAAGGCAAGAAGGGGGCGCCCAAGCGCGATGGACGCCCCTTTGATATGTCCTGTTCGTGCCGGGGCACGGGCAGGTCTTAGAATGTGGGCATCGTGGTTGCGGCGCCGGTGGCCAGTGCCGAAATGTTGGTGTCCAGCGCGGTGTAGGCGCCAACAGCCAGACCAACCACAGCAGCGGTCAGCACAACCCAGTCAACAGTTACAGCGCCGTTTTCGTCGTTGCGGAAGTTTTTGATGAAGTTCAGCATTTGATATCCCTCCAAAGGATGTTTGGTTACATACCCAAGCCGCCGATTTGTTTGGGCGCCGCTCTCATCTGGCCCGTCGCCGTCTTGGTATGGCCCTATATACCTATCCGAATGGGGCAGCTTTTGGGCGCGATTGGCACTTTTTTGGAATTCTTAATACTTTCGGATATGATTTCGTTAAGTCATTGTTAACGCGTAAGAAAAATTCCAAAAAAATTTGTAAGATACTGTTTTTTTGGGGGGGGTGGGTGAAATAGGCACGAAAAAACCCGCCAACACGGGGTTGGCGGGCTGTGTTTTTCGGGCTTAAGCGCGGATTAATCGACGATCGTCGCCTCGGTGGCTGCGCGCAGCTCGGCCTCGGTGACGCCATCGGCGCATTCCACCAGGCGCAAGCCGCCTTCGACCACGTCTAGCACGCCCAAATTGGTGATGATGCGGTCTACCACGCCTTTGCCTGTCAGCGGCAGGGTGCATTCTTTCAGCAGCTTCGATTCGCCCGCCTTGTTGGTGTGGTCCATCACCACCACAACGCGGCCAACGCCTGCCACCAGATCCATCGCGCCGCCCATGCCCTTGACCAGCTTGCCCGGGATCATCCAGTTGGCCAGATCGCCGTTTTCGGCCACTTCCATTGCGCCCAGAATCGCCATGGCGATTTTGCCGCCGCGGATCATGGCAAACGAGGTAGCGCTGTCGAAATAGGCGGAATGGGGCAGTTCGGTGATGGTTTGCTTGCCCGCATTGATCAGATCGGCGTCTTCATCGCCCTCTAGCGGGAAAGGGCCCATGCCCAGCATGCCGTTTTCCGATTGCAGCGTCACGGTGATGCCTTCGGGAATGTAGTTCGACACCAGCGTGGGAATGCCAATGCCCAAATTTACATACCAGCCATCTTGCAGTTCCTGTGCCGCGCGCGCGGCCATTTGATTGCGATCCCAAGCCATGCTTATGCCTCCTTGCGCTGGCGCACGGTGCGCTGCTCGATACGTTTTTCGTGGGTGCCCTGAATGATGCGATGCACATAGATGCCGGGCAGGTGGATGTGATCGGGATCCAGCGTGCCGGGTTCCACGATTTCCTCTACCTCTACCACGCAAACCTTGCCGCAGGTGGCGGCGGGCACGTTGAAATTGCGCGCAGTCTTGCGGAACACCAGATTGCCCGTGGTATCGGCCTTCCATGCCTTCACGATGGCCAGATCAGCCACAAGCCCGGTTTCCATGATATAGGTCTGACCGTCGAAATCTTTGTGGTCTTTGCCTTCGGCAATCACCGTGCCCACGCCGGTTTTGGTGTAAAAACCGGGGATGCCCGCGCCGCCTGCGCGCATGCGCTCGGCCAGGGTGCCTTGGGGGTTGAATTCAAGCTCCAGCTCGCCCGATAGATATTGGCGCATGAATTCGGCGTTTTCGCCCACATAAGACGAAATCATTTTCTTGACCTGCCGCGTTTGCAGCAAAATACCGATGCCAAAATCATCGACACCTGCGTTGTTCGAGGCAAATGTCATGTCTTTCGTGCCTGCGTCTTTGATCGCTTGCAGCAGCAATTCAGGAATGCCGCACAGGCCAAACCCGCCAGAGGCAATGAACATGCCGTCAAATAACAGCCCGTCCAATGCGTCGGCGGCCGAGTTGTAGACTTTCTTCATGGATGTCTCCCTCAAACCAAAATGTCTGTGGCCCCTGTTGCCGGGGTGGTGGTGCAGGTATTAGCCCGGCGCCGGGGGCGGCGAAAGTCGTATAACTACGCAGCCGCGCCCCTTTAGGCCTTTTTGGCATCCTTTTTCGCCGGGGCCTTTTTCGCCGGTGCTTTTTTTACTGGTGCTTTTTTGGTGGTGGTTTTTTTGGCCGCTGCGGCCTTGGTGGGCTTTTTACCCCCTTTGGCGGCTTTTTCCGCAATCAACTGCAGGGCTTGTTCCAGCGCCACATCCTCGGGGGTGACGTCTTTTGGCAAGGTGGCGTTGATTTTTTCCCATTTGATATAGGGGCCATAGCGCCCCTCGAATACGGCAATCTCGCCGCCATCGGGGTGCTGGCCCAGCACGCGCAGGGGCTTGGCCGCCGCGCGCCCGCGCCCGCCGGGGTTGGCGCGCTTTTCGGCCAGCAATTCAACGGCGCGGTTCATGCCAATTTCGAACACATCATTTGGATCTTTCAGATTGGCATAGGTGGGTTTCGCCTCGTCTGGGGCCTTGTGCATGATATAGGGGCCAAAGCGGCCGAAATTGGCCGTAACCTCGCCACCATCGGGATGCAGCCCCACCATCCGCGGCAAAGACAGCAGCACCAGCGCCTTTTCCAGCGTCATTTCATCGGCCTGCCAGCCCTTGGGCAGGCTAGAGCGATCAGGCTTTTTGTTATCTTCCGTCACCTCGCCACGCTGCACATAGGGGCCAAAGCGGCCCGAGCGCAGGCTGATGTCGTTGCCAGCCTCGTCTTGGCCCAAAATCCGGTCGCCAGCTTCGGCCGCATCACCGCCAATGGGGCGGGTGTAGCGGCATTCGGGGTAGTTGCCGCAGCCCACAAAACCACCGCTGCGCGAGGTTTTCAAATGCAGCTTGCCCGTGCCGCACAGCGGGCAACTGCGCGGGTCGGTGCCATCGTCGCGGGGGGGGTAAAGCGTGGGCGCCAACGCATCGTCTAGCACATCGAGCACCTCGGTGATGCGCAGTTCTGACGTTTCAGCGATAGCGGCCGAGAAATCGCGCCAGAACCGGCCCAGCACATCTTTGTAATCGCGCTCGCCGGCGCTGACATCATCGAGCTGCGATTCCAGATCGGCGGTAAAATCATATTCCACATAGCGGCGGAAAAAATTCATCAAAAAGACGGTGACAGTGCGGCCCTTGTCCTCGGGGAACAGGCGGTTTTGCTCTTTGCGCACATATTCGCGGTCTTGGATGGTGGTGATCACGCTGGCATAGGTCGAGGGGCGGCCGATGCCCAGCTCTTCCATCTTTTTCACCAAGGTCGCCTCGGTATAGCGCGGGGGGGCTTGGGTGAAATGCTGCTCGGGGGTGATGGCGGTTTTGGCCAGGCTTTCCGCGGGCATGATTTGCGGCAGGCGCTTGTCGTCTTCATCGACAACCTCGTCGCGCCCCTCTTCGTAGACTTTCAAAAACCCGTCAAACAGCACAACCTGGCCTGTGGCGCGCAGCCCCACCTGCCCATCCTGGCTGGCAATTTCCACGGTTGTCCGTTCCATCCGGGCGGCTTCCATCTGGCAGGCGATGGTGCGTTTCCAGATCAGGTCGTACAGGCGGCGCTGGTCGGCATCGGCCAGTTTCAGCGCGGCTGCATCTTTGTCCATGTCTGTGGGGCGGATGCATTCATGCGCCTCTTGGGCATTTTTCGCCTTGTTTTTGTAAATGCGCGGGGCTTGCGGCACATATTCGGCCCCAAAACGGGCGGTAATTGTGGCGCGCGTGGCGGTGACGGCCTCGGGGGCCATGTCGATGCCATCGGTACGCATATAGGTGATGTGGCCCGCCTCGTAGAGGCGCTGGGCGGCGTTCATGCATTGGCGTGCGCCCATGCCGAATTTGCGGCTGGCCTCTTGTTGCAAGGTCGAGGTCATGAAGGGGGCCGAGGGGTTGCGGCTGGCTGGTTTGGCCTCGACCGATTGCACGCCAAGATCGCGGCTTTTGACCGCCTGCACCGCCAATTCAGCCTGGGTTTCATTGGCGATATCGTATTTATCCAGCTTCTTGCCGGCCAAAACCGTCAGCCGCGCTTCGAATTCTTGGCCGCGGGGGGTGCGCAGCTGGGCCTTGACGCCCCAGTATTCGCGGGCTTTGAACGCCTCGATTTCCAGTTCCCGTTCCACGATCAGGCGCAGGCACACCGATTGCACCCGCCCGGCGCTGCGCGCCCCTGGTAATTTGCGCCACAAAACGGGGCTTAGGTTGAAACCCACCAAATAATCCAGCGCCCTGCGGGCCAAATAGGCCTCGACCAGCGGCGCGTCGATATCGCGGGGGTTTTGCATGGCTTCGGTGACGGCCGCCTTGGTGATGGCGTTGAATGTCACGCGGCGCACATCGGTGTCTTTTTTGATCGCACGGCGTTTGGTCAGCGCCTCTTTGAGGTGCCAACTGATCGCCTCGCCCTCGCGGTCGGGGTCGGTGGCCAGGATCAGGGCGTTGTCGGTTTTCAGGGCCTCGGCGATGGCGCGCACATGTTTTTGGCTGTCGCTGCCAACTTCCCAGGTCATGGCAAAATCATGCTCTGGGTCAACCGAGCCATCCTTGGCGGGTAGATCGCGCACATGCCCATACGAGGCCAGAACGGTGTAATCTGCGCCCAAATATTTGTTGATCGTCTTGGCCTTTGCGGGGGATTCAACAACGACAACGGGCATTCAACTTCCTTTCGACTCGCCATACCGGCTATGGCGGGCGAACATGGGCGGCCCGGGCCTGTTTTGTCAATGCGCGGTTTTCCCCACTGATTTTCCCTGGCCCTTTGCGCCCCCAGCCATGGCGGGGCTTTGATTGATGTGCGATAATTTGCCTTGGCCCTGCGGTGGTGGCTGGATTTGGCGCTAGTGGCGGGCCAGCAAACCGCCGGGTTGGCGGCTGATCTGGCCATCCAATTCCAGCGTGGTCAGGGCGGGGGCCACGGTTTGAACGGGCAGCGCCAAATCGCGGATCAATTGATCTTCGGCCAAGGGGCTGGGGCCCAAGCGCTGCAAAATTTGCTGATGCAGCGCGTTGGTTTCGCGCAGGCTGCGGGCGGCGGCGGGCGGGGGTGTTTGGCCTGGGTTCGGGCCATTTTGTGCCGGGGCCGCAGCCGTGGATAGCGGTGCCGGCGGTGTTGCGTGCTGTGTGGGCAGCTGGGCGCCTTGGGTGGTGTTGGCGGGGTGGGGCAGCGCCGGCTGGGGTGGCAGCGCCTCGATGATATCATCGGCATTGCGCACCAATCGGGCACCATCGCGCAGCAACATATTGCTGCCTGCGGCGCGGGCATCAAAGGGGTGGCCTGGCACGGCCAGCACCTCGCGGCCCTGGTCCAGCGCCATCCGCGCGGTCAGCAAGCTGCCTGATCGCGCGGCCGCCTCGACCACAACAACCGCTTGTGCCAGCCCCGAAATCAGCCGGTTGCGGCGGGGAAAATGCCCCGCCTTTGGGGCCATCCCCATGGGCTGCTCTGACACGATCAGCCCTTGGGTGGCAATTTGCTGGGCCAAATTCTGGTGTTCGGGCGGGTAGATCACATCCAGGCCACCGGCCATGACGGCGATTGTGCCATGGGGCAAGGCGGCGCTGTGGGCTGCGGCATCAATGCCGCGTGCCAGCCCCGAAACCACCACAAACCCTGCCGCACCACAGCCAAGGGCCAAGGCGCGGCTCATCCTGGTGCCCAAAGACGAGGCATTGCGCGCCCCAACCAAGGCAATCGCCGGGCGCTGCAGCAGCGCTATATCCCCGCGTGCCCACAGCACTGGCGGTGGATCGGGCAGATCGTAAAGCGCTGCTGGATAGGTGGCCTGGCCCACGCAGATCAATTCGGCGCCCAGCCCACGGGCGGCGCGCAATTCGGCCTGCACCACGCCGGGCGGGCAGGGGGTGTAATTTTCCACGCCTGCCGCCTGTGCCACCTGTGGCAGGGCGGCCAAGGCGGCCTGGGCGCTGCCATGTTCGGCCAGCAGCCGGTAAAACGTGCCCGGGCCAACGCGGCGCGAGCGCAAGAGGCGAAGCCACGCTACCCGGTCATCTTCCGTGGTGGGTGGGAGTGGGGGGTGAGTGGAAGGATGAGTTTCTCCAGACATTGCAGCCTCGCCATCTTGCAGAATCATCTCTAGCGCACGGCTGGTTAATCTGGGGTAAACTGTAGCCTTATGGTGTGCCCATTCTGTGCCCGTTCTGTGGCCTTCAGCGCCAAGGCTTAGCTGCGCGCAGCCCCGCCCACCGTCAGCCCGCCTATCAGCGTGGTGGGCTGGCCCACCCCCACAGGCACCCATTGCCCCGCCTTGCCGCAATTGCCCATGCCCGGATCCAGCGCCATATCGTTGCCCAAGGCGCGGATATGCTGCAATGCGGTGGCGCCATCGCCAATCAGCGTGGCCCCTTTCAAGGCCGCGCCGCGCTTGCCGTTTTTCACGCGATAGGCCTCGGTGCAGGAAAACACGAATTTCCCGTTGGTGATGTCAACCTGCCCGCCACCAAAGCCCACGGCCAAGATGCCATCTTTCAGATCTGCCACAATATCATCGGGGTTGGCTGAGCCGCCCAGCATATAGGTGTTGGTCATGCGCGGCATTGGGGCATGCGCATAAGATTCGCGCCGCCCGTTGCCGGTGGGCGCCACGCCCATCAGGCGGGCGTTTTGGCGGTCTTGCATGTAACCCACCAAAATACCGTCTTCGATCAGCACATTTCGGGCGCTGGGCGTGCCCTCGTCATCGATGGTGATGCTGCCGCGCCTGTCGGGCAGGGTGCCATCATCCAGCACGGTCACGCCGGGCGCTGCCACGCGCTGGCCCATCAGCCCTGCAAAAGCCGAGCTGCCCTTGCGATTGAAATCGCCCTCCAGCCCGTGGCCAATGGCCTCGTGCAGTAAAATACCGGGCCAGCCTGGGCCCAAGACCACATCCATAACCCCGGCGGGGGCATCTATGGCGCCAAGATTGACCAGCGCGATGCGCAGCGCCTCTTGGGCCTTGGCCTGCCAGGCATCGGCGGCCACCAGCCCGTGCAGCCCATAGCGCCCGCCGCCGCCGCTGCTGCCTTGTTCGCGGCGGCCATTTTCCTCGACGATCACGCTGATATTCACCCGGCTCATGGGGCGCACATCGCGCATGCGTGTGCCATCGGGGCGCAAAATTTCGATCTCTTGCAGCGCGGCGGCGATCGTGGCGCTAACCTGCACAACCCGCGGGTCAAGCGCGCGGGTATAGGCATCGATTTCGCGCAGCGTGTCCAGCTTGCTGGCAAAGCTGACGCCAGCGATTGGATCTTCGTCGGTATAAAGGCGCCGGTTGGTCGGGGCGGGCCCAATGGCCAAGCTGCCCCCGCCATCGCCCACGGCCAATTGCGCGGTTGCCACAGCGCGGCGCAGGGCGGCTTCGGATATTTCGCTGGAATGGGCATAGCCCGTCACCGCGCCGCAGACCGCACGCAGGCCAAAGCCTTCGCTGGCGTCATAGCTGGCGGTGCTGACGCGGCCATCATCAAACACCAGCGCCTCGGCGCGGCGGCGTTCCAAGAATAATTCGCCGTCATCGGCACCTGCGACGGCATTTTGCAGCAGTTTCAATGCCAACCCCTCGTCCAGCATGGTGTCGAATGGGCGAAAAGAGATATCTGGCATTTGGCTTTTTCCTGTCTTGCGGGTGTTGCGCGAATTGATCTATGTCAAAAAAGCGTCCGTTTGCCGCAACTGGTTTTGTTGTCCTAGGCTTCAGAATATGGTTTTTAGCGGCGACAAAACAACGGCCTTCGTTCTGCGCGCAAGAGTGGGCCAAAGGCAACAACGAACGATAGTTCAACCGATCAGGGTGACTTATGCGACTTATTTCTAGCTTCATGGCAGCACTGGCCGCCATTACCGCAATGCCTGCTTTTGCCCAAGAGACCCTTGTGGGCAAGCCTGTAGACGGCAAATTGGGCTTTCAGCCCGCTGCAACCGAACTGGCCCGCGACCTGCAGTGGCTGGACGGTATGATCAACTATATCATCGGCGCAATCGTGATTTTGGTCTGCGTTTTGCTGGCCATCGTCATTTTGCGCTTTAACCGCCGCGCCAACCCAACGCCGGCAAGCTTTACCCATAACACGCCGCTGGAAATCGCGTGGACGGTTGGCCCGATTCTGATTCTGGTGTTCATTGGTGCGTTTTCGCTGCCGGTGCTGTTCAAACAGCAAGAAATCCCCGAAGGCGACGTGCATATCAAGGTAACCGGCTACCAGTGGTACTGGGGCTACGAATATACCGATCACGAGTTTGGCTTTGAATCGTTCATGCTGGCGCGTGATGATCTGGAATCATACGGCTACAACCCCGATGAATACCTGCTGGCCACCGACACCCAGGTGGTGGTGCCCGTGGGCAAGGTTGTGGTGATGGACGTGACCGGCGCCGATGTGATCCACAGCTGGACCATTCCTGCCTTTGGCGTAAAGCAAGACGCCGTGCCCGGCCGTATCGCACAGCTGTGGTTCAAGGCCGAAAAAGAAGGCATCTATTTTGGCCAGTGCTCGGAACTGTGCGGCAAAGACCACGCCTATATGCCGATCACGGTCAAGGTTGTGTCCCAGGCCGAATATGACGATTGGCTGAAAGGCGCGATCGAAGAATATGCCGGCAAGCCGGCCGCTGTTCAGGTGGCAATGGCCGACTGATCACCCCCCGTTCGGCCTGCACGTTTCACCCGCGTGCAGGCCAAGCATACCCGTAACCCGCCGCACAGCGCCCAAATTTCAGGACAGCCATGAGCGACGCCACCCTAAACACCCGCGAGGCCACCCCCGAGGCAGGCTTTGGCGATTATGTTGCGCTGCTTAAGCCGCGTGTGATGTCGCTGGTTGTGTTCACGGCGCTGGTTGGCCTGTTGGCCGCACCTGGCTATGTGCACCCGTTCATTGCGTTTTGCGCGATTTTGTTCATCGCGGTTGGGGCCGGGGCCTCGGGCGCGCTGAACATGTGGTGGGATGCCGATATTGACAAGCTGATGCGGCGCACGGCAAAGCGCCCTGTGCCCGCGGGCAAGGTTATGGCCGACGAGGCGCTGGCCATCGGGCTGACGCTGTCGGCAATGTCTGTGGTGTTTTTGTGGTTGGCAACCAATTGGTTGGCCGCAGCACTGCTGGCATTCACCATCTTTTTCTATGCCGTCATCTACACGATGTGGCTGAAACGCTGGACGCCGCAAAACATCGTGATCGGTGGTGCCGCGGGCGCGTTCCCCCCGATGATCGGTTGGGCGGCTGTAACCGGCGATGTCACGCTGGAATCGGCGCTGATGTTTGCCTTGATCTTCATGTGGACACCGCCGCATTTCTGGGCGCTGGCGCTGTTTATCAACTCGGATTACGAAAATGCCAGCGTGCCGATGCTGACCGTCACCCATGGCAAGCGCGTGACCCGGCGCCACATCCTGGCCTATACATTGGTGCTGGCGCCGCTGGCGGTAGGCACCGCCTTTACCGCCATTGGCGGCTGGATTTACCTGACCGTGGCCGTTGTGCTGAACGCGGCTTTCCTGTGGGGGGCTGTGCGCATCTGGCTGCGCGACGAGGCCATGGCCGAGGCAGACAATTACAAGACCGAAAAGCAGGTGTTCAAACTGTCACTGCTCTATCTCTTTGCGCATTTTGGCGCAATTTTGGCCGAGGCTGCATTGGCGCCTTGGGGCATTGGGGGCTGGTGATGGGTTTTCGCGAACCACACGAACTGCATACACGGCGCAAGGGACGCAACATTGGCGTTGGGCTGACATTGGCGGTGTTTATCTTCATCGTCTTCGGCCTGACTGTGGTCAAGGTAACGCGCGGCGATTTCGAACCGCCCCGCGGCACCCAGACCGAAGGGAGTTGATGTATGGCGATGGACCCTAAAACAAAAACCGTGGCGCAAACCGTGGGCGTTGTGGTGCTGATGGGCGGGCTGGCTTGGGCCTCGGTGCCGTTTTACGATTGGTTTTGCCGCGTCACAGGCTTTGGCGGTGTCACAGGTGTGGCCGCCACCGGCAGCGATGTGATTTTGGACAAGACCATCAAAATTCGCTTTGACGCCTCGAAAGAGCGCGACATGCCATGGGAATTCAAGCCCATGCAGCGCGAGATGGAGCTGCGCATCGGCGAAACCGGCCTTGCCTTTTACGAGGCCTATAACCCCACCGATCGCGTGGTGGCGGGCAGCGCCAGCTACAACGTTGCGCCCTACGAGGCGGGTGGCTTTTTCAGCAAAATCGATTGCTTTTGCTTTGAAGAACAGGTGCTGCAGCCCGGCGAGCGCGTGCAAATGCCTGTCACGTTTTTTGTAGACCCAGAAATTGTCGATGATCGCGACGCCAAGTTTGTTCCGGTGATCACTTTGGGCTATACCTTCCACGAAATCGAGCTACCCGAGGCCCACGCGGCACTGGGCAGCCCCGACCCGAAACCTGTAAACTAAAAAGAACTGCCAACGAGGGAAACGCGATGGCGCATGCAAAAAATCACGATTATCACATTCTACCCCCTTCGCTGTGGCCTCTTTTGGGCTCGATTGCAGGGTTCGTCATGCTGTTTGGCGCCGTAAAATGGATGCACGACAGCGGCCCTTGGGTGTTTCTGATTGGCTTTGTTGGCGTGCTTTACGTCATGTTCGGCTGGTGGGCCGATGTGGTGGCTGAAAGCCAGGTTGGCGATCATACGCCGGTGGTGCGAATCGGCCTGCGCTACGGCTTTATCTTGTTCATCATGTCCGAGGTGATGTTCTTTGCGGCCTGGTTCTGGTCGTTCTTCAAGCACGCCATGTATCCGATGGGCCCGCAAAGCCCCGCGATCGATGGTGTTTGGCCCCCCGCCGGCATCGAAACATTCGACCCCTGGCACCTGCCGCTGATCAACACCTTGATCTTGCTGTGCTCGGGCGCTGCCGCCACCTGGGCGCACCACGCCTTGGTGCATGAAAACAACCGCCAAGACATGAAATGGGGCCTGATTCTGGCCATCGCACTGGGCGCTATTTTCACCGGCTTCCAGGCCTATGAATATTCGCACGCCTCGTTCGGCTTTTCGGGCAACATCTATGGCGCCAACTTCTTTATGGCCACGGGCTTTCATGGCTTCCACGTGATCGTTGGCACCATCTTCTTGTTCGTGTGCTTGCTGCGCCTGGGGCGTGGCCACTTTACCCCGCAAAAGCACGTGGGTTTCGAGGCCGCAGCCTGGTATTGGCACTTTGTCGATGTTGTGTGGCTGTTCCTCTTTGCCGCTGTTTACATCTGGGGCGCATAAGCGCGCCTGTGCGGCTTTGCGGTTGAACTTTCCCGCATAACCCCTAACAAAGCGGGGCGCGCCATGTGGGCGCGCCCTTTGCCGTTACACTGATTGGCCCGCTGAATGTTGCGCATCCTTGCCCCCCTTAGTTTTGGCATTGCAGGCATTGCCGTGCTGCTATGGCTTGGCACGTGGCAGTTGGAGCGTTTGCAATGGAAACAGGGCATTCTGGCCGATATTGATGCGCGCATCGCCGCAGCCCCCATGCCCGTGCCCGCCACCCCCGACCCGGTGCAAGACCGCTATCAGCCGGTGGCGTTGCAGGGCGAATTCACGGGCGACACGCTGCGCGTGCTGGTCAGCCAAAAGCAGATCGGCGCGGGCTATCGCCTGATTACCGCGCTTAGCACCGATATTGGCCCGGTGCTGGTGGATCGCGGCTTTGTGCCCGTGGCAGCACCCATGCCGCCCTTGCCCCGGGGCCCGGTGCAGGTGGCAGGCAACCTGCATTGGCCCGATGATCGCAACAGCGCCACCCCTGAAAATGATGTGGCCGGCAACACCTGGTTTGCGCGGGATGTGGCGCAAATGGCCGCGCGGCTGCAAACCCGACCGCTGCTGGTGGTTGCGCGCCAAATCAACCCGGCCGAGGCGGGCGTGACCCCCTTGCCGGTGGATAGCAGTGCCATTCCAAACGATCACTTGAATTACGCGATTACCTGGTATTCGCTGGCCGTCGTCTGGGCGGCTATGACCCTTTATTTTCTGTGGCGAAACCGCCGCCCAAAGACAAAGGCCTGACGCCGATGCGCTATATCTCTACCCGTGGCCAAGCGCCCGTTCTAAGCTTTGAAGAGGCCATGCTGACGGGGCTTGCCCGCGATGGTGGGCTGTATTTGCCCGAAACCATTCCCACCTTGGATGCCGCGCAAATTGCCGCGATGGCGGGCCAGTCTTATGAAGAGGTGGCCTTTCGCGTGATGTGGCCCTTTATCGGCGATACATTCACCGAAACCGAATTTCGCGATATCATTGCGCGGGCCTATCAGGGCTTTGGCCATGCCGCGCGCGCGCCGCTGGTGCAGCTGGATCAGGGGCATTTCCTGCTCGAGCTGTTTCACGGACCCACCTTGGCGTTCAAAGATTTCGCCATGCAGCTGATTGGCCAGCTGTTTCAGGCGGCTTTGGCGCGCTCGGGCAAGCGGGTGACCATTGTGGGGGCCACCAGTGGCGATACCGGATCGGCCGCGATCGAGGCGTTTCGGGGCCTGGATGCGGTGGATGTGTTTATCCTTTACCCCCATGGCCGCGTGTCAGATGTGCAGCGCCGGCAAATGACCACCCCAAGCGAGGCCAATGTGCATGCACTGGCCATCGAGGGGCATTTCGATGATGCCCAGGCGCGGGTGAAAGATATGTTCAACGATTTTGCCTTTCGCGATGGCGTGCGCCTGGCGGGGGTGAATTCAATCAACTGGGCGCGGGTGTTGGCGCAGGTTGTCTATTATTTCACCTCGGCCGTGGCTTTGGGTGCGCCCCATCGCAAGGTCAGCTTTACTGTGCCCACTGGCAATTTCGGCGATATTTTTGCCGGCTTCATTGCCAAGAAAATGGGCCTGCCGATTGATCGCTTGGTGGTGGCCACCAACCAAAACGATATTTTGCACCGCTGTTTGCAATCGGCCCAATACGTGCCCGATGGGGTGATCCCCTCGATCAGCCCTTCGATGGATATTCAGGTATCGTCGAATTTCGAACGCGCGCTTTATTACGCCTATGGCTGCGATGGCGCGGCCGTGGCGCAGCTGATGGACGAGCTTAAGGCGGGCGGCTTTGCTGTCAGCCAGGGCGCGCTGCAGGCGCTGCGCGAAACCTTCGATTCGGGCCGCTGCGACGAGGCCGAAACAGCCGCCACCATCACCCGGCTGCGCGCCAGCACGGGCGAGGTATTGTGCCCGCACACAGCGGTGGGGGTAAAAGTGGCCGAAGAGCATTTGGCCCCTGGCGTGCCCATGATCACCCTGGCCACGGCACACCCCGCCAAATTCCCCCAAGCGGTCGAGGCGGCCACCGGCCTGCACCCGGCATTGCCGCCGCGCATGGCTGATCTGTTTGATCGGCCCGAACGCGTAACCCCCGTGGCCAATGATCTGGCCGCCATTGAAACCCTGATTTCCGAGCGTATCACAGCGTGACAGTTCAAACCCACACCCTTTCCAATGGCTTTCGCATCGTCACCGAACATATGCCGGGGCTGCAATCTGCAGCTGTAGGCATCTGGGTTCTGGCCGGTGCGCGCAACGAACGTGCCGATCAAAATGGCATCGCCCATTTCCTGGAACACATGGCCTTCAAAGGCACCCAGCGGCGCAGCGCATTGGAAATTGCCGAAGCCATCGAAGATGTGGGCGGCTATATCAATGCCTATACCTCGCGCGAGGCAACGGCCTATTACGCGCGCGTCTTAGGGGCCGATGTGCCGCTGGCCTTGGATGTGATTTCTGACATCGTTTTGAACCCGGTCTTTGACCCGCGCGAAATTGAAATCGAGCGGGGTGTGATCTTGCAAGAGATCGGGCAGGCATTAGACACACCCGATGATGTGATCTTTGACTGGCTGCAAGAGCAGGCCTACCCAGACCAGCCCATCGGGCGCACCATCTTGGGCCCGGCCGAACGTGTGCGCGCCTTTGGCAAGGCCGATTTTCAGGCCTTTGTGGCGCAGCATTATGCGCCGGGGCAAATGGTGCTGTCGGCCTCGGGCGCGGTGGATCACGATGCCATTGTGCGCATGGCCGAAGATATTTTTGGCGCCTTGGCGCCTGTGGCGCCCACCAGCTTTGTGCCCGCCCGCTTTCAGGGTGGGGAAATGCGCGTGGAAAAAGCGCTAGAGCAGGCGCATTTTGCCCTGGCCTTCGAGGGGCCGGGGGTGACAGATGGCGCGATCTATACCGCGCAAATTCTGGGCAGTGCGCTGGGGGGCGGCATGTCGAGCCGTTTGTTCCAGGAAATTCGCGAAAAGCGCGGGCTGTGCTACACGATTTTTGCGCAGGCCGGCGCCTATTCCGATACCGGCATGATGACGATCTATGCCGGCACCTCGGCCGAGGATCTGGGGGATTTGGCGCTGCTGACGCTAGACGAGATCAAGCGCGCCGCCGATACGCTGAGCGAGGCTGAAATCGCACGCGCACGGGCGCAGATGAAAGCCGGCATGCTGATGGGGCTTGAAAGCCCCTCGTCGCGGGCCGAGCGTATGGCGCGCATGCTGCAAATCTGGGGGCGCGTGCCCGATCTAGATGAGGTGGTGGCGCGGGTCGATGCCATCACCCTGGCCGATGTGCGCGCGATGGCGGGCCAAATGGCTGCTTCGGCCCCCATGGCTTTGGCGCTTTATGGCCCGGTCAGCGGGGCGCCTGATTGGGACGCGCTAAAGGCGCGGCGCGCTGCCTGATGCTGCTGGGGCGCCGTAAGGTCCGCATCGAGACCGAGCGTTTGACACTGCGTGCCCCGCAGCATGGCGATTTTCGCGACTGGGCGGCGCTGCGCCGCGAAAGCGCCGATTTCCTGACGCCTTGGGAGCCCACCTGGGCCGATGATCACCTGACGCGCAAGGGCTTTACCAACCGCGTGTATTGGGCGCAGCGCTCTATCGCCAACGGATCTGCGGTGCCGTTGTTTTTGATCCGGCGCGAGGATCAGGCGCTGCTGGGCGCCATTACCTTGGATAATATCCGCCGCGGCCCGGCGCAGGCGGGCACCTTGGGCTATTGGGTGGGCCAGCGCTATGCGCGGGCGGGCTATATGCGCGAAACCTTGGCGGCAATGGCCCATTATGCCTTTCAGCAGCTGGGGCTTTCCCGGCTCGAGGCGGCCTGCCTGCCGGAAAACGCAGCCTCGCGCGGGGTGCTCGAGAAATGCGGCTTTAAATACGAAGGCGTGGCGCAAAGCTATTTGCAGATCAATGGCCGCTGGCGCACCCATGTTCTATACGCCATGCTGCGCGCAGATCGGCGCGGGCGCACCGATGTGGGCTAGGCGCTGATCACGCCGCTGTTAGTTTGGCTGGGCGCAATTTGCGCTATCCTCTCTGGCAGGAGGTGCCCGCGATGTTGATCAAACCCTTTGTCATACCCGCCTTGCTGCTTGGGCTTTGTGCCACGCTGCTGCCCGCCCCATCTGATGCGCAAACCCGCCGTGCCAGCCATTGCATTGCCATCGCCGACAGCGCGCCGGGCCTTCAATATCTGCACAAGGCCAGCTATGACGCGCCCGTGCCAAGCGATAGTTTGCGTATCAGCTATGTCGGCCACGCACAGTTTTTGCTGCAAACGGCAGGCGGGCTGAACATGGTCACAGATTACACGGGCTTCATCGGCAATGTTGATCTGATCCCCGATGTGGTCACGATGAACCACGCCCACACCACCCATTGGACCCCCAGCCCAGACCCGGCCATCGCCCATGTGCTGCGGGGCTGGGGCGATGGCTATGGCGAGGCGGCCGAGCATTGGCTGGATCTGGGCGAGGTTTTGGTGCGCAATGTGCCCACCGATATTCGCAGCCCCTTTGGCGATGGGCCTGAACCCAACGGCAATTCGATCTTTATATTCGAGGTGGGCGGCCTCTGCGTGGGGCATTTGGGCCATTTGCACCACGAGCCAGACCCGGAAGATTACGCAGCGCTTGGGCGGCTCGATGTGGTGATGGCAGCCGTCGATGGCGGTATGACGCTGGATTTGCCCACCATGCTAAAGGTGATCGCGCGCCTGCGCAGCTCGGTTATCATACCGATGCATTGGTTCAGCGACTGGAGCTTGCAAGAGTTTCTGGATGGCGTGCCGCAAGGGTTTGATATTATCGATCAGGGCGAAAACGCCCTGACGGTATCGCTGCGCAATTTGCCAAGCCGCCCCACCGTGGTGGTGTTGCGGCCCAGCTATCTGGGGTTTGATTAGGCGGCCGTGCTTTGCCCATCGGTGAATTGCAGCCGCGCCAGCCGGGCATATAGCCCGCCTTCGGCTACCAGGGCATCATGTGTGCCTTGGGCCACGATACGGCCCTGATCCATCACCACGATACGGTCGGCCTTTTTCACGGTTGCCAAGCGGTGCGCCACGATCAGCGTGGTGCGCCCACGCGCCAGCACATCAACCGCGCGCTGCACGGCCAATTCGCTTTCGGCATCCAGCGCGCTGGTGGCCTCGTCTAGCAGCAGCACGGGGGCGTCGCGCAAAATGGCGCGCGCAATGGCGATGCGCTGCTTTTGCCCGCCCGATAGCATCACGCCACGCTCGCCCACTTGGCTGTCATAGCCATCTGGCAGGGCCTTGATGAAATCATGTGCGGCGGCGGCAATGGCTGCATCTTCCACCTCGGCATCGCTGGCGCCGGGGCGGCCAAAGCGAATGTTTTCACGGGCGGTGCTGGCAAAAATCACCGGGTCTTGCGGCACCAGCGCGATATGGCGGCGAAATTCCTCGCGTGCCATGGCGTTTAGCGCCACGCCATCCAGCAAAATACGCCCCATTTGCGGATCGTAAAAGCGTTGGATCATCTGGATGATGGTGGTTTTGCCCGCCCCCGAGGGGCCAACAAAGGCCACGGTTTCCCCCGGTTCGATCACCAGGTTGATACCATCCAGCGCCGATTGCTGCGGCCGCGCAGGGTATTGAAAGCTGACACCCTCAAAGGTGATTTGCCCGCGCACCGGGCTGGGCAATTGCGCGGGCTGTGCGGGGTCTTGCACCGCGTCTTCGGTATCTAGCAATTCCACCAGCCGTTCTGTTGCGCCGGCTGCACGCTGCAATTCGCCCCAGATTTCCGACAAAGCGGCCACGGCGCCGGCCACCATCACCGAATAGATGACGAATTGCACCAAGGCACCCGCACTCATGCTGCCTTGGCGCACGTCATTGGCGCCGATCCACAGCACACCCACAACGCCCGAAAAGACCAAAAAGATCACGATCACGGTCATGACCGCGCGGGTGGTGATGCGGCGGCGCGCTGCGTCAAAGCTTTTTTCTGTGACAATGGCAAATGTATCGCGGGTTTCTTTTTCGTGGGTAAAGGCCTGCACCGCCTGCACCGACAATAGCGCCTCGGACGCGCTGCCAGACGAGGCTGCGATCCAATCCTGGTTTTCGCGGCTCAGCGCACGCAATTTGCGCCCCAATGTCAAAATCGGCACAACCACGGCCGGCACGATCAGCAGCACCAGCCCGGTCAGTTTGGCCGATGTCAGCAGCATCAGCGCCATGCCGCCAAAGAAAATCAACACATTGCGCAGCGCCACCGAAATAGACGAGCCGATGACAGATAAAATCAGCGTGGTATCGGTGGTGATGCGGCTCAGCACCTCGCCCGTCATGATGCGTTCGAAAAAGGTGGGGCTCATGCCGATGATACGGTCAAACACCGCCATGCGGATATCGGCCACAACCCGCTCGCCCAGGCGCGTCACCAGCGCATAGCGCAGCCCGGTGCCTAGTGCCAAAAGCCCGGCCAAAGCCATGGCAGCGCCAAAATACAAATTCAGCAAGGCGGCATCGGCTGTGCCGAAATTGTCAACCACGCGGCGCACGGCCATTGGCAAAATCAACGAGACACAGGCGGTTAGCACCAGCGCCAGCGCGGCGCCCCCCACCAAAATCCGATAGGGGCTGAGAAACGGCCACAGCCTGGTTAAAGCGCCGACGCGCTTCGACTTTTCACGCTCGGCTGCGGCGGATGCGTCGGTTCTGGCCATGTGTTTTCCTTCCTGTCTCGCGGGCGTTGGTTTAAGCGCTTCGGCCGCTTCGGGCAAGCGGGCTGCATGTCGCGGCTTGATTTTATTGACCCGGTGGTCAAACATCACCCGAAAAGGGAGGATGTAAAATGAACCAAGTTTCGCGGCGTCACGCCATGGGGCTGCTGGCAGGGGCGGCAACATTGCCCGTGCTGGGCGCGCCTGCACTGGCGGCCAATTCCAAAATTACCGTGGGTGCACTGGCATTTACCAGCCACGCGGCCAGTTTCGTGGCCTTCGAGAGGGGCTATTTCGCCGAGGCCGGGCTGGATGTGGAATTCAAATTCTTCCAAGCCGCCCAGCCCATGGCCGTGGCCATTGCCAGCGGTGATGCAGATTATGCCGTAACCGCCATTTCGGGCGGCTTGATCAGCCTTGCCGAAAAGGGCGCAACCAAGGTGATTGGCGGCGCCCTGTCCGAGGAAAAGGGCATTGATGGGCAGAAAATCTTGGTGTCTGACGCGGCGTTCAAGGCCGGCGTTACCACGCCAAAGGCGCTGGATGGCAAGGCCTGGGGCGTCACGCAGGCGGGGTCGTCTTTCCATTATATGGGGGCAAAAATTGCCGCAGCCGAAGGTATTTCGCTGAAATACACGCCGCTGCAAAAAACCGGTGCGGTGATTGGCGCGCTGAAATCTGGCCAGATCGATGGCTGGTCGATCGTGCCACATATCGCAAAACCCCTGGCCAAATCGGGGGCGGTGCATATCATCGGTGATGTGGCCGATTACATCCCCAATTATCAGGTCACCACGGTTTTCACCTCGGCCGCCAATGCGGCGAACGAGCGGGCGAAAACCCAGGCTTTCCTGGCCGCATTTTCCAAGGGCGCCGATGATTTCAACGCCGCCCTGGTGGATAAAACCACATCGGCCGACGAGGCCGAGGCGATGGTGAAGCTGATCCATAAATACGTCTATACAGACCGTGAATATGAAAAGGCCAAACCCAGCATCGTGAACGGGGCCATGCGCATTAACAAAGGCGCGGCGCTGAACATGAGCTCGGTGAACGATCAGCTGAGCTGGTTTAAATCTGAAGGTTTGGTGAAAGACAGCATCAGCATGGATATGCTGGTCGATGGCTCATACGTCAGCACCACCTAACACGGCCCATCGGGTGAAACTGGGGGTGTGCCAGTGGCGCACCCCACGATATTGGGCGCGGGTATGGATCTAAAGATAGAGCAGCTAAGCCATAGCTACGATACGGTCAACGTGCTGTCGGATATCTCGCTGCAGGTGCCATCGGGGCAGATCATGTGTGTGGTTGGGCCATCGGGCTGCGGAAAATCCACGCTTTTGCGCATGATCGGCGGGCTGGAACGCCCCAGCGCAGGCCAAGTGCTGCAAAGCGGCGATGTGCCGCCCGATTGCCTGAACCCGCTGACATTTGTATTCCAAGATTTCGCCCTGCTGCCCTGGCGCAGCGTTGCGGGCAATATCGAACTGGTGCTCGAAGATCACCCGCTTGATGGCGCGGCGCGTGCGGCCCGGGTGGCCGATGTTTTGGCGCGCACCAATCTGAGCGATTTTGCCAAGGCCCTGCCGCGGCAATTGTCGGGCGGCATGAAACAGCGCGTGGCCATCGCGCGCGCCATGGCGGTGCACCCGGCCGTGATGTTGATGGACGAGCCGCTATCGGCGCTCGATGCGCAAACCCGCGAGCTGTTGATCGATGATCTGGTGGGCCTGTGGATGCGCGCGCCTTTTACCGCGGTTTATGTCACCCACAACCTGGCCGAGGCGGTGCGGCTGGGCCACCAAATCGTGGTGCTGTCGCGCCGCCCGGGGCGGGTGCGCGAGGTGATGCATCTGAGCACCCCGCTGGATCAGCGCAGCATGGCCGACCCAGGCCTGCAAGCCGCACAAGAGCGGCTGTGGGCCTTGATGCGCGACGAGGCGCTGGCCGCAGACAAGGAACTGGCCCATGCATGATGCGCCGCGCCCCGTGCCCTTTCGCGGCGGTGGGTTTCGCCCCCAGCGGCTGCGCGGCGTGGGGGTGGCGGTTTTTGTTGTGCTGATTTTGCTCATTGAATGGGGCACGCGCGCTGGCTGGATTTCCAGCCTTACCCTGCCGCGCCCCAGCGATGTGGTGGCCACCTTGGTGCAGCTGTGGAAATCGGGGTTGTTTTTCCAGCATGTCACGCCCTCGCTGACCCGGCTTGCGGTGGGCAGTGCCATGGGGGTGCTGGCAGGTGTGGCTGTGGGGGTGATGATCGGGCTTTTCAGCCTTGCGCGCGCGGGGCTGGTGCCCTTGGTGGCGGCCCTGTTTCCCATTCCGAAAATCGCGCTTTTGCCGCTGTTTGTGATCTGGTTTGGCATCGACGAGGGCTCGAAATACGCGCTGATCGCGCTGGGCACCTTTACCCCTACGGTGGTGGCCACCTTTGGCGCGGTGGATAATGTGGATCGCACCTTGGTGCGCATGGGGCAAAGTTTCGGGCTGAGATGGTGGTCGATCGTGCGCAAAATCGTGTTGCCGGGGGCCTTGCCGGGCATTTTGTCGGGGCTGCGCATTTCTTTGTCGATTGGTATTATCTTGCTGGTGGCGGCGGAAATGTTGGGCGCACAATATGGCATTGGCGCCTATATTCTGGAGGCAGGATCGCTTTACGATCTCGAGCGGCTCTTTGCCGGGGTGGTGATTTTGTCCAGCCTCGGTGTGCTGGTCAGCTGGCTGATTGCGCAATTGGAAAAACGCTTGTTGATCTGGCGCAGCTAGGGGGCGGGGCCTTTGGGTTTTCCCCTTGTGATGGCGGGCAACTTGGGCAAACCTGCGCCTTGTGTGATATGTAACGAGGGAGGCCGACATGGGGCTGTTTAATTTTCTAAAACGCGCAGGCAAAAGCCTGGGGCTGGGCGCAGACGAGGCGCCAACACCGGAAATGCTGCAAAAGGAAGTGGCCGATCTGGGCCTCGATGCCAAAGGCGCGGAAATTACCGTTGAGGGCGACAAGGTTACGGTATCTGGCGGCAGCCTGAACGCGGAAGAGCGCGAAAAGCTGATTTTGGCGGTGGGCAATGTCGAGGGCGTGGCCACGGTCGAGGCGGTCGAGGCCGAAGGGGCCGTGTTTCACACCGTCGAAAAGGGCGATACCCTGTCGGCGATTGCAAAAAAGACCTTGGGCAACGCCAATCGCTACCCCGAGATCTTCGAGGCCAACCGCCCCATGCTAAGCCATCCAGATAAAATCTACCCCGGTCAGGTGCTACGCATCCCAACGGATGCGGGCAAATAACCCGAAATTGGGTGAATGACGTGAAAAGGGGCGCTTTTGCGCCCCTTTTGGCAAGCTGACGTCGCTTCCCCGATCTTGCGCGGCGGGGGGTTACAGGCCAAAGTAAATCAGGGATTATGGTGGGCGCGCCCGCCGTTTCAGGGGAGGAACGACATGGGCTTTGCATCTATCGCAGATACGGTTGCCATCGAAAACGAAATGCCATGGTCGGCCCGCGAGGTGCCGGTGACGCTGAACCAGATGCTGGCACGCACAGCGCAACAGCATGGGGCGCGCAATGCGATCAGCTTTCAGCTGCTTTCTGGCCCCACCGACAAGGCCGAAACCCTCACATGGGCCGAGCTTTACGCCCGCACCTGCCAGGCGGCAAACCTGTTTCGCAGCCTTGGTGTGGGCGAGGGCGATGTTGTGGCCATGGTCATGCCCAACTGCAATGAAACCGCGCTGACGCTTTTGGGCGGGGCGATTGCGGGCATTGTAAACCCCATTAACCCGCTGCTCGAGCCGGAACAAATTGCCGCAATATTGCGCGAAACAAAAGCCAAGGTGGTGGTCACGCTCAAGGCTTTTCCAAAAACCGATGTTGGCCAAAAAACCAAAGAGGCCGTGCGCCACGCCCCCGGTGTGACCCATGTGCTAGAGGTGGATTTAAACCGCTACCTGACACCGCCGAAATCGTGGATTGTGCCCCTTGTGCGCCCCAAAAACGATGGCGCGGCCCATGCCACCTATCTGGATTTCAACAAAGAGCTGCGCCGCCACCCGCGCGAGCTGGCCTTTGCCGACAGCACCGAAGATCGGGTGGCGGCCTATTTCCACACCGGCGGCACCACCGGCATGCCCAAGGTGGCCCAACACCGCTATTCGGGTATTATCTATAATGGCTGGCTGGGGGGCACGCTGCTTTACACCCCCGAAGATAACGTGATTTGCCCGCTGCCGCTGTTTCATGTGTTTGCCTGCCATGTGATCTTGATGGCCTGTATCTATTCGGGGGCGCATGTGGTGTTTCCAACGCCTGCGGGCTATCGCGGCGAGGGGGTTTTTGACAATTTCTGGAAGCTGGTCGAGCGCTGGAAAATCAGCTTTATCATCACCGTGCCCACCGCCATTTCCGCGCTGATGCAGCGCCCGGTTGATGCGGATGTGTCTACCGTGAAAACCTCGTTTTCCGGCTCGGCGCCGCTGCCTTTGGAATTGTTCAAGCGCTTTGAAAGCGCCACAGATGTCACCATCGTCGAGGGCTATGGCCTGACCGAGGCCACCTGCCTTGTCACCGTGAACCCGGTGGAGGGGCAGAAAAAGGTGGGCTCGGTTGGCATTCGCTTCCCCTATACGGATGTGCGCGTGTTCAAAGAGGTAGATGGCGCGCCGGTGGAATGCGGCACCGACGAGATTGGCGAGATCTGCATCTCTAGCCCCGGTGTATTTGCCGGCAACACCTATACCGAGGCCGATAAAAACGCCAAACTGTATCACCATGGCAAATATCTGCGCACCGGCGATCTGGGGCGTATCGATGCCGATCAATACCTGTGGATCACGGGCCGCGCCAAAGATTTGATCATCCGGGGCGGGCATAATATCGACCCTGCCGAGATTGAAGAGGCGTTGTTGATGCACCCCGATGTGGCCTTTGCCGGCGCCATTGGCCAGCCCGATGCCCATGCCGGCGAAATTCCCTGCGCCTATGTCGAGCTGGTGGCAGGTGCCACCGTCACCGCAGCCGAGCTCGAGGCGCATTGCCGCACCAATGTGCACGAGCGCGCAGCCCAGCCCAAATATATCGAGGTGCTGGGCGAGCTGCCGAAAACCGCCGTAGGCAAGGTGTTCAAGCCCGATCTGCGCAAGCGCGCCATCACCCGCATTTACAATGCCGCCCTGGCCGAGGCGGGGCTGAATGCGCAGGTGGTTTCGGTGATCGATGATAAAAAACGTGGGCTGGTGGCCCAAATCGGCCGCACCGGCGTGCTGCATGACGACGAGGTGGGCCATGTGCTGGGCGCCTTCACCCGCCCGTGGGACTGGGCCGAATAGGCCCTGCCATTTCAGGCGGCAGCGGCCGGGCCGAAAAAGCTGGTATGGTCCATAAACCCGGCCAAACCAGCCGCGGTCATCATCGCCAGATCTTGGGGCTTTGTGCCGATCAAGACAACCGCGGCGCCGGGCAGGCGCTGCGGGGCCAGGGCCGCGCGCAGGGCCTGTGCTTTGTCTTGCCAAGGCGCGGTATCGGCGGGCATTTGGCCCGCTGCGGCAAAGGGCAGGGCGGTTTCGTGGCGCAATTCATCCAAAAACGCGGCGCTATCCTCGCCACAGGGGGCCAGTGCCAATAACGCGCATCCGCGCAGCGGTGCCAGATATTGGCGCAAGGCGCGCGGCAGTTCCAGCCGCCGCTTCAGCCGCAGCCCCAGCCCATCGGGGGTAAAGAGCAGCCCCGCCGGGTCGCGCCCGGCGATGCGGTGCAGCGCGGCATAGGTGGCATAGGGCATGCCCAGCTCGCCCGCGCGCGCCATATGATAGCGCACCATCTGCACCGAGGGTTGGCGCCCCGCCTGCTGCTTGGCCTGGCGCCAGGCATAGCTGCGCCAGGCCAGATCTGGCTGGGTTTGGCTGTTATGGCCTATACCAAAATTGGGGCCAAAATCGGGGGTGCCGGGCATGGGGCATCCTTGTTGCACAGGCCTCAAGAACGCCTTGGTTTGGGCTGCAAGGCAAGTGTTTTCTTGCAGCCCAAAGGCGGGGTTAGCCCATCATGAATTGATAGCTTGCCGGCACATAGTGAAAACCATCGCCGCGGGTTTGCACAAACCCGATGCCGGGGAAGGGCATGTGATAGCCGATAAAGGGTATTTTATCGGCGGCCATCATATCTAACAGGCGGCGGCGGGTGGCGGCGGCTTGTGCCTTGTCGCGGTCGAATTTCACCTCCCAGTCGGGATAGGCCAGCGACCAGACATAGTGGTTGGCAAAATCAGCGCCTAGCACCAGCTGCTGGCCATCGCTTTCGATCATATAGGTCATATGCCCGGCGGTGTGGCCGGCTGCCAGCATGGCGGTCACGCCGCTGGCGACGCTGGCGTTGTCATCCAGCATTTGCATCCGTTCGGCCAAGGGGCGCACGTTTTTCTCGAACCCCTCGTTGCCGGCCATATCCCATGCGTCAAATTCGATGGCGCCGGTGGCATAGCTGGCATTGGCAAAGGTGGGGGCGCCATCGCTCATCAGCCCACCGATGTGATCGCCATGCATATGGGTGATCACCACGGTATCAATCTGCTCGGGGCTGTAGCCCGCGGCCTGCAGCGCGGCGCTGGTGCCTGCGCCGTTTAGGCCGGTATCAAACAAGATCAGCTGGCTGCCGGTGTTCACCACGGTGGGCGTAAAGAAAAACTGCGCCCGGTCGGTGGGGATCATCGCGCTGGCCGAGGCATTGGCGAACTCGTCGGCGCTGACATTCATGCCAAAGATGGTTTGCGGGTCTGGCACGGTGCGGGTGCCTGCCAGCAGCGTGGTTACTTCGAAGCTGCCCAGTTTGATGCGGTTGAAGGGGGCGGTTTTGGCGCCCATCATTTCGGCTGCGGCCAGGGCCGGGCTGGCCAGGGCGGCACCCAGGGGCAGGCTGGCGGCACCTGCCAACAGGCTGCGGCGGTTCAGGGTGGGGGTGGTCATGCGTGCTCTCCATCTGGGGTGGCGCGAAACACCAGCGCCATAAGGGTGTGGTAGGGCAAAACTACAACCTGTCCACGAAGTTTTTTCATTTTCACGCGCAGTTGATGGGCCTGCGCTTTCTGGACAAATCCCCGCCCATGTGACACATGGCGCTGGACCAAGGAGCATCCCATGACCACCACCCGTTTCGCCCCGTCGCCTACAGGCTATATCCATGTGGGCAATCTGCGCACCGCGCTGATGAATTACCTGATTGCCCGCAAGGCGGGTGGCACGTTTATTCTGCGCATCGATGACACCGACCAAGAGCGCTCGAAACAGGAATATATCGACCAGATCCAACGCGATCTGGAATGGTTGGGCCTGACGTGGGATCGCATTGAATACCAGTCTAAACGCCTGGATCGCTATGCGGATGCGGCCGAGAAACTGCGCCAGATGGGTCGGTTTTACGAGGCATTCGAAACCCCGACCGAGCTGGATTTGAAGCGCAAGAAACAGCTGAATATGGGCAAGCCCCCGGTTTATGACCGCGCGGCCCTGGCGCTGAGCGCAGATGAAAAAGCCGCATTGCGCGATCAGCGTGGCCCCGGCGTGTGGCGCTTTATGCTGGATCAGCAGCGCATCGACTGGCGCGATGGTATTCTGGGCGATATCTCGATCGATGCGGCCAGCGTATCTGACCCGGTATTGATCCGGGCCGATGGGCAGGTTCTATACACGCTGGCATCGGTTGTGGATGACACGGAGATGGGTGTCAGCAATGTTGTGCGTGGCTCGGATCACGTGACCAACACCGCCACCCAAATTCAGATCATTCAGGCGCTGGGCGGCACGGTGCCCGCCTTTGCCCACCATTCGCTGTTGACCGGCCCGCAGGGCGAGGCGCTATCGAAACGGCTGGGCGCGCTTTCGATCAAGGATCTGCGCGCCCAAGGGGTCGAGCCATGGGCGCTTTTGTCGCTGATGGCGCGGCTAGGCTCGGCCGATCCGGTCGAGCTGCAAACCAGCCTGGAAGATCTGGCCGCAGGGTTTGACATCACCCGCTTTGGCGCCGCCCCCACCAAATTTGACGAAAAAGACCTGTATCCGCTGACAGCCACCTATCTGCAGGGCCTCGATTTCGCCGCGATGGCCGACGAGATTGCCGCATTGGGCGTGCCGGCGGATCTGGCCGCGCAGTTTTGGCAAGTGATGCGCGACAATATCACCACCCGCGCAGATCTGGCGCCGTGGTGGGCGCTGTGCCGCGATGGCGCCCAGCCCGTTATCGCCGAAGACGACCGCGCATTTGTGGCCCAGGCCATGGCCCTCTTGCCCGAAGGCCCGTTTGACGCGGGCACATGGGGCGCTTGGACCGCAGCGGTGAAAGAGGCGACAGGGCGCAAGGGCAAGGCGCTGTTCATGCCGCTGCGCCTGGCGCTGACGGGGCAGGCCAGCGGCCCCAATATGGGCGATCTGATGCCCTTGCTGCAAAAGATCCCGGGGCGGGGCTAAACCACCCGGCTTTGCACGATCCGCTGCGCCATCTCTGGCGTGGCGGGAATGATCTGCGCGCCCAAATCGGCCAAAGCGCGATCAACCATGCGCCGTTCTGCCGCCTGCAAGCTTTGGTGGCGGGGGTAGATCGGCGCCTTGCGATCATCCAGCACCGGGGCATCCCAGCCATCGGTGCTGGCCAGAAACCGCGCCACGCCATCTGTGCCAAATTCGGCCAGATAGCCCTGCAAAACCACATCCACATAGCTTAGCAAAATGGGGTTTTCCTCTGTGGGTGCGTGATGGGCGCCTGCGGGAATGGCGTAGATGGCAATTTCCGGGCGGTGGGGCAGGGGGTGGGTGATGTGATCTGATACCGGCACGCGGGCATAGGCATGTTCGCGCTGGTCCAGCGCGTGCCAACTGCCTTGCGGCACCGGGGCGATCAGCCCCTCGATTTCTGCCGTTGGGTGGGGCAGGGCGGTAAGATAGGCAATGGGGCGCGCGGCGGTTGCGCGCCAGGCCCGGCGCCAGCCCTTGGCGGTGGCGCGGTGGGCATCGTGAAAAACATGGGTTTTTCGATTTACCAGCGACCCATAGCCAAAGAAAAATGCATCTTGCATGCAACAAACCCCCCGTTGATTGACATAGGTCAATCCGCCCCCACAGCGCAATTGCCATGATCTTAGCCAGTGATTCGATCAAAGGACAGAGCATTGCGCATCACCAAACGCACAAACCTTGCCATTCGGGTATTGATGTTTTGCGGTGTGAACCAAGGGCGGCTTGTCACCAAAGCCGAGATCGCCGAACGCTGCAACACCTCGGAAAACCATCTGGCGCAGGTGATCAACCAACTGGGGCAAATGGGCTTTTTAAGCACCCATCGTGGGCGCAACGGGGGCATCGCCCTGGCCCGCGATATGGCCGATATCAATATTGGCGATGTGTTTCGCCGCCTGGAATCAACAGTGCCCCTGACCGAATGTTTCGCAGATGCCGAAAACACCTGCCCGCTGGTTGGGGCCTGCCGGCTGCGTGTGGCCATCGCCGATGCCGCCGAGGCGTTTTATACCCAGCTTGAAGATGTATCTTTGGCGGGGTTGGTCTGTGACAATGACCCGCTGGCCAGCCTATTGGGCGCACCTGCCTGCCACATGCGCCCGCAGGCCGCCCATTAAGGTGGCCCCAGCGGCTGCTTGCGACCTGATCGGCGAAAAACGACCTCTTGTCTACAGCAAGCGACTGCGCTAATGCTGGGGAACAACGTGGGAGAACCGGTTCATCCGGTGCCGAAGGAGCAACCGCCCCGGAAACTCTCAGGCCAAAGGGACCGCGTTGTGACCAAGACTCTGGAGAGTGGCGCAAAAGCGCCCGCCGAAGGGATAGCGATCTCAGGCAAAAGGACAGAGGGGGCATCAAACGCGCCGACATGCGGCGCCCAATGATGCCCGGCCAGTTTTCATGAAAGGCCGCGCCCAACACGGGGGGATGGCCCTATGACAGAAAACCAGCGCCTGCCGCTGCACCAGTTTCACATCGATCACGGCGCCAAAATGGTGCCCTTTGCAGGCTATGACATGCCCGTTCAATATAGCGCAGGCGTGATGGCCGAACATGCCCATACCCGCACCGCGGCGGGGCTGTTTGATGTGTCGCATATGGGGCAGGTGGTGCTGCGCGGCGCCGATTACGCAACGCTTGCCGCGGCGCTGGAAACGCTGGTACCGGTCGATGTGGTGGGGCTGGCCGAAGGGCGCCAGCGCTACGCGCTTTTCACCACGCCGCAGGGCGGTATCAGCGATGATCTGATGTTTGCCAACCGGGGCGATCATATTTTCATGGTGGTCAATGCGGCCTGCAAAGCGGCTGATCTGGCCCATATGCAGGCGCATCTGGCGCCCATGGGCGTGTCTGTCGAGCTGCTGCAAACCCGCGCCTTGCTGGCGCTGCAGGGCCCGCGTGCGGGCGATGTTTTGGCGATGCTTGACCCGGCTGCCGCTTTGATGCGCTTTATGGATGTGGCCGATCTGTGCCTGGGCGGTGTGGGCGTGTGGGCCTCGCGTTCGGGCTATACGGGCGAGGATGGTTTTGAATTGTCGGTGCCCGCCGATCAGGCGCAGGCCTTGGCGCAGATCTTGATGGAAAATGCCGATGTGGCGCTGGTGGGGCTTGGCGCCCGCGATTCCCTGCGGCTCGAGGCGGGTCTGTGCCTATATGGCCATGATATCACCACCCAAACCACCCCGGTCGAGGCCGGTTTGGGCTGGGCCATTCAGAAAACGCGCCGCTTGGGTGGCGCGCGCGCGGGCGGTTTTCCGGGGGCCGATATTATTTTGGCCCAGATCGAAAATGGCGCCCCCCGTGCCCGGGTGGGCCTGCGCCCCGAGGGCCGCGCGCCGATGCGCGAGGGGGTGGTGCTTTTTGCCTGCGAGACAGGGGATGCGCCCATTGGGCAGATCACCTCGGGCGGGTTTGGCCCCAGCCTGGGCGGGCCTGTGGCCATGGGCTATGTGCCCCGCGACTATGCCACGCCCGGCACCCGGCTATGGGGCGAATTGCGCGGCAAGCGCCTGCCCCTGACGGTGGAGGCCCTGCCCTTTATTCCTGCCAATTTTAAACGCTGAAACAGAAGGACTGAAGCGATGAAATATACCGAAGATCACGAATGGCTGCGCGTCGATGGCGATGTGGTGGTGGTTGGCATCACCGAACACGCCTCGACCCAGCTGGGCGATGTGGTGTTTGTGGAACTGCCCGAAGTGGGCACGATGGTGGCCGCGGGCGACGAGATTGTGGTGATCGAAAGCGTCAAGGCAGCCTCGGATATCGTGGCGCCGCTGGATGGCGAGATTGTTGCCGTGAACGACACGCTGGCCGATGAGCCCGGCAAGGTAAACGAAGACCCGCTGGGCGCGGCATGGTTTTTCAAGATGAAAGTCGATGATCTCAGTGCGCTCGATGATTTCATGGACGAAGACGCCTATGCCGATCTGGTAAGCTAGGCCCAGCCCGGCCCCATAGCCTATTGCCCCATAGCCTATTGCACCTGACCCGGGCGGCCGCTGGCCTATGCCCCGCAGCCCCCGCCAACAACGGAGCGTTCCATGACCTTCGAACCGACAGATTATCTGCCCTATGATTTTGCCAATCGTCGCCATATTGGGCCATCGCCCAAGGAAATGGCGCAAATGCTGCAGGTGGTGGGTGCCCCCGATCTGGACAGCCTGATCGCCGATACCGTGCCCGCGGCCATCCGGCAGGCGCAGGCGCTGGATTTTGGAAAACCCAAATCCGAACGCGAATTGCTGTGGCATATGCGGCAAGTGGCCAACCAGAACAAAGTGCTGACCTCGCTTATCGGCCAGGGCTATCATGGCACGGTCACACCCCCGGTTATTCAGCGCAATATCTTGGAAAACCCGGCGTGGTATACCGCCTATACCCCCTATCAGCCCGAAATCAGCCAAGGCCGGCTGGAGGCGCTGTTAAATTACCAAACCATGATCTGCGATCTGACCGGGCTAGAGGTGGCAAATGCCTCGCTGTTGGACGAGGCCACCGCCGCCGCCGAGGCCATGACAATGGCGCAACGCGTGGCCAAATCAAAGGCGCGGGCGTTTTTTGTGGATGAAAACTGCCACCCGCAAAATATTGCCGTGATCCAAACCCGTGCCGCCCCCCTTGGCATCGAAGTGATCGTAGGTGCCCCCGATACGCTAGAGCCCGAGGCGGTTTTCGGTGCGGTGTTTCAATACCCCGGCACCCATGGCCACCTGCGCGATTTCACCGCCCAGTGTCAGGCCCTGCACGACGCGCGCGCCATTGCCATCGTGGTGGCTGATCCCTTGGCGCTGTGCCTGCTGAAAGAGCCAGGCGCAATGGGCGCCGATATTGCCGTGGGCAGCACCCAGCGCTTTGGCGTGCCCTTGGGCTATGGCGGCCCGCACGCGGCCTATATGGCCTGCCGCGATGCCTATAAGCGCGCCATGCCGGGGCGTTTGGTGGGTGTCAGCATAGACAGCCACGGCAACCGCGCCTATCGCTTGTCGCTGCAAACCCGCGAGCAGCATATCCGCCGCGAGAAAGCCACCTCGAATGTCTGCACAGCACAGGCGCTTTTGGCGGTGATGGCCTCGTTTTACGCGGTCTTCCATGGCCCCGAGGGGCTAAAGGCCATTGCGCAGCGCATTCACCGCAAAACCGTGCGCCTGGCCCGCGGGCTAGAGGCGGCTGGTTTCGAGGTGCTGCCACAAGACGGGTTTTTTGACACGATCACAGTAGACGTGGGGCTGTTTCAGCGCGGCGTGATCCAAGCGGCGCTGAAAGAGGGCATCAACCTGCGCCGCGTGGGGCGCAGCCAGGTGGGCATAACGCTGGATGAAACCACCCGCCCCGCGACGCTCGAGGCGGTGTGGCGCGCCTTTGGTATCCAGCGCAAAGACGAAGATCTGGCGCCCGAATACCGCCTGCCCGATGGGCTGGTGCGCCAAAGCGGCTATCTGGATCATGATGTGTTCCACATGAATCGCGCCGAAACCGAAATGATGCGCTACATGCGCCGCCTGGCCGACCGCGATTTGGCGCTGGATCGCGCCATGATCCCGCTGGGCAGCTGCACCATGAAGCTGAACGCCGCGGTGGAAATGATGCCGATCAGCTGGCCCGAATTTGCCAATTTGCACCCGTTTGTGCCGGCAGATCAGGCGGCAGGCTATCATCACATGGTGCAGGATTTGTCTGACAAGCTGTGCCAGATCACCGGCTATGATGCGTTTTCCATGCAGCCCAATTCCGGGGCGCAGGGCGAATATGCGGGGCTGCTGACCATCGCCGCCTATCACCGCGCGCGGGGGCAGGGGGGGCGCAATGTGTGCCTGATCCCGATGAATGCCCATGGCACCAACCCCGCCAGCGCCCAGATGGTGGGCTGGAAGGTGGTGCCGGTGGAAAGCACGGCCAATGGCGATATCGATCTGGATGATTTCCGCGCCAAGGCCGCGCTTTATGCCGATGTTTTGGCCGGTTGCATGATCACCTACCCCTCGACCCATGGGGTGTTTGAGGAAACCGTGAAAACCGTCTGCGAGATCACCCATCAGCATGGGGGGCAGGTTTATATCGATGGCGCCAATATGAACGCCATGGTTGGCCTGTCGCGCCCGGGGGATTTGGGCGGTGATGTGAGCCACCTGAACCTGCATAAAACATTTGCCATCCCCCATGGTGGGGGTGGCCCGGGCATGGGGCCTATCGGGGTAAAGGCGCATCTGGCGCCGCATTTGCCGGGCCATCCCAGTGGCGGCGGGGCCGAGGGCGCGCATGAGGGGCCGGTTTCGGCCGCGCCCTTTGGATCTGCCTCGATCTTGGCGATCAGCTGGGCCTATATCTTGCTGATGGGCGGCGAGGGGCTAACGCAGGCCACGCGCGTGGCAATCTTGAACGCCAATTACATTGCCAAGCGTCTGGAAGGCGCCTTTGACGTGCTTTACAAGGGCCCAACCGGGCGCGTGGCCCATGAATGCATCCTCGATACCCGCCCCTTTGCCGATAGTGTGGGCGTGACGGTGGAAGACATTGCCAAACGTCTGATCGATTGCGGCTTTCATGCCCCCACCATGAGCTGGCCAGTGGCGGGCACCTTGATGATCGAGCCCACGGAAAGCGAAACCAAGGCCGAGCTGGACAGGTTCTGCGAGGCGATGCTGGCGATCCGCGCCGAGATTGCCGATATCGCCGAAGGCCGGATTGACCCGCAAAACAACCCGCTGAAAAACGCCCCCCACACGATGGAGGATTTGGTCAAAGATTGGGATCGGCCCTATAGCCGCGAGGCGGGCTGTTTCCCGCCTGGCGCCTTCCGTGTTGATAAATACTGGCCGCCTGTGAACCGCGTGGATAACGCATGGGGCGACCGGCATTTGGTGTGCACCTGCCCGCCGATGTCCAGCTACGCCGAAGCGGCCGAATAGGCAGGGGGTGGGGTGCTAGGGCTGTAAAACCTGCGCCACCGCCTGCCAGCAGTTTTGCGAGGGCGCGCATAGCAGCGTGCCCTCGGTCGTGCCAATATGGTAATCCTGCCCATCCAACAGCCGCGCCACGCCGCCGGCTTGTTGGTAAATCAGCACACCGGCCGCGTGATCCCAGGGGGTTAGCTGGGGCGAGGCCAGAAAATCTATGTGCCCTTGGGCGGCCTGGCGGTATTCATGGGCCGAACAGCGCAGCGCATCGGTGCGGGCAAACCGCGTCAGGCGCGGGGCCAATTCGTGCTGGCGCGCTTTTGGCATCAAAGACAGATGCACATAGCCCTGCATCGCCGCCAGCGGTTTGGGCTGCGCCACCGATAGGGGCCGCACCTGCCCATCGGCGCTGATATGGCGGGCGGGGCTGTTTTCGCAGGCCATCACATCATCTTGTGCCACTGGGTCGTGGATCAGGCCAAAGATGGGCTTGCCATAGCGCGTGGCGGCGATGATCACCCCGAACATGGCCAGCCCATGGGCAAAGTTCCACGTGCCATCCACCGGATCGATGATAAAGGCCAGCGGCGCCTTGGCGGCTGCATCGCGCAGGCCAGGCGTGGCTTGGGCGGCCTCTTCGCCCAGAATGGCGGCGCCGGGAAACAGGCGGTGCAGGCCCGCGCTTAGCATGGTTTCGGCCGCGGTATCGGCCTCTGTCACCAGATCAAGGGGGCCAGATTTTTGCGCAATGTCGGCAGGGCGCAGGCGGCGAAACCGTGGCATAATTTCTGTTTGTGCGGTTTGATGCACCAGATCGGCGATCATGGCATGCTGGGCGGGGCCCAGATCAGGGGGGCTGTGCATGGCGCGACTCGGTCCGTGGTGGTGATGGCCCTGCCCATGCCAGCCGCGGGCCTGGTTTGCAACATCGCTGTGGGTGATCATCGCGCGGTGGTTTTAAAAAATCAATAACTATCATAATCTTATCCATGTCTCTCCCCCGCATCTGGCGTGGGTGTGCTGCGGCGATCTTGGACTCGAAAAAAGAACAAAACATGAATATTCTACCGCCATGTTTGCCGAGCTTTCCGCCACTTCGAATTTCACATTCCTTACCGGGGCCTCGCACCCCGAAGAGCTGGTGGCCCGCGCCATGGTGTTGGGCCTGCCCGCCTTGGCGATTGCCGATGTCAATTCTGTGTCGGGCATTGTGCGTGCCCATACCAAGGCCCGCACATTGGCGCGTGAGCTGGCCGATCGCCGCGCCACCGAGGCCCGCGATGGCGTGATCGGCCCGCCCTTGCCCGATGGCCGGCCCGCGCAATCGCCGGCGCTGCAGGCCCCGCGCCTGCTGCCTGCGGCTTTGTTGGCCTTTGCCGAAGGCGTGGCGCTGACAGCGCTGCCGCAAAACCGGCAGGGCTGGGGCAAGCTGTGCCAATTGCTCAGCACCGGCCGACTGCGTGCGCCCAAGGGGCAGTGCCAGCTGCATTTGGCCGATCTGTGGCCCTATGCGGGCGATATGGTTTTTTTGCTGCACCCCCCGGGCCAAGATGGCACGGCCATCGGCCCCGGCTTTGCCCCCTGTGCAGCCTGGCTGGGCCATGCCCGCGATCTGGCCGCGCGGCTGGGGCCTGCGCTGCATATGATGATGGCGCCGTGCTATGATGGGCAAGATGCGGCGCGATTTGCGGCGCAGGCTGATCTGGCGGGGCAGCTGGGGCTGGGGCTGGTGGCCTCGGCCCGGCCCATGATGCACCACGGCAGCCGCCGGCAATTGGCCGATGTGCTATGTGCCATCCGCCTTGGCACCCGGGTCGAGGCGCTGGGCCGCAAGGCCCTGGCCAATAGCGAGCAGCGTTTGCGCAGCCCCGCGGAAATGGCGCGGCTGTTTCATGCCTACCCCCAGGCTGTGGCGGCGGCGGGGGCCTTGGCCCGGGGCCTGCAGTTTTCGCTAGACAGCCTGCGCTATGAATACCCATCTGAGGTGGGGCAGGGGCAAAGCCCGGCGGCGCGTTTGCGCCAGCTCACCGAAGAAGGCCTGGCCTGGCGCTACCCCCAAGGCGCCCCCGAAAAGGTACGTGCGCAGATCACCCATGAATTGGCCCTGATCGCCAAGCTGCGCTACGAGCCTTATTTCCTGACGGTGCATGATATTGTGGCCTTTGCCCGCAGCCGGGGCATTTTGTGCCAGGGGCGCGGATCTGCGGCGAATTCGGTAGTGTGCTATTGCTTGGGCGTCACCTCGGTCAGCCCCGAAATTGGCACGATGGTCTTCGAGCGTTTTGTCTCCGAGGCGCGCGACGAGCCACCCGATATCGACGTCGATTTCGAGCACGAGCGCCGCGAAGAGGTGATTCAGTGGATTTATCAGCGCTACGGGCGCCACCGCGCGGGCCTGTGCGCCACGGTCATTCACTACCGCGCCAAACGCGCCATCCGCGAGGTGGGGCGGGCCATGGGCCTGTCGGGCGATACGGTGGCGGCCATGTCTTCGCAGCTTTGGGGGTTTTCGGGCGGGGCGGGCACCGAACCGGCGCGGCTGCGTGAAATCGGTCTTGACCCGGACGACCCGCATCTGGCGCGTGTCTTGCGTTTGGTGGGGCAGATCATCGGCTTTCCCCGCCACCTTAGCCAGCATGTGGGCGGGTTTGTGATCACCGAGGGGCGGCTGGATGCATTGGTGCCCATTGAAAACGCCGCCATGGATGGGCGCACGGTGATTTGCTGGGACAAAGACGATATCGATGCCTTGGGCATTCTGAAAGTGGATGTGCTGGCGCTGGGCATGCTCAGCTGCATTCGCAAGGCGTTCCAGCTGTTGCGCCAGCATTTGGGCCAGGATTGGGGCTTGGCCAGTCTGCCCGCCGAAGACCCGGCTGTGTATGACATGCTGTGCCGCGCCGATACGGTGGGGGTGTTTCAGGTGGAAAGCCGGGCGCAGATGAATTTCCTGCCGCGCATGCGCCCGCGGTGTTTTTACGATCTGGTGATCGAGGTGGCCATCATCCGCCCGGGGCCCATTCAGGGCGATATGGTGCACCCCTATATCCGGCGCCGCAATGGCGAAGAGCAGGTCAGCTTTCCCTCAGATGCGCTGGGGCAGGTTTTGGCCAAAACGCTGGGGGTGCCGCTGTTTCAGGAACAAGCCATGCAAATCGCCATTGTGGGCGCGGGGTTTTCCCCGACCGAGGCCGACGGCCTGCGCCGGGCGCTGGCGACGTTCAAAAAACATGGCAATGTCAGCGCGTTTCGCACCCGGTTTTTGCGCGGCATGCGCGCCAACGGGTATGACCAAGCCTTTGCCGAGCGCTGTTTCAGCCAGATCGAGGGGTTTGGCGCCTATGGTTTTCCCGAAAGCCACGCGGCCAGTTTCGCGCTGTTGGTCTATGCCAGCGCCTGGTTGAAATGCCATCATCCGGCGGTGTTTGCCTGTGCATTGCTGAACGCCCAGCCCATGGGGTTTTATGCGCCCGCCCAAATTGTGCGCGATGCCCGGGCCCATGGGGTGGTGGTGCGCCCGGTCTGTATCAACGCCAGTTTTTGGGACAACACGCTAGAGCCTGATGGCCGGGGCGGGTTGGCGCTGCGGCTGGGGTTTCGCCAGGTCAAGGGGGTATCACAAGACGAGGCAGGCTGGATCGCGGGGGCGCGCGGCAATGGCTATACCTGCGTGCAAGATGTGTGGCGGCGTGCGGGTGTGGCGCCCATGCTGCTGCAGCGCCTGGCCGAGGCAGATGTGTTTGCTGTGCTGGGCCTGTCGCGCCGCGAGGCCCTGTGGCAGGCCCGCGCCATTCGCGCCCCCAAGCCGCTGCCGCTGTTTGACAGCGATATCGATGGCGAGCTGATCGTCGAGCCGCCCGCGCACCTGCCCCAGATGCGCCGCGGTGAAGAGGTGGTCGAGGATTATCTGGCCACGCGGCTATCGCTCAAGGCGCACCCCCTGGCGCTGCTGCGCCCCTATCTTAGCCCCAAAGATGGGCGCGCACCATTTGGCCATGGCGGCGCAAAGCCGCCCAAGCCGCCGGTTTCTTAGCGCAACAGGTGGGGGCAGCTGCGCAGTTGCGCATCATACATATAGGCGCGGCTTTCCACGTTGCTGGCCACCCGCAACAGCCAGCTTTTGGCCCTGTAACTGCCGCGCGCATAGCCGCCATGCCCCTCGTGGTAGGCCAGGTATTGGTTGCGTGCGTCTGACAATGCGATGCCGTTCCGCTCGCGCGAGCGGTTCATATACCAGCCCATGAAATCGGTGGCATCGCGGATATCGTTGCGGCGTGCACCAAAACGGCCGCGCGCCTTTAGGTAATCGTCCCAGGTGCCATCCAGCGCTTGGGAATAGCCATAGGCGCTGCTTTGGCGCCCCGCTGGAATGAACCCCAGGCGGTATTTACGCGGGGTGCGGGCGTTGCTGATGAATTTGCTTTCTTGATAGATCGTGGCCATTTGCACCGCGGCCGGCACGCCCCATTCTGCCTGGGTTTGCGCAAAGGCGCGGCCATAGCCGGGGCGCTGCTGCAAGATCGCGCAGGCATTGTCCATATTGCGTGGGGCCGTGCTATAGCCGCCCCCGCAAGAGGCCAAAAGAAGAAAAACGATCAACGCGCTGAGGGGTCTGCTCATCTGCCACTCGCTACTATTATTCTGATTTTTGCGCGATATTAGCTGAAATTCCCGCTGGGGGAAATGACATTTCAGTTTTCCAGGGCCCCGGGGGGCTGCGCCGCCTGTTAAAGCAGCACGGCCAACATGGCTGGCAGGGCAAAGACCGACAAGAGCGTCGAGGCCACCACCAGCCCCGCCACGGCCTGGGCATCGGCGCCGTATTTCTCGGCCAGCAGATACGAGGTAACAGCCACAGGCGTGCCGATTTGCAGCACCAAAACGCCAAAGGCGATCTTATCCAGCTCGAACCACAGCCCCACAGCCCAGGCCAGGGCCACGCAAACCCCCAGCTTGGCCACGCTCAGCACCACCGCCTGCCCGATCCGCCCCGGCGTCAGCCGCGCCACCGCCACGCCCAGGGTGATCAGCATCAGGGGAATGGCCATCTGGCCGATCAGCTCTAGCGTGCGGGTCACAGCGCGCGGGGTTTCCCAGCCTTGCCACAAAAACAGCCCCCCCAGCAGGGTGCCCCAAAGCAAGGGCTCGCGCAGAACCTTGCCAAAGGCACCGCGCCCGGCCACCAGCCATATGCCAAAGGTAAATGACCATATCGCCATGATGGCAAACACCACCACCGCATAGCCCAGCCCGGTTTCGCCAAAGGCAAACAAGGCCAAAGGCAGGCCCAGATTGCCGGTATTGCCAAAGATCAAAGGCGCCACATAGGCGCGCATATCCAGCCCGGCCAGGCGTGCCAGCACCACCATGGCCACTGTTACCGCGCCATATGCGGCGATTGTGGCCAGTGACAAAGCGGTCAGGGCAGCAGGATCGATCTGGGTTTTCATCAGGGCAGTGAAAATCAGGCAAGGCACCGATAGGGTCATGGCCAGCCTGGTGACAAAATCCACCTTATACTCGACCCCAAGCCGCACCCAGGCATAGCCGATTGCGGCCAGCACAAACACAGGCGCGGTAATTTCCAACACTGTCAGGGCCAAATTCACAGAGTGTTTCCTTGATCTCGGCGGGCAAATCGACGATACACAGACCTTGGGTTTACGAGCTGGAGACTGGGGTGACAATCGCGATGTTGAAGACGCAGGCCAAATACAACCTGGGTCAGGTGGTGCGCCACAAAAAGCATCCCTTTCGAGGGGTGGTTTTTGACGTGGATCCCCGGTTCAACAATACCGAGGAATGGTATGCCTCGATCCCCGAGGGCAGCCGCCCCTCGAAAGAGCAGCCCTATTATCACCTCTTGGCCGAGAACGAGCATAGCTATTACGTGGCCTATGTCTCCGAGCAAAACCTGGTGCCCGACAGCTCGGGCGAGCCGGTCAATCACCCCGATATCCCCGATTTGTTTGGCCCCTTCGATAACGGCCATTACCCGCTGCATTTCAACCTGAACTAAGCGGCCCCTTGCCCCCTTGCCCACTTACCCTGCGTCACGGCGCGGGGCAGGGTGTTGCGCCTATGGGCACAGTTTGCCCTTATTGGCCGCAATCCACGGGGGCGGTTGGCCAAGGGGGGCACCATGCTGCAGGGCATTCGCATTGTTGAAATCGAAGGTCTGGGGCCCGGCCCCTTTGCCGCCATGATGCTGGCGGATCTGGGGGCAGATGTGGTTGTGGTGCATCGCAAAAGCGGCAGCAGCGCGCCTGGCGCCCCCCAGCGCAACCCGCTCGATCGGGGCAAACGCGCCATTGCGCTGGATCTGAAAGACCCGGGCGATTTACAGGTGGTGCGACAGCTGGTTTCGCGCGCTGATGGGCTGATCGAGGGGTTTCGCCCCGGTGTGATGGAACGTTTGGGCCTTGGGCCGGCCGATTGCCAGGCGCTGAACCCAAAGCTGGTTTATGGGCGCATGACGGGCTGGGGCCAAACCGGCCCGCGCGCGCAAGAGGCAGGGCATGATCTGAATTATGTCTCGCTTTCGGGGGCTGCGTGGTATGCCTCGGATGCGGGGCAGGCGCCCTTTACCCCGCCCACGTTGGTGGGCGATATCGGCGGTGGGGCGCTTTATCTGGTGGCGGGCATGCTGGCGGGTATCATCCGGGCTGGGCGCAGTGGGCAGGGCACGGTGGTGGATGCGGCCATTGTGGATGGTTCTGCGCATATGATGAATTTGCTGATGTCCTTGGGCGCCAGCGGCGGGCTGTCTATGCAACGGGGCCAAAGCATTCTGGATGGCCCGCATTGGAGCCGCGCCTACGCCTGCGCCGATGGTGGCTGGATATCGGTGCAATGCCTCGAGCCCAAATTCTACGCAACCTTCCTAGAAACCTTGGGCCTGCAACAGGCGCCCGAACTGGCCAGCCAATATGACCCCGCGCAATGGCCCGCGCAAACCGCCGTTTTGGCCGCGGTTTTCAGCGCCCAGCCGCAGGCGCATTGGGCAGATTTGTTTGCCGGCACCGATGCCTGTGTGGCCCCGGTTTTGTCGCCCGAACGCTCTGCCCAAGATCCCCATATGCAGGCGCGTGGCACATGGGCGCAGGTGGATGGGCTGTGGCAAGCCGCGCCCGCCCCCCGCTTTGACGGCCAGCCCCCCCATAGCCCAGCTGCCGCGCCCGCGCGCGGCCAGCATACCCAAGATATTTTGGCCGAGCTGGCGGGCGCCCCCCGCCCTATGGCCCCCTGAAAGAAAGGACAACCGATGATTTCTGCCGATCAGTTCCAATTGGAAAACCTGGCCATGCACGCCGATGATGCCGGCATTGTGACCCTGACATTGAACCGCCCGGCCAAGCGCAACGCGCTGAACGCGGCGATGGTGGAAGAATTGATCGAGGTGTTCTCGAAACTGCCGCGCATGGGCGCGCGGGCGGTGATCTTACGCGCCGAGGGCCCGCATTTTTGCGCAGGCCTCGATCTGGTCGAGCACCACCAAGAAGATCGCAGCCCCGAGGCATTTATGCATATTTGCCTGCGCTGGCACGAGGCGTTTAACAAGATGGAATATGGCGGTGTGCCGGTGA
>CAJXSO010000015.1 GCA_913061505.1 uncultured Lutimaribacter sp.
GCCCCTGATCCGGCCCCTGAACCTGCGCCTGCGCTGTGCAGCTGCCCGGCTGCACGGCGGCCACCTGGCCCACAATCGCCACCCTGCTTAGCCCCAAAACATCGCGCACCTGCAGGCTGTGGGCGGCTTGCAGCCCCCGCACCCCGGGCGCAGACAGCTGGCTGAGCGAGGTCAACACCTGCCCCGCATCCAAGGGCGGCAACAGCTGCACCGCATAGGTGATGGTGCTGGTCTGGCCCGCGCCAATGGCGGGCAGCGCAAAGCCCAGGCTGCGCCCATCCGCCCCCAGCTGCGGCACAATCGGCTGGCCATTCAGCTGCGCGCTGCCGGGCACATAGCCATAGCCCGGGGGCAAACTGTCGGAAATGCTCAGCGCGCGCGCCTGTGCGCTGGTGGCGGTCACTGTGAATTGCACAAAATCGCCCAAGCCCGCCTGATCCAGGCTGGCGCTGCGGGTCAGCTGCACATTGTCCAGCGCATCCACCGGAATATCAATTTCCAGCGGCGGCCCCGGCACCACCGCAAATGTTTCCAACCGCGAGCCGGTTTTCAACGCAAAGGGCGCGCCGGCCAGCCCCTGCAACACCGCATCGCTGCGCGTGCTGGGCCCGGCATGGGTGTTTGAGGCCCCCAAGACAAAGCGGTAATTGCCCGGCGCCACAAAGGGAAAGCGAAACTCGCCCGGTTGCATCTGATAAACCCGCCCCGAGGCATCGGCAAAGCGGCTGCCGGTGATCACCCGCGCCGGGTAATCGGCCTGCATGTCATCGCCATAAACCTTGGCCAATTGCCCGGTATCGGCATTCAGCAGCACCACCTCGATACCATCCACCGGGGCGCCAGTGGCGCTGTCAAAGACAATGCCAAACGGGTCGATCGGCCCCACATCCACATCGACCGCCAAGTTATTCAGCACGTTGGTGGCATCGTTATACTGTGCCGATATCACCGAAAGCGCGCGGGTGGCCATCACCCCGTTGCTGGGCACCGCCGCACCCGAGCTGGTGTTGACCCAGGCCGAAAATTCGCCCGTGTTGGGGCCAGTTTCATAAAACCGCAGGGTTTCGCGGTCGCCGGTGGTGGCGTCTTGCAATGTCACCACCACGGTTTCCACCTGTGATGGATCAAAATTCAGCCCTGCATCTTCGAGCGTGAAAAATACCGGCACGCCCAGGCGGATACGGTCTGATTTGAACACGCGCAGCGGCGCGCTGCGGTCAATCGGCTGGCCTGTGCCCGTCATGGCCGAGGTATCCACAGGCTCGGGCAGGGGAAAGAACGGGTTTACCCGGTAATCGCCCTGGGCAAACATGATCTCGCGAAAGGGGCCAGGGCTAAGCCCGCGGTCCAGCTCCCAGGCGGTCAGCACCCCATGCGAGGTGGGCCGCGCCACCACGAACCGCGCCTCGGCCTGCAGGGCCGGGCCGCGCCCACCCGCGCCCACCTGCCATTCCACCTGCGCCACGTTCACAATTTCGGTGCCGGGGCGGGTTTGCGCCTGCGCCGGGGTGCCATGGCCCAGCCCCAGCCCAATCGCCAGGCTGAGAAGGGCACCGATACGGCATAAAAGGCGGGCAAACATGCGCATGGATCTGCAAAAGGCGGGCCAAACCAGCCTTGCGCGCGCCCTGCCCTAGGGGCCATCGGGGCGCGCGCAGGCGCGATTATTTCACCGTCACACGCACCTTAAAGCTGGCGCTGGCATCAATTGCTAGGCTGGCCAGGCTGGCGGTGATGGTGCCACTGCTTTCTGTCACACTTGTGAAATCGCCCTGCGTTACGCCGGCATAGGTGGTCTCAGCTGGCAAAGCATCGGTGATGGTAATATTCGTGGCCGCCGCTGTGGCATCAGATGCGTTGGTGACGGTGATTGTATATTCCACACAGGCACCGGGAATGGGCGACAGCGGGCTGACTGGGGCCGTGCCCCCAGTGGCACAGCTAAATGTGCTGCCCGGCAGCCCCTCGTCCAGCACCACGGCGGTTTTTGTGGCGCTCAGCTTGGGCGCAGAGACCAACATGCGCGTTTCGGCCTTGGCCTGCCCGTTCAGCGCAGCATCCAGCGCGGGCGTGCCCCCTGTCATGGCCGAGGTTGAGGCCGCATCGGCAAAAACAACATCCAGATCATCCAAATTTGCGGTGCGGCTTTCAGCAACGGCTGTGCCGCTATCCACGGCCACGGCGGTGACGGTGAAAATATCGGCCAGCCCATCGGTGGCGCCGCTGGGGATATTGGCGATAATCTGTATCGTTGATGTGCCGTTCGAGGCCAAAGAGACATCGGTGGCAACGGTATTCACATCAGTGACCGTGCCATCCACGGTCACGTAATATTGCCCCAAGGTGGTGGTGGCTGTCGCACTATAGCTCAGCGGGGCGCTGCCATCGCCAATAGTGCCCGTGGCCGCCACGGTGATGTTAAACCCTTGGGCGGCAGCAGATTCGTTCGGGTTGCCAAGGTTCGTCAGCGTAAAGTCGATCGTGGCTGCGGTTTGCGCTGGGTCGACCGACAGCTGTTGGTTGGCCTCATCAGCCACAAGCGTAAGGTCGATCTTGCGCGCCACTTTAAAGGTTTCTGTGGGCAGCGAGGCTGTGGGCAAATCAATACGCGCTGTGGTGCCGCCATTTGTGGCCCCGTCATAAGACAGGCTAATCGTGTTGCTGACCACTGTGCCGGCCTCAGTTGCATTGGCCGCCCATGCGGCGCTGGCCGCGCCCGTGGCCAGCACAGCGGCCAGCCCGATGGGTGCAAACAGGGTTTTTAGCGATGGGATTGTTTTCATGGTTACTCTTTACCTCTCACACATGTCTTTCACCGTGCTGTGCCCGCTCAACGCAGGGTGACGGTGTATTCAATCTCGGCCATGCCCCCCACGGGCAGAAATGGCAGGTGAAATCGCAGCGCCCGCAGCGTGGCCAGATCGGCCTGCATCTGCGGCTGGCCATCGACCAGCACAAACACCGGGCGAAACTGATCTGGCGTCTCGGCATCGGCCCATTCCAGCGCCATGCGCAAAGCCTGCGCATCGGGGCCTGCCACGCTGTAGGGGTCAAACAGCAGCTCGGGCGCCACTTGGGCGCCGATTTGCAGGTTATTTGCCGGCGCGGCAGTGCTGTTTTCAACGCGGATCACGTATAAGATCGCATCGCCTGGCGTGACCACGCTATCGGCCAGGGGGCGGCGCTGAAACAGCGGCTGGCCCGCCTCGTCGCGCGCCTGGGTGCCGTCATCGGCCATGACCGGCAACAGGGTGAAACCCGCCATCGCCACCGATAACATATCAGCCGGGGCGTCGGCTGCAGGCGATGGTGCAGGCGATGGCGCAGATTGCGCATGCGCCCCTTGCCCGCAGACCAGCCCGAAGCCCAGCGCCAGGCCCAGCGCCAAAATCAAACCAAACAGCGAATTTTCCCTTGCGCGATGCATCTTATACCCCAAAAGGCCGGGGCCATCACACCGCCCCCTGCCTGCACTGCATAAACCGCGCCAAAAATCAGCGGCGCTTAACGCGGGCGTGATACCAAAATGACAGTCGCGTTTCTATGGGGAATTAACAATTCGTTAACGCATGAGAGAAACTTGGCCGGGAACTGTTGCAATTTAAACGGCAAAGCACCCCACTGGCACAGCCCTGGGTTAACCTCATGGCAGCGCTACACTTTTTGGTTGCAATCTACAGGCCCACCACCACAGGGGCGGCCTGCAATTTTCCTAATGCGCGCGCGGTTTGCGCCCCAACTCGCGCTTCAAAAGCCGCTCGAACGTGCCACGCGGGCGGGTGAACCGCGCCAAGAGATCGTATAAAACCGGGGTGACAAACAGCATCAAGATACTGGCCATGCTAAGCCCTGCCACGATTACCGTGCCAATGGCGTTGCGGCTTTCCGCCCCCGCACCTGTGGCCAGTATCAGCGGCACAGCACCCAAAATGGTGGACACAACCGTCATCACAATAGGGCGCAACCGCAACACCGCGGCGCGAATAACCGCCTGCCGCCGGTCCAGCCCCTGATCGCGCAGCTGATTGGCAAATTCGACGATCAAGATACCGTTCTTGGCCACCAGCCCCACCAGCAAGATGATACCGATCTGCGAATAGACATTCAGCGACATGCCATTGGCCGCCATCGCATAAATCGCCCCGGCAATGCCTGCGGGCACCGTTAACATGATGGTCACAGGGTGAACAAAGCTTTCAAATTGCGCGGCCAGCACCAAAAACACCACCAACAGCGCCAATGCCAGCACCAACCCAACCCCCGAGGAGGTATCTTTAAAGGTTTTCGATTGCCCCTCGAACCCCAGCTTGGCCTCGGCCGGCAAAATATCGCGGGCAGCTGCCTCGATTTCGGCCAAAACACTGCCCAAATTCACCCCCGGCGCCAAGGCCCCGGACAATTCGATCGAAGGCAGCCTGTCATAGCGGCGCAGCGATGGGGCGGCGGCATTTTCGCCCAGGCTGACCAAGGCCGACAAAGGCACCAAAGTGGCCCCATCCGCCGAGCGCACAAAGATGTTTTCGATGCTCGACGGTGTGGCTCGCGCGGTTTCCTCGCCCTGCAAAATCACCGGGTATTCGCGCCCGCGGCTGACAAAGCCCGTCACCTCGCGCGAGGCCAGCATGGTTTGCAGCGTATTGGCAATCACCTCGACCGAAATGCCCAAATCATCGGCCCGGGCACGATCGATAGAGATATCAAGCTGCGGCAGGTTTTCTTCGTAATTGATCGAGGGGTTTACCAAGCCTTCGATGTTTTCCGCCCGCTCCAACAGCTCGGCGGCCCATAATTTCACACTGTCAAAATCGGGCCCGCCAATCACCACCCGCACCGGCGTGGAATTGCCCCGCAGCCCCAGCCCCGCCGGGGTAATCGGAAACCCCCGCGCAATGGTAACTTGCCCGATCTGGCGGGCAATACGGCCTGCGGTTTGCTCGGCGGTGATGTCACGCTCGTCCCAGGGCACAAGGCGAAACACCACAAACGACCGCCACGGCCGATTGCCCCAGCCGGTAAAGGTAAAGGTGGTCTCGATAATGCCCTCTTCCTGCAGCGGCGCCAAAATCGCCTCGATCTGTTGGGCCGCCATATCGGTATGGGCCACGGTGCTGCCCTGCGGTGCGGTCAGCGGAATAAAGCCCACGCCACGGTCTTCGCGCGGGGCCAATTCGCGCGCCAGCCCATTATAAAGCAGCCCCGCGCCCCCCGTCAGCGCGCCCGCCACCACCAGCACCACCAGCGGCATGGCCACCGCGCGCTGCAACAGCGCCTGATACCAGCGTTGCGGCAAGCTTAGCGTTTCTGGCGCCGACACCATAGAAACCGGGCGTTTTTTCAAAATCTTCGAGGCCAGGGCCGGGCAGGCACTGAGCGCCACAAAGGTGGAAATGGCCACGGTTCCGGCCATCACCCACCCAAATTCCACAAACAAACGCCCCACCTGCCCCGGCATGAAGGACAAAGGCACAAACACCGCCATCAGCGTCAGCGACGTGGCAATCACCGCAAAAGTCACCTGCCGCGCCCCACGATAGCTGGCCGCCACCGGCGCCTCGCCCATTTCGATGCGTCGCTGGATGTTTTCCAGCACCACAATGGCATCATCAACCACCAAACCAATGGCCAAAAGCAACGCCAGCAGCGTCAGCGTGTTCAGCGAAAAGCCCCAAAGGCTGATCAAGATAAAACACCCGATCAGCGAAACCGGAATGGCCACCAAGGGCACCAAAGTGGCCCGCCAAGAGCGCAGGAAAAACAAGATCACCGCCACCACCAGCACCAGTGAAATGCTCAGCGCAATCACCACTTCGCGGATCGAGGCCCCTACAAACAAAGCATCATCCGAGCCGATGATAATTTCCATACCCTCAGGCAGGGTTGGTTCCAGCCGGGCAATTTCTGCGCGCACCGCCTGGCTGATCTCTAGCGTGTTCGATTGGCTTTGGCGTTGCACCGCGATGCCCACCGCATCACTGCCATTGGTGCGCACAATGGTTGTCTCATCCGCCACGCCCGGCGCAACCCGCGCAATATCGCCCAGGCGCACAGGATAGCCGCCAATGCGCGCAACCACCACATCGCGGAAATCATCCAGGCTTTTCAGCCGGCTGTTCAACCGCACCGTTAACTGCCGGTTGTTCGATACAATCTCGCCGGCGGGCAGCTCGATATTGTTGCGCCTCAGCGCGGTTTCAACATCGGCCACCGTCAGTTTGCGCGCCGCCAGCGCCCGCTGATCCAGCCACACCCGCACCGCAAAGGGCCGCTCGCCATATATGCGCAGCGAGGCCACGCCATTCACCGTTGCAATGCGATCGGCAATAAAGCGATCGATATAGTCGGTAATTTCGGCGGTGCTCATATTGGGCGATGTGACGGCCAAGCGCATCACCGGGTCGGCATCGGCATCGGCCTTTTCAACCCGCGGCTCATCCGCCCCCATCGGCAATTGCGCCCGCACACGGCCAACCGCGTCGCGCACGTCATTGGCGGCCACATCCAAATCGCGCCCCACCTCAAACTCGATCGTTACCTGGCTGCGCGCTTGCCGGCTTTCCGAGCTGATCGATCTGATCCCGGTAATCGCCGCCACTGCCCCCTCGATCGGCTCGGTGATATCGGTGTCAATCACCTCGGGCGCCGCCCCGCGATAGGTGGTTGTCACCGTCACCACGGCATTATCGACATCGGGTAATTCGCGCACAGGAATGGCCTGCAACAGCGCCAGGCCAAAAACCAAAATCAGCAAGTTGGCGACAGCGGCCAGAACCGGGCGTTTCACCGCAATATCTGACAGCGTCATAGGCCGCTACCCCCGGCCTGCGCCCCGCCCGGCCCACTGGGCAAAATCGTAATGCCCGCCCCATCGCGCAAACGCCCCAGCCCGCGCACCACCACCTCTTGGCCCTCGCTTAGCCCGGCGGTGATCGCCACCTGCCCATCTGCCCGTTTGCCCGTTACCACCGGCACCTGCACGGCGCGCCCATCGCGCGGGGTGTAGACATAGGTCTGCGCCGCCTGAAAAACGATCGCCTCTTCGGGAACCATCAGCGCCATCTGCGATGACAATTCCAGCTCGAGCGCCATAAACATACCCGCCGGCAACAGCCCCTCTGGGTTGGGCAAGACCGCCCGCACACGAAAGGCGCGGCTGACCGGGTCGATACGGCTGTCGACCGCCTTGATCTGGCCGACAAAACTGCGCTCGGGAAAGGCCGCGCTATAGCCTGTCACGCGCTGGCCCGGGCGCGCTTGGGCAAACAGATGCTCGGGCAAGGAAAACTCTAGCAAAACGCTGCTTAAATCATCCAGGCGCACCAACATATCGCCGGGCGTCACCCGCGCCCCCACATCGACATCCGACAGGCCCACCACCCCGTCAAAAGGCGCGCGCACCTCGCGGTTGGCCAGCCTCTCGCGGGCCCGCTTAAGATGCGCCTCAGCCTCGGCCAAACGCGCGGTGGCCTCTTCAAAACTGGCCTGCGACACAGCCCGCGTTTCGCGCAGCTGGCGCATGCGCGCCATGGCGTTTTGCCGCTCGCTCAACCGCGCCTCGGCCTCGGCCAGATCGGCGCGCTCTAGCGCGTCATCCAAACGCACCAAAACTTGCCCCGCTTGCACCTTGGCACTGGCGCTGATGTCTACAGCTGTCACGCGGCCGGCCTCTTGGGGCACAATCTCGACCGATTGCAACGCCAGCGTTGTGCCCACCGCCTCGACCGTATCGCGCAGCTCGCGCATCTGCGCAGGCGCCACCTCAACGCTTAATGCGCGCCCACCGCGCTTGGCCTGCTGGGCCGCGTCAGAGGGTGGAAAATACGCCTCACGCCCCCAATAAGCCCCATAGCCAATCCCGGCCAAAATACCAATAAGCAGCAATTGCTTTAATACCGACATCTTGCCCTCACGCGCCGCGGTCAACCGCGCTACGGTAGCCGGACTGCAGCCGAAGGCAAGCGCCAACACGCAGGCAAAGCACAACCAAAACAAAAATCGCACAATCCGCCCCGGTCGGCTGTGCTGCGTTGTCGCCCTATTTCATCTTGCCAAAAATACTCATTGCGCGGGTGGCGCCAAATGAAAGGCATGTTGGGCGCGCCCGGCATGTTTGGCCGCATAAAGCGCGGCATCCGCCTCGGCCAATAACACAGGCGCCGGGCGCGCATCACCGGCCGCGATGGTGATGCCGATGCTGGCAGAAATTTGGCATGCGACATCGCCCCAAAAAAACGGCTCGGCCAGGCGGCGTTGAATGCGCTCGGCGATCTGGCCTAGGCGCGCGCGCTCGGCAATACCGGCGAAAAGCAGCACAAATTCATCGCCCCCCACCCGCGCGGCCAGATCGTCTTGGCGGGTTTCTTGGCCCAAAACCTGCGCCACATGCGCCAGCAGCGCATCCCCCGCCGCGTGGCCCAAGCTATCATTGACAGGTTTGAAATGGTCCAAATCCACCTGCATCACAGCAAAGGGCGCGCGGGCCTGCACCAGCCGCTCCAGCACCCGCTCCATCGCGCGGCGGTTGGCAAGCCCGGTCAAACTGTCGGTGATGGCCGCCTCTTCTGCCGCCATACGCGCGCCCTGCAGGCGCAAATTCAGCCGCCGGCTGGCAGCCATCGCGGCCGATTTCGCCTCGACCAAATACAATAGTTCAATGGCCATATCGGTGCGGGCGAAATCGGCTGCATTCAGGTTGTAATCGCGCACCGCATCCAGGACCGACAGGCCAAAGCCCAGGTTCACGATAACCCCCGCCCCATAGGGCACCGCCACCCCACGCAGCCGGGTGCGCCGCGGTTGGCGCAACTCCAGTTGCAGCGCCCCCGCTTGAGCGGCGCGCAACCCTGCCACCCCCTGCCCACCCCGGGGGCGTATCAGGGCAAAGGCCGCATCAAACCGCTGCCCGACCAATCGGTTGGGGGCAAATAATTTTTCCAGGCTGGCCCCACAATGGGTGATCTGGCCCGCTTCATCCACGGCCATATGCATGGGGCAAAAAGCCGAAAGCAGCGCAAAAATATCGTCGCTCATCCAGCGCCTCCGCCCGCGCCTGCCGCCAGGGCAAACCCGCGCCCGGCGGCGAAACTGCTATCGAGCAAGGTAATGGCTATATCTGCCCCGCCCGCATGGCGCCCAACCGGGGCAATCAAAACCAACGCCCCATAGTCATCGGCCATGGCGCGCAAAACCCCCATCATCACGGGTGCAAACCCCGCAATTGGGCTGCGCACGCAAAGCCTGAATTCACCATGGCCCAAATCCACCAATTCCAGCTGTGGCATATCCAGATCTTCAACAGCCAGCTGCGCACGCCCCGGCAATTCATCGAGCGAGTGCAGAAATTCCAGGAAATTCACCCCGCCAAAGCGCAGCAACCGGCGCAACGCTTCGGTATTGGGGTGCGACACCAGATAGGTGCCCAAATCCTCTAGCAACGTATCGGGGGGCTGGTTCAGCTGTGCGCAGGCCGCCCCCAAAACCGCTTCGGTCAAGGTCAGATCATAGCGCAGCATCGCCTCGATCCCGGCATCTGGCAGGCGCGCGGCATGGGCCACCGCCTGCCACATCTGCGGGCCGTAACTATCGGTGACAAAATTTTGTATGGCCAGATTGATCAGCCCATGCATGCGTTCATGGCCCCCCTCTGGCCTCTGCAGCGCTTTGGCCCATGGGTTTAAGCGCGCCGCATTAATAAGGTTTGAACGCCCATCAAAATACGCCGGAAAAGTCACGCCGCCCCGCGCGCCACGTCTAAAACCGACTGTCTGCGTCGCGAACCGACAGGATCAGGGCCATTCCCCATGATTGGTTGAGCCCAGATTATTTGACGACGGAGACACAGATGGCAGAGCAGACCACCCGGCGAAAGCGAGGAGGCGGGCGCGCAGGAAATTCGGCGCGCCGGGGCACGGCTGTGATCGAACAGATGCCATGGCGCCTGCCGGTGAACACCGATCGCCCAACCGAGCCGCTGACCGACGAGGGCGTGCAGGCCATCCACAATGCGGCGATGGAAATTCTCGAAGATATCGGGATCGAGTTTCTAAATGCCGAAGCGCTGGAAATCATGCGCCAGGCGGGCTGCACCATCACCGGGCAAAACGTGCGCATGGGCCGCGATTTCGTGATGGAGATGGTGGCCAAGGCGCCAAGCAGTTTTACCCTTACGCCGCGCAACCCCGAACGCCAGCTGACAATCGGGGGCAACCATATCTTGTTTGGCAATGTCTCTTCGCCGCCCAATTACTGGGATATGGAGCTGGGCCGCAAAATGCCCGGCACCCGCGAGATGTGCCGCAATTTGCTGAAGCTGACGCAATATTTCAACTGTATCCATTTTGCCGGCGGCTACCCGGTCGAGCCGGTGGATATTCACGCATCCGTGCGGCATTTGGATGTGCTTTATGACAAGCTGACGCTGTCTGACAAGGTGATGCATGCCTATAGCCTGGGCAAAGAGCGCGTCGAAGACGTGATGGAGATGGTGCGCATCGCGGGCGGGCTGAGCCACGAAGAATTCGACGCCACACCGCGGATGTATACCAATATCAATTCGACCTCGCCGCTTAAACATGACGAGCCGATGCTGGATGGCTGGATGCGCCTGGCGCGCCGCGGCCAGGCGCTGGTTGTCACCCCCTTTACCCTGGCCGGCGCCATGGCGCCCGTCACCATGGCCGGGGCTGTGGCGCAATCTTTGGCCGAGGGGCTGTGCGCCATTGCGCTGGCACAGTGGATCAAGCCGGGTGTGCCCTGTGTGATTGGCACGTTCACCTCGAATGTCGATATGAAATCTGGCGCCCCCGCCTTTGGCACGCCCGAATACATGCGCGCCACGCAAATGACCGGCCAATTGGCGCGGTTTTACAACCTGCCCATGCGCTCGTCGGGGGTATGCGCGGCCAATGTGCCCGATGGCCAAGCCATGTGGGAGACATCAAACAGCCTGTGGGCGGCGCTGCAATCGGGCACCAATATGGTCTATCACGCCGCCGGCTGGCTTGAGGGCGGGCTGATCGCCAGCCCCGAGAAATTCGTGATGGATTGCGAGGTGTTGCAACAGATGCAGCGCTATCTGGAACCGCAGATTTGCGATACCAGCCCCGATGCGCTGGCGGTGGATACCATCCGCGAAGTGGGGCCAAACGGGCATTTCTTTGGCACGCAACACACCCAAGATCGCTATACAACCGCGTTTTACCAGCCCTTTGTATCAGATTGGCGCAATTACGAGGCCTGGGAGGCGGCAGGCGCGGTCTGGACACCCGAGCGCGCGCATCGGGTCTACAAAGACATCATCGCCAATTTCGAAGAGCCGCCCATGGATGTGGCCATCCGCGACGAGCTGGCCGATTTTGTGGCCCGCCGCAAGGCCGAAGGGGGCGCACCCACCGATTTCTAAACACCCCTTGCCGCGCCCCATGCCGCCCGCCTATGCTGACCTGGCCAAACCTTTGGCCGGGCCAGTATTGGGGGCGAGATGAGCGGAAAAAGCGCCGAAAACAGCGCAGTTTTGCAGCATATCAACGCTTTGCTTGATGCCGAGATTGCCAATTTCACCCCGCAAACCCGCAGCGATCACGCCAATTTGGCGGCCTTTTGCAAGGCGCGCGTGGCGCCGCGGTTGGTGACGGTCAATTTCAGCGGTGGCCTGACGCAAAAATGCTGGAACATCACCCGCTCGAACGGCACCTACCGGGTGGTCTACCTGCCCAGCGCGGGCTATTTTTCACTATGCGTCGAGTCTGATTTCGGGCCGCTCGATATCGGCGTGCATGGCGGCGCGATCAACTGCTTTTCGTCCGTTTAGTATTGCCCCAGGTTTGGCTGCCCCTAGGCCCAGCCCTGCGCCTGCAACCAGGCAGGGATATGGCCAATATCGGGCAAAACCGCATCGGCCAGGGGCGACAGCTCTGCCGGGCCAGCCATGCCGGTGAGCACCGCAATGGTTTTCATCCCCGCCGCACGGCCGGCAATCAGGTCATGGGTGCTGTCGCCCACCATCACCACCTGCCCCGGCGCCAGCCCCATGGCCGCAGCAAAGGCCAACAGTGGGTCGGGGGCGGGTTTGGCGCCATAGCCGCTGTCAAACCCTGCGATGAAATCGAACAAATGGCGCACTTTGGCGGTATCCAGATGCGCCAGCGCCGCCGCCTCGGCATCGTTGGTCATAACACCCAGCCGCAGGCCACGCCCGCGCAGATCGTTTAAATAAGGCGCCAAGGGCACGGCTTGGGCCTGTGGGGCGGTGCTGGCATGGTGGATCAACAGCGCCTCGATCTCGGCCAGGCTGCGCCCCGGCAGGGCACTGGCCAGCAGTTCTGCCACCTCGCGGTTGGTGCCGGCAATGACCGGGCTGTCGGGGTGAAACGCCCCCGATGCCCGGTCAAACCGGGTGGCGGCGGCCAGGGCCTGGGCGCGGGTTTCACAGCCCTGCGCCAGATCCGCCAGAACCGCCTGCGCCCATGCATTCCACGTGGCACCAAAATGAAACAGCGTGCCGTCTTTGTCGAAAAGGATACCTTGAACCACCCTTGCCCCCTGCCTTGGGCCCCGGGGCCCCGTTTTCCCTTTCAGCCAACCTGCTGTGCTGGCCTGCATAAGGCAAGCCCCAGCTTGACTTTCCCGCGCCGCTGGGGTGCTGTTTGCCAGATGAGCAACGACACCCCATACCGGCTGCACCACTCGTTGGGCTACCACCTGTCTATCGCCGCCCGGCTGCAGGAAAGGCGGCTGGACGAGCAATTGCGCACGCTGGATTTGACCCGGACGACATGGTGCATCTTATTGGCGGTGGGTAACGAAGATTTGTCACAACCATCCGATATCGCAGAATTTGTGGGCATCGATCGCACCGCCACCAGCCGCGCCTTGCGCCATATGGAGGGCGATGGCCTGCTTGCCCGGGCCTCGGGTGTGCATGACAAACGCACCCGCCGTGTCACGCTGACAGAAAAGGGCCGCCGCGCCATCGAGGCGGCCACGCCCTTTGCCCGCGAAAACGCCCAGATCCTGGCCGGGCTGCTGGAGGTGGGCGAGGAAGACCAGCTAAAGCAGCTGCTGGCCAAGCTGCGCGGCCCCGAAGGCGCCGCGCTGAAAACGCTTTAGGCAGGCCCGCGCGGCCTATGTCCAATGCATCTGCGCACCACCGGGCAGGCTGGCGCGCACCAAGGCCAGATCGGCATAAGGCAGCCGGATTGTGTCGCAAAACCCCACGACCCAGGCATCATCCATCAAGATAAAATCCAGCACCGCCCCCGCCAAGGCCGGATCACCCGCCTGTGCGCGCAGGTCTTCAGGCGCCAGCCCACTGGCCCCCATAAAGCTTTGCAGCAAATCATCTGTGCTGGCCAACCAGGCCAGGGCCTGCACGGCAATCGTTTCTGCCGCCTCTTGTGAAAACGCCACGCTTTTTCCCCTTTTTGGAAAGGAATTTTTAATCGGAAAGGTTTTTTTAACCACTCTTGCGCAGATTTGCAGCAGCGCAGAAAAAGCACAAGGGCATCCCGATGTCTGGCAGGGTTCTGATTGTTGATGACGTCGCCACAAACCGCATCGTGATGCGGTTCAAACTGGCGTCTGCCTTTTACGACACGATGCAAGCCGCCAGCGGGGCCGAGGCCTTGGGCGAGCTGGCGCGCCAATCGGCATCGGTTGTGGTGGTGGCCCATGCCTTGCCCGATATGTCGGGCGCCGATTTTTGCCAAAAGCTGCGCGCAAGCCCGCACAGCCGGCATGTGCCGATATTGATGGTGGTGCCACCGGGCAAGCCGGGGCTGCGCCTGGCCGCATTGCAGGCGGGGGCAGATGCGGTGCTGGAGCGGCCATTGAACCAGGCGCTGTTACTGGCCCGGCTGCGCGGGCTGTTGCGCGCCTCGAACGGGCGGGCCGAGCTGCGCTTGCAGCGCGATTGCCAATTGGCCGCGGGCATGGCCGAACCTGCCGCGCCCAGCCCGACACCGGCCCATATCGGGGTGATCTGCAGCCAACACTCAGTGGCCGAAACCTGGATTGCGCGGCTTGCGCCCCATATCGGCCATCACCGTTGGTGCCACTATCACGTGCCCGATCTGATCCGCAGCGAACCGCCGGGCGGTTTTCCCGATCTGGTGCTGATCATGCTGGATGGGCGCGCCAGCGATCCGGCCTTACACCTGGTTGCCGGGCTCAAGGCCCAGCCGGCCACGCGCCACATCGTGCAAATGGCGCTTTTGCCCAATCCAAACCCCGCGCTGGCCGCCGAGGCCCTGGATCATGGCGCCGAAGACGTGGCCACAGCCCAGACGGGCAGCGCCGAAATCGGCCTGCGCATTGCACGGCTTTTGGCGCAAAAGGCGCGGGCGGATGATTTGCGAAATTCGGTGCATTCCGGCCTGCGCGCCGCCGTGCTGGACCCGTTGACCGGGCTTTACAACCGCCGCTTTGCGCTGCCGCAGCTGGCGCGCATGGGCCACGAGGCGGCGCAGGCGCAAAAATCTCTGGCGGTGATGGTGGCCGATATCGATCATTTCAAAGCGGTGAACGATCGCTATGGCCATGCGGTGGGCGATAGCGTGCTGGTCGAGGTTGCAGAGCGGTTGCGCCGCTTTACCACCAGCGCGGATTTGCTGGCGCGCATCGGCGGCGAAGAGTTTTTGATCGCCACCACCGTGCCCGATTTGGCCGAGGCGCGGGTGGCGGCGCAAATGGTGTGCCGGGCCATCGGCGCACGGCCGTTTTTGCAGCCCAAAGGCGGGCCAGCCCCCGCCCTGCCCGTCACCATCAGCGTGGGCCTGGCCACCCGCCCCGCCAGTGATGCCAGCCTCAGCGCCCAACAATTGCTGGCCTTGGCCGATCAGGCCTTGATGATATCGAAAACCCGGGGGCGCAACCAGGTGGTGCTAAGCCAGCCTGCGGCCTAAGCGCCCCCGATAAAGCCCCTATTTTTCAGCGCGTTGCGGCGGGTGGCCGTTGGATTGCCCCATATCCGCCACCGCCTGTTCCAGCCTGTCGGCGAAAGCGGCGCGCTGGCTGGCGCTCATCTGGGCGATCTGCTGAACCGCGGCTTGCTGGGCCAAATGCTGGCGCTGCACCATCGGCTGCATTTGGTCGGCCAGCGCCGCCTGCAGCGCGGGCGCGGAAAACTGGGGCGCGCGCAACATCTGCAAGATCGGCGCAAAGCTGGCCTTGCTTTCAGCCATCATATCAGCACGCGGCGGCAGGGCTGCGCGCATGTTTTGGCGAATGGCGCGGCGGTCTTCGCGGTCAAAAGCGCGGATATAGGCCAGGCTGACGTGGTCTACCCATGGCAGGCGCCCGCCAACCCGGTCAGAGGCATGAAACCGCCATGCCGCCCCCCCCATCACGCCCAGAACCGCCAGATTCAGGGCCAGCGAGGCAAACAGCACCCAGCGCACCCAAGGGCGCAGGCCACGGGCGGGTGGTTTTGGCGTTGCATCGGTCATTTATCCCTCCTCAAGGGCCACAAGATCTAATCCATAGGCCGGCGCAAACGGCCCCAATTCCAAGCCAGCCGCGGGTTCAAGCAGGGCCAGGGCATCCAGCCCGGCGGGTGGGCTGATGCCCAGCCAAACCCCCACAAGCCCGGCAGTGGCCAACCCGCCCAAGCCCTGCCAGCCCCCAAGCGCGGCCAGCAGCTGGCGCCAGCGCGGGCCTGCGGGCCGGGCCCGCGGGGCGGGGGCAACATGGGCTTTTTGGGCCGCCAAACCATCGGCTAAAACCCGCGCCAAAAGCGCGTCATCGGCAACCGGGGTCTGCTGCTGTGCCGCGTGAAAATAAAGCCCCAGCTCTTTGTCGTCACTGTTCGTTTTGGTCATCATCAAACCCCAATTCTGCGCGCCGGCCCAGCAACAGCCGGCCCAGCGCCCGTTTCCCCCGCGCAGTCAGCGATTCCACCGCCTCTACACCCACCCCCAAAATCGTGGCGATCTGCGGGTTTGCCAGCCCTTCGATATGGCGCAAGACAACCGCCTGGCGCTGCCTGTCTGGCAAATGCATCAACGCCTGCTGCAGGGCCGCGGCGCGCTGTTGCTGTTGCAGGCGCGCATCGGCCGAGGGGGCGTTATCGGCCCACTCGGGCAGGCTGTCGATATCGACGGTGCGGCGCTTGCGCAGCCGATCGGTGCACAGGTTTGCCACCACACGGTAAAGCCAAGTGCCAAGCTGCGCCTCGCCCGGGCGCCAATCGGGCGCCATGCGCCACAGCCGCATCATGGCCTCTTGCGCCACATCCTCGGCCTCGGCCGCATCGCCCAGCACCCGCTGTGCATGGGCCAAGGCGCGCGGCGTGAACCGCAAGGTCAAGGCCCGCGCAGCGCCCGCATCGCCATTGGCAAACAGCGCCAAAAGCGCATCGTCGGAAAGCTCGGTCAAACTGTCAAAGGGCATCTGCATCGGCCAAGGCGTAGCGCGTTCCATAGATCTCGGCAATCGGGGCCGCTGGCCGCGGCCCCGCCAAAGGCGCCTTAGCGGCTGTGCTGGGCGTGCGGCTTTTGCCCATGGTGGTGGCGCGCCTTGCTGGCAAATTCATCGCGGCTGATCGCACCATCGCCATTGTTATCCATACGGGCAAAATGCCGCTCGCCGCGTTTTTGCGACATTTCCGCAAAGCTAAGCTTGCCATCACCATCGGCATCGGCGCGCTTGAGCATCTTTTCAAACCGCTTCTCGGCTTTTTTGCCCGCACGCCCCTCGGCTGCGGCCCGCATTTCGGCCCGGCTTAACGCGCCATCGCCATCGCTGTCTTGTTTGGCAAAGCGCGCCTGTGCCGCGGCCATCATTTCTGCGCGGCTTACCTGACCATCTTGATCGGCATCAAGCTGGGTGAACATCGCCGCACGATCAGCCTGCGCGCCGCGATGCGCATTATCTGCGCCCATCGGGCTGGCCCATGCCATGCTGCCGGCCACGGCCAATGCTGCAACGCCACAAATCATCGCTGGAAATTTCATTTGCTGCCTCTCCTTTATTTGGCAACCGGGTAGCCAACCTGCCCGATTTGACAGGGGTAATACGCGCGGCGCGTGCCTTTCCGTCGGGGGTGGCAAAACGCTCACGCAGCTGTGATCTGCCCGCAGCCAGCGCCAATGCGACAGGCGCCAAAAAATTGCGCAGCCTTTGCGACATCGCGCCGCAAGCAGCCCACACCCCCCTAGGAACCGGCGCCAAGATCGCGCATGGTGGCGCCTTGAGCGACAGGGGTAGGTGCATGGCACAAGACACGGTATTGCAGGCAGAGCGCGAAACATGGCCCGCCGTTTGGAAGGGCTGGCGCAGGAAATGCCCAAATTGCGGCTCTGGCCCGATCATGAAGGGCTATCTAAGCGTGCGCCAATCCTGCCCTGTGTGCCGCGAGGAATTGCACCACCATCGCGCCGATGACGGCCCGGCCTATTTGACGATTTTGTTCGTGGGCCACCTGATGGCGCCACTGCTGCTGATCGTGTTTGAAACATGGCGCCCCGAGCCGCTGATCCTTTTTACCATTTTCGCTATTGGAACGGTGGCCTTGTCGCTTTACCTTTTGCCCAGATTAAAGGGGGCGATGATCGGGTTCCAATGGGCCCGTCAGATGCACGGGTTTGGAAAAACCGGCTGACCCCCGCATAAACGGGGGGTAAAATGAGCATCGACAAAACAGCCATTCGCAATGCAGCCACAGTGATTGTGCTGCGCGATCGCCACACTGTGCCGCAGGTCTTGATGGGCCAGCGCGGGGCTGGGGCGGTTTTCATGCCCAATAAATTTGTGTTCCCCGGCGGTGCGCTTGATCAGGCCGACGCGCAGGTGCCGCTGGCCCGCCCCCTGCCCGCGCTGTGCCGCCAACGCCTGACCGAAGACACCGAGACCGATTTGGCCAATGCCCTGGCCGTGGCCGCCATTCGGGAATTATGGGAAGAAACCGGCCTGATCCTGGGCACCCCCGGCCAATGGCAGGGCACGCCCCCCGATGATTGGCAAAGCTTTGCCGCCACCGGCCACCTGCCCGCAGCAGATGCGCTGCAATTTGTCTTTCGCGCCATCACACCACCGGGGCGCCCGCGCCGCTTTGATGCCCGGTTTTTCCTGGTGGATGCCGAGGCAATTGCCAGCGACCTAGATGATTTCGGCGCTGCCTGCGACGAGCTTTCGCATCTGCAATGGATCCCCCTGCCCGAGGTGCGCAAATTCGATCTGCCCTTTATCACCGAGGTGGTTTTGGCCGAAATCGCCGCCCGCGCCACCAGCGATACCCCGCCCAGCAGCGTGCCATTTTTCAAAAACAACGAAGAGGCCAGCCTGTTTTTGCGCCTGGGCGGCAAGGGCCCGCTTAGCGGGCGTGCGCACGGCGATTAGGGCAGGCCGCGCTAGACCAGCAAGATCAGCCCCAAAACGCTGCCACACAACAGCGCGATGCCTGCGTATTCGCGCAGGCTGGGGCGTTCTTTGAAAAACAGCGTCGATGCCAGCAGCGAAAACGCCAGCTCGATCTGGCCCACCGCATTGACATAGGCCGCGTTTTGCAAGGTGAAGGCGGTAAACCAGCACAAGCTGCCCGCCATCGAACTTAGCCCCACCCATTTGGCCACTTTATGCGCCCCAATCACCCGGCCCACCTGCCCCGGTTCGCGCCAGATCAGCCACAGCCACATGGCCAGCATCTGCGACACCGACACAGCCCCAAGCGTGATCAACGCGCGCTCGAACGGCTGCTCGCTGAGCACTTGCAATGACGCCGCTCGATATGTGACCCCCGACACAGCAAATAGCGCGCCCGACAGCACCCCCAGGCCCGCCGCCCGGTTGGCCAGATTGCGCCACCATCCCCCCGGCGCATCGGGCGTGCCAGATAACACCATCACCCCCGCAAGCCCCAGCAAAATAGCCACAAACCCAAGGGGCGATACCCCCTCGCCCAACAGCACAAACCCCACCAGCGCGGTTTGGATCACCTCGGTTTTTTTAAACGTGATGCCCACGGCAAAATTGCGATGCTTAAACAGCGCCACAACGCAGACAGTGGCCAGAATTTGCGCCAGCCCCCCGGCCCAGACATAGGCCCAAAACCCCGGGCCCAATGCGGGCAAATGCCAGCCCTTAGCCGCCGCCCAGCCCACCACGCCCAAGGCCACCAAAGGCGCCGAATAAATAAAGCGCGCAAATGTGGCCCCTGCGGCCGACAAGGCCACAGCGCTTAGCTGTTTTTGCAGCATAAAACGCCCGGTTTGAAACGCTGCGGCGCAAAAAGTAACCCAAACCCAAAGTTCCATGCGCCCTACATGCGCCTATTTCACCGCCCAGGCCAGAGCGGATGTGGCACCGGGTCTTTTCCACGCAAAAAATATTGCCGGAAAATCTGCCCATACGAGCGGTATACATAGCCCTCGTTCCGGCGCAAAAACGCCTCTTTGCGGCTGCGGTAAAGCGCGGGCAGCCGGTACCAGGCCACCTGCGGGTGGGCGTGATGCACCACATGCAGGTTATTGTTCAAAAACAGCAGCGCCAATGGGCCGCGGTCTTCGACAATCACGGTGCGGGCGCGGGCCTTTTCATGGGCGCGATGTTCCAAAAACGTGCGGATTTTCAAGATCGCCAGCGCCCCATAGCTGCCCAGCGCCAGGGCCCAAAACGGCATCTGCCCAAAGCCCGCCCAAAACCCCAGCACCACCCCCAGGGCCGGGATATGCCACAGCCAAGCGGCCAGCACAGCGGGGGTGCCGGCGCGGATCAGCCGCCAATCTGCGCGCATAAACGCAATTTGCCCCACAACGGGCCCAATCACCATGCGCCCAAGCAGGGTGTTATTGGCGGCCAGCACCCCCCTTTGCCAAGCGGGCAAGGCGTGCCAAACCGCGGGATCCATATAATTGCTTTCGGGGTCATCATAGGGGTCGGTCAGGCGCGCATCGTGGTGATGGGCCAGATGGGTATCGCGAAACCGCCGGTAGGGGATCACCAAGCTGAGCGCGGGAAAGACCAGCGCCTCGTTCAGCCACGCATGCCGGGTGGGATGGCCATGCAATGCCTCGTGACACAGCGACGAATGCAGCGTGCCCGCCAGCGCCACGGCCAGAATGGCCAGGGTTAGCGACACCGCTGGCAGCCACACAACGCCCGCCACCCAAAGCCCGTAACAGCCGCAAAGCAGGGCCAAACTGGGCCATTCCACAGCCGCCCCTACCGCGCGCGCCTGCCCTGGCCATTTCCCCTGCTGCATCATGTTCCCCAAGCGATCTTGCACGTCACACTAGGGCCCAAATGTCTGCAGTGGCATTTGGTATATAGTTAACAACTCTCTACATTTGTGATAATAATCACCATATGATGGATAAAATCGACAAACGTTTGCGCGCAGCGCAGTTTCGCAGCCGCCTGGCCCAGGCCATGCAGGCCAAAGCCATCAGCCAAAGCGCGCTGGCCCGCGCCATTGGCGTTGACCGATCGACGATTTCGCAGCTGCTCAAAGACAGCGGCGCACGGCTGCCCAATGCGCAGGTGGTCGGTGCCTGCGCCAGCGCACTGGATGTCTCGTCGGATTGGCTGCTGTCGCTGTCGGACCGGCCGGAAAATGCCGCCAGCCTGCTGGCCAATTCCATGGTGTTAACCCCGGCCGCACGGGCGCTGGTGGATGAGCAGATCTTTAGCTGGCACCAAGAGGCGGCAGGCTATAAAATTCGCCATGTGCCCGCCTCGCTGCCCGATATGCTAAAGACCAACGAGATGCTGGAATGGGAATACAGCCCGCATTTGGGGCGCAGCGCACAACAAGCCATCCAAGCCTCGCAAGACCGGCTGAACTGGATGCGCGCCGCGCGCTCAGACTATGAAATCGCCTGTCCCTTGCATGAACTGGAAAGCTTTGCCAGCGCCAGTGGCTATTACAGCGGCCTGCCACGCGGCCTGCGCCACCAACAGCTGGACAGGCTGCAGGCGCTTTACACGCAATTTTACCCCAGGCTGCGCTTTTATCTTTTTGATGCACGCCGGGTGTATTCAGCCCCGCTGACCATCTTTGGCCCGCTGATGGCGGCGGTCTATGTGGGGCATAATTACCTGGTTTTCCGCGACAGCCAGCGCGTGACCGCCTTTACCGAACATTTCGATAATCTGGTGCGCGCGGCCGATATCGGCGCGCGCGCTTTTCCAGAAAAATTAGCCGCCCTGCGCGCCTTGGTGCACACCAGCGGCACACCCGCTTAACGCGCGTCGCCGATGGCCCGGCCCATGCCCTGCGGCTGCGGCAAAGCGGCATGGGCCGCCGCCAAGCGCCCCAGCGCCTGCGCCACATGATCTGCCGGTGCGCTGGCGCGGCGGCTGGCCAGATCGACATGCAGCAACATCTGCTCGCCCGTCGCCAACAGCCGTTCGCCCGCGCGCAATTCGTGCCACAGGTGCATTTTCTTGCCCGCGCCCGCCAAAACCTGCGTGTGCACCGTAATGGGCGTGCCCGCCTTGGCCTCGTCTAGATGGCGGATATGGGTTTCAGCTGTGAAATAGCTGCCACCATTGGCGATATACTGCGCGTCGCAGCCCACCATCTCCATCAGGCGATCTGTGGCCTTGGTAAAGGTTTCCAAATAGCGGCTTTCGGTCATATGGCCGTTATAATCTAGCCAATCCAGGGGCACCACACGGTTCAATGTTAACACCGGCTGGCTCAAATCGGCCAGCTGGTCGATATGGCGGCACAGCCCCGCCTCGGCCTCGCGCGCGCTGTCATGGGCGTTTTGCAAGGCCCCAGCCCCCCAGTCATTTGCCGCCAAAAGGCGCATCATGCCCACAAGGTTGGAATCGCGGATCTGCTCTAGCTGGCGGATGGATAAATGCCCCGATTGCGCATCAGATTGGCCTGCGATCAGATCGACCAGCTCGTCTGTAAATTCGGGCACATCCATCAGCTTGGTCCAGGGCCAAGACAGGCAGGGGCCGAATTGCGCCATGAAATGCTTCATCCCCGCCTCGCCACCGGCGATACGATAGGTTTCAAACAGGCCCATTTGCGCCCAGCGCAACCCAAACCCATAGCGAATAGCGTTGTCGATTTCCTCGGTCGTGGCGATTTCATCCTTCACCAGCCAAAGCGCCTCGCGCCAAACCGCCTCGAGCAGGCGATCAGCCACATGGGCATCAATCTCTTTGCGCAGATGCAGCGGGAACATGCCCAGGCCCTGCAAAACCTCGCGCGCCTGCGCGATCATGGCCGCGCTATTGGCGGCTGTGCCCACCAATTCGACCACCGGCAACAAATAGACCGGGTTAAACGGGTGCGTCACCACGATTTGCCCCGCCAGCGCCTGGCCCTGTTGCAATTCGCTGGGCTTAAACCCGCTGGTCGACGAGCCGATCACCACATCCGCCCCCACATGCCCGGCCAAACCCGCATAAACGCGGTGCTTGATATCCAACCGCTCGGGCACGCTTTCTTGCACCCATTGCACGCCTTCCACCGCTTCGGCCAATTCGGCATGAAAGCTCAGCTGCCCCTCGGCGGGCAGGGCCACATTGCCCAAGCCAGGCAGCGCCCGGCGGGCATTGGCCAGCACCTCGCCAATCTTGCGCGGCGCCTCTGGATCGGGGTCAAACACCCGCACATCCCAGCCATTCAACAAAAACCGCGCGGCCCAACCGCCGCCGATCACCCCACCACCCAAAATGGCGGCCGTCTTCTTTCCTGTCATTTAGCGATACCTTGCTGCCGTGATGAATTCGCCAAAAGCCTCGCACCAAATCAAAACCGTCGTATAGGCGGTCAGGTCGGTGCCCTGCGGCACCTCAAGCACAAAGCCGTTGAATGTTTTGACATCGCCAACACGCAGCGATGCCGCCTTGATCTGTTCAAACCCTGCCTCGGTTTCCACAAACTCGGGCACGAGATACAGCTTGTAATCTGGCCCGGGGGCCAGCTGTCCCTGATGCACAATCAGGCTTTCACTCACCGAAACCTGCCCCTCGCCCCAATGCAAAAAATCGCTATCGCGCAAATCGCGGGTAAAGGTGCCGGTATATGCAGCGCCCTCGGCCTTGGCCGATAATTCCGCCCCATCAGGCGCAGGGGGCGCTGTGAGAATAGGCAATAGATAAACCCCCAAGGCAAACCCCAGGGCCAAAGCCACCACATGGGTTGCACTTAACAAAAACCATTTCACGCAAGGCACTCCTTTGTATCAAACACGCCGCTGGCGCAGCTTTGCACAAGTTCACCCCCACAAAATTGCACAAATGCGTGCGCACTCAGTTCCAATCCGTGGCGCCCAGATCAAACCCCTGCCACGCCATCACCTCGCGCGCCGCCGCCAGCCGGTCGGCCCCACCCTCACCACCGCGATCCAGCACCAAAACGCGGTCGCCCTCGCGCGTGGCCACCAGCACCGTGCGCGCGCCGCTATCCATCCATAAAACCCACAGCTCGCGCCCCGCCCATGGCCCGCGCCCCACGGCAAACCGCCCCGGCCCAATGGCCCGCAGCCCGCCAAGGCGCATCTTGTCACCTGGGCCCAGTGTGCTGCCCCGCGGCGCCAAACGCACCCGCCACTCCCCAGCGATCTGCGCCAGCTCTACCCCAACCTGCGACGACAGCGGCGCGCGCGCATCGCGCAGGCTGGGCCCAGGTGCTGCCGCACATCCGGCCAACACCCCAAAGAGAGCCAGCAAAAGAAACCCGCGCATCACTGCCCTTTCATCTTGCCCGAAATACTCCGGGGGGGCGCCCCTTGGGGCGCTTGGGGGGCAGCGCCCCCCGGGCCAGTTTTCAGGCCTCGCGCGCGGCTGGCGCGCGTTTCACCAGGCCCAGTTTTTCGCGCACCTGTGCGGGGCCAATCACCCGCGCGCCCAGATTTTCGGTGATCGTCACCGCCCGCTCGACCAGCTGCGCATTGGTTGCCAGCACGCCCTTGTCCAGCCACAGGTTATCTTCCAACCCAACCCGCACATTGCCGCCCGCCAACACGCTGGCGGCCACATAGGCCATCTGGTTGCGCCCCAGCGAAAAGGCGCTGAACGTCCAGTCATCGGGCACATTATTGACCATGGCCATAAAGGTGTTCAGATCATCCGGCGCGCCCCATGGCACGCCCATGCACAGCTGCACCAGCGCCGGGCTGTCCAGCACACCGTCTTTGACCAGCTGTTTTGCATACCATAAATGGCCGGTGTCAAAGGCCTCGATCTCGGGCTTTACCCCCAGATGCGTCATCATCCGGCCCATGGCCTGCAGCATGCCCGGGGTGTTGGTCATCACGTAATCGGCCTCGGCGAAATTCATCGTGCCGCAATCCAGCGTGCAGATCTCGGGCAGGCATTGTTTCACATGCTCTACCCGCTCGGCCGCGCCCACCATATCGGTGCCCGCCTCTTGCAGCGGCAAGGGGCGTTCGGGGCTGCCAAAAACCATATCGCCCCCCATGCCGGCGGTCAGGTTCAGCACCACATCCACCTCGGCCTCGCGGATACGCTCTGTCACCTCACGATAGAGATCCAACCGCCGCGAGGGGGCACCGGTGTCGGGGTCGCGCACGTGGCAATGCACCACCGCTGCGCCCGCGCGCGCCGCGTCAATGGCACTGGCGGCAATCTCTGCAGGGCTACGCGGCACGTGGGGGCTGCGGTCTTGGGTGCTGCCCGAGCCGGTGACGGCACAGGTGATAAAGACTTCGCGGTTCATCTCTAATGGCATTGGTCCCTCCGGTTCCGGGCGCACCCGGCGCATCAATTGGCCCTATCATTGCCAGATTGCAGCGGCGCATTTTACATTATACGAAGTATTTATGTCATTACCCGCTGAAAATATGTGGCACACCGCCCCCAACCCGCTGGATGTGGCGGTGTTGGTTCTGCCCGATAGCAACCTGCTGAGCTTGGCTGCCGCCGTCGATCCCATGCGCGCGGCCAACCGCCGGGCGGGGCGGGCGCTGTTTCGCTGGGCCTATTACTGCCCGGGCGGCAGCGGCGCCGATTTGACCGCCGGGTTCACCCTGCCCGCCCAGCCCATTGCCGATCTGGATCGCGCCCAATTGCTGGTGGTGATCGCGGGCTTTCACCTGCGCCGCCATGCCAGCCCCGCGCTTTTGGCCAGCCTGCGCCGCCTGGCACCGCATTGCTTGGCCGTGGCGGGGGTGGATGGGGGCAGCCAAGTGATGGCCATGGCCGGGCTCTTGGATGGGCATATGGCCACCACCCATTGGGAAGACCGCGATCAGTTTGCCGCCACATTCGACCGTGTCAGCCTGCGCCCCGACAGGTTTGTCGTGTCTGGCAATCGCTTAACCGCAGGGGGCGCGGCGCCCACGATTGATATGATGCTGCACCTGATTGCGCTGCGCCATGGCGCAGACCTGTCAGCGCGCGTGGCGGGTGCCTTGATCTACGATCCGGGCCCCGCCGGCACCGCCCCCCAGGCCCTGACCGCCACCGCCCGACTGGCCCGCCGCCACCCGGTTGTGGCGCGCGCAGTGGCACTGATGGAGGCGCATCTGGACGAGCCGCTGCCCGTGGCCACGCTGGCCCAGCGCCTGCGCCTGTCGCCCCGGCACCTGGAAACCCTGTTTCAGCGCGCATTGGGCCAAAGCCCCAAACAGTTTTATCTGGCGCTGCGCCTGTCCGAGGCGCGCCGGATGGCCCAAGACAGCCCAATGCCCGTGGCCGAAATTGCCCAAGCCACCGGGTTTTCGGGGCAAGCCGCCTTTAGCCGCGCCTTTGCCCGCCATTTCGGCCAGTCGGTGCGGGCGCTCCGCGCCGAGGCCCACACCAGCCCCGCCACGCCCTAATAGGGCATCGGATGGGCGCGGTGCAGATCATCGATTTGCGCCAGCACTTCGGGGCTAAGCCGCAGCCCCATCCCTGGCAAAATATGCTGCAGCTGCGCCTGGGTTGTGGCGCCAAAAATAACCGATGTCATAAAGGGCCGCTGCGCCGCCCAGGCCAGCGCCATATGCACCGGATCCAGCCCATGGGCGCGGGCCAGGGCCACATAGGCCGCCGCCGCCGGGCCCACACGCGGGCTGTTGCGCCCGCCCATTTCGGGAACCAGGCTCATGCGGCTGCCCGCGGGCACTGCGCCATCGGCATATTTGCCGGTCAGATACCCCGCCGCCAGCGGGGAAAAGGCCAACAGGCCCACATCCTCGTTGGCGCTGACCTCGGCCAGATCGGTATCGAAAAGACGGCACAGCAGCGAATATTCGTTCTGAATGCTCACCGGGCGCGGCCCGCCCATGCGCTGGGCTGCCATGCACCATTGGGTGGTGCCCCAGGCCGATTCATTTGACAGGCCAAAGGCGCGGATATTGCCCTTGTCGATCTGCTGCTGCAGCGCGCCGATGGCCTCTTCCATATGGGCGATGGTTTCTGCACGGTTCTGGCCAAAGGGGTTATAAGACCAGTTTTTGCGGAACATGTAACTGCCGCGATTGGGCCAGTGGAATTGATAAAGATCGATCACATCGCACCGCAGCCGCCGCAGCGAGCCTTCGATGGCCTGCGCAATGCTGGCCGCTGAAATCGGCGCGCCACCGCGGGTATGGGCCATGCCCTCGCCCGAATGTTTGCTGGCCACCACCAGCCCATCGCGCCGGCCTGGGTTGGCCGCGATCCAGGCGCCGATGATCTCTTCGCTGCGGCCGATGGTTTCTGCACGCACCGGGTTTACCGGATACATCTCGGCTGTGTCGATAAAATTGATGCCCGCCGCCAAGGCCTGGTCGATTTGGGCATGGGCATCGGCGATGCTGGTTTGGCTGCCATAGGTCATGGTGCCAAGGCAAAATTCGCTGACCATCAGGCCGCTGCGGCCAAGCGGGTTCATTTTCATCTGGCGCATTCCTGTCTGTGCGGTGATGCGCCCACCCTATCGCCCGCATCCGGGGGGTAAACCCCCCGAATGCCGTTTTTCACGCCCGATCAGGGGCGCACATAGGCAAAGCCCTGCTGCTGCAATTCAACCAGCCGCACCACGCCCGAAGGCACGATACGCGCCTCATCCAGCAGCGCCACATCTTTGCCGGCTTTCTCGCTCATCTTGCGGTGGGTATTGCCGCAGGCCGAGAATGTGACGCTTTCGTTTTCCAAAGACATGGCGGCGATGCGATCGGCAACCGGGCTTTTGCCCGCCACATACATCAACAGCCCCGGGCCATAGGCCACCACCTCGACCTCGGCGCTATCGCCTTGCGATTTGTAGTAGCTGATCAGGTTTTGCACGTTATTCAGGGCCATATTGATCACTTGCGGGTCGTTTTGATCCACATGAATGGCCACTTTATGCACCTGCCCCTCGGCCCAAGCCAGCATGGGCGCGCAGGCCAAAACGGCGGCAGCTAAGATTTTTTTCATGATTTCCTCCCTAAGTTTGTTGTGATTACGCCCAAACTACCCAAGTTGCCGCGCCTGTCACCAGAAATATTCAATATCTGTAATGAAAAAGAGGCTTGAGAACATTTGGTGAACATCATATTTTATCTTTATGGTTTTTTCCACACCCAGCCCCCTATCGCAGGCGCAACGCCCCGCTATTTTGCCCAGCCCCGACAGTGCCCCCGATATCATGCTGGCACGCGGGCGCACGCACGAGGCCTGTGGCCCCGCGCGCCACAGCTTTGCCATATGGCTGGCACAGGCGGTGCAGCGGGGCGGGCCGCATCAGGCGGGCATCGGGCACAAGCCCCCCCCGCTGGGCCAGGGGCCCGTACTGTGGATTGGCCTGCGCGCGCCCGGCCTGGTGCTGAATGCCAGCGGCATGGCGCCCTGGGTGCAGCCGGGGGCATTTGTGTTTGTGCAGGCCGAAAAACCCGATCTGGCGCTATGGGCTATGGAAGAGGGGCTGCGCAGCGGTGCTGTGCCCTTGGTTGTGGCCGATTTGCCCAGCCCCCCGGGCCTGACCCCGGTGCGCCGCCTGCACCTGGCGGCCGAGGCGGCGGGCACCGGCCCCTTGGGGCTGCTGTTATGCCCCGATAGTGGCGGTGCGGCGGGTATTGAAACCCGCTGGCACATGGCCCCGGCACATGAATGCAGCACCACCCCCCGCTGGCGGCTGGAACGGCTGCGCGCCCGGGCCCTGCCCCCCAAAGCATGGCTGATGCAGGGGCTGGGGGCGCCCGCCCAGGTGCACCCGGTGGCAGGCCACACCGCCATTGGGGCGCGCCTGACATAAACGACAGATCCTGTCGCAGCCAGCCTTGCAGCCGCGCCAAGAAACGGCAAAGCTGGGGGGGATATGCGCCTGCTTGTTTCCTTCGCCGCCCTTTTCCTATCGGTCATCCTGTTGCAGCTGTCTTCGGGCGGGGTTGGGGCGTTGGATGCCATTTCGGGCATTGCGCTGGGCTTTAGCACCGCGCAGGTGGGCTTGCTGGGCTCGGCGCATTTCTTTGGCTTTTTCATCGGCTGCTGGGTGGCCCCGCGGATGATGGGCAACGTGGGCCATTCACGCGCCTTTGCCGCCTTTACCGCCACCGGCGCCATTGGGCTATTGGCGCATATGCTGCTGGTCGATCCCCTGGCCTGGGCGGGTATGCGCGTGGCGTCGGGCTTTAGCATTGCGGGGTGCTACACGGTGATCGAGGCCTGGCTGCAAGCCAAAGTCACCAATGAAACCCGCGGGCGCACCATGGCGGCCTATCGGGTGGCAGATATGGGCGCCTCGCTGGTGGCGCAGCTGATGATCTCGGTGCTGGAACCGGCCTCGTATATCTCGTATAACCTGCTGGCCCTGTTGTGCTGCGCAGCGCTGCTGCCGCTGACATTGACCAAAACCCCCCAGCCCAGCACCCCCAGCGCGCCACGCCTGCGGCCGATGCTGGCCGTCACCCGCTCGCCCCTGGCGGCGGCGGGGGTGATTGTGGCCGCACTTTCTGCCGCCTCCTTTCGGATGGTGGGCCCCATATATGGCACACAAGTTGGGCTGCAAACCAATGAAATCGCCCTGTTTTTGGCCGCGTTCGTGGCAGGCGGCGCATTGGCGCAATACCCGGTGGGCTGGCTGGCCGATAAATTCGACCGCCGTTGGGTGTTGATCTGGCTATCGGTTGCGGCCATTGGCAGCTGCATGCAAACGGTGTTTTTCACCGGCCAAAGCACCCAGGCAATTTTGCTAACCGCGGCGCTATTTGGCCTGACCACCTTTCCCATCTATTCCATCGCCGCCGCCCACGCCCATGATTTTGCCAGCACCGAAGAGCGGGTCGAGCTGTCGGCGGCGCTGATGTTTCACTATGCCTTGGGCGCCATCGCCGCGCCCTTGGTGGCCTCGTGGCTGATCGAGGCCTTTGGCCCCCCGGCCATGTTTGTGATGATCGCCTGCGGCCATGGCGCGCTGGTGGTCTTTGGCCTTGTGCGTATGCGCAGCCGCCCCAGCGCGCGGCGCACGCGCTATATTTACAGCCCGCGCACCTCGTTTCTGGTGGGCCGCCTGACCAGCCGCGCCCGCGACCAGGGCGAACCTTAGGCAGGCCAGCACGTCGCCGCACCGCCAAATTGCCCGCGCATAGATACTGGCCCTCGCAAGGAAGCTGCGATAAACGGGGCCAAACGCAAACATCCAAGGACGCGCAGCATGGCACGGCACCTGATTACCTCGGCCATTCCCTATATCAATGGCATCAAGCATCTGGGCAACCTGGTGGGCAGCCAGTTGCCAGCAGATCTGTTCGCGCGCTATCAGCGTGGGCGCGGGCACGAGGTGCTGTTTTTATGCGCCACCGACGAGCACGGCACCCCGGCCGAGCTGGCCGCAGCCAAGGCCGGCCAGCCCGTGGCCGATTACTGCGCAGAAATGCACGCTGTGCAGGCCGATATTGCCCAAGGCTTTGGCCTGTCTTTTGATCATTTCGGGCGCTCGTCCTCGCCCGCCAACCACGCCTTGACCCAGCATTTTGCCGGCAAGCTGGCCGAACGCGACCTGATCCGCGAGGTCAGCGAAACGCAGATGTATTCGCATGCCGATGGTCGCTTTTTGCCCGATCGCTATATCGAAGGCACCTGCCCGAATTGCGGCTTTGACAGCGCCCGCGGCGATCAATGCGACAATTGCACCAAACAGCTGGATCCGGTCGAGCTGATCAACCCCCGCTCGGTGATCTCGGGGTCAACCGATCTGGAGATGCGCGCGACAAAGCACCTTTACCTGCGCCAATCCACCATGAAAGATCAGCTAGAGGCGTGGATCGACAGCAAAACCGACTGGCCCGTGCTGACCACCTCGATTGCCAAGAAATGGCTAAACGATGGTGACGGGCTACAAGACCGCGGCATCACCCGCGATCTGGATTGGGGTATTCCGGTAAAACGCGGGCAAGAGGACTGGCCCGGCATGGAAGGCAAAGTATTCTATGTCTGGTTCGATGCGCCCATCGAATATATCGCCTGCGCGCAAGAATGGGTCGAGGCGGGCAAGGGCCAGGATTGGCAGCGCTGGTGGCGCACCGATATGGGCGCCCAAGATGTGACCTATACCCAGTTCATGGGCAAAGATAACGTGCCCTTCCACACCCTGTCATTCCCTGCCACGATCTTGGGCTCGGGCGAGCCATGGAAGCTGGTGGATTACATCAAATCGTTCAACTACCTCAATTACGACGGCGGCCAGTTCAGCACCTCGCGCGGGCGTGGGGTGTTTATGGATCAGGCGCTGGAAATTCTGCCCGCCGATTACTGGCGCTGGTGGCTGCTTAGCCATGCGCCGGAATCGTCGGATGCGGAATTCACCTGGGATAATTTCCAGGCCTCGGTCAACAAAGATCTGGCCGATGTGCTGGGCAATTTTGTCAGCCGCATCACCAAATTCTGCCGCTCGAAATTTGGCGAAACCGTGCCAGAGGGCGGCAGCTGGGGCGCCCAAGAGGCGGCATTGATGGCCGAGCTGGGCCAACGCCTGCGCGCCTACGAGGGGCATATGGAGGCGATGGAGGTGCGCAAATCAGCGCAAGAGCTGCGCGCCATCTGGGTGGCGGGCAACGAATATCTGCAATCTGCCGCGCCCTGGTCGACCTTTAAGGAAAACCCAGAACAGGCCGCAGCCCAGGTGCGCATGGGGCTGAACTTGGTGCGCCTTTACGCGGTGCTATCGGCGCCCTTCATTCCCTTTGCGGCAGATCGGCTGCTAGAGGCGATGAAATGCGACGATCGCAGCTGGCCGGGTGACATGCAAACCGCGCTTTCTGCCCTGCCTGTGGGCCATGGCTTTGAGGTGCCCGAGGTGCTGTTTGCCAAAATCACCGATGAGCAGCGCGAAGAATGGCAAGCCCGGTTTGCCGGCCAGCGCAGCTAGGGCTGTTGGTCACTGGGCGGGGCCTAGCCCCGCCAAAAGGCTGCGGTAAACAGCACATAAACCACAACCAGCTCTAGCCGCCCCACCAGCATTGCAAAGATCATGATATATTTGGCGCTGTCGGGAAAGGCCGTCAGCGCCCCGCTTTCATGCACCATCGGGCCAAAGGCCGGGCCAATATTGAAAACGGATGTCCAGGCGCCAGTTGTGGCCTCGATAAAGGGCAGGCCCGTCAAAGACAGGGCCACAGCCACAAGCCCGTAGGTTAAAATGAACATCGAGAACATCAACATGACCGACTCGATCACATCGCGCTCGATCGGGCGGCCCCCCAAACGCACCGAAACCACGCGGTTTGGGCTGCCAATCAGGCGAATTTGCGCCACAACTGCACGAAACAGCACCAGATAGCGGAAGATTTTGATCGAACAGCCGGTCGAGCCGGTGCAACCGCCAATGGCCCCCACCGCCAGCACCACCACCATGCCCAACGGCCCCCACAGCAGCAAATCGCCATCGCCATAGCCCGTGCCAGAAAAGATCGACACCACGTTAAAGGCGGTTTGGCGGAACATTTCCTCGCCCAGCTGCTCGCCCCGCGCAAAGCGCGCCAGCACGATGATGGCAACCGAGCCCACGATCAGCGCGCCATAGACCTGCACCTGAAAGTCGCGCAGCAAGGGCATAACCTGGCCCGTGCCAATCAGCATCAAGCGCACAAACGGCACCGAGGCCAGGAACATAAACACGATGCAGGCATATTGCAGCGCCGGCCCATAGGCCCCAAACGAGGCGTCTGTGGTAGAAAACCCACCCGTTGAAACCGAGGTCAAGGCATGCACCGTGGCCTCGAACGGATCCATCCCCAGGGCGATATAGGTCAGCGTGCAGATGATTGTCAGCGCCACATAGGTGGCCAGCAAGGCCTTTGAGATATCAATCGCCCGCGGCAATACCTTGCCCAGCGTGTCAAAGCTTTCGCTTTTGAAAAACTGCATGCCCCCAACCCGCATGATGGGCAAAAACAGCAGCGCCACAATCACAATACCCAAGCCACCCAACCACTGCAGAATGCCCCGCCACAACAACAGCCCCTTGGGCAAGTCATCGAGGCCATAAAACACGGTAGATCCGGTGGTGGTCATGCCAGACATGGCCTCAAAGAATGCATCCACAAAACTGGCATCGGTTTGCCCCAGCATAAAGGGCAACGCCCCAAACAAGGGCAGGCTGACCCATAAGGCCACGGTCAACAAAAAGCTTTGGCGAATAGACAGGCGGTGGTGGCGGGTGTTGTGGCAGGCCAGTGCCACCAAGCTACCCACCAAAAATGTCAGCACCGCGCTTTCGAAAAAAACCGGCCAATGGCCACGGCCCTCGGCCACATCCACCAAAAGCGGCGGCACCATGGTCAGGCCAAGCACAGCAACCAACAGGCCAATTACATATCCGATAGGGCGAAGATCTAACATGGATCGCAGGCTTGGCGGGGTGCTGTGCCGCTGTCAAGCGCCAAGCGCCCCCTCATCCGCCCTGGCCCTGGCCCAAGATGGGCCAAAGCCGGTTTTATACGTAGTAAAGATCGCGGAAAACGTGATGCGCGATCATATCGCGGCGAATGCCCATTGCGGCCAATTCGGCGTCAGTTTTCGCCTCGAGTGCGGCGATCTGCCCATGACGCGAGCGTGCCTCGCCCAAGGCGGTCATCCAGTTCACAATCGCAGCGCCAACCCCAGCAAACGGATTGCGGATTGCGGCGATGTTTGTTGCATGCGTTGCCATTTTTGGAACCTTTCAACAGTGTTTCGGTTCCTCCCTTGGCACTGATATATGTCACGCCTGCTGACATAAACACAGACAATGCTGCATATCCGCCCTGCGCGCGCTGCAATGCAGCATCAGCTGGCAGGCGCCGCCCCATTGGCCCGCGGTGCAGGGCTGGGCCTGGCGCGCCGTGGTGCAGGCGCGTTGGCACTGGGGGCTGTGGCGGGGGCTGCGGTGGCAGGGGCCGCTGGGGTGGCCGGCACCGCCTGCTGCGCCACGGGCGGGGCAGTATCTGCAGCCGGTGTGTCAGCGGGGGCCGCTTTGGGGCCGGGTTTTGTGGCCTCTGGCCCGCTGCGGGGCGCCAGCGGGTGCAGGGCCACCATCGCCTCGATCAGGGCGCGCGAGAGGCGGGTTTGGTATTTGTAAAAGGTGATCATCGCGCTGGCCATGTGCCAGCTGTATTTCACAGGTAAGGGGGTGTTGGGCATCATATCCTCCGTGGCTGCATACCGGAAAATATGGGCGCGCTTTACGACATCTGCACAACAGATCCACAATCTGGGGGCGAAAATCGCAGAAATTTGATCGCGCAAAAGAAAAACGGCATGCCGTGTAACCGACATGCCGCTGAATTGGGCACATTAGAAACCAGGCTGCGCCTAGCCTACGTGGAACAGGCTGGCAAACATCCGCGGGTCGATCGACTGGGCCTGAAAGGTTGGCCCCTCGACCAAAACGCTGATGGCATCGTGGCTGTGCAAGCTTTCTTGGTGGCTGGCCACCACGCGGAAATCGCCGATGCGCAGATCGGGCTGCAGCTGGGCGCAGAACAGGCGCACCGCATCTTCCACGAAAATCGGGTTTGCGGCGTTCAGCTCGGCAAAGGCTTGTTCATCTTCGCGCTTGACCATCACCTGCGTTTCGGTGGGCACCGCGCGACGGGCCATGTCGATCAGGTCTTCGAACCACAGGCACTGGCCATCCAGCACCTCGACCGAGATCCGCGCAACCGAGCGCTGCGAATGCGGCGTGGCCAGCTGCCCGCGGGTGATGCGCGCATGTTCAGACAATTCCAGCGAACAGGGGCAGGTCGAGGAATAGACGTAATCAAGATGCACAATCTTTTTGCGCACCCCTGCCTGTTCAACCAGCTCCAGCGCGATGTCGTAATATTGATACCCCTCCAACCCCGAGCGCAGCGACTGCACCTTTAACGGATAGGAAAAGCGCATTTGAATGCGGGCATCGAAACTGTCGAGATCGGCGATATAGTCATCCAGCGCCGCCTCGATCACCTCGAAGCTAAAGGTTTTATCGGCATGTTTGTAAAACGAGCGCATGATGCGCGACATGTTGATGCCTTTTTTGTCGGCCTCCAGGCTGACCGAGCCGGTCACGCTGGTTTCCAACGTCAAATCGCCATTATCGCGGGTGTGAAACCGGATGGGCAGGCGAAAATTCGAGATACCCACATGCTGGATCTGCTGTTTTGCACCGCGGATCAGGCTGCTGGGGCCATTTTGCAGATCGGGCATCTGCGCCTTATAGGCCGCATCCACGGCAAAGCCTGCCGGATAATCGCGGCTGAGCACGGGGTAAGTATCGGTGCTATCTTGGGGCAGCAGCCGCGCAATGGCCGGATCCAGCGCCGCCACATCCTCGGGGCTGGCCGCCGTGGCCCAGCGCCGCAAGCGGGCCAGTGCCTCGCGGGCGTCTTCGCTGTTTAGCTCGCGCTCGATTTCGGGCGTATGCAAATTCATGCCGATTCCCTCGCTTCTGTCGCTTTGTACCCCAGATCCGGGGGGCAAAGCGTTAATATCCGTATACCATTACGTCAGAAACGACGTTGCAGATCACTTATATCTGCCAAAACGGCACCAGATCTAGCTAAGCGCTGATCACACCCTTTCCAAGGCCTGCATCAAATCTGCCAGCAGATCATCGGCATCTTCCAACCCAACGCTAAGCCGCACCAGGCCATCGGAAATGCCCAACAGATCTTTTTGCGCCTGTGGCAGGCGCTGGTGCGTGGTGGTGGCTGGATGCGTGGCGATCGATTTTGCATCGGCGAAATTGTTGGAAATCGTGAACAATTCCAAGGCATTCAAAAAGCGGAAACAGGCCGCCTTGCCCCCCTTTACCTCGATCGTAAACACCGTGCCCGCCGCCGGCGCCTGCGACAGGGCCAAGGCCTGTTGCGGATGCGCCTGATGGGTTGGATAGCGCAATGCCTGCAAGGCGGGGTGCCCCATCAGCCCATCGGCCAGTTTCATCACCGTATCCGCCTGCGCACGCACCCGCAATTCTAGCGTTTCCATCGCTTTCAGATGCGTCCAGGCGGCAAACGGGTTCATCGCCCCGCCTGTGTGCTTCATATAGGCCTCAATCGGCCCACGGATCAGCGTGGTTGGGCCGCAAATCGCACCGCCCAACATGCGCCCCTGCCCATCGACATGTTTGGTTGTGGAAATCACCGCAATATCTGCGCCACAGGCGCGCGCATAGGAAAAAACCGGCGTGGCCATGGCATCATCGACAACCACCAAGGCCCCCACCGCATGGGCCAGCTTGCACACCGCGCGCAAATCGATCACCTCGAGCGTCGGGTTCGAGATCGATTCCAAAAACACCAGCCGCGTATCGGGGCGCAGCGCCCCCTGCCAGGCCTGCAGATCGCGCCCATCGACCAGCGTCACCTCAACCCCGAAGCGGGCCAAGATCTCTTCCAGCACATAGAGGCACGAACCAAACAGCGCCCGCGAGGCCACCACATGATCGCCCGCCTTCAGCAACGACATCAGCGCCCCATTTACCGCAGCCATCCCCGAGGCACAGGCAAACGCATCTTCGAACCCCAGATAGGTGGCGATGCGATCTTCAAACATGCGCATCGTGGGGTTGCCGTAGCGGGCATATATAAATTCATCTGCGCCCGCCTTTTCAAACCGCTGTTCGGCCTGCTCGGCACTGTCGTAGACAAAGCCTTGGGTCAGAAAAACCGCCTCGCTGACCTCGCCCCATTGGCTGCGGCGGGTGCCGCTATGCACCAGTTTTGTGCGTGCTTTCCACTCGTTCGTCATTGCGCGTTCCTTTGGCCATAGGGCCCAATAAAAAACCCCCGGTCGCGGCCAAGCGAAAGGGGGTTCCTTACGTCTGACCTTTTAGCGGCATGTTTAACGTGGCCCGCAATCCGGTAACAAATCGCCACAATGCGGATTTACGCCCGCTTTAAGCCCAGGTCAACTGTCGTCGCGCTGGCCGTATTTGCGGAAAATATCACCTTGCGTCATGAAAAACAAAAAGATCGCCGCCGTCAGGCCAAAGGTTTTGAACCATACCCAGTTTTCCGTGCTCATCGTGCGCCAGATCACCTCGTTCAGCAGGGCCAGGCCAAAGAAGAAAACGCACAGGCGGCGTGTCAGCTTCATCCAGCCCTCGGGCGCCAGCGGCATCATCTCTTCCATCAGGTGGCGCAAATAGCTTTGCCCGCGCAGCAGGCCAAAGGCCAAAATGCCCCCGAACAACAGGTAAATGATGGTGGGTTTCATTTTAAAAAACCGGTCATCATTCAGCCACACGCTGAGCCCGCCAAAAACCACCACCAGCACCAGGGTGATCACCTGCATCTTGGCCAATTTGCCCGTCAGCGCCCAAAGCGCCGCGGTCGAGGCGATCATCACCGGGATGAACCCGGCAGTGACCAGGATAAAACCGCTATACTCGCGCCCGGCGATTGCATAGGTGCCATCTTTCAGCAGCAAATAGGCTGCAAAAAACGCCAGCACCGGCCCCAATTCCAACCCGGTCTTGACCAGCGGGTTGATCTCTTTTTCTGCCATTTCAAAGGCCCCCTGTCAGCTTACCCACTAAATTCAACTATTACCGCGCCCAGCGCAATCAACGACATCAGCGCAAAACGCCGCGGGCCAACGGTTTCGCCCAACAAGGCCCAGCCGATGACTGCGGCGAAAACCGTGCTGGTTTCACGCAAAATCGCGGCCTCGCCCACCTTGTCCAGCCGGGTGGCCATCATGATCGACCCGAAAGAGGCAAAGGCAATCACCGCCCCCAGCAGCCCGCGCTGCATCAAGGGCCCGGGCGCGGGCCGCTGGGCCATAGCGCGCCAGCGCAGTGCCGCAATGATCGGGAACACGATGCCATCGATCATGAAAAACCAGAAAATAAAGGTAAACGGGTTTGGCGTGGCGCGTATGCCATAGGCATCATAGGTGGTGTAAATGGCCACAAACAGCCCCGTCACCACCGCATAGGCCAGCGCCACCGACAGCGTATCGCGCCCCCCTTCGAGATAGCGATAGTTATAGGCGGCAAGGCCGAAAATGCCGCTCATCAGCACCAAAACCCCCACCCATTGCAGGGGTGTGAACACCTCGCCAAACACCAAATAGGCGCCGATCACGGTAAAAAACGGCCCCATGCCGCGCACCACCGGATAGACCACGGTAAAGGCCCCCCGGCTATAGGCCTTGGCCTGCAAGAATTTATAGACCGTGTGAATAACAAAGGCGCCGGCGAAAATGGGCCAAAGATGCGGCTGGGGCCATGGCACCACAAACAGCGCCACGGGCGCCGCGATCAAGCCGTAACAGGCGTCGATTGCACCACGGGTCAGCCACGGGTCGTGCCGGCCCTTTTGCAAGGCGCCGAAAAGCGCATGCAGCACCGCCGCGATCAACGCCAGCGCAAGGGCCACATTATGGCCTGTCTCTGTGCCCTCGATCGAGACAAGCCATTGGGTCATGCGCGCGGGCGCCTGCTGCCGGCGTAAACCGCCTGCCGCCCCTCGCGGCCCAGAATGCGCGTGATATCGATCACCCGCCCATCATGGCCTTGGATAAATTCGCCGCCTTCGGCCTCTTGGGCGTATTCGGCGATCAATTCCTGTTCCAGAGAATCCAAAAAGAAATCAGACCAGCAATGCCCGGCCAGCGCCACATCGATCACCTTTGGCATGTCTTCGGTATGCGCGTCCCACACAATACGGCCAAAGCCCACAGCGCGCGCATCTTGCAAAATCACGCATTCGCCCAACACCTGGCGGTCTTCGGGCCAGCAATCATCGGCATGATCGGGGTAGATGCGGTGGCGCTCCATCAGGTCAGACAGGCCATCTGGCTCGTGCTCTACCTCGATGGTGCGGCACAACACTGGCATAGAAGTGTTTGAAGGCAAATGGAAACTCCGTGGTCTGGCGCAGGCTGTCTTGATGGAATCGCCCCCCGAAAGGGGCGGCCACAAGCCAGCCACAAACACCCAAGCCGCAGCAAAGGTCAACCCTTGGCTGGTGCCTTTGTGTTTTGCACCTAGTGCTGCGCGTCCAGCCCGGTCAGGGCTTGGGCAAATTCCTGCGGGTCAAAGGGGGCCAGATCATCGATCTGTTCGCCCACCCCGATGGCATGGATGGGCAGGCCAAACCGATCGGCCAGGGCCACCAACACCCCGCCTTTGGCTGTGCCATCCAGCTTGGTCATCACCAGGCCAGAAACATCGGCGATTTGGCGGAAAATATCCACCTGGCTTAGGGCATTTTGGCCGGTTGTCGCATCAAGCACCAATAGGGTGTTATGCGGCGCCTCGGGGTCTTTTTTGCGGATCACGCGCACGATTTTGGCCAGCTCTTCCATCAAATCCTTGCGGTTTTGCAACCGGCCTGCGGTATCGATCAACAGCAGGTCGGCGCCCTCGGCCTCGGCTTTGGTCATGGCGTCAAAGGCCAGGCTGGCGGGGTCGCTGCCCTCGGGCGCGGTCAACACCGGCACGCCTGCACGCTCGCCCCAGACCTGCAGCTGCGCCACAGCGGCGGCGCGAAACGTATCGCCCGCCGCAATCACCACGGTTTTTCCCGCGGCGCGAAACTGGCTGGCCAATTTGCCAATGGTCGTGGTTTTCCCCGAGCCATTCACCCCCACCACCAGCACCACCTGCGGGCGTTTGGGATAAATCGGCATGGGCCGGGCCACAGGTTCCAGAATACGGGCCAGTTCTGCGGCCAAGAGGGCCTTGATCTCGTCGGTGGACAGGCGTTTGCCAAACCGGCCCTCGGCCATATTGGCGCTGACACGCAGGGCAGTATCTACCCCCATATCCGAGGCGATCAGCAGCTCTTCGAGCTGTTCCAGCATCGCATCATCGAGCACCCGGCGCACCACGTCGGGTTGGCTGCGCCCCATCAGGCGGCCTAATATACCGGGGCGCGCTGCGGGCTGCACATTAGGCTGTGGTGCAGGCTGGGCGGCGGGCGCCTGCACTGGGGCCTCTGGCGCATCGGTGGCATCGGGGGTGGCCTGCTGCACGGGCGCCGCGGGCTCTGCCGCCACGGGTTCTGGCGCGGCGGGTTCGGCTGTGCCGCCCTCTTGAACGATGGCATCCAACCCCTCTTCCAGCTTGGTCGAGGATTTGAACAGGCGCTCTTTCAGCTTTCCAAACAGCGACATGGGGTGCGTCCTTTCGGGCTTTCCCCTGACCTAGACGCTTGCGCAGCATTTTGAAAGCCCCCACCGCGCCCAAACGCCGTGCAAAGACTGGCGCGCGCGGGCGAATCTGGGCACACTGGCGCAATGAGATCCGCGCTATTCGCCCTTGCCCTTTGCACCAGCTTGCCTGCACAGGCCGATACGGCCCTGGATGCGCAGGCCTTTGAACAGCTGACCTTGGGGCGCACCTTTACCTATGCCGAAAATGGCACAGCTTACGGTGCCGAGGAATACCTGCCCGGGCGCAGGGTGCGCTGGTCGTTTCTGGATGGGCAATGCAAAGCCGGGTTTTGGTGGGAAGAGGCAGGCCAGATATGCTTTGCCTATGAAGACAATCCCGACCCGCAATGCTGGCGCTTTTTCATGGGCGAGGCGGGGCTTGTCGCCCATTACACCAGCAACGATGATGCCGCCCCCCTATACGAGGTTGGGCAATCAAGCGACCCTTTGCTGTGCCTTGGGCCAGAAACCGGGGTTTAAACGGGCTTTGCCGGCATGATGATGCATGTGGTCGATCCGGTGGCATAAAGGCGCCCATCATCGACACCGCGAATTTCACCCACCGCAACCCCGGTAGATCGGCCGGCATGCTGGCTGGTGCCAATGGCCTGAATGCGCGTGCCCAATTTGATCGAGCGTAAAATATTCACCTTATATTCCAAGGTGGTATACACAAAGCCCTGGGGCACGCACGTCATCACCGCGCAGGCCATGCAGCTATCCAGCAAGGTGCCATACCAGCCGCCATGCACCGTGCCCATGGGGTTGGTATAGGCAAAAACCGGCGTGCCCTCGAACACGCAGCGGCCCTCGGCAACCTCGGCCAGGGTATAGTTCAACACATCGGCAATCGGGGGGCCGGCAAATTCGCCGGCCAGCATCGCCTGCATAAACTCGAGCCCCGATTTTTGCAGCGCTTGCTCTGGCGTGGGCAAATCAGCGGGGGTTTTGGCGATGCGGCGGGTGCTCATGCGGCGATCCTTTTTGGGCATTTTGCCCCATCTTTCGCAGCCCGCCCCCGCCACGCAAGCCTTACGCTACGTTTTCCAGCCGCACCTTGGGCTGCACCCCCAGCGCATGGCACACATCGCGTGTCAGCTCGGGGCGGTTGAGCGTGTAAAAATGCAGCCTGCTTACACCTTCATCCATCAAATCGCTGCACAATTCGGTGCAAAGCGCTGTGGCCAGCAATTCGCCGCGATTGTCACGGGTGGCTTTTTCAAAGGCCTCATCCAGCCAGGCCGGAATGCTGGTGCCGCAACGGGCGGCAAAATTGCGCGCGCCTTTCCAGTTTTCGATCGGCAAAATGCCCGGCGTCAGGCGATCGGCATCGATGCCCGCCTTGGCGCAGGCATCGCGAAAGCGCAAAAACGTTTCCGCCTCGAAAAAGAACTGCGTCAGCGCCTCGGTTGCGCCGGCATCCAGCTTGCGCTTTAGCCACTCGATATCGGCCTGGGTGCTGGCGGCCTCGGGGTGGCGTTCGGGGTAGGCGCCCACGCGAATGGCAAAGCGCCCCGTTTCGGCCAGCGCCTCGATCAGCGCGACCGAGCTGTCAAACCCCTGCGGATGCGGCACAAAACCGGCGCTGCCCTTGGGCGGATCGCCCCGCAGCGCCACGATATCGGTGACGCCTGCGGCGGCAAAATCATTGGCAATGGCCATGGTTTCGGCCCGGCTGGCATTCACGCAGGTCAGATGCGCGGCCACCTTCAAGCCACTGGTTTTGTGCAAGGTCGCCACCGCATCGCGCGTCAAATCGCGGGTGGTGCCCCCGGCACCATAGGTGACAGACACAAACCGCGGGGCCATGGGCGCCAAGACCTGCACCGTATCCCACAGGCGAAACGCGCCTTCCAAATTCTGCGGCGGGAAAAACTCGAACGAAATTTGCGGATTAGCCATGTGAAAGACCCCAATAAAACCTGCCCCCCTTGTGACAGGCCCCGCAATATGAGACAACTTCATTAAATCGAAGATCAACATGAGTATCTTTAAACTATGCATATCGAGTTTCGTCACCTGCGCACGATCAAGGCCATTCACGAATTCGGTGGGCTGGCCCGCGCAGCCGAGCAGCTGAACATCACCCAATCGGCGCTGTCGCATCAAATCAAGGGGATCGAAGACCAAGCCGGGATCGAGCTGTTTGTGCGCCGCTCAAAACCCTTGAAACTATCAGCCGCAGGCCAGCGCCTGTTGCGCGCAGCCGAGCGTATTTTGCCAGAAATCGACGCGCTGCAGGCCGAATTCAGCGGCTTGCGCGCAGGCCACAGCGGGCGCATGCATATCGCCATCGAATGCCACGCCTGTTTTGAATGGCTGTTTCCGGTGTTGGAAAATTTTCGCAAGACATGGGGCGATGTCGATGTCGATATCCGGCCTGGCCTGGCCTTTGACGCGCTGCCCGCGCTGCTGAAAGAAGAGGTCGATCTGGTGGTGTCATCCGACCCCGAGGATTTGCCCGGTGTTACCTTTACACCGCTGTTTGATTACAGCCCCGTTTTCGTGGCCTCGCGCCACCACCCGCTGGCGCAAAAGCCCTATATCCAAGCCGAGGATTTTCGCGGCGAAACGCTGATCACCTACCCCGTCGAACGCGCGCGGCTGGATATTTTCAGCCAATTGCTGACCCCGGCCAAGGTGGAACCGGCAGCCATTCGCCAGGCAGAACTGACCGCCGTGATCTTGCTGCTGGTGGCATCAAACCGTGGGGTGACGGTGCTGCCCGATTGGGTGGTGCGCGAGGTGAAATATTCCTCAGATTACATCACCCGCCCGCTCACCCAAACCCGCCTCACCCGCCGCCTTTATGCCGCCACCCGCAGCGATGACCTGCAAAAGCCCTTTGTGCGCGATCTGATCGCCCTTGCCGGCACCGAGGCAAAACGCCTGCAATCGGCCTAAGGCTGGCGCGCGCAAACCCCGCGCGCGCCCTTTTGGCTTAGGCCGCGCGGGCCGCGTTCAGCAGCGCCCATACGCGATGCGGGGTAAAGGGCATATCGGCCTGGCGCACGCCGCGATCCCAAAGCGCATCCAGCACCGCATTGGCCGTGGCCGCCATCGAGCCCACAGTGCCCGCCTCGCCGCAGCCCTTCATGCCCATGGCGTTGGCGGTGGATGGCACCGCCTCGGTTTCAAAGGCAATCATCGGCACGTCGGCGGCGCGCGGCATGGCATAATCCATGAAAGTGGCGGTCAACAGCTGGCCGTCTTCATCATAAACCACATGCTCCATCAGCGCTTGGCCCACGCCCTGCACCACACCGCCATGCACCTGGCCTTCGGCCAGCATCGGGTTGATCAGATTGCCAAAATCATCGACCACGACATAGCGATCCAGGCGCACATGGCCTGTGTCTGGGTCTATTTCCACCTCGGCGACATGGGCACCATTGGGGAAGGAACGCGCCTCTAGCGTGGCGCGGGCCTCGTGCACCAGCAAATCAGTTCGGCCATCAGCGCGCGCCATCTCGGCGGCCTCAAGGAAGGTCGGCGTCAGGTTCGAGCCGGGCGCGCGGAAGGTTTCATCGTCAAAGGCCACTTGTGCCGCATCCACGCCCATTTTCTCGGCCAGATAGGGGGTAAAGGCCTCGACCATCTTGGAAACAGTGGCCAAAGTGGCGTTGGTTTGCACCGTCACCGAGCGCGAGCCGCCCGTGCCGCCGCCCTTGGCGATTTTGTCGCTATCGCCTTGCACCACGGTGATTTTATCGGCGGGAATGCCGGTTTGATCGCTGAGAAACTTGGCATAAACCGTTTCATGCCCCTGCCCGTTTGACTGGGTGCCAACATAGATGCACACGGTGCCATCCTCGTTAAATTCCACCCGCGCCCCTTCGGACGGGTCGCCCAGAATGCTTTCGATGTAATAGCACAGCCCCATGCCGCGCAGCTTGCCCTGTGCGGCCGATTTGGCACGCCGCGCCGCATAGCCCGCCAGATCGGCGGTTTCGGCGCAATGGGCCAAAACGCGGTGGAAATCGCCCACATCATAGGTTTCGCCAGTGGCTGTGGCATAGGGAAAGCGATCGGCGGGGATAAAGCTGCGGCGGCGCAATTCCCACGGGTCTAGGCCCAGCTCGCGTGCGGCCATATCCATGGCACGTTCGAGCACATAAATCGCCTCGGGCCGGCCGGCGCCGCGATAGGCATCAACCTGGGTTGTGTTGGTGTAATAGCCCTCGACCTGCAAATAGGTGGCCTGCACATCATATACGCCCGTCAGAACCCGGCTAAAGAGCTGGGTTTGAATAGGCTGGCCGAATTGGCTGTTATAAGCGCCCAGGTTGCATTTGGTATGCACGCTATAGCCGATGATCTTTTTGCTGTCGTCAAAGGCCAATGCCACATCATGCCACAAATCGCGGCCGGCGTTATCGCTGAGCATCGCCTCGGTGCGATCCGACATCCAGCGCACCGCGCGCCCCAGCTGCATGGCTGCATGCGCACACAGGAAATATTCCGGATAAGTCATGGCCTTCATGCCAAAACCGCCGCCCACATCGGGGTTGGTGACGCGCACGTTTTCTTCGGCCAGGCCCAGAATTTTCGAAAGCTGCCCCTTGGGCCCCCACACCCCCTGCCCGTTCACCGACAGATGCAGGCGCGTGCCATCAAATTCTGCAAAACAGCCGCGCGGCTCCATCGCGTTGACGATCACTCGGTTGTCTTCGACGCGCAGGCGCACAACATGGGCGGCCCCCGCAAAGGCCGCATCGCACACCGCCTTATCGCCCATCGACCAATCAAACGCGCGGTTTTCCGGCGCCTCATCATGCAGGGTGGCGCCGCCCGGGGCCAGATCCAGCTTGGCGGGCAGCTCGTCGATATCCAGCACAATCAGCTCGGCCGCATCGCGGGCTTGTTCGGCTGTTTCGGCGAAAATCATCGCCACAGGTTCGCCCACAAAGCGCACGCGCCCCTCGGCCAGCAGCGGGCGGCGGGGGGCGGCGCCATCGGTGCCATCGGTGTTTTTCACCACCGTGGCCACCATGCCCTCGGTCACGCCATTGGCGTGCAGATCATCCGCTGTCAGCACCAAGTGCACACCGGGTGCCTGGCGTGCCTCGGAGACATCAAGCATGCTGATCGTGCCATGCGCCATGGGCGAGCGGACAACATAGCCCACCAACGCATCAGCCGGGGCAATATCATCTACATATTGGCCCTGTCCGGTAAGAAACCGAATATCCTCGACCCGCTTTACAGACTGACTTTTGCCAAACTTTTCCATCGCGTTATCCCCTCGCGTCGCTTCGGGCCAAAGACTAACCGCTGCGGCCCCACTGTCTAGCCCCGTTTCAACAATGCACTTGATCAAGGTCAAGGCGCAAAGCCGCCTGCGGTGCAAACTAGCGGTGACAAGCGAAAGGGAAAGGTGAAGAGCGATGTTTGGAAAAATGGAAAAACACGCCGATCTGGTCCATGCCATGGCCGACAAAGCCGGCATTGATGTGGGGCGAAACATTCTGAATGGGCGCTTGGGTGCCACCAAACTGCGCGAGGCGGTGATGCTGTGCACCCATTGCCGCAATGTGGGCGCCTGTGAAACCGCATTGGCCGATCAAGACAGCCACAGCGTGCCCGAATTTTGCCTGAACAAGCCCATCTTTGATGCGCTGGCCCCATAACAGCGGCACAGGGGCCAGCTGCGGCTAAAATTGCAGCAGCGCACGGGCCGCGGCGCGGGCCTCGTTGGTGATAGTATCGCCCGACACCATGCGCGCGATTTCATCGATACGCGCCTGATCGGCCAATGGGGTTATTGTGGACAGGGTTTGATCCCCCTCAACCCGCTTTTCCACCCGCCAATGATGCGCGCCCAAGGCCGCCACCTGCGGTGAATGTGTCACCACCAGCACCTGCCCGCCCTCGGCCAGTGCCGCCAAACGGCGGCCCACGGCATCGGCGGTGGCGCCGCCCACGCCGCGATCGATTTCATCGAAAATCATCGTGGCACTGGATTGCTCGCCCACCAAACAGACCTTCAGCGCCAGCATAAAGCGGCTCAATTCACCGCCCGAGGCGATCTTGCCCAAGGCGCCAGCCGGGGCGCCGGGGTTTGTGGCCACGGAAAACGCCACCATATCGCACCCCTCGGGGCCGGGATCGGCCGGGGTGATTTGGGTTTCAAACACCGCCCGTTCCATGCGCAGCGGCGCCAATTCAGCCATCACCGCCTGATCCAGACGCGAGGCCGCAGCGGCGCGCGCCGCGCTGAGGGCCTGCGCGGCAGTGTCATAGCCAGCTTGGGCCTGGGCCGCGGCCTGGCGCAGCGCCGCCAAATCGCCCGCGCCCGCATCAAGCCGGGCCAGCCGGGCGCGCAGATCTTCGGCAAAGGCGGGCAGGTCTTCGGGGGCGATCTGATGCTTGCGCGCCAGCCCGCGAATGGCAAAAAGCCGCTCTTCCACCTCTTCTAATTCATGCGCATTAAAGGCCAGCTGATCCAAAGCCGCCTCAAGCCCGGCGATGGCATCTGCTACCTCGCCCAAAGCACGCCCCAGCGCATCGATCGGGGGGTTTAGCGCATCGCCCGCGCGGTCGGCCACGCCTTCGACCCAGCGCAGCGCATTGCCCATGGCTGCCTCGGCACCATCGCTGGCCAATGCGGCATGGGCGCGGGTGATATCCTCGCGGATACGCGCGGCCGATTGCATCAGCCGGCGGCGGCTGTCCAGCGCCTCTTCCTCGCCGGGCTGCGGGGCCAGCTTATCCAGCTCGGCCACCGCATGGCGCAAAAATTCTTCTTCTGCAGCCACTTGGGCCAAGGCAGCTTGCGCAGCCTCTAGGGCCGTTTGCGCCTGCCGCAACGCCCGCCACTGGCTGCGCGTGGCATCAAGTAGCGGATCAAGCTGGCCAAACGTATCCAGCAGGCGGCGATGCCCGCGTGCATCAAGCAGCCCGCGGTCATCGTGCTGGCCATGCAGTTCCACCAAAGTTTCCGACAATTGCCGCAGCACCTCGCCCGAGCAGCGGCGGTCGTTCACCCAAGCGGTTTTGCGCCCATCCACGGTATTGACCCGGCGCAGCAACAAACTGTCTTCTTCCGGCAATCCTGCCTCGCGCAAGACCGCGCGCGCCGGGTGATCTGCGGGCAAATCAAACTCGGCCAGCACCTCGCCCTGGGCTGCCCCTTTGCGCACCAATTCAGCCCGCCCGCGCCAGCCCAGCACAAAGCCCAGACTATCCAGCAAAATGGATTTTCCCGCCCCGGTTTCACCCGTCAGCACATTCAAGCCCGGTTGAAACGCCAGTTCCAACCGGTCGATGATGAGAATGTCACGTATTTCTAACCCACGCAGCATCTGGCCCCCGCAAGATTACCGGCCAAACGCTGCCGTTATAGCCACTTGCCCTGGATCGTTTGGCGATAGATCTGCGACAACCACCCATCGCCCACCGCCTCTAGTTCCAGCCCGCGCCCGTTGAGCAGCTTATAGCTGTCTTCATACCAGCTAGTGGCCCTGAAATTGTGGCCCAGAATGGCGCCTGCGGTTTGCGCCTCGCCCGCAAGGCCCAGCGACAGATAGGCCTCGACCAAGCGGTGCAGCGCCTCGGCGGTATGGGTGGTGGTTTGGAAATCTTCCACCACGGTGCGGAACCGGTTGATCGCCGCAGTGTAATGGCCGCGGCGCAAATAATAGCGGCCCACTTCCATTTCCTTGGCCGCCAGATGATCGAAGGCCAGATCGAATTTCAAAATCGCCGAACGCGCATAATCGCTTTCGGGGTAGCGCTCGATCACGGTGCGCAGCTCTTGCAGGGCCTCGAATGTCAGCTTTTGGTCGCGCCCCACATCATCGATCTGGTCATAATAGCTGAGCGCCAGCAGATATTGCGCGTAAGCTGCATCTTCATCGGCTGGGTAGAAATCAAGGAACCGCTTGGCCGCCGAGCGGCTTTCCAGATAGTTCTTTGCCTTGTGATTGGCATAGGCCTGCATGATCAGCCCGCGTTTGGCCCAATCGGAATAGGGATAGAGGCGCTCGACCTCGGAGAAATAGAAGCTGGCTTGTTTTTCGTCGTTGCGTTGCAACTCGAATTCGCCGCGCTCGAAAATTTGCTTGGCTGAAAATGTGTCAATCGGAATGTCGCCACTGCGCACGCGTTCGGCTGTGCTGCAGGCTGATAGCCCCGCAACAGCCAGAACAAGCATGATATTTTTCACACGTGATCCCCCGACGGCCATGCCCGAACTCGCTTTCCCTTGCCTTAAACCAGCAGTCGTCACACTGCAATTTGCATCGGTCCTAGCACAGAAAATTCCGGTGCAAAACGCCTTACGCACAAAATCTGGCACCAAGCGGATTTAGGCCACCGCCGACAGTTCGCCCAGATGCACGCCAGCGCCCGGCAAGCGGCCGGCCATATCGCGATCGCAGCCCACAAAGCACCAAGCATCGGGGGTGTCGAAAAGCGCGCGCAGCAGATCATTGGTCAGCGCATGCCCCGCGCGGTGGCCGGTGTAGCGCGCCAGCAAAGGCGCCCCCGCCAAGGCCAGATCGCCCAAGGCATCCAGCATTTTATGGCGCACGGCCTCGTCTGCGTGGCGCAGGCCACCGGGGCTTAGCACCGCATCGCCATCAACCACCACAGCGTTTTCCAGCGTGCCGCCCAGGGCCAAGCCATTGGCGCGCATCGTATCCACATCGGCCTTGCGGCAAAATGTGCGGCTGTCGCACAATTCGCGCACGAACGAGCCATTGGCCATGTTCAACACCTTGCGCTGCACCCCAATGGCGGCATCGTCGAAATCAATGCTGAAATCGATCTCTAGCGTATCGGCCGGGTCTAGCCGCGCCCAGGCATCGCCGCGGCGCACCTCGATGCGTTTTAGCACCTTGATGGCGCGCAGGGGCGCAGGCTGGGTTTGCAGGCCAGTTTGCAAAATATCGCGAACAAATTGCACAGCGCTGCCATCCATGATGGGCACTTCTGGCCCATCCAACTGCACCAGCGCATTATGCACGCCACACCCCACCAGCGCGGCCATGATATGTTCGATCGTGGAAACACTGGCGCCATCGCCATTGCGCAACAAGGTGCAGAGCGGCGATTGCGTCACCGCATCAAACCGCGCAGGCAGCAATGCCGGCCCATCTGCCAGATCTAGGCGCTGAAATACGATTCCATGGTCAGGCGCTGCAGGGCATACAACCATGCGCGCGGGTTGGCCGGAATGCAGCCCAACCCCAATAAACGTGACCGAATTCTTTACGGTGCTTTGCAAACTATTCCCCAAGGGGCAATGGCCCCGCTATCAAAGGTGTTACTTATTCACTTTCGATGGCTCAACTCACTCTTTGTAACGTGTTGAAACATCTGCAATCAGGATGGGCAGGGTTTTGCCACCCCCCGGCCTGAATGGGCATAACCCTTTGAAAAAATTAAAAAGGGGCCGCATTTCTGCAGCCCCGTTTAACCAGAAAGTTGATCGCGTCAATTGGCCTGGCGGCGCAAAAACGCAGGAATTTCGATGCGATCTTGATCGGCATCCGCCTCGTCACGCGGCAGGGCGTGGGCCTGCTGGCCGCGCATGGGGGGCTGGTGACGGGCCGCGGGCGCCTCGGGGGCGGCGTTGCCAGTCATGCGGTTGATCAGCGAATTGATCCCAAAGCGCGAGCGCTCGGGCTCGGGCTTGGCGGCCATGGGGCGCGGCTGCTGGGGCTGTTCGGCGCCGCCTTGCACGCGGCCCACGGCGGCCTGCAACCGCTCCATCGTGGCGGGGCTGGGGGTGCCGGGCGCAGGGGCGCGCGGCGGCATATAGGCTGCGGCCTCGTCTTCGTCATCATAGGCCTCAACCGGGCGCGGCTCGAATTGCGCGACCTGCGGGCGATAGGCGGGCGGGGGCACGTCATCGATCGCGGGCTGGGCTGGGGCCTCGGCCTCGAAGATATCTTCCATCTGCTCTTGGGCGGCGGTGCGCTGCACATCCATCTGCTCGAACAAGCTGGGCTCGGCGGGTTGCTGGGCTGCAACTGCAGGCTGCTGGGGCGCGGCGGGTGCCGGTTCGCGCTGCACTGAAACGGTTTGGGTCAGCGGCTCAGACATCTTGCGGCGCGGCAAGGGCATTTCGTTATGCGCCTCGTTGGCATCAATGCCGGTGGCCACAACGCTGACGCGCATAAAGCCTTCCATTTCGGTATCCAGGGTCGAGCCGACGATGATATTTGCGTCTGGGTCCACCTCTTCGCGAATGCGGTTTGCTGCCTCGTCGAGTTCGAACAAGGTCAGATCGTGGCCGCCGGTGATGTTGATCAAAACGCCTTTGGCGCCTTTCAGGCTGATCTCGTCCAGCAGCGGGTTGGCGATGGCTTTTTCGGCGGCCTGAATGGCGCGATCTTCGCCCTCGGCCTCGCCGGTGCCCATCATGGCTTTGCCCATCTCGTCCATCACCGCGCGCACATCGGCGAAATCAAGGTTGATCAGGCCGGGGCGCACCATCAGATCGGTGACACCTTTCACACCTTGATACAGCACGTCATCGGCCATGCTGAACGCCTCGGTAAAGGTGGTCTTTTCATTGGCCAGGCGGAACAGGTTCTGGTTGGGGATGATAATCAGGGTATCCACAACCTTTTGCAGCGCTTCCACGCCCTCTTCGGCCTGGCGCATGCGCTTTTGGCCCTCGAATTGGAACGGCTTGGTTACAACACCCACCGTCAACACACCCAATTCGCGCGCCGCCTGCGCAATGATTGGTGCCGCGCCGGTGCCGGTGCCACCGCCCATGCCTGCCGTGATAAAACACATATGCGCGCCAGCCAGATGATCGACGATCTGTTCGATCGACTCTTCAGCAGCGGCGGCCCCAATGCTGGCCTTGGCACCAGCGCCCAACCCTTCGGTTACTTTTACCCCCAGCTGGATGCGGTGGCCCGATTTGCTTTGCTGCAGGGCCTGCGCATCGGTATTGGCCACAACGAAATCGCAGCCCGAAAGCTGTTTGTCGATCATGTTGTTCACCGCATTGCCGCCTGCGCCCCCAACACCAAACACGGTGATACGGGGTTTCAGATCGTCATGTCCGGGCACCGAAAGGTTTAATGTCATGGTGTATCCGCCTGTGCTTTAGCCCGCCTGACCGGGCGTGTTTTTTACTTTTGCCTGCTGCAGTATTACCCGGTGAAGGCCAGATCGTCACGAGAAAAACGCAATTTCCCTACAAAATATAGCCAAATTCCGCCGAAAATCTGCCCGATCTTGCTGGCGCTTCCAAATATAGCGGAATTCTGCCGACAAACCCCTGCGCCGCGGCCCAAATTGGGGCGCGGTTGGGGGAAAAGACAGGTTTGGCGGGGCCTTGCCCTACCAGTTATCTTTGAACCATTTCATCGCACGCCGCAGCGAACGGGCGGGGTAGCGATCAACGGGAATTTCAAAATCCCACCATTCATCCTGGGGATGGGCGGCAAACAGGCACAGCCCGACGGCGGCCGAAAACGCGGGGCCGGTGGCGGCCTGCGGCAGGCCATGCACCCGCAGCGGGCGGCCCAAACGCACCTGCTGGCCCAAAATGCGGCTGGCCAGCCCATCGAGCCCGGGAATTTGGCTGCCCCCGCCGGTTAACACGATCTGCTGGCTTGGCAGGTGCTCGAAGCCGGCCACATCAAGGCGGGCGCGCACCTCTTCCAGAATTTCTTCGACGCGCGGGCGCATGATGCCGATCAGCTCGGCACGGCTGACGGTGCGGCGGTCGTGCTCCCAATCGCCGGTTTCGCTGCGCATTTCGATCATTTCGCTGTCATCGCGGCCGGTGGCCACCACGCCGCCGAACAATGTCTTGATACGCTCGGCCGCGTTTGATGGCACCTGCAGCCCCATCGAAATATCGCTTGTCACATGATCGCCGCCCATGGTGACGGTATCGGCAAAGATCATGTGCTTTTTCATAAACACCGATATGCTGGTCGCGCCGCCGCCCATGTCGATACAGGCAGCGCCCAGCTCTAACTCGTCCTCGACCAGCGCAGACAGGCCGCTGACATAGGCCGAGCTGGCCACCCCCGCCAATTCCAAATCGCAGCGCTTCACGCAATAGGCCAGGTTTTGGATGGCAATTTCATCCACCGTTAGCATATGCATATCAACCGATAGCTGCTGGCCCACCTGGCCGCGCGGGTCGCCCAGGCCTGTGCGGTGATCCAGCGCAAAATTCACCGGATGGGCATGCAGCACCTCGCGCCCCTGGCCGAAATCGGGAATATCGCAGGCCGATAGAACCCGCCCGATATCTTGCTCGCTAACCAGATTGCCCTGCAAATCCAGCTGCCCCGCCACACCATAGCTGCGCGGCTCGGCACCGGAAAAACAGGCGATCACATGATCTACACGGATATTGGCCATTTTCTGCGCCGCCTGCACCGCGGTGCGAATGGCGCGTTCGGTTTCCGCCATGGCATGGATTTCGCCAAAACGCACCCCGCGCGAGCGGGTGGTTGCAGCGCCAATCACCCGAAAGCCCGCCTGCCCCGCCATTGGGCCCACGCCTTCGACCTCTAGCTTGTCTGCGCCATCAAAACGCAAAACCAAACAGCCGATCTTAGAGGTGCCCACATCCAAAATGGCCACCACCCCCCGCTGCATGGCGGCCTTGCGCATGTTGCGCATGGCGCGCTGGGATTCGTATAGCTCGATCATAATTGCTAGTCTCCCAAAGCCACATTGCGAACCCGCCACCATTCATCGACGGCGGCCTCGCTCATTCGAATTGTTGGCCTGTCGGCCAGGCGCATATCAACCAGCGCCAAATCGCGTTCCAAAAGGTCTTGTGCCTTATGCATCAACAGCACCCGCTCCAGCGCCTGCACGGGCTGTTTTTGGGGCAGCTGAATGCGCTGCCCACGGTCCAGAACCAGATCCCAGCGGCGCTGGCTGATGCGCACAAGGCCGCGCACCCGGCTGCCCAAGGGGCCGGCCGCCCGCAACAGGGCCAAAGCCTCGGCTGCGGCTTGATCTGCGCCCTCGCCCGCCACCAATGGCAAGTCGGGATAGGCCGCGCGGGTTTCTGCCGGGCGCACAATGGCGCCGGTGTCGTCTAGCAGTTCCAGCCCCTCGCGGGTGCGCCAAACCAGGGCTGGTGTGCGTTCGACAATGCTGATCTGCAAGATGCCGCCATTGCGCACGAACACACGCGCCTCTTTGATCGCGGGCAGTTCACGCAAGGTCTGTAAAATCAGCGGCAAATCCAGCCCAAAGGACGATACCGGCAGATCCACCGGCATGATCTCGCGGATGTCGGCATCGACACTTTCGCTGGCGCCCTCGATCACCATCGCTTGCACCATAAATTCGGGGCGGTTGATCACCTGATCGCGCAGATCCAAGGCAAACAGGCGCAGCCCATCGCGGCGCTCTTCCTTGGCCAGATAGCCCAGCCCCAAGGCCGCGACCACCAGCAGCGGCAGGCCCGCGCGCAAAAACAACCGAAATGCCGGTGTCAGCATCAGACGTTGGCGCCGATACGACCAGCGCGATGGCGCCGGATCGGCCCGGCGGGCCGAGGGCCCAGGCTGGGCGCTACGGCGGGGGGCGCGGATTATCGGTTGCATGAGGCATCCTCGATCATCCAGCGGCAGAGCTGGCCAAAACTGATGCCAACCGCCTGTGCCTGCTCGGGCGTCAGCGACGTGGCGGTCATGCCGGGTTGGGTGTTGGTTTCCAACACCACCAACCCGCCCAGGCCATGGCGATCGTCCCAGCGAAAATCGGTGCGGCTGACACCGCGGCAACCCAGCACCTGATGGGCACGCAGCGCATGGGCCATGCAGGCATCGAAAATCTCGGCAGGCACATCGGCAGGCACCACATGATGCGAGCCGCCGGGCGTGTATTTGGCGCTGTAATCATACCAACCATCGGTGATGATTTCTGTCACCGTCAGTGGCCGGTCATCCATCACCGAAACGGTCAATTCGCGCCCGGGCGCATAGGCCTCGACCATCACAACATCGGGCATATCCGGCGCCATCACCGGGGCATTGGCCCCCTCGGCCACGATATAAACCCCCACGCTGGAGCCTTCGTTATAAGGCTTTACAACATAGGGCGGCGCCATCACATGGCCTGCCTGCACCGCATCTTTGCTGGCCAAGAGACTATCGAGCACAGGCAAGCCATGGGCGCGATAGACATCTTTGGTTTTTTGCTTGTCAATACACAAGGCCGAGGCCAGCACGCCCGAATGCGAATAGGGCAGGCCCAACCATTCCAGCATGCCTTGCACGCAGCCATCTTCGCCCCAGCGGCCATGCAGGGCGTTCAAAACCACATCGGGCGCAATTTCTGACAGTTGCAGGGGCAAATCTGGCCCTGCATCCACTTCGACCACCGCGAAGCCTTCTTCCCTAAGTGCCGCAGCGCATGCGCGCCCTGTGCTAAGCGACACCTCGCGCTCGGACGAGAGGCCACCCATAATCACCGCCACTTTGGGGCTTGTCCTGCTCGACATTGCCACCGTGTGCCTCTGTATGCGGGCCTGTTTCGGCCCTTTTTTTGTTAACCTGCAAGCGCCTGATTATACAGCGCCCGTCTTTTTGCCTGCCGGGGCCGGTTCGCCGACCCTTCTGATCTCCCATTCTAGCGTGATACCGCTGGAATCGTAAACCTTTTTTCGCACCAATTCGCCAAGGTTTTCCAGATCTTGGGCGCTGGCTGTGCCCGTGTTGATTAAGAAATTGGGGTGTTTGGGGCTCATCTGTGCGCCACCCAGCGTGGCGCCACGCAAACCGGCGTCGTCGATCACCTTCCAGGCCTTTAGCGCGTGGCTGTCATCGGCCTGCCCGGTCGAGGAAAACCCCGCCGGGTTCCGAAAGGTTGAGCCGGCGCTGCGGTCTTTCGTGGGTTGGGTGGCATCGCGTTTGGCCAGTTGATCGGCCATGCGCGCAGCCAGGTCATCGGGCGCCCCACCGGGGCCTTTCAGCAGCACCGACACAATCACCCAATCATCAGGCAACACGCTGTGACGATAGGAAAATTTCAGGTCTTCGGCATAGAGCGTATGAGCCTTTCCCTGCCGGTCAATCACCCGCGCCTGTTGGAAAATATCGGCCATATAGCTGCCATAGCAGCCCGCATTCATGCGCACAGCCCCGCCAATGCTGCCGGGGATGGTGCGCAAAAATGTCAGGTCCATGCCCAATTCGGCCGCGCGCCGCGCCACATGCGCATCCAGGGCCGCCGCCCCCACGCGCAGGCCATCCGCCTCGGGGGTGATGGTGTTAAACCCGCGCCCCAGCCGCACCACAACCGCCCGCAGGCCACCATCACGCACGATCAGGTTCGATCCGACGCCCATGGGAAAAACAGCGATTTCGGCGGGCAAGGCGGCCAAGAACTGTGCCAAATCGGCCTCGTCTGCGGGCTGAAACAGCCAATCCGCCGGCCCGCCCACCCGCAGCCAGGTTAGATCGGCCAGCGCGCGGTTTGGCGTCAGCGTGCCACGGCACGGGGGAAGGGGCTGGGTCATCTGGGCAAACCTTTCGCCAAAGGGGGCGCTATCGGGGCCACCGCCCTAGCCCTGCAGCCGCGCGGGCAGGCCATTGGCCCAGGTGCTGATCGTGCCCGCCCCAAGGCAGACCACCATATCACCGGGGCGGGCCTGTTCGCGCACAAGCCTTTCCAGATCGTCCTCGCTGGTCACTGCGCGGGCATGGCGGTGGCCATGGCGGATCAGCCCCGCCACCAGATCATCGCGGCTGGCGCCGGCGATGGGGGCCTCGCCCGCGGCGTAAACCTCGGCAATGCCCACAACATCGGCATCGTTGAAACAAGCGCAGAAATCTTCAAACAGGTTGGACAGGCGCGAAAAACGGTGGGGTTGATGCACTGCTATCACGCGCCCGTTCGTGGCCTGGCGGGCGGCGCGCAACACAGCGGCAATTTCCACCGGATGGTGGCCGTAATCATCGATGATCGTCACGCCATCCACCTCGCCCACCTTGGTAAAGCGGCGGTTCACCCCGCCAAAAGCTGCCAAAGCCTGACGGATTTCAGCGGTTTTCATGCCCAAATGCCGGGCCACAGCCACAGCCGCCAAGGCGTTGCTGACGTTATGATCGCCGGGCATAGGCAGGGTGCAGCCCTCGATTTTCACATCCTCGCCCTGCAGCCAGATATCAAAATGCGCCACCCCCGCCTGATAGCGCAGGTTCACCGCACGCACATCTGCCTGGGCGTTAAAGCCAAAGGTTACCACCCGCCGGTCGGTGATGCGCCCCACCAGCGCCTGCACCTCGGGGTGATCGGTGCAGCACACGGCAATGCCGTAAAACGGAATATTCGAGACGAAATCGTAAAACCCCTGGCGCAGGTTTTCGATACTGCCCCAATGCTCCATATGTTCTGGGTCGATATTGGTGACGATCGCAATCGTGGCCGGCAGGCGGTTGAAGGTGCCATCGCTTTCGTCGGCCTCAACCACCATCCATTCGCCCTGCCCCATCCGCGCATTCGAGCCATAGGCATGGATGATGCCACCATTCACAACCGTGGGGTCAATGCCACCCGCCACCAGCAATTCCGCCACCAAGGTGGTGGTGGTGGTTTTGCCATGGGTGCCCCCCACCGCGATGTTGGATTTCAGGCGCATCAGCTCGGCCAGCATCTCGGCGCGGCGCACCACGGGCAGGCCGCGGCGGCGGGCCTCGTCTAATTCCGGGTTGCCGGGTTTGATGGCCGAGGAAATCACCACCACTGTCGCATTTTCCAGGTTCTCGGCGCGTTGCCCCTCGAAAATGGTGGCGCCCATCGCCCCCAGACGATCGGTGATTTTGCTGGCCTTCAGATCCGAGCCCTGGATGGTATAGCCATGGTTCAGCAGCACCTCGGCAATGCCTGACATGCCAATGCCACCAATCCCCACAAAATGGATTGGGCCAACATCGGTGGGCAATTTGGTTGCAGCGGCATTCATCGATCAATTCCCTTTTTTATTGGCCAAGGCCTGCACCATATCTGCCAGCGTCGTTGCGGCATCAGGGTGCCCGGCCGATAGGGCCGCGCGGGCCATTTGCGTGGCGCCATCGGGGTTTGCCAAAACCAGCTCGATTTGCGCGGCCAGATCCTCGGGGGTGAGCCGGGCCTCGGGCACGACAATGGCCGCGCCGGTTTCGGCCAGCCCGCGGGCATTGGCGGTTTGGTGATCACCCGCCGCCGCAGCATAGGGGATCAAAATAGAGGGGCGGCCGATGATGGTCAGGTCAGCCACGCTTGAGGCGCCAGCGCGGCTGATTACCAACTGCGCCTCGCTCATGCGGCGGGGGATATCGGCAAAAAACGGGGCAATCTCGGCGGTGATGCCATGCTCGGCGTAATAGCGCGCCACCCGCTCGGCATCTTCGTCGCGGGCTTGATGGGCCACGCGCACGTGGCGCAACATTTCCATCGGCAGGGCGGCAATGGCCGGGGGCACGATATCAGACAAGACCCGCGCGCCCTGGCTGCCGCCGATCACCAGCACCGACATCGGATAATCGCCCGGCGCGATATAGCCCGCGCCTTGGCGTTCGCGCACGCTGGCGCGCACCGGGTTGCCGGTGGGCACGCCTGTCACACCGTCGGGCAAAGCCGTGGGCCAGGTGCCGCAGGCAACCTGATCGACATGGCGGGCAAAAATCTGGTTCACCCGGCCCAAAACGCCATTTTGCTCGTGGATCATGCGCGGCAGGCGCAGCACCCAAGCGGCCGCAAGCGCCGGGATCGAGGGGTAGCCGCCAAAGCCCACCACCACCGTCGGCCGGTTGCGCAGCATCCCCCAAAGCGCGCCCACACCCCCCGCAGCCAGCCGCACCGGCACCCCCAGCTTGGCCAGCACACCGCCACGCGCAAATGTGCCGCTGGCGCTGATGGCCACCTCGACCGCATCGGGAAAGCCGCCTGCATAGCGCGCGCCGCGGGTGTCGGTTGACAGCTTCACCCGCCAGCCCCGCGCCAGCATCTCTTCGGCCAGCGCTTGGGCCGGAAACATATGCCCCCCGGTGCCCCCGGCGGCGATCACCAACAATGGCGTGCGGTTGCCCATGATCAACCCTCCAAATTCTTTGGCCGCTGCTTAGCCGCTGGCCGCGCGCCCTGCAACGCCCAGCAACGCCCAGCCCCAGGGCCCGGCGGCAAGGCGCCATATCACCGGCGGCGCGCCCGCAACAAATCGCCGATCTCACCTTGTGGGCGCGTGCGCGTAAAGGCCAGCAGCATGCCCATGGCAATGCCCCCCGCAATCAAGGACGAGCCGCCATAGCTGACAAAAGGCAAGGTCATGCCCTTGGCCGGCAACAGGCGCACCGCAACCCCCATATTGATCATCGCCTGCACCCCGAACATACAGGCCAGCCCCGTGCCGCCCAGGCGGATGAACGGGTCACGCTCGTGCATCAAGCGCAAAAGCGAGCGCAGCACCACGCTGCCATAAAGCGCGATGATCACCAGCACCAAAACCAGCCCATATTCTTCGGCGGCGACCGCGATAATGAAATCGGTATGCGCATCGGGCAAAGACCATTTCACCTGCCCCTCGCCCACACCTACGCCGAAAAACCCACCCTCGCGGATGGCATTGGTGGCATAGCCAATTTGGGTGGTTGGGTCTACGTCTTGGCTGAGAAACCCATCAATGCGGCGCGCCACATGTTCCGAGTTTTGATAGGCAAATGTGCCCCCCAGCACCACTGCCACCGCCAGCCCCACCAGCAGCAGCATGGGCGCACCCGCCACGAAATACATCACCGTCCAGCCAAACAGCACCAGCGAGGCCTGGCCAAAATCGGGCTGCATGGCCAGCATCAAAACGATCGCCACCATCAGCGCAAACGACCACAACCGCCCCGGCGGGCCGCCAATTTCCTGGGCTGCGGCCATCATCCAGGCCGCCACCACCACAAAGACCGGCTTTAGAAATTCCGAGGGCTGGATGGCGGCAAAGCCCAAACTATACCAGCGCGTGGCGCCTTTGCCGAAATCGGTGCCCAAAAGCGGCAAAAACACCAAGGCCAGAAAGGCCGCCAGAAACCCCACAACCGCCAGGCGCCGCACCACCAGCGGGCTCAGCATCGAGGTGATCAGCATAGCCACCAAGGCCAGCCCACCAAAAACGGCCTGGCGCTGCACGTAGTGAAATGGATCAAAGCCATTTTTCTCGGCCAAGGGCGGCGAGGCCGCCAGCCCCAGCAAGATCCCGATGCCAAAAAGGATCAGAATACAGGACATTGTCCATTTATCGACGGTCCGCCACCATTTCGGCAGAACCGGCTCGCCGTCCCGTTGTGGGACTGCGCCGTACACCATTTCTGTCATGCAAGCACCGCTCGTTGCCTGGGCGCCCCTTTCGGGGTCATTACCTACACTTTAGCGCGCAAAGCGCCCGCTGGCTAGGGGCAAAGCCCAAGCCATAGCCGCGCACCCCTTGCCAATTGCGCGATCTCAAGGCAAGCCCGGCGTATGGATTATGATACAGTGATCATAGGGGCGGGCGCCGCAGGGCTGATGTGTGCAGCACATGCCGCAGG
>CAJXSO010000016.1 GCA_913061505.1 uncultured Lutimaribacter sp.
TTTTCTCGACATATTCGGCGCCAAGCGTGGCTTTGCGCTGTTCTAACCCTTTCAAAAACAGGTCTTCATCAAAACTTGCCATGGTTTAACCTTTCAATTTGATCGCGGTATTTTTGGTTTGCACGTCATTGCGCAGCGCCTTGCACCCCATGGCTAGGCCATGTGCCAAGGCTAGACAAGCGCGCTGCACGCTGTTTGAGTGCAAACAAACCTCACAGTCATTTGTTTTGGGAAAGTCCTGCATCATGCCTGAAAAACAGCCCAATATTCTTTTGATTATGGCCGACCAGATGACCCCGTTTATGCTAGAGGCATGTGGCGGTATCGGGGCCAAAACCAAGAACCTAACAGCACTGGCCGCGCGATCGGCGCATTTCACCAATGCCTATACCCCCAGCCCTATTTGCGTGCCTGCGCGCTCGTGTTTTATGACGGGGCTCTATACCTCGACGACCGGGTGTTACGACAACGGCGACCCCTATCACAGCTTTATACCCACATTCGCGCATTACCTGACGAATGCTGGCTACGAAACCGTGCTGGCGGGCAAGATGCACTTTGTCGGGGCCGATCAATTGCACGGGTTCCAGCGCCGCCTGAATACCGATGTCTACCCATCTGGTTTCATCTGGTCTTATCCATTGCCACCCGATGATGACCCGGCTTTCCAAGCTTTCGATTTTACGCCGCAATACCTGGCTGAAAACATTGGCCCAGGCTGGTCGAAAGAGCTGCAATATGATGAAGAGACGCATTTCAAATCCATGGAATATCTGCGGCATGCGCCCGATACACCATGGATGCTGACCGTGTCTTTCACCAATCCGCACCCGCCCTATAAAGTGCCCAAGAAATATTGGGACATGTATAAAGATGCCGATATCCCGCTGCCTGAATACCCCGAAGATATGGACGCGACATATTCGGCATATGATCACGCAATTCGGCGGTGGCATGGCCTTCATGTGCGGGGCGAGGAAATTCGTGATCCCAAAAACCTGATTGCCATGCGGCGCGGTTTCGCAGCCCTGGCCCATTATGTGGATGACAAATTGGGCGCGCTTTTGGAGGTGCTCGAAGAAAACGGCCTGCGCGATGATACCATTGTGATTGTCACATCAGACCACGGGGAAATGCTGGGCGAAAAGGGAATGATTCAAAAACGTGGCCTTTACGAATGGTCGGCCCGCATTCCCTTGTTTATCGATGCGCCAGGTGCCGCGCCTTGCCGGGTGGATACGCCTGTTTCCTTGATCGATCTGCCCGCCACGTTAATTGATTTTGCAGGCCAAACGCCTGTGCGCCCCCTAGAGGGGCGTTCGTTGGTGCCGGCAGTGAACGGGCAGGCATTAGAGAGTATTCCGATCATTTCTGAATACCATGGCGAGGGCATCATGCGGCCGTCGTTCATGGTGCGTTTGGGGGATTGGAAATATATCTATTGCCACGGCACTGATCCGCAGCTGTTTAACCTTGGCGACGACCCGGGCGAATGGAACAATCGCGCGGGCGATCCTGAGTGCCGCGAGATTGAAGCGCGTTTGAACCAGGTGATTACGGGCGGGTATTTTGACCTGGACAAGATCAAATCCGAGGTCTGGGACCGGCTTGCCCTGAAATCGGTTGTGAATGATGCCATGAAAAGAAACGGAACGGCCTGGGATTATGTGGTCGATCCACGCATGGGCCCGCAATATGTGCGCGAATAGCCGCTATTGATCTTTGGGGCAGGGTGAAACTGCAGCACCTGCGGCATATGCTGGTGCTGCAGCTTGGTTTTATTGAAACGTGACCGCCTCGGGAATGGCCCAGCCGGCTTCACGATAGTAGCGCTCGGCGCCGGGGTGCAGGCGCCCGGCAATCAGGGCCAGGCCGCCCTCTTTGGTGATGGTGCTGGGCATCCATTGCGCAGTTTCATGTATCTCGCCCAGGTTTTCCCAAATTGCTTTGGTCACTTGATAAACCACCTCTTCGGGCACGTGCAGGCCGGCGCTGAAATTGACGATTGCGCCATGGGTGCGCGCATCACCGCTGACGTGGTTTTCACCATAGGCGCCTGCTGCAATGGTGTTTACCGTGCCGCCCGTGGCCGCGTTGATCTTCATTTTGGTTACATCGACATCCAGAATGCGGATCTTTTTTGTCAGGGCAAATTGCTGCACCGCGGGGCTGGGCACGTTTGTGGGCAGAACGATCACATCGATCTTGTCGTCCTGAAAGGCCTGGATGGCTGCGTCAAAGCCAAAGGTTTGCACATCCATTTCCTCGGGCTTGATGCCGGTTGACTGTTCGATGGCGCGCAATACCACGCCTTTCGCCGCGCCGCCGGGGGGGCCTGCGAATACTTTCTTGCCGCGCAAATCATTCATGGTTTCAATGCCTGAATCGGCGCGGGTGACATAATGGTATGGCCCGATCTGGTAGGAAAAGATCATGCCTACTTGTTTTTCCAGCTCGGGGGCGGCCTCCATATCTTTGAAGGGGCCAATGCGGTTGGCCATCAGCCAGTTGATCGTGGGCGAGCCGAACAGGAAATCAACCTTGCCCATGGCTGCATCGACCATGTGTTTGGTGGCAGCGCCTGTGGCGCGCACCTGAAATTCCACCCCCTCGACATGGGTGTTCACCACTTTGGAAATGGCGGTATTTACCACAAAGGGCGACATGCCCGGCGCGATAGATGTGACCTTGTAAAGCTCGGCCTTGGCGGCGCCTGCCAACATGCTGGCCGCGATCAGCCCTGCAAGCGCGGCTTTGGCAGTGCCTTTTAGGAAATGTTTCATTCGGTCCTCCCTTTTTGATGTTTTCAGCTTGGTTGTTTTTGATCTTTTCGTGGGCTGGCCAACCCCAGCGCCAGCGTTGCGATCACCCCGGGCAGCCAGAATGCGGCCAGTGGCACCATGGTGGCCGCCCCCGCCACTAGCCGCAAAAGCCGCGGGCCCGGCCCGATTTGGCCCAGCCTTGGGTCGGCCCCGCCAAGGGCTGTGGAAAACATCCACACAGCCGCCAAAAGGCGCACAATGGTGGCGGCCAATTCGCCCCAGTCAAAGCTGCCCGCCACCAGCAAAAGCGAGGGCGAGAAGACAAAGACATAGGGCACCAAAAGCCCCACAATCGAGATGCGCAAAGCCACAAAAGAGGTTTGCAGCGGGTTGCCCCCGGCGATGGGCGCGGCCACGTAGCAGCCATAGGCAATGGGCGGCACGATCGAGGAATAGACTGCGAAATAAAGCACAAACATATGGGCCGCCAAGGGCAGCACACCGGCCTTGATAATTGCCGGGGCAATCATGATGGCAATAATCAGATAGGCCGGCAGGGTGGGCAGCCCCATGCCCAAAATCAGCGCCCCGCACATAGCCAAAACCAATGCCAGCAAAAGATTTCCATCGCCCACCGCCGAAATAGAGGTGGCAAAGCGTATGGCGATGCCGGTCTCGTTCACCACTGCCAGCACGATGCCAATAACCCCCACCGCCAGCATGATTTGTGCCGCACTTATGCCGCCCTCGATCAGCGCTGTGACAATGCGCTGGGGCTGGCGGCGAAAATCGGGGTTCAAAACCAACCCCGCCACAATCGCCGTAACCGTGCCCACCAGCCCTGCGGTGGCGGGGCTTTTGCCCGCCAAAAACGTGGCCATCAGCGCGGCAATGGGTAAAAACACCAGGCCCGAATTCAGCCAGTCGCGCGCGCTGAGCTGGGGAATTTGGTCGCGCGGCAGGGTTTTGATGTCTAGGCGCACGGCCTCGGCGTAAACTTGGCCAAAAAGCCCGATGTATTTGAACAAGGCCGGCAGTGCTGCGGCGGCGATCACATAGGTAAAGGGCAGGCCCACCAGATCGGCCATGACAAAAACCGCAGCGGCCATGATGGGCGGCGTCAGCTGCCCCCCAGATGAGGCGGCTGTTTCCACGGCACCGGCGAAATTGGCGGAAAACCCCTGCCGCTTGATCATCGGAATGGTAAAAACGCCGGTGCCGGCAATATTGGCGGCCACGCTGCCCGACATCATGCCAAAAACCGCGCTGGCCACAATGGCGGCATGGGCCGCCCCGCCACGAATGCGGGCGGTGAGCGCGGTTGACAGGTGGATCAGGCTTTCACCTGCGCCGCTGCGTTCCAAAACAGCGCCAAATATCAGAAATATCAAAACGTTATCGGCAACCAGCCCGGTGGTGCGCCCAAAGACACCATCAAAGGAATACCACGCGATTTGCATGAAATCGCCCAGCTCCATGCCGAAATGCTGCAACAGGCCGGGCAGGTTTGGGCCGGCAAAGCCAAAGGCCACAAAGGCCAGCGCCATAATCACCAAACTGGCGCCCCAGGCGCGATATGTCAGCAAAAGCAGCGCGCCCATCCCCAGCAGACCGGCGCGAATATTGTCTGGGTTGGCCATGAAAAAGCCTGTGTACAGCTCGGCTTTGACGCGGAAAAACCACAGGGCTGCGTAAAGAAAGGCGCCAATCAGCGCCAGGTCAATCAGCCATGAAAAGGGCAGGTGGCGGTTTTTCATCATCGGTGTCGTCAACGCCACGATCACCACGCTGGCGGCCATTGCGCCAAAGCGGGCGTTGGCCTCGTCGATCACAAAAAAGGCGGTGATCAAAATCACCGCCAAAGACAACAGCAAGGCCAGCCCGCGGCCCGCCAGGTTTAGGGGGCTGGGGGCATGACGGGCTGTCATTGTGTGTCCTTTTGCTGCTGTAAAAGCGCCTCGTTATGGGCAATCACCCGGCTGAGAAAATTCAAAAACAACGCGCATTCATCGGGCGAAAGATCGCCCACCATGGCTTCGTTACGCTCAAGCGTAAAGCCCAGCACCTCGTCATGCAGGGCGTGGCCCTTTGGGGTGATGTGCAGATCGATCTGGCGGGCATCTTTTTCGGCAGGTTGCGTGTGCAAAAGCCCGCGCTGCGCCATGCCTTTGATGGTGCGCGACAGCTGCCCTTTGTCGATCCACAATGCCTCGAACATTTGCGAAAAGCTCATTTTTTTGTGGGGCGCCAAAGTGCCTAAAACGCGCCATTCGTTTAGCCGCAAACCATAGGCGTTTTGGAAATGATAACTGCCGCTGCGTTCATTCAGGGCGGCCAGCTTGGCGATGCGAAAGCTCAGCGCCTGATCCAGCTGCTTGATCGGCGGGTGGATCTGCGCGGTATCAGCATGCGAGGCCAGGCGTGCGCTCATGAAAAATCTCCTTTGCGCAAACGCTAGCAATTTTGTTGACTAAATCAACAAAAATCTTCCACAGTGCTGGAAAAGGGAGATCAGCCATGACCACGGCCCAGCATATTCTAACGGGTGGCACCATTTTAACCATGGATCCTGCCCAACCCATGGCCGAGGCCATAGCGCTGGCAGAGGGGCGGATATTGGCCGTTGGGCGGCAGGCCGACATCCTGGCGCTGGCCGGCCCCAATACTTTGCGCGAGGATTTGCACGGCAAGACACTGCTGCCCGGCCTGATCGAAAGCCATACCCATGCCCTATGGGGGGCGTGCCGCGATTTATTCCAGGTTTACGTGGGCTATCAGGCCAGCTTGTCGCAATTGGCACAGGCCATCGCCGCGCGGGCCGCCACCTTGGCGCCCGGCACATGGATCACCGGCGGCCCCTGGCGGCTGGATATGCAAGACAGCCTGCCCGATACGCCGCGGGCCTGGTTAGATGCCATTGCCCCCGCCCATCCGGTGGCAATCGCTGATACCACCCAGCACGCGATGTGGTGCAATTCGGCGGCCCTGGCGCAGGCGGGCCTGGCCGATGGCTGTGCCCCGATCCCCGGTGGTGTGGTGGGCCAAGAGGGGCCCGATGGCCGCCTGACAGGCTTTCTGGCCGAGGCCGCCTGCGGGCCAGTGCGCGCCCAAACCCGCTTTACCCCTGACCAGCTGGATGCAGCCTGTGCCCAGGCGGTGGGCTATTTCAACAGCTTGGGCTACACAGGGTTCAAAGAACCATCAGCCCAGGCCGAAGATCTGGGGGCCTATGCGCGTGCCTATGATCGCGGCGCGCTTAGCCTGCATGCCGCCGCCCATATCGCGGCATTTTCCCCCTTAAGCGGCAGCACCATGCCGCTGGCCGAGATCGATGCGCTGGTCGCGCGTTATGGGCGTGCGGGGTTGAACCTGCGGTTTACCAAGCTGTTTCTCGATGGCGTGGCCCCGGCATTGACCGCCTCGTTCCTGGCGCCCTATCTGCCCCGCCCGGGCTATGACCCGGCGCAACACAGCCCCGATGCCACGTTGCTGCTGCCGCCCGAACAGCTGAACCAGCTGGTCACAGCCCATGACGCGGCAGGCTATACGGTAAAGATGCATGCCGTGGGCGATAATGCCGCGCGGCGGGGGCTGGATGCGATTGCCGCTGCGCGCCAGGCCAATGGGCCCGCGGGCCCGCGCCATGAAATCGCCCATAGCACCTTTATCGATGATGCAGATTTACCGCGTTTTGCGGCACTGAATGCGGTGGCCGAAGTCTCGCCAAAACTATGGATGCCAAACGCCGCCACTGCCGCCCAGCGTGCGGTTTTGGGCCAGGCGCGCCTGTCGCAGGTGCACCGCATCCGCAGCCTTTTGCAGGCCGGTGCCGAGGTGATTTTTGGCACCGATTGGCCTGCCGCAGCCCCCGATGCCAACCCATGGTCGGGCCTGGCGGGCATGATCAGCCGCGCCGATCCCAGCGGTGTGTTCCCGGGCCAGGTGGCACCCGATCAGGCGATTTCGCTGGCCCAGGCTTTGCCGCTCTTTACACGCAACGCCGCCAGGGCCATGGGGCTAGAGGGCGAAACGGGCATGCTGCGTGCGGGCCTGTCTGCCGATTTCATTATCGTGCCAGGCACGCTGACCAAGATGGGCACAGCCGATATCGCGGCGGCTTTGCCTGTGCGCACTGTTTTCAAGGGCGCTGTGGTGTTCGAGGGCTAGGGCGGGCAGGCGCTGCGGGGCAAACTGTGCTTGAGGTGGGGCCGGGGCTGGCTAGTATTGACCCAAGGCCAATATGATCTGGGTGCGCCATGGAAGATGATGTTTTTGTCGGCGATTACGACCGCCGGATTTCGCCAGCCGCGCTTGCGCATCGCGCAGCCAAAGGGGCCGCAGCCCTGAATGCGGCGGGCATTGTTGCCGACACGCCCGTTGCCGTGATCATGCGCAACGATCTGGCCCAGATCGAGGTTATGCGCGCAGCCGCCCATGCGGGTGCGGTGATTGTTGCGCTGAATTGGCATGGTGCTGCGGCAGAGGTGGCTGCAATCTGCCAAGATGCGGGCGCGGATCATGTGATTGTGCACCGCGATCTGATCGCAGCGCTGGCGCCCGCGCTTGCGGGGCGGCAGGTGATTGGTGTTACCCCCGGCGCCGCCTTATGCGCCGCTTATGACATATCAGCCGATGCCGCGCAGGCGGGTGATGCGCCGGAATGGGCAGATTTGGTCGATGCGGCCGAACCTGCGCCCAACCGCCAGATGATGCGCCCCTTGTTGCGCTATACATCGGGCTCAACCGGCCGGCCCAAAGGGGTGCGGCGCACGCGCACCGGCCCGCGCAAAGACTTTACCAATCTGTTGCAACAGGTCGCAGACGAGATGATGGGCCTGCATCCCGGCGCCCGGTTTTTTACCGCAGCCCCGGTGTATCATTCCGCCCCCTCGACCTTGGCAAGCGCGGCTTTGGTCAGCCCCGGCGTATCGACATTGCTGGCGCCCCGGTTCGAGCCCGAGGATTTTCTAGCCACGATCGACCGCGAGCGCATAACCCATATCTACCTTGTGCCAACCATGATGAGCCGGCTGTTGAAACTGCCCCCAGAGGTGAAGGCGCGCTACAACCTGTCATCGGTCAAATTCGCGGTATCGACAGGCTCGCCATGGCCACACGACCTGAAACGCGCGATGATCGATTGGTGGGGCCCGGTGTTTTGGGAAAGCTATGGCGCTACCGAAATCGGTTTTATGACCATGGCCTCCTCTGCCGACGCGCTGGAACGGCCGGGCACGGCAGGGCGCATGCAGATGGGCGGCACGCTGATGATCCTTGATCCCGATGGCAACGAACTGCCCCCGGGCGTGGTTGGCGAGATCTATGCCAGGATGGATGTGTTTGGGGGGTTTGACTATTCTAACGATCCAGAAAGCCGGGCAAGTGCCGAAAAGCACGGGCATTTTTCCGTGGGCGATCTGGGCTGGGTAGATGAGCAAGGCTACCTGTTCATTACAGATCGCAAGAAAGACATGATCATTTCGGGCGGTGCAAATATTTTCCCCGCCGAAATCGAGGCGGTTTTGATGCGCGCGCCCTTCATCCGCGATGTGGCGGTTTTTGGGGCGCCGCACCCCGAATTTGGCGAACAAGTGGTCGCCGCGATCGAGCCCGCCGCCGGCTGGGTGCCTGACAAGGCGCAGGTGATGGCCTTTCTCGAGGGGCAGCTGGCACGGATGAAACAGCCGCGGATCATCGATTTTCACGATCGCCTGCCGCGCGAGGACACGGGCAAGGTATTCAAGCCCCGTCTGCGCGCGCCCTATTGGGACAGTGCCGGGCGCCAGATTTAACTGGCCCGCCGCGCCTCTATGCGCCGCGGGCGCGCTTGCACAAGGGATAGACTATGACAACCGTTATGGGCTGCATCGCAGATGATTTCACCGGCGCAACAGATCTGGCAGGCCTGTTGGCGCGGTCTGGCGCGCCCGTGTCGCTGCGCATCGGCATTCCCGATGCGCCCCCTGCAGATACCGCTGCATTCGAGGTGATCGCGCTGAAATGCCGAACCGCCCCCGCCGCGCAGGCCGTGGCTGAATGCCGGGCAGCTTTGGCCTGGTTAAAACGCGCCGGCGCGCAGCGGTTTTTCTGGAAATACTGCTCGACATTCGATTCAACCCCAAAGGGCAATATCGGGCCCGTGGCCGAGGCGCTGATGGCAGATCTTGGCACGTCACAGACCATTTATTGCCCAGCCTTTCCAGAAAATGGCCGCGCGGTTTTCATGGGGCATTTGTTTGTGGGGCGTGAATTGCTGGCGCACAGCCCGATGAAAGACCACCCGCTGACGCCCATGCGCGACTCTAACCTGATGCGCCTGCTGCAGCCCCAGGTTACAAGGCCCGTTGGTCTGGCCGACAGGTTTACCGTGGCCAAGGGCGCCGATGCGCTGCGCGCTGAATTGGCCGAACTTGACAGCGCAGGCGTGGCGCATGTGGTGGTGGATGCGGTCAGCAACGATGATCTGGCAGTGATCGCCCAGGCCTGCCGCCACATGCCGCTGGTGACGGGGGGCAGCGCCTTGGCCATGCCTTTGCCGGCGCTTTACATGGCCGATGGCACATGGGCGGCGGGGCAGGCCCCTGCGCCGGCCACGGTGGCCGCGCGCAAGGCGGTGATCTTGTCGGGCAGCTGTTCTGCCATGACACAGGCGCAGGTCGCGGCCTATGTGGAAACCGGCGCGCCATGGCTGCGCCTTGATCCGCTAGAGCTGGCCCGCCACGGCCACGGGCCCGCGCTGCACTGGTTGCAGCAGCAAGATCTGGCCGCCGCACCGCTGATCTATGCCACGGCCGACCCGGCCCATGTGCGCGAGGCGCAACAAAAGCTGGGCCGCGCGCGGGCGGGCGAGATTGTGGAACAGGCCCTGGCGGCCTGCGCCACAGCTGCGCGTGATGCAGGCGCCCGCACGATTGTTGTGGCGGGCGGCGAAACCGCAGGTGCCGTGACACAGGCGCTGGGTGTGACGCGCCTTGATACGGGGCAGGAAATTGCCCCAGGTGTGCCGTGGACCTTTTGCAACAGCCAGGGGCACCGCCTTGCCCTGGCGCTGAAATCTGGCAATTTTGGTGCCGAGACTTTTTTCCGCGACGCATTGGAGCGCCTATGACCCCGGAAACCGCCCTGCGCGAGCAGATCTGCACATTGGCGAAATCGCTTTATGATCGGGGCCTGACGCATGGCAGCACCGGCAATATCTCGGCGCGCACACCCGATGGCGGGCTTTTGGTGACACCAACCGGAACCAGCTTTGGCCGGCTTGATCCGGCACGCCTAAGCCGGTTTGCCCCCGACGGGCAGCTGATTGGCGGCGATACGCCCACCAAGGAAATGCCCCTGCATATGGCGTTTTATGAAACCCGAAAGAACGTGGGCGCCGTGGTGCATTTGCATGCGTGCCATTCGGTTGCGCTGTCGATGATGCCGGATGTGGATGCAGAGTGTTTCCTGCCGCCCATGACGCCCTATGCGATGATGAAGCTGGGCCGGGTAAAGCTGCTGCCGTTTTTCCTGCCCGGCGATCCGGCGATGGGCGCTGCGGTGCGGGGCCTTGCGGGCAAACGATCGGCGGTGATGCTGGCCAATCACGGCCCCGTGGTGGCGGGCGCCGATGTCGAGGCGGCATGCGACGCTGTTGAAGAGCTGGAAAATGCAGCCCGGCTTGCACTGATCACGCGCGGGTTGAACCCACGCATGCTGACCGAGGCTGAACAGCGCGCCGTTGTGCGCAAATTCGATGTCGAGTGGGAGTGATGAAGTTTTCTGCCAATCTGGGCTTTCTATGGGCAGACCGCCCGCTGCCCGACGCCATACGCGCCGCCAAGGCCGCAGGCTTTGACGCTGTTGAATGCCACTGGCCCTATGACACGCCGCCAGACGCGGTGAATGCTGCGCTGCGCGACACCGGGCTGCCGATGCTGGGGCTGAATACAATCCGTGGAAACCCGGGCGAGAACGGTCTTTGTGCGCTTCCCGGGCGCCAGGCCGAGGCCCGTGCCGCGATTGATGGGGCGATTGAATATGCCAGCGCAATCGGGGCGCAGGCCATACATGTGATGGCGGGCGTCGCCCAAGGGCCAGCGGCGCAAGCGGCTTTTTTGGAAAACCTGGCCTATGCGCGCGCAGCGGCACCTGCGCAGATCACGCTGTTGATCGAGCCGCTAAACCGGCACGACGCACCGGGCTATTTCCTGCAAACCACCGCCCAAGCCGCCGATCTGCTGGCCCGGCTTGCCCTGCCCGGTGTCAAGCTGATGTTTGATTGCTATCATGTTGGCCGCACCGAGGGGGATATCGTCACCCGTCTTGAGGCGCTGATGCCCATCATCGGCCATATTCAATTTGCCTCGGTTCCAGATCGTGGCCCGCCGGGCCAAGGCGAAATCAATTATGCCCATATCTTTGCCGCAGTTGCCCAGCTGGGGTGGGCGCGCCCGCTTGGGGCGGAATACAGGCCAAAGGGCGCCACAGATGACAGCCTGGGCTGGCTAAAGGCGCGGTTTTGGCGCTGATTTGGCACTTATTTGGCGCCGGCCAAATGGGCCGATGCGCAGTGGCAGGGCGCTTTTGCCGGGGCCGCTTGCAGGCAGGTCGCGCGCAGGACAGGCGATGTCGGTAATCTGGCGGACGTGCCGGGCCAGGCGCGCTTGTCTGGTGCCACTTTGGTTGGGCGGGGCGCAGGCATGGATATTCATTCACACGACGAAGGCGCAAACCTGGCTATGATTGCGGGTTTGATGGCGGCGCAGGGGCTATGCGTGCATTGGGATCAACAGCCCCTCGAAGGCGGGCACGACCCGGCCTATGGCACCGTGCGCTGGCGCACCATTTTTGATGCCGATCAAACGCCCGGCACCTCTGGCATGGTTGTGGGCGTGGCCGAATTTGGCCCCGGCGACAGGCTGCTGGCGCATCGCCACAGCGCCGCCGAGGTGTATCTGGGCCTCGAGGGCGAGGGCGTGGTCACAATCGCAGGGCAAGATCACCGCATGGCACCCGGGGTGGCGCTGTTTGTGCCGGGCGATGCCGAACACGCCACCGTGGCCGGGCCTGCGGGCCTGCGGTTTTTGTATGTTTTCGCAAAAGACCGGTTTTCCGAGGTGCACTACAGCTTTTCCCCCGCCTTAGGCCTTTAGAGATGCCCCGCGCGCCCTAGCTATGGGCGGTATCAGGGGGCAGCGCATGAGTGGGAACAACAAGACAGGCAGCGCCAAGGTGCCCAGCGGACGGGCGCACAGGCTGCTGCGCTTTGGCGGTATGGCCACGGGCATTGCGGGCCGGGTGGCCGGTGCTGGCTTGGTGGCATTGGCCGGTGGGCAGCGGCCCGGGCTGGCGCAGCTGCTGCTGACACCCCAGAACACACGCGCGCTGGCCGATGGCTTGTCGCATCTGCGGGGGGCGGCGCTGAAGCTGGGGCAGATGGTGTCGATGGATAGCGGGGTGGTGTTGCCGCCCGAGCTGTCGGCGATCTTGGCCAGCCTGCGCGATACGGCCCAGCCCATGCCGCCCAAGCAGCTGCAGATGGTGCTGGCCACCGAATGGGGCGCAGGCTGGCGCGCGCGGTTTCGCCGCTTTGATGTGCGCCCTTTTGCGGCTGCCTCGATCGGGCAGGTGCACCGCGCGGTGGGGCTGGATGGCACGGAAATGGCCATCAAGGTGCAATACCCCGGTGTGCGCCAAAGCATCGACAGCGATGTTGATAACATGGCCAGCTTGCTGCGCTTGCCGGGGTTGGTGCCCAAAGATATGGATCTGGCCCCGCTTTTTGCCGAGGCCAAACGCCAATTGCACGCCGAGGCAGATTATCTGCGCGAGGCCCGGTATCTGGCGCAGTTTGGGCAGCTGCTCGCGGGCGATACGCGGTTTCAGGTGCCCCGCCTGATCACCGAGTTCAGCACCGCGCAGGTGTTGGCCATGTCCTATGTGCCGGGGGTGCCCATCGATGATCTGGCCGATGCCCCGCAAGAACAGCGCAGCCAGGTGGCCGCTGCGCTGGTTGATCTGGTCTTGCGCGAATTGTTCGTCTTTGGCCTGATGCAGACCGATCCGAATTTGGCCAATTATCGCTATAACCGGGAAACAGGCCGCATTGTGCTGCTGGATTTTGGCGCAACCCAGCCCATTGCACCGGCGCTGGTGGCGCAGTTTCGGGCCTTGGCCGGGGTGGCGCTGGGGGGTAATGCGGGCCAAACCCGTGCGGCGCTGTTGCGCATGGGCTATATGGGCCCCGATACCGCCGCCCATCACCAAGCGCTTATTCAGCAGATGTTTGAGCTGGCCACTGCCCCTTTGCGCCAAGAGGCGGTTTTTGATTTTGGCACAAGCGATCTGCCAGAGCGGCTGCGCGATATGGGCCTTGCCATCGGCACCGAGCGTGACCTGGCCCATGTGCCCCCGCCTGAAACCTTGTTTGTGCATCGCAAGATCGGCGGCATGTATCTGCTGGCGCGCAGTTTGGGCGCAAAACTGGCGCTGCGCCCGATGATTGCCCCCCATGCCACGGGCCCTGGCGCGGTTTGACGTGGCGGCGGCAGGCCCTTTCACCCTTGGCCCATCGCTGAAACGCCGCTTAGATGGGCGCAGGGATAGGTTTTCAGGAAGGTGCAGGGATGGAACTGGAACAGGCCATGCAGGGGCGGCGCTCGATCAGGGGGTTTTTGGATAAACCCGTGCCCAAAGAGCTGCTGGAAGAGATCATTGCCCTGGCCAATCGCGCGCCCTCGTCGATGAATACGCAGCCATGGCACCTGCATGTGCTGACGGGCGCCCCGCTCGAGGCAGTGCGCCAGGGCAATACCGAACGCATGTTGGCGGGCATCCCCCCCAGCCGGGAAATCGAAGATTATGCCGCCTATCAAGGCCCGCATCGCGAACGCCAGATCGAAATCGCCATCCAGCTGTTTCAGGCCATGGGAATCGAGCGCCACGATGCCGAACGCCGCCAAGATTGGGTGATGCGTGGCTTTCGCCAATTTGATGCGCCGGTTTCGGTGGTGGTGTGCTTTGACCGCGCCTTGCTGGGCAATACGATTGCGCATTTCGATACCGGTGCCATGACCTATGGGCTGGTTCTGGCGGCCTGGGCCAAGGGGCTGGGCGCGGTGATCAACGGGCAGGGCATCATGCAAAGCCCGGTGGTGCGCGATGTGGCGCAGATACCCGAGGATCAGGTCATCTTGACCTGCGTTGCCCTGGGCTGGCCGGATGACACATTCGAGGCCAACGCCGTGGTTTCGCGCCGCCGGCCGGTGGAAAATGTCACCCGTTTCCTGGGCTTTGACGGCGCCTAAGGCCCGCGCGCTACCGGCAGCGCGCCGCTTGGGTGAAATGGGTGATCACGCAATCGGCCTTAATGGCCTTTGCATCGGGGCTGACCACAATTTTTGTCATGCTGTCAAAGCTTGGAAATTCGGCCGCGATCACGCGGTTGACCGTCCCGCGCTCTAGGCTTGCGGCGCGCAGGCCATAGCCCAGCCCCTGGGCGGGGCTGCGGTTTGTCAGCCATGCCTCGGCCATCATATTTGCCGCGTCGCGGGGCTGCGACAGCAACGTTTTCGCGCGGTTGGCATAAAGACGTTTGGCAAAGGGAAATTCCACTGCGCCGATGCCGTCTTGGCGCAGGCTGGTATAGCTGGCCTTGATCGTTTGCAGGGCCTGGGCCACCTGCGGCGTGGCGATTTCCCCCTGAAAATAAAGCACAGCATTGTCGCGGGAAAAGTCGCTGATCCAGGCGCTGAAAGCATAGGTTGCGCGCAGCTCTTTGCGCAGGGCGGTATGCAGGCGCGATTGATCAGACACGCCCAAAACCGCCATGCCCAATTCGCGCGCCTCTTGGTTGGGGGCATAGTTTTTGGGCAGCGGGCCTGCCACCAGAATATATGATTTCGTAAGCTTTGGGTCATGCAGCAAAATGGTTTTGCCGGGGTAGCGCATGTTGAGGCGGGGATAATCTTTGCGCTTGTTTTGGGCGGGCAGGCCTTGCAAGGCGGCATCGATGGCCTGGCCAATTTCATCGGCAGATGCGTTGCCCGCGGCAAAAATACCCAAATTGCCGGTGCTTAGGCTGCGTTGGTGCCAATCTTTCACATCGGCGATGGTGATTTTCTTGATGTTCTCAGCCGGGGTTTTGCTGCGCACCTGTTTTAACGGGTGGTTGCCCATGCCCATCTCGCGCAGCGCCCGCCAGGCCTGGCCGCCAGTGGTGGCCTGATCTGCGGTGACATTTTCCACAAAACTGCGCTGTAGCCGTTTCAGCCATCTTTCATCGAATGCGGGGCGCGCCATGACGGCGTTCATCAGCTGGGCGGTGGGCACCATTTTGCCCGCGACGCCAATCAACAGCCCATGCAGCGCGTCCGTGCCTGTATAAAAAAGCAAGCCCCCGCCGATGGCGTTCAGCCGCGTTCCCAGCTCGGTGATCGGCATGTCTGTGCTGCCACCTTGCACCAATAACACCGGGGCAAGTTCGGTCAGGTTGCCTTTTTCTGCTGGCAGATATCCATCGCCGCCGCGCCAGGCGAAATGCACCACCGTTTGCCCAGCCTCGCGCATGGTCAACAGCGAAAAGCTGTGGCCATTGGGGGTTTTGTGGCTTTGCACCTCAAAGGCTGTGGCAGGCAGGGCCAGGGCCATCAGGGCACAGAGGGTGGCCATGGCCAGGCGCAGGAATGGGGGCATTAAGGTATATCCTTGGTTGCAGTGGCAGTGATGATAGAGGGGCTGGTGAACAGCGCCCGCACCAGCGCGTTCAGATCTGCAGTGCTGGGCCGGTGCAGGGCCATGTGGTGGTCATTTGCATCCAATGCCTCGCCCAAATTCTGCAGGCTGTTCATCGCCACCTGCAGGGCAAAGCGGGCGTTGGCCTGCTGTGCGATACGGCTGTTGGTTTGCAAAATGCTGCGCTGGCTTTGCACTGTGGCATCCGGCAGGCCGTTTTGTGCCAGATCTTGCAACAGCTGTTGCACCCGCATAGTGGCCTGCGCTGTGGGCATATCGCCATCTGGCGAAAAGCCCAGCTGAAAGGCGATCTGGCCGCCGGGCAAAAGCTGTAGGGCGATCGAGATTTCGGAAACCACGAAATCGTCATAGTAAAGCGGCTTGGCCAGGCTGCCGGGTTGGGCCGAATTCAATATGCTTTCCAACAAGATCATCGCATAAACAAGGGTGCGCCGCGGCATGTTGGGCGGTGCGGGGGCGTGGCCCAACACCAACACCTGATCGCGGGTCAGCGCAGGCAAATGCATCTGCAAGCCCGCTTTGGGCGCGGGGGGCAGGGGCTGGTGCTGTGGGGGCTGCGGGCCTGCGTTTTGGGGCAGATTTGCCAGATGACGGGCCAAAAGCGGCGTGGCCTCTTCCGGGGTGATTGGGCCAAAAATCAGCAAAAACGCCTCGTGCGGGGTGTAGTGGCGGGCGTGAAAGGCCAGCGCATCGGCAGGGGTCAGACGGGCGATACTATCTGATGTGCCAACCACCGCGCGGCCATAGCCATGGGCGCCATAGAGATGGCGATAGGCGGCTTTGGCAAAGCTGGCGCTTGGGGTATCTGCCACGCGCAAATCAAATTCGCGCGCCACGATATCGCGCTCTGATCGCATGAAAGCATCGCTGAGATCTGGCGGTTGAAACAGCGCGGTTGCATAGCGCAGCATGTCATCCATCTGCGCAAGGGGCGCGCGGTTCCAATAGGTGGTCCAAAAGGGCGATGTCCAGGCGTTATGGCTGCGCGCGCGCAGGCCGCTGCCATGGGCCTGATCTGCCGAACTGGCAACCAGATGTTCCAGATAATGGGCCAGCCCCTCGGGGCCGGTGGCCTGGGCCTCGCCCACGGGTAACATCACATAAACATCGATTTCCGGCTCGTTCGGGGCGGGCAAAAGATAGATCTTTTTGAACCCGCCAAGCCGCGTCAAATCATGCAAATCGGCCCTGGCCGTGCCTGCAAACCCCCAAAAAAGCGCCAAAAGCGCCGCGGCCCACAGCCCAAAGCCAGGGTGTACAAACTGCCCGATAAACCTGCGCAACGGCGCCCCACCTATACATCTACCAAGACAGGCTAATGCACCTTTTACGTGTATTGCAAGGGGGGGATTATAGGTGGGGCCGCATGGAGCGCGCGGCCCGGTCAGCGCTTAGGCGCAGTTGGCGCAAAACGGGGTATGGGGCAGCAACGCCAGGCGCTGTGGCTGAATATCGCCGCCGCATTTGGTGCACAGCCCATAGCTGCCTGCCTCGATACGGGCCAGGGCTGCCTTGATCTGGGCCATTTCGTGCTGGTTTTGCAGGCCAAGCCCCTCGAGCACCTCGTCACCTTCGCGTTCAACGGCCAGTTCGCTCCAGTCGGGGTTGTGATGGGCGTCTAGCGTCTCTTCGATCTGGTGGATATGCGCGTTCAGTTCGCCAAGCCGCGCCTGCAGGTGTGTTTTGATAGCCGTCAGATCCATATCGCGCTCCTTTTCTGCCGGGTCCGTTTCAAACAGGCCAGGGGGTGGCCCGCATCCAAAGGGGGCAAGGCCAATCAGGCCGTTACAGCCCCATGCCCCCATGCCCCCATGCTACGCGCGGCCCAAAGACCGTCTTTGATCTGGATCAGGCTTTGATCTGGGTCAGGCTGGCCGCGGCCTAGCTGCTGATGGTGTTTTCATAGCCCGCCGCGCGCAGGATATCGCCCAGCTGGCTGGCCGATAAGCTGCCGGAAACGGCAACGGTATGGGTGCCTAAATCGCACTGCACATCAGCGCCTGCATCGGCGGCTTTGATGGCTTTTTCGATGGCGCTGGTGCAATGGCCACAGCTCATGTCAGGGACGCTAAATTTCATGCCAATACTCCTTGCTGGCGGTTGCAGGCCTATAGCTGGGGCTTCCCCCTAGGGGAAGGTCAAGGGCCGATTGCAGCGGCAGGGCTATGTGGCAGAAAATGGCGCCACCGCCTTGACCTTCCAGTTGCTGGAAGCCTTATGTAAAGCCAACACGGCACCAAAGGGGGCGATATGCACAGCGAAAACCGGTTTACCCTAAACATCCAAGGCATGTCTTGCGGGGCTTGCTCGGCGCGGGTGGCGCGCGGGCTGGGGGCCGTGCCTGGCCTTGGCGATGTGGCGGTGAACCTGGCGGCCGAAACTGCCAGCTTTCACGCCGACAGCCCCGGTGCCTTGGCCCAAGCGGTGCAAAAGCTGCAAGATCTGGGCTATCCCGCCCGGCAATCGACGGTCGATCTATCGGTGTCAGACATGACATGCGCCTCGTGCGTGGGCCGGGCGCAGCGGGCCTTGGCCGCGCAGCCCGGGGTTATAAGCGCCTCGGTCAATTTGGCCGCAGAAAGCGCGCAGATCACCTATCTCGATGGGGCCACCACCCCTGCCCAGCTGGCAGAGGTGCTGACCAAGGCGGGCTATCCGGCGCGTCAGGCCAGTGCCACCGCCACCCAGGACCGCACCGCGCAAAAGGAACAAGAGGCGCAAGATTTGGCGCGCACCCTTTTGTTGGCCGCAGCCCTGGCGCTGCCGGTCTTTTTGATCGAGATGGGCGGGCACCTGATACCCGCGCTGCATATGGCCATTGAAAACAGCATTGGCCAACAGGCCAGTTGGCTGCTGCAATGGGTGCTGACCAGCGCCGTACTGGCCGGGCCGGGCCGGGTGTTTTACGCCAAGGGCCTGCCGGCCTTGGCCAAGGGCGCGCCAGATATGAACAGCCTTGTCGCGGTGGGCACGGGGGCTGCTTATGTTTATTCGCTCATCGCCACATTTGCACCGGCGCTGCTGCCCGAAACCGCGCGCGCCGTCTATTTCGAGGCCGCCGCGGTGATTGTCGTGCTGATCTTGCTGGGCCGCTGGCTAGAGGCGCGGGCCAAGGGCCGCACCGGCGCGGCGATCGCTGCGCTTTTGGGCCTGCAGCTGCGCACGGCCCGTGTTCTGCGCGCAGGCCAACCCACCGAGATCCAGATCGAGGCGCTGCGCCGCGATGATCTGGTGCTGGTGCGCCCCGGCGAACGGCTGGCCGTCGATGGTGTGGTCAGCGAAGGCACAAGCTTTGTTGATGAAAGCATGATCACCGGCGAGCCGCTGCCGGTAGCCAAGGCGCCGGGCGACGCGGTGACAGGGGGCACAGTCAATGGTGCGGGCAGCCTTACGGTGCGGGCCACGCGCGTGGGCGCCGATAGCACGCTGGCCCAAATCATTCGCATGGTTGAACAGGCGCAAGGGGCCAAACTGCCCATCCAGGGCCTGGTTGATCGGGTCACGTTGTGGTTTGTGCCCGCTGTCATGGCGCTCTCTGTGCTGACGGTGCTGGCGTGGCTGGTTTTTGGCGCCGGCGCGGGGCTGAGCTATGCGTTGGTGGCGGGCGTGTCGGTGCTGATCATCGCCTGCCCCTGCGCCATGGGGCTGGCCACACCCACCTCGATCATGGTGGGAACCGGGCGCGCTGCCGAAATGGGGGTGCTGTTTCGCAAGGGCGATGCGCTGCAGGCGCTGGGGGGCGTGGCGGTTGTGGCGCTTGATAAAACCGGCACCATCACCGCAGGCCGGCCCGAGCTGACAGATCTGGTGCTGGCAGATCACGCAAGGCGCGGCACGGTTTTGGCGGCCATTGCCGCCGTCGAGGCCCGATCAGAGCACCCCGTGGCGCAGGCGATTTTGCGCGCCGCGCAGGCCGAAAACTTGGCCCTGCCCCCAGCCCAGGATTTTCGTGCCGAACCGGGCTATGGTGTTTGGGCCAGCGTGGCAGGCCAACAGGTGATCATCGGCGCCGACCGCTTGATGACGCGCGAAGGCATAGACACCAGCGCATTGGCCCAGGCCGAATCTGCCCTGGCCGCCAAAGGCCGCACCGCGCTTTTTGCCGCCATCGATGGCCGCGTGGTGGCTGTGTTGGGCATTTCTGACCCGCTCAAACCCTCTAGCCGCGCGGCGGTGGCGGCGCTAAAGGCGATGGGGCTGCAGGTGGCGATGATCACCGGCGACAAGGCCAGCACCGCGCAGGTGATCGCCGATGACATTGGCATCGATCATGTCATCGCCGGGGTGCTGCCCAGCGGCAAGGTGGATGCACTTGCGCAGCTGCGCGCCCATGGCCGCCTGGCCTTTGTGGGCGATGGCATAAACGACGCCCCCGCCCTGGCCCATGCCGATGTGGGCATCGCCATTGGCACCGGAACAGACGTGGCCATTGAAAGCGCCGATGTGGTGCTGATGTCGGGCGATCTGCGCGGCGTGGTCAATGCCTTTGAAATCTCGCGCCAAACGATGCGCAACATCACGCAAAACCTGGGCTGGGCTTTTGGCTATAACGTGGCGCTTATTCCGGTGGCTGCGGGGGTGCTCTACCCGGCTTTTGGCCTGCTTTTGTCACCCATTTTCGCCGCCGCCGCCATGGCGCTCAGCTCGGTCTTTGTGCTCAGCAATGCCTTGCGGTTGCGCCGCATCGCCCCCCTTATGGACGAGCGCACAGCCGCACCCGCAGCTTAAAAAGGAGATCCTTTGATGAATATCGGCGATGTTGCACAGCGCGCTGGCGTGCCGGCAAAAACCATCCGCTATTACGAGGAAATCGGCCTGGTCACACCCCAACGCGCGGCCAATGGGTATCGCCATTTCCGCCCCATTGATCTGCATAAACTGGCCTTTATCGGCCGCGCGCGCGCCTTGGGCTTTACCATCGAAGATTGCCGCACCCTGCTGGCGCTTTACAGCGACGACAGCCGCCAAAGCGCGCAGGTCAAGGCCGTGGCCCAAGACCATCTGCGCCAGATTGATGAAAAAATCGCCAAGCTTGTCTCGATGAAGGAAACGCTGTCTGCCCTGGTGCAGCAATGCGCCGGCGATCATCGCCCCGATTGCCCGATCCTGGCAGATCTGGCCGATCCCGCGCCGCGCCCCTTCATCTTGCCCTAAATACTCATTCAGCCCATGGGCCGGTTTTTGCGCGCCTGGGGCATGGGCGCAGGGCGGGCTGGTCTTGGCTTATCCAAACAGAGACTGTATGCGAAGGTATATTGCGCATAAACGAGGCCCCCTATGACCCTGATCCGCGAAGACGACCTGATCGCCTCCATCGCCGAGGCATTGCAATATATCTCTTATTTTCATCCGCCAGATTTCATCCAGGCCATGTCATCGGCCTGGCAGCGCGAGGAAAACCCCAGCGCCAAACAGGCGATGGCGCAAATCTTGGTCAATTCGCGCATGTGTGCCATGGGCCGCCGCCCGATTTGCCAAGATACTGGCGCGGCCAATATTCACATCAAATATGGTGTTCAGGCGAAAACCGATTTCCGCCGCAGCCTGCAAGAGATCTGCGACGAAGGCACGCGGCAGGGGTATTTGCGCGACACCAATCCGCTGCGCGCCTCGGTCGTGGTAGATCCCTTTGGCGAGCGCAAAAATTCCGGCGATAACACGCCCTGCATGCTGACCGTCGAGATGGTGGCGGGCGACAAGATCGAGGTGGAAGTGGCCGCCAAAGGGGGCGGGTCTGAAAACAAGGCCAAGTTTACCACGCTTAACCCCTCTGGGTCTGTGGCTGATTGGGTGGTGGAAACTGTCGAAACCTTGGGCGCGGGTTGGTGCCCGCCGGGTATTTTGGGCATTGGCGTGGGCGGCAATGCCGATCGCGCCATGGCCATGGCCAAGGCCGCGCTGTCTGACCCGATCGATTTGCACGAATTGCAGCGCCGCGGCCCATCGAACCGCACCGAAGAGCTGCGCCTTGAAATCGCCGAGCGGGTCAATGCGCTGGGCATCGGCGCGCAGGGCCTGGGCGGTGTGACCACGGTGTTGGATGTGAAAATCCGCAGCTTCCCAACCCATGCCGCCTCGCTGCCTGTGGGCTTGATCCCCAATTGCGCGGCCACGCGGCACGCGCATTTCACCCTGGATGGCAGCGGCCCGGCCAGTTTCACCCCGCCAGATCTGGCGGATTATCCCGAAATCCTGCTCGATCAGGCCAGCGCCGATATCCACCGGCTGGATCTGGATGATCTGAACGATCAGGCCTTGGCCAATCTTAAGCCGGGGCAAACGCTGCTGTTGTCGGGCACGCTTTATACCGGGCGCGATGCGGCGCATAAGCGGATGATCGATATGCTGGACAAAGGCCAGCCCCTGCCGGTCGATCTGAAAGGCCGGGCGATTTATTACGTGGGCCCGGTGGATGCTGTGGGCGACGAGGTGATCGGCCCCGCTGGCCCCACCACCTCGACCCGGATGGACAAGTTTACCGACCGCATTTTGGCCGATACCGGGCTGAAAGTGATGATCGGCAAGGCCGAGCGCGGCCCCCTAGGCCTAGAGGCGATTGCACGGCACAAAGCGGCCTATCTGATTGCTGTGGGCGGGGCTGCCTATCTGGTGTCGAAAGCCATCAAATCGGCCGAGCCTGTGGCCTTTACCGATCTGGGTATGGAGGCCATTTACAAGCTGCAGGTGCAGGATATGCCGGTGATGGTGGCGGTGGATACGCAAGGCAATTCCATCCACAAAAGCGGCCCCGCCGCGTGGAAACGCCCGCCTGTGCTGAAATAAAACCCGCCCCTGGCGGTGCTTAGCCAAACAAGATCGCGCCGAGCACCGCCAACACGGCAAAGCCCCCCACCACCAAGGCAACCGCCGGCCAAGCGCTGGGCGCCTCGGCCTGCGTGGGTGTGGTTTGGGCGGTGTCCTGTGCGGGTGGCTGTGTGGCCGTGTCAGATGCAGGCGACGGGGCATGTGCTGCTGCGGGTGCTGCTGCCGGTGCTGGTTCAGGTGCGGGTTCAGCTGCGGGTTCAGCGGCGGGTGCCGGTTCAGCTTGCGGTGCGCCGGCCTCTAGCAGGGCGATCAATTCGGCCTTTTTCATGCTGGCTTTGGCCCCGATGCCGCGGCTTTCCAGCATCTCTAGCAATTGCGCCTTGGTTTTTGATTGCAATGTCATTTGTTACCCCTTGTTGACCGGTTTTCAGCCTGAATGGCCCAGATTAGGCCGCGTGAATGGCCTTTTTGCAAGTTTTTCATGGCGCGCGCGCTTGGCCCTGGCTTATTGGGCTGTGGCATAGTTTAGTTCGGTGCGAAAATCGGCGCGTTGCATCCAGTCTTCGTAAGTGCTGCGCAGGGCCAGCGCCTGCGGCCCCGGCGCGCCATTGCTGAAATGGCGCTCGTTGACCTGCACCACCGGCAATACCCCGCCCGAGGAGGTTGTTAGAAATACCTCGTCGGCTTCCAGGAATTCGGCCATGGGCAGGGGGCGCGTTTGCACGCTATAGCCCTGGCTTTGGCACATCTCGATGGCGGTGCGGCGCGTCAGCCCATGCAATACGCCGTGATCTGATGTGATCACCTGCCCATCCTTGATGATAAACGCGTTAAAGCCCGGGCCTTCGGTGATATTGCCCTGATGATCTGTCAACAGCACGGTATCAAAACCGCGGTCTTTGGCGGCAAACAGCCCTTGGGTGAAATCGCCCCAATGATAATTCTTGGCGCGCGGGTTTACGCAATCTTCGGGAATGCGGAAAATATTATCGGGCACATAGACGCTGACGCCAGCCGCCACCCGATCGAGCGGGATGATATTCACATAAGGCACGCACCAGGCGAAAAAGTGGTTGGCACAATAGCGCGGGTCGCGCGTGCCCGGTATCAGCGGCGCCCCGCGCGCGCAGACCATGGCCACATAGGCATCGCGCAGGCCCGATGTGGCCACCATCTGCACCAGTGCCGCGCGTATTTCATCGCGCGTCATGGCCGGATCTAGGCGCAGATCTGCCATCGAGGCCATGAAACGATCGAGATAATCCTCAAGCCGGAAAAAACCGCCCCGCCATACGGGCACCACATCATAGGTGACGTCGCTATGGGTCAGCCCCCAGTCGAGCACCCCGATATGGGCCTGGTCGATCGGCATCACCTGCCCGCGCATCCACGCAGCACCTGCGCTAAAATCTGTCATATCGCCCCCCTGTGGCTGGTTTTGCCCCCACCCTGCACCGCCATCTGTGGCCGGTCAATCGGGCAAGCTGGGCTAGGCTGTGGCGCGCTCAGGAAACGGGTGGCGTAGGCCGGGCACAGGCGCGCATGGCCTGTTTGATGGCGCCGATCTGGCCCTTTACGACCGTATCTTGATGGGTCAGTCTGCAGCAGTATCAGCTGGTGCCACAGCGAAGGTGGCGCATTATGAAAAAGGACCCGCGACATGAGCGAAACCGTCAGCTTTACCGCGATGAAAGATGGCACGCGCGAGGAATACGAGCTGCTGGCAAAACTGGAAAAGCCGTTTTTGGCGCTGACCGCCGATCGGGTGATGGACGAGCTGCGCCGCGCGGGCGAGGCCACGCTAGAGGGCTATCGCATCACCCGCCTGCAGCATGGGTTACAATCGGGCACCCGGGCGCTGCGCGACGGGGCCGATATCGATTGGGTTGTAGGCGCTTTGCTGCATGATATCGGCGATGGGCTGGCCCCGCAAAACCACGATCGCATGTCCGCCGAGGTGATCCGCCCCTTTGTGCGCTGGGATGTGGCCTGGGTGGTAGAACATCACGGTATTTTCCAGATGCTCTATTACGGCCACCATTATGGCTGGGACCGCAACGCGCGCGATCAATTCCGCGATCACCCCTGTTTTGACAGCTGTGCCGAATTTTGCGAACGCTGGGATCAATCCAGCTTTGATCCCGACTACCCGACCGAGCCCTTGGCCACGTTCGAGCCGATGGTGCGCGAGGTATTTGGGCGCAAGGCCTATGACCCGGCGGTGATCAAAGAGGGTGTTGTCAGCCCGCTGACCAGCCAACACGCCTAACCCATGCCGGTGCGGCTAGAGGCGGGCCAGAAAAATTGGGTGGTGGGGGCGCTGGGCAGCGCGCTGACCATCAGCTGGGCGTGCAGCTATTACCTGCCGGCGGTGCTGGCTGCGCCTATGGCGGCCAGCTTTGGCCAATCGCCCGTATGGGTTTTTGCGGCATTCTCGCTGGCTTTGGTGGTATCGGCCATGGTGGGGCCTTGGGCTGGTGCGCGCATCGATGGGCTGGGCGGGCGCGGCGTGCTGATGCTGTCGAACCTGATTTTTGCCGCCGGCCTGTGCCTGCTGGCGCTGTCGCCGCATTTGGCGGTGTTGTATTTGGGTTGGGCGGTGATGGGCCTTGGCATGGGCATTGGCCTATACGAGGCGGGCTTTGCCAGTTTGGCGGGCATCTATGGCGCCAAGGCGCGCGGCCCGATCACAGGCATCACCCTGATTGCAGGCTTTGCCAGCACCATTGGCTGGCCCCTATCTGGCCTGATGCTGGCCGAATGGGGCTGGCGCGGGGCGTGTTTTGGCTGGGCAATCTTGCAAATCGGGCTGGCCTTGCCGCTAAACGCCTGCCTGCCCAGCCCGGCTGCCGCCGCCCGGCCAACCCCGCCGCCCACACCCGGGCCAGACACCCCAGCCCAACAGCCGCCCAATGCCCAGGGTGCGCCTGGGCACTGGGCCATGGCGTTGCTGGCCTTTGTCTTTGCGGTGACATGGTTTAACGCCACCGCCATGGCCGCCCATTTGCCCGCCGTGTTGCAGGCGGGCGGGGCCAGTTTGGGCGTGGCGATTGCAGCAGGGGCGCTGATCGGGCCGGCACAAGTGGCGGCACGGCTGCTGGAATTTGGGGTTTTGCACCGCTTTCACCCATTGGTATCGGCGCGGCTGGCGGCCGCCACCCACCCGGCGGCGGCGGTGGTGCTGGCGCTTTTTGGCGGGCCTGCGGCCTATGGGTTTGCGCTGTTGCACGGGGCGGGCAACGGGGTGTTGACGATTGCCAAAGGCACCTTGCCCCTGGCGTTGTTTGGGCCTGCGGGCTATGGCCAGCGGCTGGGCTGGCTGAATGCACCGGCCCGCGTGCTGCAGGCGGCGGCGCCCTTGATCTTTGGCAGCGCCTTGGCGGCATGGGGGCTGGGCGCGCTATGGGTGACGGGCGCTTTGGGGGTGGCATCCTTTGTGGCGCTGATGGCGCTTAGGCCCGGGCGCGGCGGCCAAAGCTAAAGGCGGTAGATGCGCCGCGCCGTGCCCGAAAACAGCGCCGTTTGCGCCGCCTCGGGCAGGGGGGCTGCGATTTTCTTCATCGCGTTCCAGTAAACACCATAGCCAACTGACAGCTTATCGACCGGAAAGTTTGATTCAAACATGCACCGCTCGGGGCCGAAAACCTGCAACATATGGCTGTAATACTGGCCCTGGGCCGCCACCAGCTCGTCCGAGGTGGGGGGCACGGCCCGGCCATCCCAGCCAAAACCATTGACCGGCATGGCCAGCCCACCCAGCTTTGCCACCACATTGGGGCAGCGGGCGATGGCCTCCATCTCGCGCTGCCATTGGGCAAAGCCTGCCTCGCGCTGGCCTGCAAAACGCAGCGTGCCCATGGGCGTGCCGAAATGATCTAGAACAATCGTGGTATCGGGGCAGGCCTGCGCCAGTGCCAGAAATTCGCCATTTTGCGGGTGAAAATGCCAGGTATCATAGCTCAGCCCCTGCGCGCCCAACATGCGCACGCCGCGCTGGAAATCGGGGTCAAGATACAGCCCCGCATCGCGCCCACCTTTGAACATGATCTGCGCACGCTGCGGATCATAGGCGCCGGCATGGCGGATACCGCGAAACAGCGGCGAGGCGGCCTGATGCGCGGCCAGCACTTGGGCCAGCGTATCTGCTGGCAGGCGCAGATCGGCATGGGCGATGATGGCGGCGATCTGGGCCTTTTCGGGCTGGGTTTGCGCCTGTTCTGCCAAGCCATGCACATAGCGGGTTTCGTTCACCGGCGCGAATGGGTCTTGCCTGGCTGTCTCGCGGTCATAGGCGGCCCCACATTCGATAAACACCGTTTGGCGCACGTTATGCCCGCTGCCCGTATCGGCCCACAGCTGGTCCAGCTCGTATCGGCTGCCCAGCCGTTCGGGCCACAGGTGGTGATGTGGATCCACGATTTCGCGGTCAGGGTCCAAGATCGGCTCGGCAATTTGTGCGTGCCAGCTGTCTAGATCTTCTGGATAAATCATCTGCGCCCCCCTTTTTGGGCGATGCTGGGCCAGCCCGCCAAAAAAGGCAAGGCCACAGGCGCCAAGGGGGTGGGCGCGGTGAAAGTGACAAAATGGTTAAAAATTTCAGTTTCTTTCTGCCCCGGCTGTTTTTATCTTGGCGCAAACAGCGAGTTTACGAACTATGTCGTCATCCGAGGGACCGGATCCGAAAATAGAGGCCATCGTTGCATTGGGTGCATCTGCCGGTGGGCTAGAGGCACTGGATGGGTTTTTCAGCGCCATCGATCAATCGTTGCCCGCGGCCTTTGTGGTTATTCAGCACCTATCGCCCAGCCATGAAACCATGATGGATACGCTGCTGGGCCGCCATACGCGCATGCCTGTGCATATCGTGAAAGAGGGCATGGCGCTGGAATTGGGGCATGTCTATGTGATCCCTGCGGGCGTGACATTGACCGTGTCAGACAAGCGCTTTCACCTTGATCCGCGGCCCGTCAAAGGGGCGCCGCACCCGATCAACGCGTTTTTCGACAGCCTGCCACAATCTGGCTATGATCGGTTAATCGGGCTGGTGCTGTCTGGCACCGGCTCGGATGGGTCGGCGGGGCTGAAAGCGGTGGTCGAGGCGGGGGGCTGGGCCTTGGCGCAAAGCCCCGATACCGCCGCTTTTGATGGCATGCCGATGAACGCGATGGCCACGGGGCTGGTGCATAAATCGGGCAACCCGGCGGAATTGGCGGCCACGGTCGAACATATCGTGCGCGAGGGCGCGCGCCCGGTTTTGATGACCACCCCCGACAATATTGCCGATGATTACCAAAGCCTGCTGCAAGACATCGGTGAAAAGGTTCAGATCAATCTGGAAAACTACAAACCCCACACGATCTTGCGGCGGCTCGAGCGGCGCATGTTGGCCACCGGCCAGCACGATTTGCCCGCCTATCTGGCCCAGCTCGAGGAGGGTGGCAAAGAAGCCATGCTGCTGCGGCGCGAGATGTTGATCCCGGTTACGGCGTTTTTTCGCGATGGCGATGCCTTTCAGGCCCTGACAACCGAGGTGATCAAACCCCGCCTGCAGGCCGCAGCACAGGACAAACGGCCGATGTTTCGGGCATGGTCGGTGGGCTGCGCCACGGGGCAAGAGGCCTATTCGCTGGCAATTGCCGTTCTCGAGGCCATGCGCGAGACAGGGCTGGAATTTGAATTCAAGCTCTTTGCCACCGATATAGAACGCTCGTATCTCGATGTGGCCTCGGCCGGGAAATACCCCGAGCGGTTGCTGCAATCGCTGTCGCCAGATGTTTTGGCGCGGTATTTCACCCTGACCGAAGATCGACACTATCAGGTGAATGCCACGCTGCGGCGCGCCATTGTGTTTTCGCAGCACGATGTTTTGGGCGACCCGCCGTTTCTAGACCTGGATTTGGTGGTGTGCCGCAACGTGCTGATCTATTTCCAGGCCGCGGCACAGGAACGCGCGTTGCGGCGCATGCTGTTTGGGCTGCAGGCTGGTGGCGGGCTGTTTTTGGGCAGCTCCGAGGCGCTGGGCCCATTGGCGGGGCATTTGGAAACCCTGTCGAGCCGCAACAAACTGTATCGCGCGCCTGGGCCCATGCGGCATTTGTCTGGGGGCGAGGTGCTGATGAAACGCCGCCCCATTCCGGTGATGACGGACCTTAGCCACAGCGCCACTGCGCAAAACGTGTTGCATGGCGATGATATGCTGTCGCGGGGGCTGTCTGACGCGCTGCTGGGTGCCTTTGTGCCGCCATCGGTGGTGGTGGATAGCAACCGCGAGGTGCGCCATGTGTTTGGCGATGTCACCCCGTATTTGCGCTTTCGCGATGGGGGCGCGTCGCTTGATCTGATGCAGCTGTTGCCGATCCAATCGGCGGCGATTGTCTCGACCGTGGTGATGGCGGCGTTTCGCAATGCCGAGGCTGCGCAGCCCATCATTTTGCACCCCGCAGACGACCCCGATTTGCCCTTTGATACGGCGGTAAAAATTGAAACCCGCCGCTTGCCGGAAACGGCCAATTTAAGCCAGCCGATGGTGCTGTTGTCCTTCACGCCGTTGCAAACCGTGCCTGCCGAGGCCGCATTGCCGCCCGAGGCGCGCGATCTGGCCACCTTGTCGGCCAGCCGTGCGGCTGAACTGGAAGGCGAGCTGGCCCGCGTGCGCGCAACGCTGAAATCCACGGTCGAGGAACTGGGCAGCGCCAACGAAGAATTGCAAGCCAGCAACGAAGAGCTGATGGCCTCGATCGAAGAGCTGCAAAGCACCAACGAAGAGCTGCAATCGGTGAACGAAGAGCTGCACACGGTGAACGCCGAGTTGCAGGAAAAGATCTTGCAGCTGAACGAGGCCTATGCCGATCTGGAAGGGCTGTCGCGCGCGGCGCGCATCCCGCTGGTGTTTTTGGACAGCGCCGGCACGATCACCCGGTTTTCGGCCCAAGCCACCGAAATTTTCCGCCTGCGCGATCAGGATATTGGCCGCCCCCTGGCCGATATCACCAACACCATGCATCAATTGGATCTCGAGGCGCTGATTGCCCAGGCGCTGGATAGCCAAAAGCCGCTGCAGCTGGAAACCAAAGATCGCCAGAACCGCAGCTGGCTGGTGTCTGTTCAACCATTTATGGGCCGCAACGCCCAAGAGGCGCGGGTGGTGCTGTCGTTTATCGATGTCTCTAGCGTGCAGGATATGCGGTTTTTGCAGTCTGTTGTTGATGCCACGCCGCAGAATTTGGCCGTGCTCGATCCGGCGGGCACGATCGTGATTGTCAATGAAAGCTGGCGCCGTTTTGCCGAAGAGAACGGCGCAGATGCGGCGCTGATTGACGGGCGCAACATCAATTATCTTGAGGTCTTGAAGAAGGCTGCTACCTCTGAACCAAGTCAGGCTGCGGTGTTAGAGGGGTTGCAAGACGTGCTGTCTGGGCAAAAAGATCAGTTTTCCACCCTGTATCCGTGCCATTCAAAGCAGCAAAAGCGGTGGTTTTTGATGCATAGTTCCAGCCTACGTGACGGTGGCTGTGTGGTCACGCATCTCGATGTCACAAACCTGCGGCAAGGCCGCAACACGAAGGAACAGCCATGACCGACAAGGGCAGGGCACGCGCGCCAGAAGAAATTGCACGCGCCCGTATCGAGGCGCTGTTGAAAGAGGGCAAGCTGCCCACGCTGGAAACCTTGCTAAAGCGCGAGGTTGTGGACCTGAATGAACTGTCGCTCGATCTGTTGACACATCAGGTTGAAATCGAGGTGCAGGCCGAGCAGCTGCGCGAGGCCAATGCCGCGCTCGAGGCTGAACGCCGCAAGTTCGAACAGATCTTTTTCTACATGCCCGTGGCCGCCGGGCTGATCGATTTGGGCAGTGGCGTGCTGACGGCGGAAAACCACAAATTCCGCAGCCTCTTTCCGCAGCGCTTTAGCGAAAGCGCGGCGGTGCGCTATATCCGCCATTTTGGCGAAAACCGCATCGATCAAGACCGCATTTCGCTGGCCTTGGCCGATTGCCGGCTGGGCGCCAGTGCCGATGTGCGCGCGGTTAGCCTATGCGACAGCCAGCCTGATCACTATGCCATGTGCGATATTCGCATGGCGCGGTTAGAGCTGGGCGAGGATGGCAGCGATTGTGTGCTGGCCATCATCCAGCCCTATACGCACCGCCTGTAGCGGGCTTATCCCGCCTCGCCACGGTGCAACTGCAGGCTTTCCACCCCGATCATGCGCAGCGCTTGGGCTGCAATTTTATCGGCAGTCAGCCCGGCTGCGGCATACATGGCCTCGGGGCTGGCTTGGTCGATGAACTGGTCGGGCAGCACAAGGCTGCGCAGGGCGGCGCCGCTTTGCAATTGCCCGGTTTCGGCCAGATAGTGCAGCACCTGCGCACCAAACCCGCCAACAGCCCCCTGTTCGATGGTCAGCACTGCACGGTGATGGGCCACCAGCTGATCGATCAGATCATGATCAAGCGGCTTGGCAAACCGGGCATCGGCCACGGTGCAGGACACGCCCTGCCGCGCAAGCAATGTGGCCGCGGCCAGCACCTCGGGCAGATGGGCGCCAAAAGACAGCAGCGCCACCTGCGTGCCCTCGCACAGCACCCGGCCTTTGCCGATGGTTAGGGGCAGGGCTGGCCCCTCGAGGCTGGCGCCGCTGCCCTCGCCGCGGGGGTAGCGAAAGGCGATGGGCCCGCTGTCATGGGCGGCGGCCGTGGCCACCATGCGGCGCAATTCGGCCTCGTCGCCTGCGGCCATCACCACCATGCCGGGCAAATTGGCCAGATAGGCAATATCGAAACTGCCTGCATGGGTGGCACCATCGGCCCCCACCAGCCCGGCGCGATCAATGGCAAAGCGCACGGGCAGGCCCTGCAGCGCCACATCATGCACGATCTGGTCATAGGCGCGCTGCAAAAAGGTGGAATAGATTGCGCAAAACGGCTTTAGCCCGCTGGCGGCCATGCCGGCGGCAAAGGTGACGGCGTGTTGTTCGGCGATGCCCACATCATAGACACGGCTGGGAAAGCGGCGGGCCATCACATCTAGCCCGGTGCCGCTGGGCATGGCGGCTGTGACCCCCACAATCAGCGGGTCTTGGGCGGCGGCCTCGGTCAGGGCCTGGCCAAAGACGGCGGTGTAGCTGGGGGCGCTGCTGTTGGATTTGCGCTGGTTGCCTGATTGAACATCGAATTTGGCCACGCCGTGATATTTGCAATCGGATTGTTCGGCGGGGGCATAGCCCTTGCCCTTTTGGGTGCGCACATGGATCAGCACAGGCCCCTCGGCGCGGTTGCGCACGGCGCGGAAGGTGGCCAGCAAATCGGGCATGCTGTGGCCATCGATTGGCCCGACATAGGTAAAGCCCAGATGTTCAAACATGGTGGCGGGCGGGCGCTGGCCAAAGGCGGTTTCGCGGGCGTGGCGGGCCAAGTCGCGCAGCGGGCCGGGCAGGGTAGATACCAGCCCCTCGGCGATATCGCGCAGCTTTTCGGCGGGGCTGTCGATATGGGTCAGGTGATGGCTTAGCGCGCCCACGGGCGGGGCGATAGACATGGCGTTGTCGTTGAGCACCACAAACAGCCGCCGCCCCTCGGCACCGGCGTTGTTGAGCGCCTCATAGGCCATGCCCGCGGTGATCGAGCCATCGCCGATCACGGCAATCGCATCGCCTGTGGGCTGGCCCATATCGCGCCCAATGGTAAAGCCCAAGGCCGCGGAAATCGAGGTCGAGCTGTGGGCCGCGCCAAACGGGTCAAACGGGCTTTCGGCGCGTTTGGTAAACCCGGAAATGCCGCCTTCTTGGCGCAGGCTGGCCATTTTGTGGCGCCGCCCTGTCAGTATTTTATGCGGGTAGCATTGGTGGCCCACATCCCAGATCAGCTTGTCAAATGGCGTGCGAAACACGGCATGGAGCGCCACAGTTAATTCCACCACCCCCAAAGACGAGCCCAAATGCCCGCCTGTGCGGCTGACGGTTTCGATGGTTTCGGCGCGCAGCTCTTGGGCCAGCGTGGCCAGTTCGATATCGGTGAAATCGCGCAGATCGGCGGGGCCTGCCACCCGATCTAGGTGGGGGGTGCGGCTGTTTTGGGCCTGTGCAGTCATGGCGCGGTTCCTTTTTTGGGTGTCATTGGCGGCCTTGGCTGGCAAAGCGCCAAAAAAATGGTGCCGTGGGCAGAACCGCACGGCACCAGTTCCTGGAGACCAGGAAGGGAGCCGGGCGTCACTCGCCCGGGTGTTTGGCCCTGTTGACAGGCCAAACCTGGTTTGGGGGTAGTGGGCCAAGGCCCGGCCCCCGGTTCTGTGGGCCCCGCCCGTAGCTGTTGCGCCGGGCGGGTGCCAATCGCTTATGCCTGCGCGTGATCAACGGGGGCGCTGATGGCGCTATAGGGCATGGGGCCGGGTGCGGTTTTGCTGTCTTCCGGCAGCAGCAACCCAACCAGATAAATCCCCCACAACAGCAGCCCAAGCCCCAGCACGAACACTGCCGCATAGGCCGCCCCGCGCATCATCTCGGAAAAGATCCACCGGCTTAGCCGCTGGGTGGGAGTTTCTTGGATATAGTCATGTTCAGCCATGTCTTGATCCTCTTAGTAGGTGGGGCGATAGCCATGAATGGCTGCCCAGTCCGACCAGTTATCCACAACAGTGCCTGTCAGCAGAATGCCGATACCGCCCGTCAGGGTGCACAGCACTGCAAACCACCACGCCCAGCGGTGAATACCTTCCATCGAGGCGTTAAAGCCCATGGTCCAGCGCCAAAACAGCGCCGCGCGCTCCGAGGCGGTGCCCCGGTCCACGATCTGCTCTAGCTCGCGGTCGCCGCCAAACCGGCTGACCGCCAGAATGGTGGCGCCATGCATCGCAAACAGCAGGGCCGAGCCATAAAGGAAGGCAATCGAAAGGGCATGGAACGGGTTATAGAACAGGTTGCCATATTGCAGGCTGAACAGGTTGGTCCAGTCGAGATGGGTGAAGATGCCATAGGGCACTGCCTCGGACCACGAGCCCATCAGGATGGGGCGGAAAAAGCCCAACACCATGAACAGCCAGATCGCCGATAAAAACGCCCATGCCACGTGTTTGCCCATGCCCAGCGCCTCGGCGCGCAGCCATGTGCGCACCCACCAGCTGAGCACTGAAATCAGCAAAAAGAACGAGGCAATCAGGTAATAGCCGCCTTCCGCCATGGGCGGGATCGACAGGCCATAGCCGGGCGCCGGGGGATCGAGCGACAACCAAAACAGGTCGCGCATGAACACGGCCGGGTTAAAGCCCGCCTGATACCAGAACCACATGCCAACCATCACAAACCATACGGCACCGGCCGCAAGGCTAAGCACACCCATGGCACCCAGGTAAACGGGGCCAAGCTGCGCGTTGCCGATCCAGCCCATCAGGTTGGAAAAGCTGGCGCTTTTGGTGCGGTTGCTTAGGTCTACATCTTCTACCATGCCCATTTCGGGCGCGGCACGAACCTGCACTTGGGTAAATATGTTCTGATACTCAGCCATTTACGCCTCCTGCGATATCGGCCCACCAGGGCAGTTCCAGCCACCAATCCCACCAATAAACCCATTGGTCGAACCAGATGGTGCCCGAGATGACGATACAAACAGCCGACCAAAAGCCCGCGTTCAGCGCCAGCAGCAGACCCACACGGTGAATGCCCAGCGTGCCCACCGAATACCCGATAAGATCGCGGAAGAATGTATCTTCGTGATCTGGGGTTTTCATCTTTTCGCCATCCTTGGGGTTGGCGGCAGACAAGATCAGCGCGCCATGCAAGGCCAGCGCCAGTGTCGTGGTGAAAAAGAAGCTCACCGCGATCATATGGGCAGGGTTATAGTGGAAATTGCCGTAATTATAGCCTGTGTTCGACACCCAATCGAGATGCGTCCAAATCCCATAGGGAAAGGCATAGCCCCAAGCCCCCATAAGCAGTGGGCGAATAACGACCAGTGTCACATAGGCAAAAATTGCCACGCCAAAGGCAAAGGGCACATGCAGCCCCATCCCCAGTTTGCGCGAAATTTCTACCTCGCGTAGGGCCCAAGAAACAAAGGCCCCCACAGCGCAAATCGTGATGATTTGCCATAGACCACCCTCTTTCAAGGGCGCCATGCCCAACCCGTATTCCAGGGCGGGCGGGTTGATTGATATCAACCAGGGGTTCCAAGTGCCTTGCAGCACGGCCCCCCAAAGTATCAAGAGCGTTCCGAGGACGGCGAAAAAGATCGTCGTGACCCCGAAAAAACCGACGTAGAAGGGCCCGACCCAAAAGTCGAACAGGTTCCCGCCGACCAACGTGCCGCCTGGCACGCGGTATTTCCGCTCGAAGCTCAGCAGTGCCATGCTTCCCTCCGCGTAAGCTTGCCGGCCAATTGGCCGTCAGGGTTTAATGGGAATCTGCGGGCGAAATCGGGACAAATTTCGCCCGCAGAACGAGCGCGCTTGGCGCTATTAGCGACCGTATTTCTGCGCTGCGATTTCGAACCAGTTGTAGCCGTCGTTGGACAACAGCACGAGATGGATCATCGCGGCGAGAAGGAACAGGAAGACACCTTGGGCCACGAAAACGCGGCGAGGGTCGAAGATCAGCCAAATTTTATAGAACTTGCTCATGCTTCAATCCTCTCTCAGAACCAAGGACGCCAGATGAACACGGCCAAGTGAGCGATCACCGCGATGGTGACGAACAGCCAAAGCCCGCTCATATAGACCGAGTGCAGTTCCTGGGCCTGCTCATCGGTAAGACCTGTGAAGGACAGATCAGATTTTCCAGTCATAATAACCTCCGGATATCAGACTGCACCGCACCCCCTGCGGCCGGGATGGCGCCGGCTTGCGCCGGGCACCTCTCCCGCAGACCCTGGCCCACGGGAACTTGCATCCCGCAGTGTCAGCTGCGGAATATGATCGGGGCGATCACATGGGCATCTTTCAACGCCCGTTTGATCGGCCCGTTTTTCGGCAATCGCCGCTGGGTGATCAGCCGCCATGTCCAGGTTTGCACCCCGACAAACAGCGCCACCACAAAGACGGTTGCGAAATAGAAATCGTATTCCAGGCTATGCGTTGGCACGCCCCGGGGCCGGGCCCCGTTTACGCGGAGATCAGTCATTTTTCTTCTCCTCTCATGGCGCAGCTGTGGCGAGGCTTGCGCCGCGCACCAGATCGCTGCTGATTTCCTCGGCCCCGGCATCCAGTGCGGCGCGCTCGATGGCGTCGCGCAGTTGGCGGGCGGCGGAAATGCGGGTTAAGATCGGGTGTTTTGCAACAATCCGGTCCAATTCGGTTTGGGCCTGCTCTGACCAGGGCAGGGCGCGCGCCATGCGGCTGGGCGTGGCGGGGGCTGCATCCATGTCGCTGGCCAGGGGCAAGATGTGAAACAGCGCATCAAACAGGCCATTGCACAGCTCTTGCAGCACATAGGTGGCGCCGGCATAGCCCATAAAGGGCGTGCCGGTGTGGCGGCGAATGGCGGCACCTGGAAAACTGGCTGCAATGAACGAGGGCGCCGGGCCAAAGCCTGCTTTCGCCTCGGCCATATAGATTTTTTCGTTGATCGATCCGAACACAACCAGGGGCCGCTTTTCGGCCAGTTGCGCACGCACATCGAAATTATCGGTTTTCTGCCCCGCCACCCGTGGCACTGCAAAGGCGCAAGGCAGGCCCAAATCGTTTTCCAGATAATTGCGCAGCCCGCGGGTATAGGTTTCGTTGGCAACAATGCCAAAGGATGCGGTGGCGTAAAAATCTTGCGTAACCGAGCGCCACAAATCCCAGACAGGCTTTAGCGTGGAATGTTTTTCGCGGGTGATGAACGGCTCGGGGTCCAGCCCCAGCATATCGCCCAGGCTGCGCAGGAATAGGGTGGTCGATTCCAGGCCAATGGGCGCTTGCAGATAGGGCTTGCCCAACACCTCGGCCAGGCCGCGGCCAAATTCGCGATACATCACGATATTGGCGTCGGCATTCACCAGATTGCGCATTTCCGCCAGATGGGCGCCCATGGGCATCACCATGTTCACCTCGGCGCCGATGCCTTCGACCAGGCGGCGAATTTCGGCCAGATCCGAGGGCATGTTGAACGTGCCATACATCGGGCCCAGGATATTCACCCGCGGGCGTGCGCCTTCGGGGCGTTTGGCCTCGGGGGGCATGCGGCCCTTGGTCATGCCGAATTCGGTGAAAATCCACGTCATGGCGCGATCAGCCGCCTGCCATTGATCCTCGTCGATGGTGCGGGGCAAAAAGCGCTGAATATTGGTGCCCTGGGGCGTGACGCCGCCACCGATCATTTCGGCGATCGAGCCTGTGACCACCACCGCAGGCAGGGCGGGATCCAGCGTTTGCCAGGCCCGGCGCATCGCGCCTTCGGTGCCATCGCGGCCCAGCTCTTCTTCGCCCAGGCCCGTGGTGACGATGGGCAATTCATGGGGGGGCAGGGCATCGGTGTAGTGCAAAACCGATGTCACGGGCAGGTTTTCACAGCCCACCGGCCCGTCGATCACAACTTGCAGGCCCTTGACGGCGCAAAAGGCGTAAACCGCGCCCCAATAGCCGCCCGCACGATCATGATCTTCGACCAGCATCAGATCATCTCCTCGGCTTTGGCGGCGCGGCGGGCTTTTTCCAGCTTTTTCAGCTGGCGCTCGCGGAATTCGGGGCGCAGGTTGGGCGCACCTTCCCAGATGCCGGTGCTATCGCCTGTGCCCACGCCTTCGAAAAAGGCGCGCATCTTATCCATACGTGGGCGTCCGGCGATGGCGGCGTTGATCACCTCGGCCAAGCTGCCTGCCCCGGCCGGGCCCATCAGCGGGCGGGCGGAAATCAGGTTGGTGAAATAAAGCGCAGGTATGCCCCGCTCTTTGGCGTGCTGCACCACCGGGGTGGTGCCGATGGCCAGATCGGGGGACAGCCCATCAACCGCGGCCAGATCATCGGCCAGCGAGGCGCGGAATTTCACCGCAACACCGCGGCTTTCCAGCCAGGCCCTGTCATCGGCGCTCCATGGGCTGGCGGCGCAGGCGGTGCCCACATAGGCCACATCGGCGCCGCTTTCGACCAAAAGCCGCGCCACCAGCAATTCCGACCCCTCATAACCCGAAAGCGTGATACGCCCGCGCACGGGGGCGGCAGCCAGCGCGGCCTTGATGGCGGGCAAAAATGCGTTTTGGGCGGCGGCGACCTGCGGCTGGGGTATCTCTAGCGCTGCACCAATCGCCGCCAGCCAGGCGCGCGTGCCCTCAACCCCCACAGGGGCCGAGCCGATGACGGGCCGGCCTGCGGCCTGAAATTCGCGGATGCTGGCGGTGTAAAACGGATGGATCGCCGCCACCGCCGCACCATCCAGCGCGGCATACATCTCGCGCCATTCGCGCGCCGGCAGCACCGGGCCTGCCTCGAGCCCCATGGGGGCCAGCATGGCGCCAATCATCATGGGGTCTGCGGGAAACATCTCGCCCAGCAGGGTGACGCTGGGGCGGGTGGTGCGGCCGCGGGCAGGGGCGGCAACGGGGCCGGCCTGTGCCTCTTCGCGGGCGTATTTCAGCATGGCGCCGGCCAGCACATCCTTGGCCTCGGCATGGGTTGGCACGCCAAAGCCTGGCACATCGATGCCGATGATGCGCACACCGTCGATTTCACGCGGCAGCAGGCGCAAGGGCACGCCGCTGGCGGTGGGCACGCATAGGTTGGTGACGACCAGCGCGTCATAGCGTGCGCTGTCGGCCATTTTATACACCGCCTCGCGGATGTCTTCGAACAGCTTGCCCGTCACCAGCGTTTCGGAACTGAACGGCACATAGCCCACCGAGCGGCGCGCGCCGTAGAAATGCGAGACAAAAGACAGCCCGTAAACGCAGCAGGCCGAGCCAGACAAGATGGTGCCCACCCGGCGCATGCGCAGCCCCACCCGCAACGAGCCAAAGGCGGGGCACATGGATTCGGGTTTGTCATGGGGGCCGCGTGGATAATCGGCTGCGAATTGATCCAAGATCTCGCCGTTGCCTGCGGCACGGGCCTGGGCCTGCAGGGCCTCGGCCGGGGCGTGGCAGCCCATGCCATCGGCCTGCGGGGCTGTGGGCGCGCTTGTGTCGCTTGGGGCGCTGGGGGCGATGGGGGGCTTAGGCGTCGTCATAGATCACCTCGAGCGAGACTGCGGGCTGGGAATATTTGCCGCGCATATCGGCATCGGTGGCCGGTTCCAGCACCACGTCGCCGCCGGTTTCCTTGCTGTCAAACAGCGCCAGCAGCCCGTCTTGATCCAGCGGGCGGGGGCGCATTGGCGGGGCCTCGGCCACGGCGCTGGCCAGCCCCTGAAACAGGCTGCCCCATTGGCCGTTGGCGGTGCCCACAATCTGGTAATTGGCCGATTTGCGCCGCAGGTCTTCATCGGCAGGGATGCTGGCCAGAATGTCGATACCGGCCGCCTTGGCAAAGCCCTGCGCCTCGCCTGTGCCATCATCTTTGTTGATCACCAGCCCGGCCACGCCAACATTACCGCCCAGCTTGCGGAAATATTCCACGGCCGAGCAGACATTATTGGCCACATAGAGCGATTGCAGGTCGTTCGAGGCCACCAGAATAACCTTTTGCGCCATGTCCCGGGCAATGGGCAGGCCAAAGCCGCCGCACACCACATCGCCTAGAAAATCGAGCAAGACATAGTCGAAATCCCAGTCGTGAAAGCCCAGCTTTTCCAGCAGCTCAAAGCCGTGAATAATGCCGCGCCCGCCGCAGCCACGGCCCACTTCGGGGCCGCCCAGCTCCATCGCGAAAACGCCGTGGCGTTTGAAACATACATCGCCAATTTGCACCTCTTCGCCCGCCAGTTTCTTGGTGGTCGAGGTTTCGATGATGGTGGGGCAGGCCTTGCCGCCAAACAGCAGGCTGGTGGTGTCTGATTTCGGGTCACAGCCGATCAGCAGCACGCGCTTGCCCATTTCGGCCATCATGCAGCTTAGATTGGCCAGTGTGAAACTTTTGCCAATGCCGCCCTTGCCATAGATCGCGATGATCTGCGTGTGTTTGCTGGGGGGGTCTTGGGGCACCTCTAGCGTGGGCTCTTCTTGCGCCTCTTGGCGCAGGCGGGCGTCCATGGCTTTCAGGTTTGGAATATCCAGTGTCATGCGGCGCTCTCCCAGTCGATGATCATTTTCAGGCAGTCCGGGTCGGTGAAGGCGCGCTGATAGGCGGCTTCTGCCTGGGCTGGTGCGGTGCGGTGGGTGATCAGCCCCGCCAAAGACAATGCGCCCCGATCCAGCAGCGCGCGGGTGGCGTGCAGATCGGCGGGCTGCCATTCTGCGGCCACGCGCAACCGCGCCTCGCGCAGGAAGGCGGGAACAAAGGCAAAGCTTAGGGGCTGGGTGTAAAACCCGGCCAAAACCAGCTCGCCCCCCGGGGCCAAATGCGGGATCAGCCGGTCGAGCTGCCCATTGGCGCCCGAGGCATCGATGATCAGATCAAAGCGCGCGTCAGGCGCCGTTTCAGGGGCGCAAACCTGATAACCCGTGGCGCCCCCCATGCGCGCAGGGTTGGTTTCCCAGACGGTGGGGGCAGGGCCGCCTAGTGCCATCGTGATGCGCGCCAGCAACCGCCCCAGGGCGCCATGGCCCACAATCAGCCCGGCAAAGCGGCCTTGACTGCCGGCAATGGCATGGTGTGCCGTTGCCGCCAGGGCCAGCAGCGCGCCCTCGGCGCCCAGGCCCGCATCTACCTGCACCACGCGCGATGCATCGCTGACCAGCCGCCGTGCTGCGCCACCAAACAGGGCGAAAACCTGGGCATCGGCGCTGGTGGTAAAGCAGCTTGCGCCGGGCACAAAAACCCGATCGCCGCATTTCAGCCCGCTATCGGCGCCCGCCTCGACCACCTCGCCCACGGCCTCGTAGCCGGGCACCAGCGGATAGCCCATGCCGGGAAAGGGGGGCATATCGCCCGACCAAAACAGCTTTTCTGTGCCGCTAGAGATGCCGGAATGCGCAATCTCAACCACCACATCTGACCGCCCAGGGGGGGTAATGCCCACCTGCTGCACGCCTATTTGGCGTGGGGCTGAAAGAAGGATGGCCTCTGTCTGCAAATTCGCCTCCATGCGGGTGCGGCGCCGTTTTATGCGACTGTTCAGTCGAGTCGACGCCTTGTTGTAATCTTATACTTACACTTTTTTCTGTCAATATTAATTGACACAAGCCGGCGCTGCTAAGTGGGGCTGTGGGGCTTTTGCGCCTCGATCACGCTGGTCACAAAGGGGCGCTTGCCCTTTTTTGCTTTTATTTCAGCGAAATCGCATTGGCTGAGCAGCGCTGCAATCTCATCGGCGCTGCGGGTGCGGCCGGTTTGCATGGCCAATGTGTAAATTGAAAAATACACATCGGTATGCGGGTCGGGGCTGGCCCCGCCTGACATCGGCTCGACTATCGCCAGCCGCCCGCCGGGGGGCAGGGCGTGGTGGCAGCGCTGCAAAAGGGTTAAAACCGTGCTGTCGGCATGGTCAAACAGCACCCGGATCAAGGTGATCATATCGGCGCCCTTTGGCAGCGCATCGGTGCGAAACGAGCCGCCATGCCGCGCGATGGCCTGCGGTAGGGTGCTTTGCTCTACCACTTGGGGCAGGTCAAACAGCGCCAGCTGCAGCTGCGGCGCGCGCGCGTGCAGGGCGCGCAAAAACACACCGGTGCCGCCGCCCACGTCAAGCAGCGATTGCACGCCTTTAAACGACAGGCTGGCCAGCGCATCTTGGGTGACCAGGGCCTGGCTTTCGGCCATCAATTCTGAATAGCGGGCGGTTGCGTCTGGGTCGATCTGGGCGCCGGGCCCAAACACATAGGGCCAAAACTGCGCCAGTTCGGGCTGGGTTTCGCCGCGAAAGAATGCCGATGGATCGGCCAGGTCTGCATAAAGCACGCGGTGGTGGCGCACCAAGGCGGGCAGGGCTGGCATGGATAAAAACGCAGCGCCGCGTGGCGATAGGGCAAAGCTGCCATCGCGCCGGCGTTTCAGCAGCTGCATCGCGGCACCTGCCTGTAGCAATACCTGTAGCCGCTCGGCGGGGATGTTCAGGGCGCGGGCCAGCACAGGCGCTGTGGCGGGTGCGCGCGCCAGCCGTTCCAACGCGCCCAGGTCCACCAGCGCCATCAGCGCCTGGCTTTCAACAAAGCCCTGCATCACCCCAAACAGCGCCGCGCCTTCGCGCCGGGCCAGATGGCTTAGGCCGGGCACACGGGTGCAAAACCGCTGAAAGCCGGGGCTGGCAACCAGCCGGTTCAGCCAGCCATGCAGGCGCGCGGGCCGCTCGGGCGTGCTGCGCCCCGCAGGCGGGTGGGCGGCATCGGCCACGATCAGGCCTTGGCGGGTAGGCTGGGGGTCATGCGGTCGGCATAAAGGCGCACCATCTGTGCCAGCCCTGCCTCGCCCGGGCACGAGGGAATGCTGGCGATGGCGCCGCCCAGGCAATCTTTCAGGCGGCGGATGGCGCCGTCTACGCCCAGCTCTTCCACGGCCGAGGGGCGGCTGTGCGCCTTGTCTTGGCCGGTGGGTTTGCCCAGGGTTTGCGCATCATAAAGCGCATCGCGCAGATCATCTGCCACTTGGAAAGCCTCGCCAATGCGGTCGCCCAATTCGGCCCATGGCTGGGCCTCGTGGCCAGCGGCCACCGCGCCCATCTGGGTGGCGGCCACGAACAGCGCCGCGGTTTTCGAGCGGTGATAGGCGCGCAGATCAACCTGCGCCTCGCTTTCCCAGCCTTGGCCTGCGCAAATGCCATGGGGCATGCCGGTGTGGCGCCCCAGCAGCTGCAGCAGCTGCAGCGCGCGGGGGGCGTGGTGGGGGGCGGCTGCGGCCAGTGCCTCGAAGGCGGCGATGATCAGGCTGTCGCCCGTCAGCACCGCCAGCGGCTCGGAAAATGCCAAATGCAAGGTGGGTTTGCCGCGCCGAAAGCTGGCATCATCGAAACAGGGCAGATCGTCATGCACCAGCGAGGCGCAGTGTATCATTTCCAGTGCAACGGCTGCGCGATCGGCCAGGTCTGGGGCGTCGTCGCCGCAGGCGCGTGCCACCGACAGGCATATGGTGGGCCGAATGCGCGCGCCCCCCGGCGTTACGGCATAATTCAGCGCGGCAGCCAGGCGGCCGGGCACGGTGCCGGCTGGTTCGCTGGTGCCTTGTGCCTGCGAAATCGCGGCGGTCATGGCCTTGTCGATGCGTAAACCCAGATCCACGGCAGTCTCCTTTGCGGCATGTCTAAAAAACATGACAGGTGTGTGTAAATTAAACTGGACATATTTTTGCTGCGAGTCAAGAATTCCTGACATGGAAAATGGCAAAGACAGTGTTGTCGTCGTTGGGGCTGGCATGGGCGGGTTGGCTGCGGCCATGCGTTTGGCGGCGGCGGGCAGGGCCGTGACACTATGCGACGCGCACCCCTGGCCCGGGGGCAAAATGCGCCAAATGCCCAGCGCGGCAGGCCCGGTCGATGCCGGGCCCACGGTGCTCACGCTGCGCGATGTTCTGGCGCAACTGTTTCACGATACCGGCGCCAGCCTTGACGCGGCCCTTGATCTGCAGCCCCTGCCCGAATTGGCCCGCCATTTCTGGCCCGATGGCACGCGGCTGGATCTGGGCCACAGCCCCGAGGCCAATGCCACAGCGATCGAGGCGGCCTTTGGCGCGCGGGCGCGGCAAGATTTCCTGCGCTTTTCGCGCGCCACTGCGCAGCTGTTTCAGGCCTTTGATGGCCCGATCATGCGCAGCGCCCAGCCCCGTATCGGCCCGGCGGCCCGTGCGGCGCTGATGCGCCCTGCCATTTGGCCATGGCTGGCGCCGGGGCGCAGCCTGCACAGCGCGTTGCGCGCCAGTTTTCGCCAGCCAAAGCTGCGCCAGCTCTTTGGCCGCTATGCCACCTATGTGGGGGGCAACCCCTTGCTGGCGCCGGCGGTTCTGGGGCTGGTCTGGCAGGCCGAGGCGCAGGGCGTTTGGGCGGTGCGCGGCGGCATGGCGGCGCTGGCGCAGGCCCTGGCGCGGCGGTTTGTTGATTTGGGCGGCCAACTGCGCCTTGGCACCGGGGTGCAGCGCATCTTGCACCAAGGCGGGCGCGTGGCGGGGGTGTGCCTGGCGGATGGCAGCCAGATCGCGGCGCACACAGTGGTGTTTAACGGCGATCCTTTGGCCCTGCCTGCGCTGCTGGGTGCCGCGCCCCGCCGGCCCAAATTACACCCGGCGCGCAGCCTGTCGGCGCGGGTCTGGACCTTTGCCGCGCAGGTGGCGCCCACGGGGCTGGGGCGCGATGCCTTGGGCTATCATTCGGTGTTTTTTGCCGATGACGAGGCCGCCGAATTTCAACCCCTGTCGCGCAATCAAACCCCGAACGCGCCCACCATTTATGTCTGTGCCCAAGATCGGTTGGATGGCACCCCCGATGGGCCAGAGCGGTTTCAAATGATCCTGAATGCGCCCGCGGTGGCGGCACAGGACGAAAGGACAGAAAGATGTCAAAATCATCCTTTGGCGCGGCTGCGCCATTTCGGCCTGCAGATGGCGCCCTGGCCACAGGCGGCGCAGCTGACGACGCCGGCGCAATTCGCCCAGCTCTTTCCCGCCAGTCAGGGGGCGCTTTACGGCCAAAGCCCGAACAGCACATGGGCGACGTTTCAGCGCCCACAGGCCCGCACGGGGCTGGCGGGGCTGTATCTGGCCGGGGGCGGGGTGCACCCGGGGGCGGGGGTGCCGATGGCGCTGCTGTCGGGCCAACACGCGGCGCAAGCGGTGCAATCCGACCAGATTTCACCCGCGCGGTCGCGCCTGATGGCTATGCGTGGTGGTATGTCGACGGTATCAGCGACTGCGGCACGCGGGCGGTTTCTGTAATCGGGTTTATCGGCTCGGTCTTTTCGCCGTGGTATCGCTGGTCGGGGCGGCGCGACCCGCAAAACCATTGCTGCATCAACGTGGCCACCTATGGCCCACAGGGCCGTTTTACCATGACAGATCGCGGCCGCCCGGCGCTGCGGCAATCGCGCGATGTGTTGCAGGTGGGCCCCAGCCATATGCATTGGCAGGGCGATAAGCTGGTGATCGAGCTGAATGAAATCTCCTCGCCGCCCATCGTGGGGCGGGTGCGCGGGCGCATCGTGCTGCACCCAGAGGCGCTGTTTGGCACGCCCTTTCAGCTTGATCGCGCCGGGCGCCACCACTGGCAGCCCTTTGCCCCGATCGCCCGCATCGAGGTTGATATCGCGCCGGGCCATCGCTGGCAGGGGCATGGCTATTTCGATGCCAATTACGGCACAGCCGCCCTGGAGGCGGATTTCAATTACTGGACTTGGGGGCGCTTTCCCACTGCGGGTGGGGCCACGTGTTTTTATGACGCCGAATTGCGCGATGGCACGCCGCGCGCCCAAGCCCTGCGGTTTTCCGCAGATGGCCGCACCGAAGAGATCGACGCGCCCCCCCGTGCCGCCTTGCCGCGCAGCCTGTGGGCGGTGCGCCGCGAAACCCGCGCCGACCCGGGCTATCGCCCGGCGCAGGTGCTGGCGATGCTGGATGCGCCGTTTTACACCCGCGCGGCGGTGCGCACCCAGATCGATGGCTGCGAAAGCGTGGGGGTGCACGAGGCGCTGGATCTGCGGCGCTATGCCCAGCCGCTGCTGAAGCCGATGCTGGCGGTGCGCGTGCCGCGCCGGCGCAACTGGCGCTTTGAGGGGCCAATGCCCTAGCCGCTAGCGCACCAGCCGCGGGGCCTTGGTGTGGCTGTCAAGGAAGGGGCGCAGAAATTGGGCCACTTCGCCCGGCGCCTCTTCATGCATCAAATGCCCATAGGCCGGCAATTCGACATAGGTGCAATTTGGCAGGCGCAATGCGGCGTTTTTCGATACCTCGGGTGGCACGGCGCGGTCGTTGCTACTGGCCAGCAGCAAGCAGCTGACAAAGTTTTGCGGCAGCCGTTCCAACAGCGGTTCAAGCTGCCATTGCGCCATCATGCCCAAGGTGCCCTCGATATGGCTGGTGCGTGCCACCAAGCGCTGATAATTGGCAATGCCATCGGCATCGAGGTGGGAACCGGTGCCTGCAAGCAGCCGCTCGACCTGGCGGCCACTGGCCGAAAACCGCGTGACCAGCGCAGCGATAAAGGGGCTGGCCGACATGGCGCGCGCGAGTTTGGGAAAAAGCCAGCCCTCAAAGCCACCAAAGGGGCCAAGCGCTGCGTTCAGCCCCACCACCGAGGCGGGTGGGTTGGGCATCACCTCGGCCATGCGCAACGCCACGGCGGCGCCCGCGGAATGGCCCAAAATGGCCTGTGGGCGCCAGCCCTGCGATTGGCAGAGCGCGTTTAGATCATCGGCCATGGCATCCAGCCCCAGGCGCTGTGTGCCGCCCGCGCGCGTCAGCCCTTGGCCCGGCAGGTCGGGCACGATCAGCCGATAGCCGGGCAAATGCGCGATCAGCGGGTGAAAACTGTGCGACGAGGCCCCCGCCCCATGCAAAGCCAATATATCAGGGCCCGCGCCGAAAATTTGAACATGCCATTCATGCGGTGAGAGGCGCAGAAACTGCGAGGCCTCGCGGCGGGGCCAGTCTGGTGGGGGCACCGTCATGCCAGATCGCGCCCCAGGGCCGCGCCCAAGGTGGCCGATAGCCCATGCGCATCGGCGCGCGGCAGGCGCACCAATTCGGCACCCAGCGCTGTGGCCAGGGTTTGCACATCGGGGCGGGGGCGCAGGCTGGTATCAAGCACCAGCGCGGGCACGCGCATGGCCTGCAGGGCCTGCGCCATGCGTGTGGTATCGGCCTGCGCGGCTTGGCGATTGGCGCTGCCATCCAAGGCGATATTGCCGCGCCCATCGGTCAAAACCGCCAGCGCGGGTGTTTGCCCGCGCGCGCGGGCCTGGGCCACACAGGCGCGGGCCATGTCTAATGCATGGGCCAGAGGCGTGGCGCCGCCGCCGGGTAAGCCTGCCAAGCTGCGTTTGGCCTGCACCAAGGCCCGGGTAGGGGGCAGGGCCAATTCGGCCTGGGTGCCGCGAAAGGTGATCAAGGCCACATGATCGCGGCGCGCATAGGCCTGGGCCAGCATCAGCTCGATCGCGCCCTTGGCCTCGGCCAGGCGGGCCACTGCGGCCGATCCAGAGGCATCGACCAGAAAAAACAGGGCGCGTTCCTGGCGGGCCTGGAACCGTTTTAGCTGGATGTCGGCAGGCCAGATCAGCAAGCGCTGGCTGGTTGGGCCTTGTGAGGCGTGCGGGCCCTGCACGGCTGCGCGGCGCATTTTCTGCCACGGCGCGGCTTGGCGCAGGGTGGCGAAAATATCTACCCTTTGGCCCGCGCCGGGCTTGCCGCTGCGCGGGGGCAGGGGGCGGCCGCGGTGCCTGCTGGCCTGGCGTGCGCCGGCGCCGGCGGCGCCCTTGGCCATTTGCCGTGCGATCCGCCCCGCCTGCAGCCGTGCCAGCAGATCGTGGGGCAGGGCGGCCTGGGCGCTGGCGATCAGCATCTCGGCGGTGGCGGGCTCGGGCTGGGGTGGGGGCGCGTCATCGGCCATGTCAGCGGGCGCGCTGTCGGGCGGTGCGCTATCTGTTTGCGGGCTGTCTGGCGGTGGCGGCGGTGGAGCGCTGTCTTGCGGCGGGGTGGCGGCCTGATCGGGTGGGGTTTCGGGCTGGCGCGTGGCGCGATGGGCCAGCACCAGGGCTGCCGCAATTTCCAGATCTGCGGTGTTGGTCACATGGCGGCCCTGCAAGGCCGCGTGGGCACGCGCCGCGGCCATGCAAAACAGCGCCGCGCGGGGGCTGGCAATGCCCAAGATCTGGCAGGTTTGCGCAATGGCGCTCAGCGCCCCATCGGCCAGTGTTACCCCTGACAGCATAGCTTGGGCTGCGGTGATTTTCTGCTGTGGCATCGGGGCATCGGGGCAATCGGCCAGGGCCAGGCCATCGAGATCGGCAAAAAGGCCCAGGGCCTCGGCCAGGGGGCTGGGCAGGGCTTCGGCCTCGGTTGCGCTTTCATCAAGGGCCAAAAGCGCAGTGGGCTGGCCCTTGGCACCGGCCATGCGGGCCTGATCGATGATCATCGCTGCGGTGGCGGGGCTGGTGCGCTCGGCCGAGCTGAGAACCGCCCAACCGCCCTTGGCCAATAGGCCGGGGCGCCAGCGTGGGGCTTGGGCCAGCAGGGTTTCGGCAATGTCCATTCCGCCTGCCAGACTATCGGCGGGCATGGCCGGGTGCAGGCGCTGCGGGGCAAAGGGGGCCAGCTGCGCCAGCAGGCGTTCGCGCATCGGGCCTGCGCGCGCCATCAGCCACAGCCCGCCCAGCCCCTGCGGGTTGATCGCCAACAGCGTCAGGGCCAATTGGGCATTGGCCCAGGGCGTGCCCGGGGCGGGCCCGGGCCTGTCGTTGCCTGATGTGGCATCCAGTGCCATCAGGGTAGCACTTCGGCCAATTGCCGGGTGACGCGGGTGGTGCTGCCGGCCTCGTCTAGCGGATCGCGGCGCAGGCGGTGGCGCAAGGCCATGGGGGCCACGGCGCGAATATGGGCGCGGGTCAGCTCGGCTGCACCCTCAAAGGCGGCAAGGGCGCGCGCCGCGCGCAGCAATGTCAGCTCGCCGCGCAGGCCATCGGCCCCCAAGGCCAAGCAGATCGCGGCGCAATCATAAAGCGCGATCGAGGTGCTTTTCACCGCCGCAAGCCCCTGGCGCGCGGCCACGATCTGGGCGCGCAGCGCGTCATCTTGCGGCTGCCATTGCGCCATAAAGCTGGCATGACTGTTTTCATAGGCATCGCGGCGGCGGATAACCTCGACCCGGGTTTCGATATCGTCGGGGCTGCGCACCTCGACCGACAGGCCAAAGCGATCTAGCAGCTGCGGGCGCAATTCGCCCTCTTCTGGGTTGCCCGAACCAACCAGCACAAACCGCGCCGCGTGGCGAATGGACAGGCCATCGCGCTCGACCACATTTTGGCCCGATTGGGCCACATCCAGCAGCAGATCCACGATGTGATCTTCCAGCAGGTTCACCTCGTCGATATACAAATACCCGCGGTTGGCGCGTGCCAGCAGGCCGGGGGCAAAGGCCTTTTCGCCGCTGGTCAAGGCGCGCTCGATATCCAAGGCCCCTGTCACCCGGTCTTCTGACACGCCCAAGGGCAGATCGACCACCGGCGTCTGGCGGGTTTCGGTGGCAGTGCCGGTTGGGGTGAACCAATCAGGGCAATCGGCGGCTGTGGCCGAGTTGACGGGGCAGCCTTGCACCGCCTGAATGGGGGGCAGCAGCGCAGCCAAGGCGCGCACGGCTGTCGATTTGCCGGTGCCACGATCGCCAAAAACCAAAACGCCGCCAATGCGCGGGTCAATCGCGGTGAGGATCATGGCGGTTTTCATCTCGTCTTGGCCGACGATGGCGGAGAAGGGGAAAGGTGTCATGCGGCCTCCTGTGCAAGATGGCGGGCGATTGGATCTTGCCCGTGCCATCGGCCTTCGGTGCCCAGCACCTGAAAGCGGGCGTATAATTCTTCGGCAAACCAGCCATTGTCGCGCACGGCGCGAATGGCCTCGGCATGGGCGCCGCGGCGGGCAAAGGCGGCCATGCTGGCGGCATCTGGCCATACCGAAAAGGTGACTTGGTGCAGCAAGGGCACCTCGCCGATGCCGATTTTGAACAGCACGGCGGGGTCTTGGCCGATTTTGGCGGATATATCGGGCACGCGGCCCCAAAACTGCAGGGCATGGCCCAGTTTCACGCTGGCCCGCGTTAGGGCTGCGATGGGGCCTTGGCTGGGCGCTGCGGCCTGGGGCGAAAACGGCGCTTGCCCGGCCCATTGCCCCCGCGCCGACAGCGGCGCCAGGCGCAAGCTGTAGCTTTCGCTGGCGCGGGCAGACCAATGGCAAAACGGGGCCATGCGGCTGGCTGCCTGGGCGGCGGCGGGGCTGTCCCAAACCGTTAAAATCGCCCACACCCCCCAGTTGGGGCGGGGGGTAAAGCCCTGGCCTGTGCCGGTGCCGCATAATTTCCAAAATTGCAGGCCCTTTGCGCGGGGCATCTGGAACCGCGCCAAGCCCATTTGCCCCAGCACCCACAGGCGATCTGAGGTCCGATCAAACCGGAACAGGCTAAGCATGGTTGTCTGCATGGTAGCTTCCTTTGCTGACAAAAGAAGAATGTCACGGGGTGTAGACAGTGTAAAGCGCTTTGTGTAAGTTTATATTGACACATTCAGCCAAGCGCGCTGAATCTGCCCTGAAAATAGGAGGTTGCCATGCCGGCTAGGCCGCGCTCTGCGCAGATGCCCTCGCGTGCCATTGTCATTGGTGCCGGGCTTGGTGGGTTGGCAGCTGCCATGCGGCTGGGGGCCAAGGGCTATGAGGTGACGGTGATCGACCGGCTAGACCAGCCAGGCGGGCGTGGCTCGTCTATCACCCAAGAGGGGCACCGCTTTGATTTGGGGCCAACCATTGTCACCGTGCCGCAGGGCTTGCGCGATCTGTGGGCCGCCTGTGGGCGCGATTTTGACCGCGATGTCAGCCTTGTGCCGATGGATCCGTTTTACGAAATTCGCTGGGCCGATGGCACCCGTTTTGCCGCCCGCCAAGACGAAGACGCCATGATGAAAGAGGTGGCGAAACTGGCCAAGGGCGATGTGCCGGGCTACGCCAAGTTTTTGCAAGATGCCGAGGCGCGCTATTGGTTTGGCTACGAGGACCTGGGCCGCAGGCCGATGCACAAGCTGGCCGATCTGATCAAGGTTTTGCCAAAATTTGCAATGATGCGGGCCGATCGTTCGGTCTATGCCCATGCCGCGCGTCGGGTGAAAAACGAAAAGCTGCGCTTTGCCCTGTCTTTTCATCCGCTCTTTATTGGCGGCGATCCGTTTCATGTGACCTCGATGTATATTCTGGTCAGCCACTTGGAAAAAGCCTTTGGCGTGCATTACGCGATGGGCGGTGTGCAGGCCATCGCGCAGGCCATGGTGCGCGTGATCGAGGCGCAGGGCGGGCAGGTGCTGATGGGCACCGAAGTTGATGAAATCACCACCGCGGGCGGGCGGGTTTCGGGCGTTGATCTGGCGGGCGGGGCGCATATTGCGGCCGATGTTGTGGTCTCGAATGCCGATGCGGGCCACACCTATACGCGGCTGTTGCGCAACCACCCCCGCAAACGCTGGAGCGATGCCAAAATGCGCGGCATGCGCTGGTCGATGGGGCTGTTTGTTTGGTATTTTGGCACCAAGGGCACACGCGCCCTGTGGCCCGATGTGGGCCATCACACCATTGCCGTGGGGCCGCGCTATAAAACCCATATCCGCGATATTTTCCAGCGTGGGCATCTGGCCGATGACATGAGCCTTTATGTCCACCGCCCCTCTGTTACCGATCCAACGGTGGCGCCGGCTGGGGATGATACGTTTTATGCGCTCTCGCCCGTGCCGCATTTGGGCCATGACGACCCAACAGATTGGGCGGCAATGGCCGAAACCTACCGGCAGAAAATGCAAACGATGCTGGAAGAAAGGCTGCTGCCCGGCCTTGGGCGCCATCTTGGCCCCAGCTTGGTGTTCACGCCCGAAACCTTTCGCGATCGCTATCTTTCGCCTTTGGGGGCAGGCTTTTCGATCGAGCCGCGCATTCTGCAAAGCGCATGGTTCCGCCCCCATAACGTATCCGAGGAACTGCCGGGCCTGTTTCTGGCCGGGGCAGGCACCCACCCCGGTGCGGGCTTGCCCGGCGTGATTGGCACGGCCGAGGTTATGGCGCAGATGGTGCCCGATGCCCCGCACCCAATGGCCGCGCCCCGGATGGCCGCAGAATGAGCGCCACCGCTGATATGGAATTTTGCCGGGCGGCTATTCGCACCGGCTCGCTGTCGTTTCATGCCGCCTCAAAGCTGCTGCCCAGCCGCGTGCGCGACCCGGCTTATGTGCTTTATGCCTTTTGCCGCCTGGCCGATGACGCGGTAGACGAGGGGCGCCACCCCGCCGCGGCGGTGCTGCACCTGCAAGAGCGTTTGGATCACGCCTATGAAGGCCGGCCCTTTGACGACCCGGTAGATCGCGCCTTTGCCCGTATGGTGGCCGAATATGACATGCCGCGCGCCCTGCCCGAGGCCCTGCTAGAAGGCTTGGCATGGGATGCCGAGGGGCGCCAATGCCCCACGTTTTCCGATGTTTTATCCTATTCTGCGCGGGTGGCGTCTGTGGTGGGGGTGATGATGTGCGTGCTGATGGGCGTGCGCGACCGCCACCGTTTGGCACGTGCCTGCGATTTGGGGCTGGCGATGCAGCTGACCAATATTGCCCGCGATGTGGGCGAAGATGCACGCAATGGCCGGTTTTATTTGCCACACGACTGGTTTGCCGCAGCGGGCCTGTGCCGCGATGCGTTTTTGCGCCGCCCCGCCCTGTCGCCCGAGGTGCAAGTGCTGGTGGCGCGGCTGCTTTGCGAGGCAGACAAGCTATACCAGCGGGCCGAGCCGGGTATCGCCGCGCTGCCGCTTGATTGCCGCACCGGCATTTTCGCCGCGCGCCACATCTACGCCGCCATCGGCAGCGCGCTGCGGGCGCAAGGCTGCGACAGTATTGGCCGGCGCGCGCGCACCACATCTGCCACCAAGCTGCGGCTTTTGGCCTGGTCGGGGCTGCGGGCGGGCGCCAGTGTGGTGCAGCCGGGCATGGCCACGCTTTATGCGCCCCCCCGGTCGGAAGTGGCGTTTTTGGTGCAGGCCGCGGCGGTTGATGCGGGCGAATTCCGCCGCTCGGATGCTTTGATTGATGTGCTCACGCGCTTGCGCCAGCACGATGATCTGGCCCGCCCCTAGCGCGGGTTGCTTGAACTGGCCCAAATCGCCCCTAGCTAGGGTGTAGGTGCCGCGCTGCGGCATTGGCAAAACCCAGCAAAGGGGCAGGGCGGCAGATGATGGATTGGGGCCTTTTTTTCACGTTTTTGGCCGCCTGTGGTGCGGCCGCTGCCACCGGCGCGATGTTTCAGCCCGGCGCATGGTATGAGGCGCTGAACAAACCCCGCTGGACGCCCCCGGGCTTTGTGTTTCCGCTGGTTTGGACCACGCTTTACATTGCCATGTCCTATGCCGCGATGTTGGTTGCGCAAAGCGGGCAGGGGGGGCAGGCGCTGGCGTTTTGGGGTGCGCAGATTGCCTTTAACACATTGTGGTCGCCCATCTTTTTTGGCCTGCACCGCATGCGCGCGGCGCTGATTGCCATGGCGGGGCTGTGGCTGTTTGTGCTGGCTTGCGTGATCAGCTTTGCCCAGATCAGCCTATTGGCGGGGGCCTTGATGGTGCCGTATTTGCTGTGGGTCAGCATTGCGGGCGCGTTGAATTATTCGGTTTTGCGCCGCAATCCTGCCTATGCTTAAGGCCTAAGGCCCGCGCCCCAGGGCAGCTAGGCCACAGGCCCCGATACCGCCAATTCGGGAAAGATCATGCCAGCGTGATCGCGCATATAGATCTGCAGCCATGGGGTAAAACGGGCCGGGGTGCGCTCGATCGCGCTGTTGAGAACGGGCAGGCTGACCCAGGTGGCCTCTTCCACCTCGCGCGGGTTCAGCTTCATTGGCAAATCAGCGGCGGCGCGGGCGCGATACACTTGCACCACCTCGTGTTCGACCATGCCATTGCCGACATCGGCGCGATATTCGATCTGCCCAACATGGCTAAGCGGCAGGTCGCGAATGCCCATTTCCTCGATCAGGCGGCGCTCGGCGCATTCTGTGTCATCCTCGCCCCAATGGGGGTGGGTGCAGCAGGTATTCGTCCACAGGCCGGGCGTGTGATATTTCACCGAGGCGCGTTTTTGCAGCAGCACCCTGTCGCCATCGGTGACAAAAATCGAAATCGCCTTATGGCGCAGCCCGCGGCGGTGCACATCGACCTTATCAAGCGGCTTCAGCGCGCCATTTTCCCATGCTGGAATAAGCCATTTCATGTGTAGCTTGCCTTTACCAACCCGCTGAGATGCAGCAGGTTTTTGATGCCGATGCGCAAATGCGCCATGGGCCGTGCCGCCACCAGCTGTTTGTTCATATAGGCCTCGAATGTCAGGCGCTGCACATCGATGTCATGGCACAGGCTGACGAAACGCTCGCGCCGGTCGTCCGAGCGGTAATAGGCGTCTTGCATGCGCCGCAGCACTTTGAACACCATACCGTGCTGGCGCATGAACAGCTTGCGCGCCAGTTTCAGATCGCGCGCGCGGCCGCTTGCCAAAAAGGCCTGCGCGGCGGTTGCGGCCACCCGGCCCCCCGCCATGGCGTAATATATCCCCTCGCCCGAGCTGGGGGCCACCACGCCCGCAGCATCGCCCGCCAGCACCACATCGCGGCCATTGTCCCATGCCGCCAAGGGCTGCAGGGGTATGGGCGCGCCCTCGCGGCGGATGGTTTCGCAGCCGGCCAGCCCAGCCATATCGCGCAGGCGGGCGGTGGCCTGTTTCAGATCTGTGCTGCTTTCTTCGGTGCCCATGCCAACGCTGGCGCTGGGGCCATGGGGAAAGACCCAGCCGTAAAAATCGGTTGATATCGCGCCATCGTAGATGACATCGCAGCGCGTGGGGTCGTAATTGGCATTGGCAGGTGGTGCTTTGATGATTTCGTGATAGGCGATGACATAGGGTATTTTATCGCCGCCCGGCACCTCGGCGCGGGCCACAGTGCTGCGGGCGCCATCTGCGCCAATCACCAGCCGGGTGCGGCTGTGGCGCTCTTGCCCGCTGTCTTTGTCGCGCCAGATCACCCGGGTGCCGGTGCTATCGCGTTCGATGCGCACAAAGGTGCCGGTCAGCCGATCGGCCCCGTTTTGCTGGGCGCGGGTGCGCAGATATTCGTCGAAATCTTCGCGATCAACCATGCCGACAAAGCCATTTTCAATGGCGATATCCACCGCCCGGCCCGTGGGCGAGATCATGCGGGCGGTAGAGATGCGCGCCACGATCAAATGATCTGGAATGGCGAAATCAGCAATAAGCCGGGGTGGGATGGCGCCACCGCAGGGCTTGATGCGCCCGGCCCGATCAAGCAGCGCCACCTTGTGCCCGGCGCGTGCCAGATCATCGGCCGCGGTGGCGCCCGATGGCCCGCCGCCCACAATGAAAACATCGTAATCCATGCTCATTCCCCTGCTACCAGCTGGGGGCGGCTGGTGCCGCCCATAATTGTTGCCGCCATGACGGCTGCGGCCAAAAACAGCAGCGCCTGCAGGCTGAAAACCGCGCCAAAGGCGTCGTTTGGTGCCAAAATGTGGCGGGCTATATCCACCAGCGCTGCGCCCGCCAGCCCGCCAAAGCCTGCGGCAATGGCCTGCGAGGCGCCCCACAGCCCCATGCGCGTGCCTTCGCGCTGGCCGCCACCTTCGCCGGCCAGCTGCATCATGGCGCTGATCGCGGCCACGGCGAATATGCCGTTAAACAGGCCCAGCCCGATGACCAGCATTTGAAAGGGCACGGCCAGATGCGGGGCCAGTGTGATGGCCCCCAGCATAGCGGCCGAGCCCACGCAGCCCAGCATCACCCATGTGCGCGGCGTGCCGATGCCAAGGCCCGATGACATCAGGCCAACCGCCAGCATGCCGGTAAATACGCCGCCATTTTGCGCGCCCGACAGCCGCGTGCTTTCGCCGGGTGTGTAGCCAAAGGCAAGGCCGGCGTAGGGCTCGAGTATCAGCTCTTGCATGAAATAGGCGGTCATCGACAGGAAAACGAAGATGGTGAAATTGCGCGCTTTTGGGTCGGCCCAGGCCTCGGCCAGGGCTGCGGCAAAGGGGGTGTTGGGGCGCGCGCCTTGCGCCTGATCGGGGCGCAGGCCACGCTCGATGCCGGCTACGGCCAGCGCGGTTAGCGCCAGCGCCCCCAGGCAGACTGCCGCCACCACCCACAGCAGCCGCCTGTGGCTGTAAGGGTCTAGCACGCTGCCCACGGTAATGGCGGTCAGCGCGATGCCTGCGATCATCATAAGCCAGGTAATCATGGCGGCTGCGGGGCGGCGTTTGGGCGCGGTGGCCGCCGCCAAGAGCGCCAAAAGCGATGTGCCCGAGGCGCCGACGCCCAGCCCAATAACCGCATAGCACAGCACCGACAGCGCCAAGCCCGCGCCAAAATGCGTGGCCAGCAGCGGAATGGCCGCAGCGCTGCCCATGCCGCCCGCGGCCAGCAGCGCCATGCCGCCCACAATCCAGCGGGTGCGATGCCCGCCCTTATCGGCCATATGGCCCCATTTGGGGCGGGTGATTTGCACCGCGTAATGCAGCGCCACCAATAGGCCCGGCACGATGGCCGCCAGCGATAATTCCACCACCATCAGGCGGTTCAGCGTCGATGTCATCAACACCACAATCGCGCCAAGGCAGGCCTGAACCAGCCCCAAGCGCATGATTTGCAGCCAGCTTAACGTCACAGCCCCATCCCCCGCAGCGCATGGGCTGCCACCATCATACCCAAAACATAAGGGCCCACGCCCGTGCCGTTAAACCATGGTGCGCGCGCAGCCGGCGCCTGGCGCCAGCGCCCCAGCGCCCAGATCTGCACGCCAATCCCCAGGCCGATCAGCCCGGCATGCCAGGCCGCGCCCCAGATCAGCAACAAGGCCACCACCACCAGCTGTGACAGCACCATCACCGTGCCCGCCACTGTGGCCGCATCGGTTGGGCCTAAAACCACCGGCAGCGATTTCAGGCCCATCTGCCTGTCGCCTTCGATGGCTTTGAAATCGTTGATTGTCATGATGCCATGGGCACCCAGCCCGTATAGCAATGCGATGGCGGTAATTTCAAACTGTGGTGCTGTGCCCAGCACCACCACGGCGCCGGTCCACCAGGGCAGGGCCTCGTAACTCAGGCCCACCAGCCCCGGCCCCCACCAGCCCGAACGTTTGGCGCGCACTGGCTTGGCCGAATAGGCCCAGGCCGCGGCTACAGCGGCCAATGTGGCGCCAAAGCCCCATGGCCCCAGCCAGCTGCCCACCCAGAGCGCCAGCGCGCTCATGGCCCATGCCACGTATAGGCCCAAGCGCCCCGGAATGCGCCCCGAGGGGATCGGGCGGTTTGGCTCGTTTATCGCATCGACATGGCGGTCACACCAATCATTGGCAGCCTGGCTCATGCCACAAACAATGGGGCCCGCCAGCACGATGCCCACCACCCCCAAGCGCCAATCGGCCCAGGTGCCGCCCGCCGCGATCAAGCCGCACAGATAGGCCCACATGGGCGGAAACCATGTAACGGGCTTGATCAGCTCTAGCAGGGCCAAAGGCTGCAGGCGGGGGGCGTGTATATGATCTGTGACACTCATGTGTAAATCTTGACTGTCAATTGCGAGTCTCGCAAGTGTAAAGTTTGATTTACATATGGCTATTTGCCGGATGGGGCAAAATTTCAAAGCGGCAGCAGGCATCGCCGCAGGCCATGCAGCTGGTTTCGCGGGCCTGTGCCGCGGGCCAGATCAGCGCGGAAAACAGCGTTTGAAACACCGCCGCATGCCAGTGGCAGCTGGGGGCATTGGCCGGGGGGGCGGCCATGGCCAGCGGGTTTTGGTGCAGCTCAAGGCCCAGGGGCCTGCGCTGTGCAACCCGCAGTTGGCCGCTGCCGGCAAATGTCCAGGCGTGCTGCAAGATCGCGCGCGTCAGCAGCCGGGCGCCCCATGTGGCAGGCAGGGCGCGCAGCAGCGCTTGTGCGGGGCGTGGAATGCGATTGGCCAAAATATAGCGCCCCGTGCCCACGCCTGCCGCCCATTGCAGCGCCGGGGCGCCTGCGCCCAAATGCTGGGTGACGGCGTTGTGAAACCGGGCCACGGTGGCTTGGGCCACCATGCCATGGGCGGCGGGGGGCTGGGCCAGCCCGGCCTGCGCCAGCAAGGCGGCTGTGGCGCCGGGGCCAAGGCTGCTTTGCAGCAGGGGCAGGTGCTGCAAAATGGCGTTTGGGCCGATATGTGCGGTGGCGTGCATGGCTATTGCTATTGCTATTGCGCTGGAACGCCTGGGTCTTTTTCGGCAGCGGCGCTGCGGGTGGCGGCGCGGGCCTTGCCC
>CAJXSO010000017.1 GCA_913061505.1 uncultured Lutimaribacter sp.
GCCCGGAGCTGGCCCTGACATTGGCTGTGGCTTATTGGGCAAGCATTAGGTTTGATATTTGGGCCGCAACAGCTGTCGCCGTATCATCGCTGTCTGATGAAATTGCCAGGCCTACAAGCGATGTCTTTACCTCACCAAAGGCTTGAAAAAAGTCATTTTCCAGGTTGACCTGTTCCGTAAAAGCGCCTGTCCCGGCGGGTCGCAAGACGAGAGTTTTACCCAAGCCCTTGAGAAAGGGCGATGGTAATATTGCGCCGCGTTTGTGTTTGCCGCCGTAGACATACATCAGCACCCGTGCCGAAGGCGAGGCCATTAAGGTTTTGATACTGGCACCCGAGGTGGCGCTTATTTCTTGGGCGGGGGCAAATACGAAATAAAGCGACAGGTTTCTATCGTCGCCGCCTTTAATGGTCAGGTCCGTTGCGGGAACTGATTTGGTGACGTTCCATTGCCAGCGCGCGGTATTTGCATTTTGCATTTCGGCGGGTGCGGGCGACCATAATAGCGAAACGGTGCCGTCAGATTGAATGGAAACCGTGTTTTTTGTTTTTACGTATGCGTTTCCGGAAAACAGCGAAAACCGCTGTTCTTTCCAATTTCTGAAATCGAGGGCCAGCGCGGCACTTGGGCTTGCCAGTATCATCAGCAGCAGCAGATAACGCATAGGCGGTTACTGGTTTTCTAAACGCTGATGCACTTCGATGACATTGCCGTCAGGGTCGTAAAAGAAAACCTGGTGCCAGCCTTTTACAGCATCGCTGCCCCAGTCAGAATAGGGCACGCCCTGCTGGTCTAGGTGGGTTTTAAACGCCTCTATATCGTCTGTGCGATAGGCGATATGGCCCCGATCCAGCGGGTTGACAGTATGGCCAGACTTAAAGCTGTTTAATACATCCCGCGGTGTCAGGTGCATTTGTATGGCACCATCTGTCACAAACGATACATCGCCCACCAAGCCTTTTTCATCATTGATCGGGGGCAGTTCATTGGGGTCGTCATCGCCCAAGAACAGGATGTCGCGGTAAAACCTATCCATGCGCCCAACGTTTGCCGAGCAAAGGTTTATATGATGAAGCCAGATTTTCATATCGCAACCATGCGCTGCACAGGCCAGGTTTGGCAATAACCTAAGCGATCTTTTTGCCAACAGGCCACGCCAAACCTGGGGTGCTTTTGGGGGCGCTTTCTGTGGCTTGGCCTGCATCAGGCGCCATAGGTGCGCTCGTCCAGGCCGGTGCGGGCCAGCTCATCTGTGAGCATGGAAAGAAATGCGGCCTCGGCGTTGGATTGGCGGCGCGCGGGGTTGGTGATAAGGTAGATATTCACCATGGGAAGCGCGTCATAGGGGGGCACCTGCCGAATGCGGCCGGCGCGTTCGTCTTCTTGGGCCACGTGCAGCGGCAGGGCGCCAATGCCAAAATCGGCCATGATCATGCGGCGAATTTCGGTCAGGCTAGACGACAGGCCGCGCCAGCTGTTGGCCAGACCCGCACGCGCGCGCAGGCGCGAAATGGCCTCTAGCGGGCCGCCTTCTGCCTCGGTTTGAAAGGCCACGAAAGGCGCGCCCTGAATATCGCTCAGGGTAATTTCCTTGGCCCGAAACAACGGGTGGCGGGCGCCGCAATACAGGCCGAAAAATTCACGATATAAGATGGTGGCGGTCAAATGGGGTGGCTGCTTGGCCAGCAGGCAGATGCCCAAACTGGCCCGGTTTTGCGCCACCATTGTGGCCACCCCTTCGCTTTCATGCACGGAAAACCCGTAGGTGACACGCGGATAGGCGCGGGCAAAGCGGCTAAGCACGTCGTCAAAATGCTCGCACATCACGGCGCTGGTGGTGGCGATCGTCAGATGGCCGCGCAGCTCGTCTGGGCCGGCATCCATCAGCGAGGGCAATTGCGACACCGTGCCAAAGATCTTTGCACATTCGGTATAAAGCGCCTGCCCCGCCGGTGTGACGCTGAATTCGTTTGGCTTGCGCACGATCAACGACTTGCCTGTTGTCTCTTCCAGCCGTTTCAGCGCTGCGGAAACCGTGGGCTGTTTCAGCCCCAACGCATCGGCGGCTTTGGAAATGCCGCGCTGTTCGGCGATGACCATAAAGGTGCGCAACAGGTTCCAATCGAGGTTCCAGGGAAAGCGGTGATGTTTGGGTAGCTTCATAGATTTCATCAATACTAAAGGTAGAGTATATTTATTTGCGTAATGTTTTGCCGCCATGCAAGTGTTTTTCACGCGCGCAGGCCAGCGCTGCCAAAACTGGGCCAAAATTGCCGGGCATCGGCCCGGCTTATGACCAACAGGAGACACATAATGACCGTTCGCCGCACCATTTTGAAATCTGCCCTGGTGGCTGCCAGCTTTGCCTTTATGGGCATCAGCCCCGCCAGCGCTGACGAGCTGGATACGCTGAAAGAAAAGGGCGTGATCCGCATTGCCATGTCGGGCGCATACCCCCCGTTCAATTTTGTGAATGACCAAAACGAGGTTGTGGGCTTTGACCCGGCCATCGGTGCCGAAATCGCCAAACGTATGGGCCTAGAGGTGGAAATCGTGACCACCGCGTGGGATGGCATCATTGGCGGGCTTTTGGCCAATAAATACGATGCCATCGTGGGCTCGATGACCATCACCGCCGAACGTGACGAAGTGGTTGATTTTGTTGGCCCTTACTATTCGGATAAACGCGCGATTTTCAGCAACCCCGGTTCGGGCATTGCGTCTTTGGACGATCTGAAAGGCAAAAAAGTGGGCCTGACATTGGGCGAAACCCACGAAGATTGGGCGCGTGAAAAGGGCTATAATGTGAGCACTTACAAGGGCCTGCCCGAGCTGCTGCTCGAGCTAGAGAACGGCCGCGTCGATGCCATTGTAAATGATTCCATCGCCGCCATTCTGGCCATGGGCGCAAAAGGGCAAGAGTTTGAAATGTTCGGCGACCCAACCACCGAACCCTTTGGCGCAGGCATTGCCATTCGCCAGGGCAACCCCGAGCTGGCCGCCGCCATGCAAAAAGCGCTGGATGATCTGATGGCCGATGGCACCTATTTGACCATCGCCGAAAAATGGGTTGGCGCTGATATCCGCTAATCCATCTGGCCCCCGGGCGCCGTATGGCCCCCGGGGGTGTTTTGACAAAGCCATCCCCGCCGGAGTGATCGATGGACACAGAGCTGATGCTAAAAGTCTACCCGTTCTTTTTACAGGCGGCGGGGCTGACGATCGTGTTGTCGGTATTAACGGCCCTCTTGGGGCTGGTCTGCGGGGCTTTGGGGGCGGCGGCGCGGCTGTCGCGCTTTGTCATTTTGCGGTTTCTCGGGGCGGCTTATGTCAGCGTTTTCAGGGGCACGCCTGCGTTGATCCAGCTGTTTATCTTATATTTTGGCGGGCCGCAGATCGGCATTCAGCTAGATGCGTTCCAGGCGGGTGTCATCGGCTTGGGGGTGAATGCGGGCGCCTATATGGCCGAAACAATCCGCGGGGCCATTATCGCCGTTGATCGTGGCCAGACCGAGGCCGCGCGCACCCTGGGCCTAAGCCGCTGGCAGGCCATGGCGCGGGTGGTTTTGCCACAGGCCGCGCGGCTGATGGTGCGGCCTTTGGGGGTGAACCTGAACATGCTGATCAAGGCCACAGCCCTGGTTGCGGCCATTTCGGTGGTCGAGCTGACATATACAGCGCAGCGCTACATCGGATCGACCTACAAACCGTTCGAGATGTTTCTTTTGGCCGGGGTTCTTTACATGGCCATCATTTATGTCACCGGCCGTGGTGTGGCGTGGCTGGACCGCCGCGTGCGCATCCACTAGCAAAAAGGGGCGCCGCAATGGGGCTGGATTTTTCGATTGTTCCCAAATACCTGGACATCCTTTTGCTGGGCGTTGCCTGGACGGTGGGCATTACCCTGGCGGCGGCGCTGTTAAGCTTTGTGGGCGGCATTCTATTTGCCTTGGTGGCGCTTTACGGGCCATGGCTGCTGCGCCAGCCCTTTCGCCTGGTGTCTTGGGTGTTTATGGGCACGCCGCTGCTGTTGCAGCTGTTTTTGATTTATTTTGGCCTGGTGCAGATTGGCATAGATCTGCCTGCTTTCGTGGCCGGCAGCATTGGGTTGGGGCTGCATTTTGCGGTCTATAATTCCGAGCTTATCCAAGCCGCAATTCTGGCGGTGGACCGGGGCCAGATGGAGGCCGCGCGCACCTTGGGCCTAAGCCGTGGGCAGGCGTTGCGCAAGGTGGTGGTGCCACAGGCGGTGCGCGCGGTGATACCGCCCATCGGCAACAATATGATTGCGCTGTTGAAAGACAGCGCGCTGGTGTCGGTGATTGGCGTAAGCGAGCTGACGCTTTCGGCGCAGCGGGTGATTGGCAAAACCTATCGGCCCTTTGAATTTTATCTGGCCGCGGCCGCCTTTTATTACGTCATCAACCTGTGCATGGAATGGGTGCAGCGCAAAATCGAGCGCCGCATCTCTGTGTCACGCTAATTTAGGGGGCCGGGATGGCGCAGAACCAACCTTTTGTCGATATTCGGCATGCGCAGAAATCGTTTGGCAAAGTCGAGGTGCTGAAAGACATCAGCCTGACGGTGGAACGCGGGCAGATCGTGGGCATCATCGGCTCGTCGGGGTCGGGAAAATCGACCTTGCTGCGCGCGATAAACGATCTCGATCCGCTCAGCGGTGGCGAGATCTGGCTGGATGGTGTGCAGGTGAACAAAAAACTGCCGCATCGCCAATACGAGGCCCATATCAATGCGCTGCGCCAGCAGGTTGGGATGGTGTTTCAGCATTTCAACCTCTTTCCCCATCTCAGCGTGCGCGACAATGTCACCATGGCGCCCATGCTGTTGAAAAACCTCTCGCGTGCCGAGGCCAACCGCCTGGCCGAAGAGCAGCTTGATCATGTCGGCATGCTAGAGCGGATCGAATATTACCCCTCGCAGCTGTCGGGTGGCCAAAAACAGCGCGTGGCCATCGCCCGCGCCCTGGCGATGAAGCCCAAGCTGATGCTGTTTGACGAGGCCACCTCGGCCCTGGATCCAGAGCTGGTGGAAGAGGTGAATTTGGTCATGAAAAAACTGGCCGAACAGCACATGACGATGATCATCGTCACCCACGAGATGGATTTTGCCGCCTCGGTCTGCGACCGGGTGCTGTTTATGGACAAAGGCGTGGTGGTCGAGGAAGGCCCGCCACAGGTGATTTTCAAAAACCCAACCCAGCCCCGCACGCGCGAATTTTTGCGCAAGCATATCGAAGGTGCATCGTGAGCGAAGACCAATCTTACCTGTTTTACCAAACCCGCAATCCGCGCCCGTTTTTGGATTACGGCGAAGGGATCTACCTGTTTGATGAAAGCGGCAAGCGCTATATCGATGGCTCGTCCGGGGCCATGGTGTCGAATATCGGCCATTCCAACCCGCGGGTGCTGGCCAAGATGCAGGCCCAAATGCAGCGTGCAACCTTTGGCTATCGGCTGCATTTTCGCACCCATCCCTCCGAAGACCTGGCCAAAAAAACCGTGTCGCTGATGCCAAAGGGGCTGGACCGGGTGTTTTTTGTCTCTGGCGGCTCTGAGGCGGTGGAAAGCGCGGTGAAACTGGCGCGCCAATATGCGCTGACACAGGGGCAGGGCGCGCGCTATAAAGTGATTTCGCGCTTTCCCTCGTATCACGGCTGCACCTTTGGCGCATTGGATCTCACGGGCTACGACCCGCTGCGCCAGCCCTTTGCGCCGATGATGGCCGGTATGCCCAAGGTGGCATCCCCTGCCACATATCTTGATCGTGATAACCTTAGCGAAGAAGAGCGGGGTTTGAAATACGCCGAGCTGCTGCGCGAGCAGATCCTGGCCCAAGGCCCCGAAACGGTGCTGGCCTTTATCATGGAGCCAGTGGGCGGTGCCTCGACCGGGGCGCTGGTGGCGCCAGACAGCTATTACACCCGTGTGCGCGAGATTTGCGACGAATTTGGTGTGCTGCTGATTTACGACGAGGTGATGACCGGGGCAGGGCGCACGGGGCGCTTTTTGGCGGCTGAACATTGGGGCATCACCCCCGATATCGTGGCCCTGTCAAAGGGGTTCGGCGCGGGCTATGCCCCGCTTGGCGCCATGGTGGCGGGGGCGCGGCTGGTTGATCCGGTGTTGGATGCCGGCGGGTTTGCCCATGGCTTTACCTATGCAGGAAACCCAATGGCCTGCGCCGCCGGCCTGGCCGTGCTGGAAGAAATGGAAGACTACGGGCTGGTCGATAACGCTGCACGCATGGGCACGCTTTTGATGGCGCAGCTGCAGGGTTTGATGGCGCGCTATCCCTTTATCGGGGATGTGCGCGGCAAGGGGCTGCTGACCGCGTTCGAGCTGGTCGCAGACCGCGAAACCATGGCGCCGCTGGACCCGGGCATGAATGCCTATGCCCGTTTGGTCGAACATGCCTACGCGCGCGGCTTGATCCTTTATTCGCGCCGCACCCGTGGTGGCACGGCGGGCGATCATTTCCTGGTGGCCCCGCCACTGATCATCACCGCCCCCCAGATTGACGAGCTGATGGCCATTTTGCGCGACGCGCTGGATGCGTTTGCCGCAGAAACCGGCCTGCCGGTGGTGGGGGCGCCATGAAACTGCCCGATAAAACCACCCCCATGGCGCAGGCCATTGCCACCATTAAAGATGGTGACACGGTCATGATTGGCGGCTTTGGCGTGCCCGGCACACCGATGACGCTGATCCACGCGCTGGTGGCCCATGGCGCGCGCGGCCTGACGGTGATCAAAAACGATGCAAACGAGCCCGGCATGGGCGTGGATCACCTGCTGCAAAGCGGGCAGGTTCGCAGGCTGATCACCACGCATCTGGGGCTGAATGCCAATGCCATGGCGCTGATGAACGCAGGCCAGATCGAGGTAGAATTCAACGCGCAAGGCATTTTGGCCGAACGTATCCGCGCCGGTGGTGCGGGGATCGGCGCGGTGCTCAGCGATGTTGGGATCGGCACCGAACTGGAGCATGGCAAGCAAGTGGTCCAGCTGGATGGGCGCCCACATCTGGTGCAAACCGCGCTGCGGGCTGATGTGGCGCTTTTGCATGCCGATTGTGCAGATGGCTTTGGCAACCTTACCTACCGGGCCACCGCGCGCAATTTCAATCCGGTCATGGCCATGGCAGCCCAGCGGGTGGTCGTGGAAACCGAAACGCTGGTGGCGCTGGGCCAGATTGCCCCCGATGCTGTGCACACGCCCGGGGTGTTTGTCGATTGCGTCGTGCCGCTGGAGACACTTACAAAGGAATATGCCGTTGTCGAGCGCTAGGGACAGATTGTTGGCGCGCGCCGCGCGTGAAATCGTGCCGGGCATGGTGGTTAATCTGGGCATTGGCCTGCCCACGCAGGTGTTGGCCCATGTGCCCGCCGGCATCGCGGCCTGCCTTCACACCGAAAATGGCATGGCGGGTATTGGCCCTGCCTTGCCGCCCAGCCAGGCCGATCGCAACTTGATTGATGCGGGGGGGGCCTATGTCTCAACCCTGCCGGGCAGTGCGTTTTTTGACAGCGTCACCAGTTTTGCCATGGTGCGCGCCGGGCGCATCGATTTGACCATGCTGGGCGCTTTCGAGGTGGCCGCCAATGGCGATTTGGCAAATTGGAAAATTCCGGGCAAATTCAGCCCCGGCATGGGTGGGGGCATCGAGCTGGCGCAAAAGGCACGCCGGGTTGTGGTGATCAGCACCCATACCGACCGCGCAGGAAACCCCAAATTGAAATCGGCCTGCACGCTGCCGCTGACCGCTGCGGGCTGTGTGGCGCGCATCTTCACCGATATGGCTGTGGTTGATGTGGGGCCGCGCGGGTTTGAGCTGGTCGAGCTGGCCGAGGGGCGCAGCCTGGCCGAGGTTGCCGATGCCACCGGCGCACCGTTACATGTGCCCGATCACCCGATTGCAACATTTTAGAAAGGGCCGCCCATGACACATGCTGATCTGAACACCCGTTTATGCGCCGCGGTGGATGATGCCTTTGAGGCGCAAGTGGCGTTTTTGTCCGAGCTGACAGCGCACCCCTCGACGCGCGGAAACGAACAGTCGGCGCAGGATTTCATGGCGCATGCCCTGTCGGCGCGGGGCTACGAGGTGGACCGCTGGCAGATCGATCTGGCCGATATCCAGCATTTGCCGGGCTTCTCGCCAGTGATTGGCGATTACGAAGATGCGGTCAATGTGGTGGGCAGCCACCGTGCGCGCTCGGGGGGGCGGTCGCTTATTCTGAACGGGCATATCGATGTGGTGCCCGAAGGCCCGCTGGATATGTGGGATAGCCCCCCCTTTTCGCCGCGCGTGGCCGATGGCTGGCTTTATGGGCGTGGCGGCGGTGACATGAAGGCGGGGCTGGTGTCGAACCTCTTTGCGCTGGATGCGCTGGCGGCTTGTGGCCTGGCCCCGGGGGGCGATGTATTTTATCAATCCGTGGTCGAGGAGGAATGCACCGGCAATGGCGCCTTGGCCTGCCTGGCGCGCGGCTACCGCGCCGATGCCGCCCTGATCCCCGAGCCGTTTTCCGAACAACTGGTCAGTGCGCAATTGGGCGTTTTGTGGTTTCAGGTGCATCTTAAGGGGCGGCCCACCCATGTGGCCTATGCCGGCAGCGGTGCCAATGCCATCGAGGCCGCCATCCCCCTGATCAAAGCCCTGCACGAGATGGAACACCGCTGGAATGCCCCCGACAGGCGCAGCCCCGATTACGCCCATGCCGAGCATGCGTTAAACCTGAATGTGGGTAAAATCGAAGGGGGGGATTGGGCCAGTTCGGTGCCTGCCTGGTGCGTGTTTGATGTGCGCATGGGGCTTTTCCCTGGCCAATCCTTGGCTGCGGCCAAGGCCGAGATCGAGCAGGTTATTCTGGATGCCGCGCGCGAAAACGACTTTTTGCGCAATGCGTTGCCGGAAATCGTATACCATGGGTTTCACGCCGAAGGTTACGCGCTGTCGCAAGACAGCTCGGCCAAGGCGCAGGCCGCCATTGCCGCGCTCGAGGGCGCGCATAGCGCCGCCACCGGCACCGCCTTGCAGCGCCAGGCCATCACCGCCACCACAGATGCGCGCTTTTTTGGCCTTTATGCCGATACGCCAGCCTTGGTTTATGGCCCCCATGCCGAGGGCATTCATGGCTTTAACGAAAGGGTGGATCTGGATAGTATGCGCCGTGTCACCAAAGCGACGGCCATGTTCATTGCCGATTGGTGCGGGGTCGAGCCGCGTTAGGCGCGCAGGCGGGGGGTGATTTTGGATCAGTTGTCAGCCGATAGCATTGCCGAATTGGTGGCCTTGCGCCACGTCTTGCATCAGCACCCCGATCTGTCAGGCCACGAGGCCGCCACCGCTGCGCGCATCGTGCAGGCCTTGCAGCCCTTGGGGCCTGATCAGATTTGGCAAAATGTCGGCGGCCATGGGGTGGTGGCCGAATACCGCGGTGCCGCAGCTGGCCCCAGCGTTTTGCTGCGCTGCGAATTAGATGGCCTGCCCATCACCGAGCTCGGCGGGCTGGCCTATACATCCACCATTCCGGGGCAGGGGCATCTGTGCGGGCATGACGGGCATATGGCCACGATCTTGGGCGTGGCGCGCTGCCTGCATCAGCGGCGGCCCACGCGGGGGCGGGTTTTGTTGCTGTTTCAGCCCGCCGAGGAAACCGGCAGCGGTGCCAAGGCGGTGATCGATGATCCGCGCTGGCCCCAGCTGCGCCCTGATTATGCCTTTGCCTATCACAACCTGCCGGGCCACCCCCTGGGGCAGGTGCTGTTGCGCGCAGGCCCCACCAATTGCGCCTCGCAGGGGATGAAATTGCAGCTGCATGGCAAAAGCGCCCATGCCGCCCAACCCCAGCACGGGCTATCGCCGGGCCCCGCCATGGCGCAGCTGATGCAGATTTTGCCGGGCCTCGGGCAGGGCACGATCGATGATGCAGGCTTTGCCCTGGCCACGCTAACCCATGCCGCGCTGGGCGCCCCGTCTTTTGGGGTTGCGCCCGCCGATGGCGAGCTGCGCGTGACCTTGCGCGCCATGACAAACCAGCGCATGCAGGCGCTGCAGGCCGCAGCCGAGCGGGCCGTGGCGGATCAGGCCGGCGCACAGGGGCTGAAGCTGCAGATCAGCTATCACGATGTATTTGCCGCGGTTCACAATTGCCCCAAGGCCACAGCCTTGGCCCAGGCGGCGGCTGTGGGCTGTGGCTTTGCCCCGCAGCATATGCCCCAGGCGCTGCCTTTTTCCGAAGATTTCGGGCGCTTTGGCGATGATGGCGCCCGCGCCGCATTGCTTTACGTGGGCGCGGGGCAGGACCATCCGCAATTGCACAACCCCGATTATGATTTCCCCGATGCGCTGATTGCACCGGTGGTGCGGCTGTTTATGGCCATTCTGGCGCAGGCCCTGGGGCAACCGCTGTCATAGCCGCGCGCACGCGAGGGGAGGCGTTAGCGTGGAAAGGCCAGCTTTGGGGTGTAGCTGTCAAAGCTGCTCAGCGTTTGCGCATTGCATTCCGCCTGCCAGCGCGAGCCCGGCACAACGGCAGACACACAAGGGTAGCTGTTTCGATACTGCGCTGTGCGCGCGTTTTCCTCGATGGCGATGGCCAAAAGCCCCGCCACCACGCCGCCCTGGCGCTCGACCAGGCGAATGGCGCCATCCATTGTGCCGCCGGTTTCCACCCATTGATCGGCCAGCAACACCCGCGTGCCCGCGCCAAAGGCCGGCTTGCGCATTTCCATCTCTTGGGTGCGGCCCGAATAATTGCCAAAACTAACCTTATCGGTGTCGACACACAGTTTTCCGGCCTTTCGGATGGGCAGAAAACCCACACCAGACCGCGCCGCGATGGCCGAGCCCAGCACAAAACCCATCGCATCCAGCCCGCCCACAACGTCGTATTCTACGCCTTGCAGATCGGCCATCAGATCATCAAGCAGATCATTGAACGCCGCGCCATTGATGTAGATCGAGGTAGGATCCAGCCAGGCGAACTTGCTGCCCTTGGTGTTGGGCGCCATGATGTTCAGATACCAGCGATCGTCGCGCGGGCCTTTATCTTGTGCTGTCATGATGTTTCTCTTTGTCCAAGGGTGCGTGTGACCTGCATCAGCGCGTGCAGGCGTGCAGGGTCGATATCGTAGAAATTGCCGGGCACGTTGATGCCTGTGGCCACCATGAAGCAATCGACATCGCGATAGCTGGCGGCGTTTTCAGGGGTGATGCCCGAGGCGATTGCAAGGGCCTTATCCCCAATGGCCTGCCGAAAGGTGGCAATCTTGCCCAGGTCGGCCTCTTGGCCGGTGGCCACGCCTGATGTGGTGACAACATCCATGAATGCGCAGGCCTCGCGGGCGGCATCGCCATAATGGGCGGGGTCGATCTGGCGCTGCTTTTTGAAGCAGGTGCCGCCGAAATACAGGCCGTTCCAGCCGCTGTCTTGGTAGATCTGTGCGATCTCGCGCGCCTCGGTGTTTTGGCCATGTTCGTCGATACGCGCGTCATCGGCCCAATAGGCATCAACCGCCACGCCCTCGGCCGCAAGGCCCCCCAACATCGGAAACGCCTGCTTTCCAGTGACCGCCAGAAAGTTGACCCCCATCCAAAGCGAGGGATAGGCCGCGCGCGCGCCGCGGATGATGGGCAAAAAGCGCTCGGGCTCGAAATCGTGGTTGATCAGAAAGCACCCGGGCGCCCCTGCGCCGATCACCTCGCGCAGGTTGCGCAGGGTGCGCGGCAAATCCAGAACATGGATCACCGGCAACACAACCGGCCCCGTTGATTTGAACAATTTATGGAATGTATCGCGTTTCATGGGCCCAGATTAGGCCCAGCTGCGGGATTACGGAAATTTATTGTTGCAATTTATCGATTAGGGTTTGAAATTTAACCGCATGCGCGTTGTGAACCTGCCAACAGATCTTTTGCGAACCTTCGTCACTGTGATCGAGGTCAAAAGCCATACCCGCGCGGCCGACCTGCTGAACCGCTCGCAACCCGCAGTCAGCCTGCAGATCAAACGCCTGGAAGATCTGGTGGGGTACAAACTGATCCGCCAAAAGGGCCGGACAATGCAGGTAAGCGAAAAGGGCGAGGCGCTGGCCATGCATGCCCGCCAGATCCTGCGGTTAAACGATATGGCCATGGGCCTGTTTGAACGATCAGATGCTGATACAGACCTGCGGATCGGTCTGCCGCTGGATTATGGCGTGCGGCTTTTGCAGCAGGAAATCACCGCGGTTGTGAAAGAAAACCTGGGGCTGAAGGTAACGATCAACTGCGATTTGTCGCAAAACCTGCATGATGCATTGATGCGCGACGAGCTGGATATCATCGTCGCCCTTTATCAGGGGGGCGATCCGCAATTTCTGGTGCAAAAATGGTCTGAACAGCCGGTCTGGGTGGGCGCACACACCAGCCGCCCCGATGCGTTTGATACCTTGCCGCTGGTGGCGCATCCCTTGGGCTGTGTGTATCGCCAGCGCATGACCGATGCGTTGAAATCGGTTCAGCGCAACTGGCGCGTTGTGTTTTCCAGCCCGAATATCGATGCGGTGCAGGATGCCGTATGCGATGGGCTGGGCTTTACCTGCCTGACCACGCCCACCACGCGCAAAGGCATGCGCATTGTCATGGCAAGCGAAGGTTTGCCCGCGCTCGAGCCATTGCGCATCGGGTTGTTTTATCGCCAAACGCGCCTGGGCAGCTGGGGCAATTTGGTGGCAGAACGGCTGACGGCGGCGATCGAAAATGCGCTGGGAACAGGGCCTGGCGCAGGGGCCTGACATAAGCAGGCTTAATGCATCCATATCACGCATAAATTTCCTATGGTGCGCGATTCTGGCTAACCTTGGCGTAGGGGCGTTCTGCCCGTGTCTGACGTGAAAAATCAGACCAAGAAAATAACCAGAAAACAGCGGAGTGTGATCTATGGAAAAATCAAATAAAAAGCAGCAAAAACATTACCTTAGAAGGGATATTTTGCGCATCGGCGGCGGTGTTGCTTTATCGGCGCCTTTCGTGGGCCGGGCATGGGCGCAGACCACCGAGATCAACATGCTTGCATGGTATGGCCATGGTGAACCTGACATGGTTGGCGCCTTTGAAGAGGCCAATAACGTTAAATTTGTGCCCAAATATTACGCAGGCGGGGATAATATGTTGGCACTGATCGCCCAATCGCCCCCCGGCACCTATGACATCATCTTGTCGGATGGCGAGTTTGTGCAGCAGCTCAACGCCGCCGGCTACATCGAGGCGCTTGATCCAAATGATTACCCATTTGAAGATATGCTGCACGAGGATTTCACCAAATTCCCCGGCCATTGGGATGGCGATACGCTCTATTCCATGATCCTGCGCGGTGGGCATCTAGGCGTGTCTTACAACACCACCGCGATGAGCGCCGAAGAGGCATCAAGCTATGAAGGGTTCTGGAAGCCCGAACTCAAGGGCAAGGTGGGCCATTTTGACTGGCATTTGCCCAACCTCGGTATGATGAGCCTGAAAAACGGCAATGGTGCCGGGCTGTGGGATTTGAGCGGCGATCAATGGCAGGCGGTGCAAGACACCACGATGAGCCTGCGCCAGCAAGTGGGCGGCTTTTTCGACTATGGCGGCACGTTCAACGGGCTGAAAAACGGCGAGATGCTGGCGATGTGCGGCATCGGGGATTGGATCACCGGCGTTCTGGAACGCGACGGGGCGCCTGTGGCCTCGGTCATCCCCAAAGAGGGCGGCATTCAATTCACCGAAAGCTATTGCATCGGCAAGGGCAGCAGCAAAGCAGATCTGGTGAAATCCTTCATCCAATACATGCTGTCACCCGAGGGCCAGGTGAAATCGGCCCAGATGCTGGCCTATCCCGGTTTCTGCGTCACCAAAGGCGGCCGCGCCTTGCTGCAGCAGGTTGACCCGAAAGAGGCCAAGCGCAGCCACCAGATGGATGGCATGCCCAATGACCCGATCGCGCTGATCAATGAAGGGCGTATTCACTACCGCGACATTCCCCAGCAGCAATCGCTAGAGGATTGGAACGACTTCTGGTCTGAATACAAAAATGCCTAAAGGCTAGGGCGGGCGGCCATTGGGCCGCCTGCCACAAGGCAAGGACCAAAGCACGTGAGCGCAAAACATAAAATCGATCTTTACGCCCTGACATGGAGACTGCCGATTATCCTGTGGCAGCTGATTTTCTTTGTCGGGCCAGTTCTATTCATGATCGCGATCTCGTTTTTCGTGGTGAAAAACTACCGCATGACCGAGGCCTTTGAATTTGTGAACTGGCAGCGCATGCTGACGCGCGGGTATTTCTGGGACAGCTATTGGTATACGGTGTTCATCGCGTCGCTCAGCGCGGCGATTGCCATGTTTTTGGCCTTTCCCGCCGCTTGGGCGCTGGCCTTTCGTGCCTCGGAAAACCTGCGCCGCTGGGCGGTGTTTTTGCTGATCATCCCGTTTTTCACCTCGTATCTGGTGCGCACCTTTTCTTGGTATGTCATCCTGGCTGAAAGCGGCGTTTTGAATGCGATGCTGGGCTATGTTGGCCTGGGGCCCTATAAGATGCTGAACACGCATTTCGGCACCATCGTGGGCTATCTGACCCTGACACTGCCCTTGGCGGTGATTTTGCAAACCGTGACAATGGCCAATATCGACAAAACATTGGTCGAGGCTGCGCGCAATCTGGGGTGCAAACCCTTGGCAACGATCTGGCGTGTGGTGTTGCCGCTGTCAAAAACCGGGTTTGTGGTAACTGCGCTTTTCTGCTTCATCTTGGCATTTGGCGATTTCGTGGCGCCCTTCTACCTGGGCGGGTCGCAAGAGCCGACTTTGCCCATCTTGATCCTGGATACCACCAAATCTGGCCAGCAATGGCCCCGGGCGGCTGTTGTGGCCATTATGATGATGCTGACGCTATTTGCGGTGGCCTTTACCGCCATTGTCTTGGCCTATCGCAAACCCAAGGGGGCACGCTGATGCAAGGGCGCGGCTTGAATATCATCTTGGGCGTTTATGTGGCGCTGATCTTTACCTTTGTTTTTGCGCCGATCTTTTTCAGCCTGGTCTTCTCGTTCAATTCACAGCGCTTTCCAACGATCCCGCTGGGGGAATTTTCGACCGAATGGTATGCAAAAATCCTGACAGATCCCGATATTTGGCAAGCGGTGCGCAATTCGGTGATCGTGTCTGTCAGCACGGCCTTGCTGGCAACAACCTTGGGGTTTTGCACGGCCTATACCGACTTTCGCTATAATTTCCGTTTCAAAGGGCCTTACCTGGCCCTGATCCTGCTGCCGCCGACGATTCCGCTGATCATCATGGCGCTTGCCATGCTTGCATGGTTGTCGCGGCTGGGGCTGTCGGGGCAATTGTGGAGCATCATCATGGCCCATTCGGTGCTGACCGCCCCCTTTGCCATGGCGATCATTCGCCTGCGATTGCACCAGATGGACCCCGATCTAGAGGCCGCTGCCTGGAACCTGGGCGGCACAGAATGGCAGGCGATGCGCCATGTTATCGTGCCGTTTTGCATGCCTGCCATCGTCTCGTCGCTGTGCCTGACGGCGGCGGTGTCGTTTGATGAATTCGCTGTGGCCTGGTTTGTGTCGGGCCTGAACAAAACCGTTCCCATTGTGATCCTCGAGATTGTTCAGGGCAACATTGACCCGCAGGTCAACGCCATTGGAACCTTTGTGTTCCTTACCTCAATGACGCTGGTTGTCGCCGCACAGGTGATATTCATCAGCCGCCAGATCAAGAGCCATTCCTGACATGACTGAACCGCTGGTAACTTTCCGCAATGTCCAAAAAAGCTTTGGCACATTTGTGGCCGTTCGCAACATGGACCTCGACATTCACGAGGGTGAATTTCTGGCCATCATGGGGTCGTCGGGCTGTGGCAAAACCACAACCCTGCGCATGCTGGCGGGGCTAGAGGCCCCAACGGCGGGCGAGATCCGCATGAATGGCCGCCTGATGAATGATGTAAAGCCGCACGAGCGCGACACGCCGCTGGTGTGGCAGTCGTTGGCGCTGTTTCCTTTTCTCACGGCACGCGAAAACGTGGAATTTGGCCTGAAAATGCGCGGCGTGGGCGCGGCCGAGCGTAAGCGCCGCGCGCTTGACTGGCTCGATCGCATGCAGATCGCCGAGTTTGCCGAGCGTAATGTCTCTACCCTGTCTGGCGGGCAAAAACAGCGCGTGGCACTGGCCCGCAGCCTGGTGATGGAGCCAAAGATGCTGCTGCTGGACGAGCCGCTGTCGGCGCTTGATGCCAATCTGGTGATCCGCATGCAGGGCGTGCTGACCAAGCTGCAAAAAGAGCTGGGCATCACCTTTGTCTATGTCACCCATTCCCAATCCGAGGCCTTTGCCATGGCCGACCGGGTTGTGATCATGAGCCAGGGCGATATCGCCCAGGTAGGATCGCCAAAAGACATCTATCGCACGCCTGCAAACCGCTTTGTTGCCGAATTTGTCGGGCGCAACAATATTCTAAGCGGCACGGTCTTGGGCGCCGATGCCAGTGGCACGCAGATCGCAACGCCCCAGGGCACCTTCACCGCCCAAGCGCCGCAAATGCCATTGGCCGCGGGTCAATCTGCCAGCTTTGCCGTTTCGGCCGACCTGATGATTTTGTCTGAAACAGAACCAGACGCGGCAAACAAGGCGCAGGCCACGCTGATTTCCGAAGAATTCATCGGCTCGCTTGTGACGCTGTTTCTAGAAGGGGCCGACGGCCTGGAATTCAAAGTGCAGATGCAAGAGCGCGCCTTGATGGATCTTGATCTACACCCAGGCGCGGCGCTGTGGCTGGCTTGGGATGCGGCCAATGCCAGCATTCTATCCGAGGGCTGAATATGATCAGAAACCCCATACCCTGGCCCGGTGGCGCGAAATGTGCGGTGGCCATCACCTTTGATATGGATGCAGACAGCCTGATCCATATTGCCCGCCCCCAAGACAGCCACCGCAGGCTCTATCCGGTATCGATGGGGCGGTATGGGCCAAATATTGCTGTGCCGCGTATCCTGGATACCTACAAACGGTTCGGGCTGAAGCAATCGTTTTTCATCCCCGGTTGGTGCCTAGAGCAATATCCGCAAACGGTTGAGGCGATTTTGGAAGGTGGCCATGAAATTGGCCATCATGGCTGGATTCACGAAGATCCGATTGCCACCTATGGCAACCAGCGCGAACCTTTCGAGCGCGCATTAGAGGCCCATAAACGCATCTGCGGCACCACGCCCGCAGGCTATCGCGCGCCGGTCTACAATATCACCGACGAGGTGGTAGACCTGATGCTGGAACATGGGCTGCGCTATGACAGCTCGCTTATGGGCGATGACATTCCCCATGCGCTGCAAACCGCGAAAGGCCAGCTCTATGAAATGCCCGTGCATTGGGGCACCGACGATTGGCCGCCCTTTGCCCATTATGACGAGATTGGCTATTTGATGCCGGTCCAATCGCCCTCGCATGGGCTGTCAGGGTTTTGGGAAGAATTCGAGGCACAATACGCGGCGGGCGGCTTTTTCATGCTGATCGTCCACCCGTTTCTAACCGGGCGGCTGGCGCGCTGGCGGCTGGTTGAGCAATGGATCGAAAAAACGCTGGAAACCCGCGATGTGTGGTTCACCAGCCTTGGCGGCATCGCCGCGCATATGGACAAACTATCGGCCGAAGGCGCATGGTTCCCTTCGGTCGAGGCGCTGCCCTATTACCAAAAACCGCCCGCAACAGAATGAGGCCCCAAAATGATGACAGATGATGATAAACGGCTCCTGCGGATTGCTTATGAAGAGGCCAAGGCAGGGTTCGATGAGGGTGGCTGCCCGATAGGCTCGGTTCTGGCGCGGGGCGGGCAGGTGGTGGCCCAAGGGCGCAACCAGCGCGTTCAGGGGGGCGATCCCATCGCGCATGGCGAAATGGACGCGCTGCGCAAGGCGGGGCGGCAAAAGACCTATCGTGATACGGTGCTTTATACCTCGCTGTCGCCCTGCATGATGTGCTCGGGCACCATCGTGCAATTCGGCATTCCGCGTGTGGTGATCGGTGACACCACGAATTTTGGCGGCAACGAAGAGTTTCTGCGCCAACGCGGCGTGGAAGTTGTGATTGCAGAAGACCCCGATTGCGTGGCCCTGATGAAACGCTTCATCGATGAAAAGCCCGAACTGTGGGCCGAAGACATTGCCGAATGACAGCTGTGCGCTTGGCGCCCCTATCGGGGATGCTGGGCCTGTCGTGCATCGCCTTGAAATCCGGCCTGTCAGCCACAGATCTTTGGCATGACCGTTTTGCTAAAATCGATCGCCTGGGCGTGGCTGGCGGCGCTGGCGCTTTTCAGTGCAGGGGGTGCCATGGCCTATGAAGAGCCGCGTTACGCCATTGTGCACAAGGCCGATGGCTATGAGCTGCGCAAATATCACGATCGTGTTGCCGCACAAATCAGCAATGCGGGCAGCGCAAACAGGGCCTTTCGCGCCTTGTTTGCCTATATTTCGGGCGCCAACCTGACATCGGCCAAGATCAGCATGACGGTGCCTGTCACCCAATCAGAAAAGATCGCAATGACCGTTCCCGTCACCCAGGGCGATGCTGGCACCATGCGGTTTTTTCTGCCTGCCAGCTACAGCCTAGAGACAGCCCCAAAACCCACCAACCCGGATGTGGAAATCGTGGGGGTGAAAGGCGGGTATTACGCGGTTTACACCTATAGCGGGCGTGCCAATGACAGAAATTTTGCAGCAGCGCGCAAAGCCTTGCTGGGGCAGTTGGCGGCGGATGGTATCGTGGCCACCTCGGGGGTGATCAGGGCCACTTATAATGGCCCCTTCACATTGCCGTTCAACCGCAGGAACGAGGCGATGGTGCGGATCAACTGGCCTTGATGGCGCCTTTATGCGTGGCTGTATCTAGGTGTTGCGCTGATAGGTGATCTGCCCGTCGCAAATGGTGATCGCGGCGCGTGCGTGGCCCAGATTGGCCACATCCAGTGCCTCTAGGTCGTGATCCATCACCACGATATCGGCCAAAAGCCCTGGCACCAATCGGCCCAGGCGATGCTCGTCAAACCCGGCATAGGCGCCGCCGGCTGTATAGGCATATAGCGCCTCGTGCAGGGTGCAGCGGTTATCGGGGCAGTCGGGCGATAGTTTCGGCCGCGTCATCGCCGCCTGTATCCCGCGCATCGGGTTGATATCGGTGATCGGCCAATCCGATGAATAGGCCATAGCCACGCCCGCATTGCGCAAGGCCCGGTCGGGAAAGGCCTGTGGCAGGCGCGCCGGGCCCACCATACTGGCCCAGGGATCGCGCGGAAAATCCATGGCCAGGGGCGGGTGCGATGGCTGGGTCGAGGCCACAACCCCCAGCTGGGCAAAGCGCGCCAAATCATCGGGGTGCAGCAATTCGATATGTTCGATACGATGGCGGCTATCGCGGGGGCCATTGGCCTGTTGCGCGGCCTCATAACCATCAAGCGTGCGCCGCACGGCCGCATCGCCAATGGCATGCACCGAAATTTGCAGCCCATGCGCATCGGCCATGACGCAGATTTCGTTGAAACGCTCTGCGCTGTGCAGCGCGCCGCAGCTGCTGCCATCGCTGAAAGGGGCCAGCGTAAAGGCTGTGCCGCTGTCGATAACCCCATCCATAAACAGCTTTACCCGCCCCGAGCGCAGCTTTTCGCTGGCATAGTCTGCCCGCATTTTCACCGCATCCGCCAGGGCCGAGACAGGTTTTTCCGGCGTCAGGTGATAGGGCACCTCGGTGCGGCAGATCAGCTGGCCTTGCGCCTCTAGGCTGCCAAGCAGGGCCAGCTGGTAGAAATTGCCATCCATATTGTGGATCGAGGTAAAGCCGAAGGCCGCGCAATACTTCAGGCCCTGGCTGAGCGTCTGCAGGTCTTCGGCACGCTCGGTGGCGGTTGGGGGGTGCTTGGGCTCTTGCCCGGCAAAGCCCAAATCCTCGCGCCCGCCCGAGGTGCGCAGGGCCAAAACAGGGGCATAGGCAAATTGCTCGCGCAGCTCGCCCGTGGCAGTGCCATCAGCCCCCATCACCACCTCGCAGCCCACAGGCATATCGGCGCCCTGCAATAGCCCCGCCCGTTCCAGCGCAACCGTATTGGCCCAGGCTGTGTGGTGATCGCTAGACAGCAGCATCACGGGGCGCTCGGGCAAGGCCTGATCCAGGTGGTGGCGGGTGGTGGCAATGCCGGGGCCGAACAGATTGTAATCAGCGGCCTTGCAGATCAATAGCCCCTCGCTGGGGTTGGCATCGGCATAGGCGCGCAGTTTTGGGGCCAGCTGCGCCAGCCCCTGCACCCCCGACAGCTGCAGCAGCTTCAGCCCGTAACCGCCCCAAAACAAATGCATATGTGCCTCGACAAACCCGGGCAAAACGGTGCAACCTTTGGCATCGATCCGCAGGGTCTGTGGCCCGGCCAGCGCGGCTATATCGGCCGTGTCGCCCACAGCCGCCAGGCGGTTGCCAACCACCGCCAGGGCCTGGGCACGGGGGCGGGCTGCGTCCATTGTCAGGATCGCGGCGTTTTCGATGATCAAATCTGCAATGGTCATTTTGCACCGTTTCCCCGTGGCTTTGGCAAACAGTCATTGACGGGCGGGCGGCTGTCAATACGACTGGTGCCAGATGATAAAGGGCCCTGCATGCACATTTTTGAAACCTCGATCCGCGATTTGGCGCAACACCTACAGGCGGGCAGGCTGCGCGCGGTGGATCTGGTGGCGCAGTGTTTGGCGCGCATCAATCGCCTTGATCGCGCAGGCCCCTGCCTGAATGCGGTGCCGGTGTTGAACCCGGCCGCGCTGGAGGAGGCGCGCGCATCTGATCAGCGCCGCGCTGAGGGGCGTGCCCTGGGGCTGCTCGATGGCATTCCCTACACGGCCAAAAACAGCTTTAAGGTGAAAGGGCTTAGCGTGGCCTGCGGCTCGCCCGCCTTTGCCGGGCTGGTGGCCCAAGATGATGCCTTTGCCATCGAACGCTTGCGCGCAGCGGGGGCGGTTTTGATCGGGCTTACCAATATGCCGCCCATGGCCAATGGGGGCATGCAACGGGGGCTTTATGGGCGGGCAGAAAGCCCTTATAACCCGGCCTTTCTGACATCGGCCTTTGCCTCGGGCTCGTCCAACGGGTCGGGCACGGCCACAGCGGCGGGGTTTGCCAGCTTTGGCCTGGGCGAAGAAACCTGGAGCAGCGGGCGGGCGCCTGCGGCCAATAATGGCCTATGCGCCTATACCCCCAGCCGTGGTGTGATCAGCGTGCGGGGCAATTGGCCCTTGGTGCCCACCATGGATGTGGTGGTGCCCCATACCCGCAGCATGGCCGATATGCTGGATGTTTTGGATGTGCTCGTTGCCGATGATCCGCTCACGCGGGGGGATTTCTGGCGCGCCCAGCCCTGGCTGCCCATTCCCAGCGCCGCGGCCCATCGCCCGCCCTCTTATGCAGCGCTGGCCGCAGGGGCCACGCTGGCGGGCAAGCGCTTTGGCGTGCCGGGCATGTATATCAACCAAGATCCGCAGGCTGGCACCAACCCCGCAGGCGGAATTGGCGGCGCAACGGGGCAAAAAATTATCACCCGCCCCACCATGCTGGCGCTGTTTCAGGCGGCCTGCAAGGCCATCACTGCCGCGGGTGGGCAGGTGGTGGTGACAGATGATTTCCCCCTGGTCAGCCACTACGAGGCCGACAGGCCCGGCGCCCCCAGTATCAAAACCCGTGGCCTGCTGCCTGATGGGTTTTTGAAACGTGAGATCACAGATCTATCGGCCTGGGCCTGGGATGATTTCCTGCGCGCCAATGATGACCCGGCGTTAAACCGCCTGGCCGATGTGGATGGCGCCTGCATTTTTCCCGCGCCCCCCGGTGCCCTGCCAGATCGCTACAGCGGGTTTGACGATGATATCGCCAGCTATCCCCAGCACATACGCGACAACCCCATCGCCCGGTTTCAAGATATTCCTACGCTGGCCGCAGGCCTGCAGGGGCTAGAGGCCATGCGCAAGCTGGATCTGGAAGATTGGATGGATCATCTGCAGCTGGATGCGGTGATTTTCCCAGCGCTGGCCGATATTGGGCCTGCGGATGCCGATACAAACCCCGCCTCGGCCGATCTGGCATGGCGCAATGGCGTGTGGGTGGCCAATGGCAATCTGGCGATCCGCCATATGGGGGTGCCCACCGTGACCGTGCCCATGGGGGTTTTGGCCGATATTGGCATGCCTGGCGGGCTTACCTTTGCCGGGCGCGGGTGGCAGGATGCGCAGCTCTTGGGCTTTGCCACCGCGTTCGAGCGCACGGGAAACTATCGCGTGGCGCCTAATTTAGGGTGACGGCGCGGAAATCTGCGTGCTGGGTGGAAAGCCCCGGCGCTTGCCCGCCAAGATCGGCGATCAGCAGCGCGGGGCTGTGGCCTGCGCGCGCCAGGCTGGCGCCATTGGCATCCACAATCACCGACCCGCCGCCATAGCGCAAATCGCCCTCGGCGCCGCAATAATTGGCATAGGCCACGGCCAGGCCGTTTTCTGCGGCGCGCGCCGGCACGATCAGATCTGACACATTTTCAAATCCAGCCGGGTTGGCCGTGGGGACCAGCACCAGATCAACCCCGCGCGCCTTTAGCGCCCAGGCATGTTGGGCAAATTCAATATCATAGCAGATCAGCAGGCCAATATGATGGCCGCGAAACTGAAAGCTGGCATAGCGATCACCGGGGGTGAACACCGCTTTTTCCTGTGGGCCAAACAGCTGTATTTTGCGGTAATGGGCCAGTTTTGCCCCATCGGGCCCATAGGCCGAGGCGGCATTGTAAATATCGGCCCCTGCCAATTCGGCCCAGCCAATCACCAGCCCGCACTGATGCTCTGCGGCCAGTTGCGCAAATTGGCGCTCCCACGCGCCGCCTTGGGGTTGGGCCATGCGGGCGTGCAGCTGGGGTTGGTTGTAGCCGGGCAGGAACAGCTCGGGGAAAACCACCATTTCGGCCCCGGCCAGCGCGCAGGCCTTTAGCGTGCAGGCCAGGGTGTGAAAGGCCGCGCTGATATCTTGGGCCGATTGCAGGCCCGCGTGCCCACCCAATGGCTGGCCCTGATAGATGCCAATTTTCATCGCGCGCCCCTTTGGTATGCTTTCCCGCCTTTATCTCAGCGCCGGGCAGGGGGGATCAATTAGTTGCTTCCTAACCAATGCTTCCGCAGCGTGGTCTTGGCGCCTTGGTGTTCTTTGTTACCATCGCCCCACCAGCCAAGATGGAGCAAACTTTGCGTGATCCCCGTTATGATATCTTATTCGAGCCGCTGAAAATTGGCCCCGTTACGGCCAAGAACCGCTTTTATCAGGTGCCCCATTGCAATGGGGCGGGCTATCGCGACCCGTCTGCCGCAGCCGCGATGCGAGGTATCAAATCCGAAGGGGGCTGGGGGGTGATTTTCACCGAACAGACGGAAATGCACCACAGCTCGGAAATCACCCCCTTTATCGAGCTGCGCCTGTGGGAAGACAAAGACATACCCATGCTGGCGCGTATGGCCGATAAGATGAAAGAGCATGGCGCGCTGGCAGGCATTCAGCTGGCCTATTCGGGCATAAATGGCCCGAATTTCTACACCAAAGAGGTGCCCCTGGCTGTGTCGGGCGGGCCCATTCGCACCTTTACCAACGATCCGGTGCAAGCGCGTGCGCTGACAAAAGACGATATCAAAGACCTGCGCCGCTGGTTTGTGAACGCGGCCAAACGGGCCAAAACCGCGGGTTTTGACCTGATTTGCCTTTATGGCGCCCATGGCTTTGGCATTTTTCAACATTTTCTCAGCCGCGCCACCAATATGCGCGACGATGAATATGGCGGCAGCCTGGAAAACCGCGCGCGGTTTGCGCGTGAAGTTATCGAAGATATGCGCGCAGCCGTGGGCGATAGCATGGGCATCACCATGCGGGTGTCGCTGGATGAAACCATTGATGATTTGGGCTTTTCAAACGCGGAATTGCGCGATTTCATCGAGATGAACAAAGATTTGCCCGATCTGTGGGATCTGGCCCATGGCACCTGGGAAGACTGTTCTGGCCCCTCGCGGTTCAAGGGCGAGGCCGCGCAAGAGGCTTTGGTGACGGGCATTCGCGCATTGTCGCAAAAGCCGGTTGTGGGGGTGGGGCGCTTTACCTCGCCCGATGTGATGGCGCGCATGCTGCGCAGTGGCACGTTAGATGCCATCGGCTGCGCGCGCCCCTCGATCGCAGACCCGTTTTTGCCGCAAAAAATCGATCAGGGCCGCATCGATGATATCCGCGAATGTATCGGCTGCAATATTTGCATCACGGGCGATATGACCATGTCGATCAGCCGCTGCACGCAAAACCCCACCTTTATGGAGGAATGGCGCAAGGGCTGGCACCCCGAGCGGATGAATGCCAAAGGCCCCAGCCAATCGGTGCTGGTTGTGGGGGCCGGGCCTGCCGGGCTAGAGGCCACCCGCGCCTTGGCCGAGCGTGGCTATGATGTGGCGCTGGCCGAGGCGGGCACCGCTTTGGGCGGGCGCGTGGCCAAAGAGCGGCTGTTGCCCGGCCTTTCCGCCTGGGGGCGCGTGGCCGATTACCGCGCCTATCAAATTGGCAAAAAAACCAATGTAGACACCTATTTCGACAGCCATCTTGATGCCGCGGGCATTTTGGAATTTGGCTTTCAGCATATCTGTATCGCCACAGGCAGCACATGGCGGCGCGATGGTGTCAGCCGCCAGCACGTGGCGCCAATGCCGATAGATCCCTTGATGCCGGTGTTCACCCCCGATGATATTATGGCGGGCCGTTTGCCCCAGGGCGATGTGGTGATCTATGACGACGATCATTATTACATGGGCGGCGTTTTGGCCGAGCTTTTGCAAAGCAAGGGCTGTGCGGTCACGCTGGTTACCCCCTCGGCCTATGTGTCGGATTGGACGGTGAACACGTTAGAACAGCACAGCATCCACCGCCGTTTGGCGCAGATGGGGGTTGAGATTGTGCTGAACCGTGGGGTTGTGGCCATCGGATCTGATCATGTGGATAGCAATTGCACCTATACTGATAAGATTACGCCAATTGCCGCGCAGGCCGTGGTTGTTGTGGCCTCGCGCCAGCCAAATGATGCGCTGTTTCATGGTTTGATGGCGCGCTGGGCCGATTGGGGCGATGCGGGTATTCTGTCGGTGCAGCGTATTGGCGATGCCGAGGCGCCGGGCCCCATTGCCTGGGCCACCTATGCCGGGCACCGCTATGCGCGGGAATTGGATGGGCCTGATATTGGCGATGCGCTGCCATTCCGGCGTGAAATCACGGCCCTAGCCGATATCTAGGCGGGCGTGTGATTCGGCGAAAGGCCTGGCCTGCCATATGGCAGCTGCCCGGTTTTTCACCGCTTTGCCCAAATCCGCGCCGCGGGCCTGTGCCTGTGGCTTTGTCGGTGTGTGGGCAGGGGGCGATTGCCTGTCTGTGGCGGGCTTAGCCAAATCCTAACAATCGCTGTGGCACACCGTTATTTGGGTTTGCGGTGTTCCTTCCCTAGTCTGTCACTATGGCTGGCGGGCCTTGGTGTGCTGGTCTTTCATGCACGCCAACAAGCGGGGGAGATGCATTTGCAACCGGATCGGCCCATTGCTGTCGATATTCGCGACGCCGTGAAAACCTATGGCGATTTCACCGCGCTAAATCATGTGTCTTTGGCCATTGAGGATAACGAGTTTTTCACGCTGCTTGGCCCATCGGGATGCGGGAAAACCACGCTTTTGCGGATGATTGCGGGGTTCGAAGATGTCAGCGCCGGCGACATCTTGCTGTTTGGCCAGCCCATCGCAAATTTGCCGCCCTATCAGCGGCCGGTGAACACGGTGTTCCAAAACTACGCGCTGTTTCCGCATATGAGCGTTTTGGAAAACGTCAGTTTCGGGCTGGAAATGCTGGGCCAAAGCAAGGCGCAGGCGCGGGGGCGGGCGGCAGAGGTGCTGGATATGGTGCAGCTGGCCCAATTTGCCGCGCGCAAACCCGCCCAGCTATCCGGCGGCCAGCAACAGCGGGTGGCCTTGGCGCGGGCCTTGGCGCCCCAGCCTAAGGTGTTGCTGTTGGACGAGCCGCTATCGGCGCTGGATTTGAAACTGCGCAAAGCCATGCAGCTGGAATTGAAACATCTGCAGCGCGAAACTGGCATCACCTTTATTTTTGTCACCCACGACCAAGAAGAGGCGCTGACCATGTCAGACCGCATCGCGGTGATGTCGGCGGGGCAAGTGCAGCAACTGGGCCAGGCCCGCGATATTTACGAGCGCCCCGTAAACCGTTTTGTGGCCGATTTTATCGGTGACACAAACCTGATCGAGGTGGTGGTGACGCAGCTCGATACGGCGCACGCCAGCTGCCAAATGGCTGGTGGGCATGTGCTGCAATGCCAGGCGGTGACAGGGGCGCAGGTGGGGGCAAAGGCGCATCTTTCGCTACGCCCCGAGCGGCTGTTTTTAACCAAGGCCGATGCCGCCCCTGGTGGCCTAAGGGGGCGGGTGCGGGAAAATATCTTTATCGGCACAGATATTACAACCATCGTTGCGCTGGATCAGGGGCCCAGCTTTACCATCCGCGCCTCGAATTCGGCGCGTGGCAATGCGCGGGTATTTGAGCCTGGCACAGATGTGGTGATCAACGCAGAGCAAGGGGCAGGGCGCCTCTTGGTGTCATAATGGCAGGGGGCGGGCAAAGCAGCGGCGCATCGCAAAGCAACACATTCGCGCCTGTGCGGCTTTGGTTGCTGCTGCCGTCTTGGGTGACATTGCTGGTGCTGGTTTTGGCGCCGGTGTCGATGATGGCGCTGTATTCGTTTCTTACCAAAGAGTTCCGCGGCGGCGTGGTGTGGGAATTTACACTGGCCGCCTATGACCAGTTCTTTTTCGATCGCGGCCTTTTCGGCGACGCGCCGCCCGTGCTGCAATGGACCTATATCTCGATCTTTTGGCGTTCGATCTGGCAGGCCGGTCTGGCCACGCTGTTAAGCCTGCTGATCGGTTTTCCAACGGCCTATTTCATTGCCACACGCCCGCAAAAACACCGCGGGCTTTGGGTGTTTTTGATCACCATTCCCTATTGGGTAAATTTGTTGATCCGCACGGTTTCCATGAAATTCTTGCTGCGCGATCAGGGGCCTTTGAATGATTTTTTGCAGGCCACGGGGCTGATCTCGGAACCGCTGGCGATTGTGAACACCAATTTCGCCGTGCAGTTGGGGCTGTTTTATTCGTACCTGCCCTTCATGGTGCTGCCCATTTATGCCGCGGTCGAGCGGTATAACTTTGCCCTGTCCGAGGCCGCAGCTGATCTTTACGCCACGCGCTGGGTGATTTTGCGCCGCATCATTTTGCCCAGCGTCAAACCGGGCATTATTGCCGGCTGCATTTTGGTTTTCGTGCCCTCGCTCGGCTCGTTTTTGGCGCCCGATTTGTTGGGCGGCGCCAAGAATTTCATGATTGGATCGCTGATCGAAGAGCAATTCAAAGGCAATGCCGGCAATTGGCCATTTGGCGCGGCGGCCTCGATGATCTTGCTGACATTGGTGATGATTGTCTTGCTGATTTTTGCGCGCCAACAGGCAAAGGGGGGCAATTGATATGGCCATGCGCCGCTATGATTTGCGCCATTACCCCAGTTTCAAAGCGGTGACGCTGTTGTGCCTGTTTGTGCTTTATGCGCCGCTATTGGTGGTAACCGCCTACAGTTTTAACGCCTCGGCCTCGATCACAAACTGGGAGGGGCTATCGCTGCGCTGGTATGTCGAGGTGTTCACCGGCGCGGACAGCGACAAGTTCAAGTCTGCCGCGCGCAACAGTTTTGTCATTGCCCTTGTGGCGGCCACGGTTTCCACCGCCATGGCCACATTTGCCGCAACGGCGCTGTTGCGCGGTGGGCAGTTTCGCCTGCGCATGCTGTCATTCGGGCTGATTTCGCTGCCGCTGATGGTGCCCGAAATCGTAACTGCGGTGGCCACGCTGATATTTTTCAACGCCATTGGCGTTGATCGCGGGTTGCTGACCATTTTGTTGGCCCATATCGCCTTTTGCATTCCCTTTGCCTATTTGCCGATTTCCGCGCGCATGCAAGGGATCGAGGCCACATACGAGCAGGCGGCGATGGATCTTTACGCCACCCGGGCCAAGGCCTTTGGCCGCGTGCTGCTGCCCTTGATGATGCCCGGTATCCTCAGCGGCTGGCTGTTGGCCTTTATCGTGTCGCTGGATGATTTCATCATCACCAATTTTGTCAAAGGTGCAGGGGTTGAAACCCTGCCAACCGCGATTTTTGGCGCGGTCAAACAGGGCATAAAGCCCAATATCATGGCTATTTCCACAATGCTTCTTGGGGTGTCGGTGGTGATGGTCACACTGTCTTGGCTGATCAGCCAAAGGGACACAAACAAATGACCAACATGGAGGTTGTCATGAAATCACTCATCAAATCCACCGTGGCTGCGGCCGCGCTATGCCTGTCTGCCGGTGCTGCCTTGGCCGATGGCAAGCTGGTGATCTACCATTGGTTCGAATACATCCCGCAAGAGTTGCTGGATAAGTTTGCCGCTGAAAATGATGTCGAGATCGTGATGGATACCTACGACAGCAACGAGGCGCTGCTGGCCGCGTTAAAGGCTGGGGCGATGGGCACCTATGATGTGGCCGTGCCCGGCGATTACATGGTGCAGATCATGGCGGGCGAGGGGCTGCTGGATACGATCGCCGATGGCGAGTTGAAAAACAAAGGCAACATCTTGCCGCAATGGGCAGATCCCAGCTTTGACCCGGGGCGCCAGCACTCGATCCCCTATCAGTGGGGCTCGACCTCGTTTGCAGTGAACCGCCAGGTGTTTTCTGGCGATATCAACACAACCGCCATCTTGTTTGACCCGCCTGCTGAATTGTCGGGCAAGATTAACATGCTGGACAGCCAAGGCGAGGTTATGGCCATGGCCGCGCTGCATTTGGGCATTCCGCAATGTTCCAGCGATCGTGCGCAGCTGAAGGCGCTGAACGATATGCTGCAAAAGGCCAAAACGCATTGGGCCTCGTTCAATTCTGATACGGCAAAAGAGGTGCTGGTCTCGGGGGATGCGGCCGTGGGCCAAATTTACGATGGCTTCGGCGCCAAGGCCCGGCAAGAGGGCGCACCGATTGAATACGCCTTCCCGCGCGAAGGCTATGTGGTGTGGATGGATAACGTGGTGCTGCTGAAAGACGCGCCCAACCGCGAAAATGCCATTAAATTCATGGACTTTCTGCTAGAGCCTGAAAACATCGCGGCGGTTTCGAACTATGCCCGCTATGTGGCCGGGGTCGATGGCGTGGCGCCCTTTCTTGACCCAAGCCTGGCCAGCCAGCCAGAATCGAACCCGCCCGCCACTGCAGGGCCGGGCGTGTTTATCGAGGTGTGCGATCAGCAAGTTCAGGAAATTTACGACCGCATCTGGACCGAGCTGAAAAACTAACCCGCCGCACAGGCCTGCTGGTGGCCCCGCTGGGCGGGCCACCAGCCCTTTGGCCTTGAACCTGCCCCTAAGCTGGGCCAAGTTTTGCCTGTTGCCCCCAGCTGCAGGATGGCCCAATGCCCGAAACACGTCTGCTTACCGAATTTGGCATCGGCACCTCGCTGCGCCGCCAAGATTATACCCAAGCCGCGCTGCGTGCCGTGCGTGACGCGCTGTGGCGCAACTCGATCAACCTGGCCGAGCTGTTCGGCGCCCCGAAAGAGGCGATGATCTTGGATGTGGAAATTGGTGTGGCCCGCCCTGAAATGGTGGATTGCGCCCAGATCGAGGCGGCATTCCCCTATGGTCAGCCGCGGGTGGTGGTGGTGCAGGGCGGTTTGGATGTGCCCCGCCCCAGCGGCCCGCCCAATGTGATGGCCCTTGCCGCGATTTCAGTATCGCTTGATCTGGAGGCGCAGTGATGGCTGACCAACGCTTTATTATCGAAATGGGTATGGGCAACGACCTGCATGGCGAAAACTATACCAAGGCGGCTATGCGCGCGGTGGAAAATGCGCGCCAGCGCTCGTCTTTGCATATTCTGTCGGTGCCGGGGATCAAGCGCGATGCGCTGCGTATCGTTGTAACAATCGGCGTGCAGGCCCCCGAACAGGTGGATCCTGCCGCCATTGCCGGGCTGTTTGGTGGTGCCAATGTCACGGTGCGGGTGGAAAAAGGCGGGCTGAATTCGCGCCACCCTGAAACGGGGCAATCCATTGTCATGGCCGCCGCCGCGATCGAGGCGTTTTTGCCAGCGCAGCGCTAGGGCTGTGGCGGAAACGCACGCGCGTGTTCTTAGCTATTCGTAGCCTTGAACGCGCCCATGCCGCAGGGGCACGGGCGCATCACTGGGCTGGGGCTGGTTAGCCCTGCATGTAAATATCGTGCAGATCCAACTGATAGAAGGGGTGCACGTTCACATTGGCGAATTTGCCATTCGAATGGTTGTAGACCGAGCGCCAATAGGGCTGGATCAACACGCCTTCGTCTTGCAAGATCTGCTGCATCTGGGCCATGATCTCGCGGCGTTTATCGGCATCGGCAATCGACAGGCCCTGGGCCAGCAAATTGTCGAATGTTTCATTGGCAAAGGCGCTTTCATTCCATGCCACACCGCTTTTATACGCCAGCGCCATGATCTGAATGCCCAAGGGGCGCGGGCCCCATTCGGTGGCCGAGAACGGATATTTCAGCCAATCATTCCAAAATGTTGCGCCAGGCAGAATGGTGCGTTTCACGTTTAGCCCGGCATCGCGCATTTGTGCGGCAATGGCATCGCAGGTGTTGCGCTGCCATTCGGTATCGAGCGATGTCAGTTCAAATTCGGTATCGCCATGGCCCGCGGCCACCACCATTTCGCGGCCCCGGTCTGGGTTTACCTCGAGCGGGGGCAGGGTGGCGTATTCGGGGTGCACGGGGCAGACGTGGTGGTTTTCACCGGGCAGCCCCAGCCCGCCGATGCCCAATTCCAGCACTTTGGCATTATCGACGGCCAGTTGAATGCCGCGGCGCACATCGCGGTTGTCATAGGGCGCGCCCGATTGGTTGAAACGCACCGCCAATGTGTTGGCTGTCACCACATCTGTGGGTTGCCAGCCAATGGCATCAAAGGCTGCCACGAAATCGCCATCGGTGCGATAGGTCAGGTCGATCTCGTCGCCTTCGGCTGCGGCCAAGATGGCCGATTGATCGGTGCCCAGATCGACAAATTCGATGCGATCAAGCCAGCCGCCCTCGCGCCAATAGTCGTGATTGGGGTTGCGCACCAAAACGCCTTTTTCGCCCACGGCATAGCTTTCCGGCAGATAGGCGCCTGTGCCAATGGGATTGTCCAGCAAATCACCGCCCGTATAGCTGCGGTGCACAACCGCTGCGGGGTAATCTGACAGGCCTGCAATGATGCTGATATCGGATTGGGCCAGCTTGAGCCGCACGGTATGTGCATCGATCACCTCGACCGCGCCGGGGCGCAGCTTTTTGGTGTCTGGGTCTTGTAGCGCTGCCACGCGGGTGGCCATCGAATTGCCCTCGACCGTGCCATCGGCCCAACGATCAAAGTTATGCACTACGTCTTCGGCGGTGAAATCATCGCCATTGTTCCATTTCACGCCCTTGCGCAGGTTCAGCACATATTCCGTGGCGGTGTCATTGGCGCTCCAGCTTTCCAGCAACCCGCCGGTTACGCTGCCGTCGCGGTTAAACAGCGCCAGGTAATCCAGCCAGCCGCGGCAGAAATTGGCGTATTCTGTCCAATCCCACAGGCGGGGGTCTTTCAGGGCTTTTGTTTCCATGTTCACCCGCAAGGTGCCACCCTTTTGGGGCGCGGCATGCGCGGGGGTGGGCAGGCTAAGGCCGATGGCCGCATAAGCAGCGCTGGCGCTGAGGCCCAGCATGGTGGCGCGCGAGATGAATTCGCGCCGGTCCATCAACCCGGCGCGGGTTTCGCGGGCGTAAAGCGATACCGCGGGGTGGAGCGGTGTTTTGGTCATGGTTTCTCTCCCTGATATGATATGTTTATTGAGTCGTGGACATATCTGTCTAGGATGATAGGTGGCGGCAGGGGGCCTCTGTCAACAGATTTGCGCAGCCCGGAACAAAGCCAATGAATGCCCGGCAGATAGCCGCAGCAGTTGGGGTGCGATTGCAGCTAATGAAAAAGTTTAAATATTGTCTGCAACCATCTGCAAATAATGCACTATTTCTGCGCTATGAGCAGCCTCTACCCGGGCAATAAAGCCCGTTGCGCTGCGGCTGAGCAACGCATACTGGCCGGCAAATTTTACCATGGCAGAGGGCGAGGCCTGATAGGGCGCCATGCATGCCGCCTGCAGGTCGGCCGCAGCAGGGCCGCTGACATGCAGCGCGACATAGGCATCATCGGCCGCCGATAGGGCCCAGCCATCGTGCCAGCCCTGCTGGCCCAAAGGTGCGGCTGTGCATAAAAGCGCCCGATCCCGGGCAATGCGCAGGGCAAAGGGGCCGGTGGCGGGCTGGGTTTCCAGCAGGCCCAGCAGGGGCGCACCTGGGGCCAAGCAGGCCAAGGCCCGATCAAGCGCGCCCGACATTAAAGCAGCACCCTGGGGGGGCAGGCATTCCAGCGTGCATTGGCGCAGCGTCAGGGTGGTGCCCGGTGTGGGCGCTTGGGTGGTCCAGATGCGATCATCCATTCAGGCGCTCTCCTTTCGGGTCAAGGGCGCAGGGGGCGCATATCTGCGCCTGCATCCTTTCGCCCAAATGAAACACCCCCACCGTTTCCCCCATCAGATCACGGCCGCCATTCACCATGGCCAGCGCAATGGGCCTGCCTAAGAAAGGGCTGTAATAACTTGATGTTACAAACCCAAGCGAGTGTAAATCGCCCGAATTTGGCACGATATGCGCGCCGGTTGGCAGCGGGGTGTGCTGGGGGGTGACAAGGCCCACCAATTGCCGCCGGTCGGGGCGCTGCGCCTCGGCGGTGAACAGGGCGCGATCGCCAAAATAGGGGTCTTGGCGTTTCGATCTGGGGCCAGACCAGCCCAAATCATGGGGCATGGTCACGCCGTCGGTGTCTTTGCCAACCAAGATATAGCCTTTTTCAGCCCGCAAGATCATAACCGCCTCTAGCCCGATCCAGGCCCCGCCCAGGGTGGTGCGGGCCGCGTCTAAGGCGGTGTAAAGCGCGCTGGCATGGCGCAATGGCACCGAGATTTCAAAGGCGCAATCGCCGGTAAAACTCACCCGCGCCAGCCGTAGGGGCGCGCCCTGCCATTGGCTTTCGATCACCCCCATATGCGGCAAGGCATGGGCCGCGCTGCCCGGCGCCAGCACGCCCGCCTGCACCAGCAGCGCCCGCGCGGCGGGGCCGCTGGCGGTAAGCGTGCACCAGTTGCAGGTGATGTCATGCACAAACACATCTTTCGACGCGAACCGATCTTGGCGGGCCTCTTCCAAGATCATGCGCACGCTGGCCACATGCGAAGACGAGGCCGATACCACAAATCTGTCGGTATCCAGGCGTAAAACCACGCCATCGTCATGCACAATTCCACTTTCGGCCAGCATGAACCCATAGCGCGCGCGCCCCGGCTTTAGGCTGGACATGGGCACATAGCCGCAAAAATCTAGCAAGGCGGCCGCATTGGGGCCAATCACCTCGATCTTGCCCAGGGGCGAGGCATCGTAAAGCCCCACGGTTTTTCGTGCGATCAAGGCCTCGGATTGCACGGCGCGGGCTTCGTCGGTGCCGTAAAAGGCGGGGCGCAACCAGCCGCCATATTCGCGCAAACGCGCGCCCATTTCGCGGTGCTGTGGTTCAAGGGCCAGCCGTTTTGGCGGGTCAAAGGCGCTGCCGCGGCGCAGCCCACCGATCACGCCCAAGGGCACGGGCACAAAGGGCGGGCGGTAGGTGGTGGTGCCGGTTTGCGCAATGCTGCGCCCGGTCAATGCGGCCATGGCGGCCAGCCCCGCGAAATTGGCGCTGCGGCCCTGGTCGGTGGCCATGCCAAGGGTGGTGTAGCGTTTGAGGTGTTCAACCGCGCTGTAGCCCTCTTGTGCGGCCAGTTTCACGTCTTTCAATGTCACGTCATTTTGCGGGTCGATCCATTGCCGCCCGCGCAGCTGTGGATTGGGGCGGATGGCGGCCAGGCCCCAGGCCGGTGCGGTGGCTTGGGGGGCGGGGCCTGCGCCCTGTGCGGCAGCATGGCCCTGGGCCAGTGCCAGCGCCAGCCCAAAGGCGCCGTTTGCGGCGCCAACGGTGGCCATGGGCGCCGTGCCCGGGCGCGGCACAAGCGCGTCGCAGGCCGGGGCCCAATCCAGCTTGCCACCGGCCTGGCAATGCAGATGCACCGAGGGCGTATACCCCCCCGACACCAAAATCGTATCAGCGTCGATATAATGCCCATCAACGGTTGCAGCCCCCACCGCGCGGCTGCCGTGGGCACGGCTTAGCGTGGCGCCGGGCATGTGGCGCACCCCTTGGGGTGCGGGGGGCGTTTGCTGGCGCGTATCGGCCAAGATCACCTGCGCGCCTGCCTGCGCCAGGGCCGCGGCAACCGGGTAGCTGGCATCATTGCCAGTGGCCAGCAAAATGCGCCGCCCGGCCACAGCACCATAAAGCACCAGATAGTGCAGCGCGGCTTCGGCCGATAAGATGCCGGGCAGGTCGTTATTGGCAAACCACATGGGCCGCTCGATCGCGCCTGCGGCCAGAATAACCTGCTGGGCGCGCAGCCGCCAATGGCGATCGGGGGCATTGGCGCGGCGTTGCCAGGCGGCATAGCTGCCATGATCAAAGGCGCCCCAAAGCGTGGTATCTGTCAGCACGCGGCCACCGGCCTGCAGCACCGCGGTTTCGGTGGCGTTGGCAAATTCGGCCCAAGGCGCGCCATTGATCTCGCCGCCGCGCCAGCGCAGGCTGCCGCCCAGGGCTGTGGCCTCGTCGAGCAGCCATACCACGCGGCCCTGATCTGCGGCGGCTTTGGCGGCGGCCAGCCCGGCCGGGCCTGCGCCAATGACCAAAAGATCGCAAAGCGCGTTCAAGGCGGGCGTTGTGGCGGCGGGCATATGGGCGGGGTCTAGCCGGCCCAGGCCTGCCATGCGCCGGATCATCGGTTCCCAGCGCATCCAGCCAAGGGCCATGAAGGTTTTATAATAAAACCCGGCTGGCAAGAACCGCTGGGCCCAATCCATAACCCCCAGCCAATCGCCCTGCGCGCTGGGGCGGGTGTTGACCGAGCGCAGCGCCATGCCTGCGCGCAAGGGCAGGGTGGTGGCGCGTTGGTTTGGGCAGCCAAGCCCCTGTTCTTGCACATCAAAGATGGCGTTTGGTTCTTCCCCAGCCATGCCCCACAGCCCGCGGGGGCGGTGATATTTGAAACTGCGCCCCAGCACGCGCGGCCCTGCCGCCAATAGCGCCGAGGCTACGCTGTCGCCCTGAAAGCCCTGCAGGGGGGTGCCATCGAAGGAAAAGCTGATCGGGCTGGTGCGATCGATCATATGCCCCATGCTGGGGTGGCGCCATCCGCTCATTCGCCCGCCCTTCCTGGCAGCGCCTGTGTGGCCAAAACCGCCCGGGTTTCGGTATTGCGTGTCATCAGGAAAAATTCGCCGCAGCTGCGATGCACCCAGATTTCATGCGCTTCGCCCTTTGGGGCGGCGCTGAGGTAGAGATAGGCCGCCCAGCGGTCGGCGCTGACCTGTGCTGCCGGTTCGGGGCGTGGCTTGCCGGCCTCGGCGGCAAAGTGAAATTCGGTTTCTTCACGCAGGCCGCAAAAGGGGCAGGGGAATTGTTGCATGGGCTTGCCTCCGTCTAATGCGCGATGCCCGAGCCGGCAGCCTCGTCTATCAGCCGCCCCGTGGTAAAGCGGTCGATATCAAAGGGGCGGCTGATGGTGTGATGCGTGCCCGTGGCCAAAAGATGCGCCAACAGCCAGCCGCCTGCGGGAATGGCCTTGAACCCGCCAGTGCCCCAGCCGCAATTGACAAACATGCCCTTTGGCCCCAGCGGCCCAATAACCGGCGAGCTGTCTGGAACCACATCCACAACCCCCGCCCATTGGCGCAGCAATTTCAGCTGGGCAAAGGCGGGAAACATTTCAAGCAGGCCCGATACAACGGTTTCTTGCGCGGGCAGGTTGCCGCGTTGGCCATGGGTGGGCACGCGATCTAGCCCGCCGCCAAAAACCAGCTCGCCCTTGTCGGATTGGCTGACATAGGTGCCGGTGCCCAGATACAGCAAAACCGTGTCCAGCATAGGCTTGACAGGTTCCGATACAAAGGCCTGCAGCGCATAGGTATGGATGGGCAGCGATGCCCCAACCATGGCCGCCAGCCCCGGTGTGGCGCCCGCCGCAGCCAGGCCCAGCCGCCCGGTGCGGATCGGGCCCAGGTTGGTTTGCACCCCACAGACCGCGCCGGCCTGTGTTTCAATGCCGGTCACGGTGCAGTTTTCGATGATATCAACGCCCAAGGCACTGGCAGCGCGCGCATAGCCCCAGGCCACCGCATCGTGGCGCGCCACGCCCGCACGGCCCTGCCAGACCCCGCCCATCAGGGCAAAGCGCGCATCGCGGGTTTGATTGAGCAGGGGAATGCGGGCCTTGGCCTCGGCCGCGGTCATGAGATGGCCATCCACGCCATTGAGCTGCATGGCATTGGCGATGCGGGCGCAGATCTCCATCTGGGCGGGGGTATGGGCGGCGATCAGCATGCCGCGCTGGGACAGCATGATGTTATAGTTCAGCTCTTTTGATAGCCCCTCGTAAAGGCGCAGGGCCAGATCATAAAGCGCCACGCTTTCAGGATAGAAATAGTTCGAGCGCACAGCCGTGGTGTTGCGCCCGGTGTTGCCGCCGCCGATCCAGCCCTTTTCCAGCACCGCCACCCGTGACAGCCCATGGGTTTTGGCCAGATAATAGGCCGTGGCCAGCCCATGCCCGCCGCCGCCCACGATCACCGCATCATAGGCGGGTTTGGGCCTGTGGGTTTTGGCCCAGGCCGGGCGCCAGCCGCGGTGGCCGCGCACCCCCTGAGACAAGAGCGAAAGGGCGGAATAGCGGGTCATCTTGTGGCCACCTGCCGTGCAAAGGTGCAAAATTCGTCAATTTCTTCGGCGCTGGGATAGACGCCGGTGAAGGCATAAAGATACAGCCGGGCGCGGGCCAAACGCTCTTCTATGGTTTCGTTCAGATCCAGGGCGTAATAGCCGATTTGCTGGTAATAAAGAACGCGGGCGCGGATATCGGCCTCGTCCGGGGCATAGCCGTAGCGCTGAAACATCTGCGCCAGCGCATCGGTGCGCGCCGTGTCTGAGCGATCGACAATGCGGCGCACCGTGCCATCGCGGCGCGCCCATTCACGCACGGCAAAATCTAATGGGTGGTTAAACCCATCCGGGTCGATGATGCATTTGAACACGGCATTCAAGGCGGCGGTAATGGTGGGGGCGGGGGTTTGGGCCGCGGCCACCATGATGCCGGTATTGGATTTTTCCCATTCCGCCAGCAACTGGTTCAGCAGGTCTTTGCGGCTTTTGAAATACCAATAAAAAGACGAGCGTGATACGTCCAGGCGCTGGCTGATGGTTAGCACTTTGACCTCGGACATGCCATCTGACACCAGCACATCCATCGCCACCCGCAGCCAATCTTCGCGGGTGGCTTTGATATGGGCGCTGCCGGTTGCATCGGCCTCGGGCTGGGGGGCGGAGGGGGCATTTGTCATTTTTTGCGCCTTAGCTTTCGGGTGGGGCACCACCGGCGGCGCTGCGTTTTTCGATGAAGGCCTGCAGCGCCTGCATGCGGTCGGGGGCGGTCATTGGGGTGCTGGGTTGGGCCAAAATGGCCTGCCAGACATCTGTGGCGCGGGTGGTGGTGTCGCGGGCGCCGCGCTCGGTCCAGGTGCCGAAATTGGCGTAATCATGCACGATGGGCTGGTAAAATTCGCGGTCATAGCGCTGCATGGTTTGGGGCGCGGAAAAGAAATGCCCCGTGGGCAGCACATGCGCCAGGGCATTGGCAAAGCCGATCTCGTCGTCGCCCGCTTTTTTGCCGGCGCAAAGCTCGGCCACCATGTTCAGTACCTCGACATCGGTGACGATCTTTTCATAGCTCACCGATAGCCCCCCCTCGAGCCAGCCGGCGGAATGGATAATCACCGTGGCCCCGGCCAGCAGGCAGCCCCACAGGCCCAGCTGGTTTTCGTTGGCGGCTTGCACATCGTTGCTATTGGCGGCACTGCCCGCCGCGCTGCGCCAGGGCAGGCCCAACAGCCGCGCCATTTGCCCCGCCGCAAGCGAGGCCTGAAAATGCGCAGGCGTGCCAAAGGCGGGGGCGCCTGATTTCATATCAACATTCGAGGTGAATGTGCCATAGCACACCGGCGCGCCGGGGCGGGCCAATTGGGTGAGGGTGATGGCCGCCAAACATTCGGCGTGGCTAAGGGTGATTGCGCCCGCCACGGTGATGGGGGCCATTGCGCCCATCAGCGTAAAGGGGGTGACGATCGACAGCTGGCCTGCGCGGGCAAAATCGATCAGCCCTTGCGCCATGGGAATATCCAGGCAGCGGGGGGAATTGGTGTTGATGATCGTGTAGCTATGCGCGCCTGCGGCAAATGCCTCGTCTGACAGGCCGCGTGCGATTTTCAGCATTTCGAAATTGTCTTGGGTCTGGGGCGTGCCGCGCGCAAAGAGAAAGGGGAATTTATCGCTATGCTCCATCTGCGTGGCGGTGGTGAAATAGTGGCGCAAGTGGGTGGGCACATCTTGCGGCTCGACCGAGGGCGACATCATGTGAAACACATCGAAATGCTGGCCCAGCCGGGTGTATTCGATGAAATCCCGGGCCGAGCCGGGGCGGCGGCCGCGCACCAGATCAGTGGCATTGGGCGCGCCTGCGCCCGGTTGAAAGGCCAGCCCGCCCAATTCCAGCACCACATCGCGTGCGGGGTTGCCCGCATGGCAATGGATTTTGCGCGGCGCGCAGGCCAAGGCTGCGGTGACAATCTCGCGCCCGATATAGACCATATCATCCACCACGCGCGCGCCTGCGGCGGCGTAAATCTTGCGCGCTTCAGGAAGCAGCACGCGCATCCCCAGCTCTTCCAGGGTGCGCAAGGCGGTTTCGTGCATATTGGCCGCCTCGTCATCGGAAAAGACCGACATCAGCGGAAAGGGGTTGCGCAACTGGCGATAGGCGGCGCTGCGCGGGGGCTGTTCGGTGGTGGGGCCATGGCCCGCGCCACGCCGGCGCCCCTGGCGCCGGGCGGGGGTGGGTTCGGTGGTGGTGCTCATGCGCGCATGGCCTTTCCTGTGGGGTCATAGGGCGAGGGCGCAATCACCCGCGCGCCGCGCTCGACCCCGACGATATGCACGCGAAGCTCGGTGCCGATATCGGCAACATCGCGGTTCAGCATGGCCATGGCCAGCGATTTGCCCACGCTGTGCCCATAGCCGCCCGAGGTGACAAAGCCCACCCGCTGGCCATTGTGCCAAATAGGCTCAAAGCCGCTGGCATCGGCATCAACCGCGTCTATTTCCAGCGTTACAATCTGCTGGGCAGGGGGTGTGCTGCGTTCGGCCAATGCGGCGGTTTTGCCGATAAACTCTTTGCCCCAGTCAATCCAGCGGTCCATCCCGGTTTGTGCCGGTGTGTAGCCTTGGGTGAATTCCGCCGACCAAATGCCAAAGCTTTTCTCTAACCGCAGGCTGAGCAGGGCATTAAAGCCATATTCGCGCAGCCCCAGATCGGCGCCCGCCTGCAACAGCGCCCGGCGCAGGCCGATATGATCCATGGCGTGGCAATGGATTTCATAGCCCAGCTCGCCCGCCACCGACAGCCGCCCCACGCGGCACCGATAAAGCCCGATGTCAAAGCTGCCGCAGCCCATGAAGGGCAGCGCGCCCACATTGCCATCGCTCAGCCGTTCGATCACTTGGCGCGCCTTTGGCCCGGCCAGCGAAAAGCCCACTGTGGCGTCGGAGATATCGCGCAGATCTACATCGGGGTCCATATGATCGGCAAACCAGCGCATATGCCATTCGCGCAGATAGTAGCTGCCCATGATCCACCAGCTGCCATCGCCCCAGTTAAAGACGGTCAGATCGCCCTTTAACTTGCCGGTTTCCGACAGCATCGGTGCCAGCTTTGCGCGCCCCGGTGCGGGCAGTTTCGAGGCCATCACGCGATCAAGCCAGGCCTCGGCGCCGGGGCCTTTGACCTCGAAACGCGAAAAGCCGGTGATATCCAGCAGCCCCACATCGTTGCGCACCGCTGCGCATTCGGCCGCCACGATATCGAAGGCATTCGACCGTTTCAGCGTGGGTTTTTCCACGAAATCGGGGCTGGGCGCGAAATAGAGCGGCACCTCTAGCCCATAGCTGGCCCCCCAGCGGCAGCCGGCGGCTGTCATTTCAGAATGTGCAGGCGCCATGCGCAGGGCACGGCCTGCGGGCAGCTGCTCGTTGGGGTAGGTCATCACGAAACGGCGGGTGTAGAACTGGCCGGTGGTTTCCTTGATGAAACGTTTGTTGCCCGCATAATCGCCATAGCGGGCCACATCCATGCCAAAAACATCGGCCTCGGGTTCGCCATGGATGATCCATTCCGCCAGGCTTTTGCCCACGCCACCGCCCTGCAAAAAGCCCGCCATCACCGCGCAGGCGCACCAATAGCCGGGCTTGCCACGCACGGGGCCCACCAGCGGGTTGCCATCGGGGGAAAACGTAAAGGCGCCATTGACCCATGTTTTCACGCCCACATGCTGCAGCGCGGGGTAGCGCTGAAAGCCCAGGGTCAATTCGCGCTCGATGCGGTCGGTATCTTCTTGCTGCAGCTCAAAGCCGTATTCCCAAGGGGCACCATCCATCATCCAATGGTCGTGGTCGATTTCGTAAATGCCCAGCAAAATGCCTTTTTGGTCTTGGCGCATATAGGTGAAGCCCTCGAGATCGACGACCAGCGGCAATTCGTGGTCAAGGGCGGCCACCTCGGGGATTGTGTCTGAGATCAGGTAGTGGTGGTTCAGCGGCGATACGGGCAGCTCGATCCCGGCCATGCGCCCCACTTGTTTGGCCCAAAGACCGGCGGCATTGACGACATGTTCGCAAGTCACGGTGCCCTGTTCGGTGACAACCTGCCAGCCATCTTTGGTTTGGTTCAATTCCAGCACGCGGTTATTTTCGATCACCTCGGCGCCACGTTTTTTGGCGGCACCCGCATAGGCATGCACGGTGCCCGTGGTATCGATATAGCCCTCGCGATCGGCCCACATGCCGCCCAGAATATCGTGGGGTGACATGATGGGGCAAAGGGCGGCTGCCTCTTCGGGGGTGACAAGGCGCACATCTTCGATGCCGATGGATTGGAAGGTGCGATAGGCCGATTGCAGCCATTCCCAGCGATCAGGCGTGCCAGCCAGGCTAAGGCCGCCGGTCATGTGCATGCCCACCGATTGGCCCGATTCCTTTTCGATTTCTGACAACAGATCGATTGTATAGGCCTGCAGGCTGGCGATGTTTGGATCGGCGTTGAGCGCATGAAAACCGCCCGCGGCATGCCAGCTAGACCCGGCGGTAAGCACCTTGCGTTCGATCAGGCACACATCGCTCCAGCCGAATTTGGCCAGATGGTACAAAACCGAGGCCCCAACAACCCCGCCGCCGATGACTACAACACGATAATGGCTTTTCATGCCTGCCTCCCAAAGCTGAATTGTGATCAGCCTAGCGCAGGGGTGGGCACCAGTCTAGACATAAGTGTCTAGTGGTGGGCGTCATTTGGTGGCGCCCGGGTTTTCCTTTTGGCGTTTCACAACCAAACGGCCCACATAGACGGAATAGGCCAGAAACATCAGCCGAATGGCCAGCCCGGCATTGGCCACATTGGCCACATAGCCGTATTCCAAATGCTCGATCACGGAATGCGAGCTGTGATCGGCTGTTAGGCGTGCCATCAGCCCGCGGATTTGGCTAATGCCAACAGCCAAAAACCCAGCGCCAAGATAGAGAAGGTAAAAGCGGTTCAACGCCAGCGTCAGCGCCGCGCCAGCGACGATATAGGTGATCGAGGCGATATGCAGCTGCAGATAGCCCTGCGCCATGTCTTGGGGGGTGTCATGCACAAACGACAACATGCGCAGCAATTCGGCTTTGAAATGCCAGATATAGGCAAAGGCAGTGCAGGCAAGCAGGGATAACAGCAGAAAATGCGGCAAGACTGCCTGGCGCGTGCCACGCGGATAGGCGGTGAAATCGGCGCGAAGATATGCCAATAGCTTGATCATTTTGGTCTTGTTTCTGCCTGTGCTTATCGCCCGCGGGATAGGTTTCTTTACCCTTATACCAGTTTTAGGCGGCTGTGGCCCGCGGTTACAAATCTTTTTCAAAACCGTCACCTAGATGACAGGTTTAATGCGATAGCCACCGCGCAGCGCCCGGCATTGGGCCGAACATGCACGAAGAGGTTGCTTTCATGAACACCACCCGCCGTTCCGCATTGAAACTGGGCGCTGCAGCCCTGGCCGCCCCGATGATCTTGCGCGCAACCGACGCGCTGGCCTCGTCGGGCAGCGTAAAGGTTTTGGCCTGGCAGGATTACATCCAGCCCAATATCGCCGAGAAATTCGAGGCCGACACCGGCATTCAGCTAGAGCTGACGACATTTGGCTCGAATGACGAGGCAGAATCGACCATTCGCGCCAATGGCGGCAAAGGCTTTGATATCGTATTCCCCTCGATCACCAATTCGGCCGGCTATCTGGATGACAACGGCGACAGCTATTTTGCCGAAGTGCCCGCCGATGTGAATGTCGCCAATGTGATCCCCTCGTTCCTACGCGACAGCGCCAGCCTGGGTGGCGTGCATGCGGGCCAGCAGATCTTGCTGCCCTTCGACTGGGGCACCGAAGGCCTGACGCTGAACCGCGGCAAGCTGAACATCGCGGATGCTGATCTGTCTTATGGCGATCTGTGGCGCCCCGAGGCCAAAGGCGCGGCTGCCTTCCGCCAGAAATCGGTGATCATGGGCACAGGCCTGTATCTGGATGCCATCGGCGAAGTGCCCTCGAACCGCATGCTGGATGTCTACAAATCCGAAGACGATGCCCGCCGCGTGTGGGGTGCCGTGGCGCGCTGGATTATCGAGCGCAAGGAAAACTTTGGCGCCTTCTGGAACAATGCCACCGAAGCCACCGCCGCCTTTAAAGAAGCGGGCTGCGTGATTGGCCAGACATGGGATACTACCGGCCTGCTGTTGAACCGCGAAAACGCCGATTTCGTCTACCGCGCGCCGAAAGAAGGCATCATCACCTGGCTTGACAGCTTTGGCATGCTGAAACAGGCCGAAAACAAAGAACAGGCCGTGGCCTTTATGAACTTTATGCTGCAGCCCGAAGTGGGCGGCATGTTTGCCAATAACACTGGCTACAACTCGGCCGTCATGGGCGCTGCAGAATTTGCCAACGCTGATTTCAAGCGCCAGTTCAACGAAGTTTATACCGCCGATGTGCTGGGCAATATGTGGTGGTGGCAGGCCGATACGCCGTTCTTTGCCCCCATCCGCAACGAGTTTGTGGAAATCATCACAAACGCCTGATCTGGGCAAATTTAGCAATTTCCGGGGGGGGCTGTTGCCTCTCCCGGTTTGTTTCAGGGGGCCGAATGCGCGGGCAAGATATTGTGTTGGATCAGGTCGAGATTACCTATCCAAATGGGTTTCGGGCGGTCGAGCCCACCAGCCTAAAGGTGGCAGCGGGCGAGTTTTTTTCCATTTTGGGCCCATCGGGCTGTGGCAAAACCACGATTTTGCGGGCGGTGTCGGGCTTTGTGCAGCCTTCGGCCGGGCGGGTGTTGATCGGTGGCGCGGATATGGCGGGGATAGGCCCCAATGCCCGGCCCACCGCGCTGATTTTCCAAAACCTGGCGTTGTTTCCCTTGATGCCTGTCTGGGAAAACGTGGCCTTTGGCCTCGAGGCGCGGGGCATGCCGAAAGCTGCGCGGCGCGCGCGTGCCGAAGAGTTGCTGGCGCTGGTGGCGCTGGGCGATCAGGCGGGCAAGATGCCGGGCGAGTTATCGGGCGGCCAACGCCAGCGCGTGGCCATCGCGCGCGCCTTGGCGGTAGAGCCTGCCGTGCTGCTGCTGGACGAGCCGCTATCGGCGCTGGATCTGAAACTGCGCCAGCATATGCGCGCGGAATTGCGCGCGATACAAAAGAAAACGGGTGTTACATTTATCTACATCACCCACGATCAGGGCGAGGCGCTGACCATGTCTGACCGGATCGCCGTGATGAACGCGGGCCGGGTCGAGCAGGTGGGCACGGGCGACGAGGTGTATTCGGCCCCGCAAACCGCCTTTGTGGCCTCGTTCGTGGGCGAGGCAAACCGCCTCGAGGGCTGCATCACCGCCACAGCGGCCGGCATGGCCCAGATCGACACGCCATTGGGCCACTTTCGCGCGCGCAACCCGGCAGGGCTGGGGCAGGGGCAGCAGGCCGTTTTATTTGTGCGCCCCGAAGCCATGCAGCTGGGGGCGGGCGAAAACCGCCTGCAAGCGCGGCTTGAACGGCGCGATCTGGAAGGGGCGTTTGTAAACCTCTTTTTTGTGGCACAAGGCCACAGCATTGCCATGCATGTCACCAATAGCGGCGCGGCACATCTGTCGGGGGACGAGATGCAGGCGCTGGGCTTTGACGCCGATCAGGCGGTGATTTTGCCGCCGGGCCCATTGGCGCGCACGGGCCAAGAATTGGCCGCGCAATGAGCGGGCTGTTGCAAGGCTATGGGCGGGGCTTGACCGCGCTGTTTTTTGCCTGCGTCGCGCTGTGGGCGTTGATGCTGATCGTGTTGCCGCAGATGAGCATGCTCGAGCGTGCGATCACCGCCCCCAAACGCGCGCTGGACAGTTCTGTGGCGCTTAGCCTGTCGCGCGATGCGCAAACCTGCGTGTCGGTGTTGAAAACCTACGAAAACGCGCCTGCGCCCATAGCCCCGGCCAATGGCGGCATGGCGGTGCCCTCTGCCGCGGGCATGGCGGTGCCGTCTGCCTCGGGCATGGCGGTGCCATCGGCCAGCCGGCCACAGGCCGGGGCTGTGCGCCCCTATATTTTGCAATGCGACCGCGCCAACACCCACCGCGCGCTGGTGCGCGATCGCGATGCGCCGCCGGCCTGGCTGGATATTGCCTATGGTTTGCCCGCTTTGGCGGTTGATCCGGCCGCGCCCATAGCCCAACAGATGGCCACCGCCCGCGATATTGCCACCCGCGCGCGCGCCTTGTTTGATGATCTCAAACAGCGCGAGGCCAGTGCCAGCCCCTATACGCTGGATAACTTTGCCTGGCTCGCGGCGGCACGGATGATCCCGCTGTCGGACACGCAAAAACAGATCGAAGACGCCAAACTAACCAATCGCGTTTTGGGCGTTTTGGGGCTGCGATTTGAACATGATGGGATGGTATACGAGCGTATCGGCCTGATCACGCTGGTGCGCACCTTAAGTTTTGCGGTGGCTGCAACGGCGCTGGCTTTGGTGCTGTGCTACCCCATCGCCTATAAGGTGGCGCTGGCCAGCACGCCCGAGCGGGCGATGTGGCTGTTTCTGGGCCTGGTTATTCCCTACGCAATTGTCGAATTGATGCGCGTTTACGCCTGGAGCGTGATTATCGACAACAACGGGCTGATCAACAGCGCGCTGCACTGGCTGCAGCTGATCGATGCGCCCATTCAGTTCAAACGCTTTCCCGCCACCGTCTTTGTGGTGATTGTCTATACCTATGTGCTGTTCATGGTGTTTCCCATGTACAATGTCATGGCCACGCTGGACCGCAACCAGATAGAGGCCGCAAAAGACCTGGGCGCCTCTACGTGGCGGTTGCATTGGCGGGTGATCATCCCGCATGCAAAACCGGGCATTGCAGTGGGGGCGATTGCCACATTCATGCTGGCGGCGGGGGCATTTTCGGTGCCGCGCATCATCAGCCGCGGGCTGCAGGCCGAATGGTTTAGCCAATCGATCTACAATAAGTTTTTCGAATCGGAAAACTCGAACGTGGGGGCGGCCTATAGTTTGGCCTACACGCTGGTGTGTTTCGTGCTGGTGGGGCTGTTTATGTGGGCGATGCGCACCCGCCTGAAAGATTTTGCGAGGGTTCAATGAGCAGCCTAACCCCCCCATCACCCCCCCATTCCGCGCGCCGTTTTCTCAGCGCGGATGGGGTGCTGACTGCCTATACATGGGCGTTTTTGTGCTTCATGTTCGCGCCTTTGCTGCTGATGGTTCTCTCCAGCGTCAATGATACCTCGCCCCCCTCTGTTACCGATTGGCAGGGGCTGACGGGCAAATGGTATGCGTTTTTCTGGATGCCCGAGGCCGAGCTGCGCGCCGACCCGGTGCTGCGGGCCCTCGACCGGGGGCGGTTTGTGGGCTGTTTTGGCAATTCGCTGCTGATTGCGGCGGCGGTTGTGCCCTTGTCGCTGCTCTTGGGGCTGGCGGGGGCGGTGTTGCTGACGCGCTGGCGGGCGCGGGCCAATGGCGTGCTGTGGTGGGTGCTTTTGTCACCGATGCTGGCGCCGGGCATAGTGCTGGGGCTTAGCGCCCTGGTGTTTTGGGGGCGGCTTGGGGTGAATGCGGGGCTGTTCACCATTATCATGGCGCAAACCACCTTTGTGGCGGGCTATCCGATGCTGATCTTGATGGCGCGGCTGCAACGCCAACCCATCGAGTTGGAAGAGGCCGCGCTGGATTTGGGGGCTACGCCCTTTCGTGTGTTCTGGCGCCTCACGCTGCCCTTTTTGATGCCGGCCCTGGTGTCAGCCGGGGTGATCGCCTTTATGGCCTCGATCGAGAATTACAACACCACGATGTTTGCCAAGGGCGGGGCCTGCACCTTTGCCACCGAAATTGGCGCGATGGCGCGCAACCCAAATGGCCATCCGCCGGTGATTAACGCGGTGGGCACCATTATCATTGCGCTGACGGTTGCGGGGGCGGTGGTGCACACATGGTTGGCCCGGCGCGATGGGGGGCGGGCATGATCCGCGCCCGCTGCCACCCGGCCCTGCGCGGGCTTGTGCCGCCGCCTGTGCCTGCAGGCCAGGCGCTGCCCGATTGGCTGCGCCAGATGCCATCCGAGGTTGCGGCGCATAGTTTGGGCGGGCAGGCGGTGCGCACGCTGAAACATTGCCCGCCGATTTTGGATGCCTTTGCCAGCGGTATTCTTATTCCATTGGCCACCGATCTGCACGTGGCCGATGGCCAGCTGTCGTGGGATTGGCAGATGCCGCATTTGCCCGATACGCTGATCTCGCGCGCGCCGGTGGGGGTGCATGTGCCCGAACAGGCCCAAGGCGCGCCCTTTCATGTGGGCACGAATACCATCATCAAGCTGATGAATTTCTGGACATTGCAGGTGCCCGAAGGGTTTTCGCTGCTCTTTACCCATCCGTTAAACCGCGCAGATCTGCCCTTTGAGGTGCTTTCAGGCGTGGTGGATTGCGACAGGTTTTGCGATGGCTACGTGCATTTTCCGGCAATTTGGCGCGATGCGGGGTTTCAGGGCACCGTGCCGCGCGGCACGCCGATTGCGCAAGTGTTTGCCATTCCACGCGCGGCCCAGGCGCTAGAGCTGGCCGATATGGACGAAGACGCCATCGCGCGCAATCGCGCGGTGCAGCAGGCCCTGGGCCAAGAGCGCGGGCACTATCGCAAGGTGTTTCGCGCCCGCAGCCGCCGCAATGATGTTACAGGCGCAGCGGAATAGCCCCCTGCGACACCCGCACCAAAGCGCGCAGCACCGCCGCAGGCTGGGGGTGGCTGTGCAGCAAGGCCTGGCGCAGGGCAGGGGCATCGGGGCTGCGCGTTTCTGCGGCGATGCGATAAAGCGCCAGATCAGCCTCGGGGGTGCCGGCCAGCGGCTGCCATGCCTCTTGGGCCAGCGCATAGCGCCCCAAACGCAGCGCGATGCGCCCCAGATTCAGCCGTGCATCGCCATCGCTGGGCGCAAGCGCCAGCGCCTGGGCAAAGGCTGTGCAGGCCTCGGGCAGGGCGCCCGCGGCCAGCGCGGCGCGGCCCAGCTCGAACCAGGCGGGTTGATGCTGCGGGGCGCTTTGCACCGCGCGTTGCAACAGGGCCTGGGCCTGCTCCATCTGGCCCAACTCCAGCGCCACCTTGCCATGATTGAACAACAAAGACGGATGCGCGCCGGGCGCTTTTGTGACTGGCGCAAGCAGCGCTGCCGCACGGGGCCAATCGCGCAGCTGTAGGGCGGTGTTTAATGCGTTTATATCCATGCCCCGCAAATACCCGCGAAAAACGACAGTTTTGTCACAATAGCGTTGCGCGGGCTGCCTAAGAGGGCAGAAAATGAAAGGATCCCCCTGATGTCGCTTCTTGCTTTTTCTGCTGCTGGCACCTTTTGGCGCGGCAATCTGCACACGCATTCAAACCTGTCTGATGGCGCGCTGGATCCTGCCGAGGTGTGCCGGCGCTACAAGGCAGAGGGCTATGATTTCATGGCATTGACCGATCATTTTATCGGCATCTATGGCTACCCGATTGCCGATACGCTGGCGTTTCGCGATGACGAGTTCACCACGCTTCTGGGTGCCGAGCTGCATTCAGGCGCGATGGAAAATGGCGAGCTGTGGCACATTTTGGCCGTGGGTTTGCCGGCCGATTTCACCCCGTCGCACAGCCCTGGCTTCAAGCCTGTAGCGGGCCAGGAAACCGGGCCCGCGCTGGCACAGCGGGCGCGCGATGCAGGCGCTTTTGTGGCCATCGCCCACCCCCATTGGTCGGGGTTGACGCTGGCCGATGCGCGCAGCATCAAAGCCGCCCATGCGGTGGAAATTTACAACCACGGCTGTGCCACTGGCTGCGACCGCGAGGGCGGTGGCCATGTGCTGGATCTGCTCTTGTCCGAAGGCCAGCGCCTAGATCTGATTGCCACTGACGACGCCCATTTCACCGAGCCCGATCATTTTGGCGGCTGGGTGATGGTGAAGGCACAGCAAAACACCCCCGAGGCGCTGCTGGCGGCGCTAAAGGCCGGGGCCTATTACAGCAGCCAAGGCCCCGAGCTGCGCGATGTTGTGGTCATGGACGACCATGTAGAGGTGCGCTGCACCGCAGTGCGCAGCATTATCGTGCAAGGGCATGGGCAGGCGGCGGTGGCGGTGCATGGGCAGTCGCTGACCCATGGGCGCATTCCCTTGGCGCGGTTTGCAGCCTCTCCCTGGCTGCGTGTGACGGTGGTGGATGCCGCGGGCAAGCGCGCCTGGAGCAACCCGTTCTGGCGCGCAGACCGCGCGTAAACCTTTTGCCGGGCGCGCCGTTTCCCTGATTGGGCCTGCGAAAAGGCCGGGGCAGTTAGGGCGCGCCAAAAATGGGCATAGAGGCAGCAGAAAACCCTTGGTGGGTATTGGCCACCGCTGGGGCCGAGGCACAGGGCCGCATACCGCGCGCCGCGCAAGCGGCGTTAAGCCGGCGCTATTGGAATGCGGTCGTTTGTGCACCCATGGCCCCCGCAGAGCGGGCCGAGGTTGCGCAGCTGTTGGGCGTGCCGGAAAAAGAGCTGCGCCCCCTGTCCGAGCAGGAAGATCGCGCGCTAGAGGCGGTGTTTCAGGCCCGCTTGGGCACCAGCCATGCCATATTGGGGGGCGCGGGCCTGCCTGATTTCAGCGCGGCCCACCTGCCCGCAGCGATCAGCTTTGCAGGCTTTGTGTTTCCCGCCTTCAGCCATTTTGGCGGGGCAGAATTTTGCGCGCATGCCAGCTTTTCCGGTGCTGTGTTTTTGGGGCTTGCGCAGTTTTCCGGCGTGACATTCCGCGATGGCGCCAATTTTACCGGCACGCAATTTCTGGGCGCGGCAAATTTTCAGGATGCAGGGTTTCACAGCCGCAGCGCCTTGGGGCGGGCGGGGTTTCGCCGGGCGGTGTTTTCGGGGCCCGTGCGGTTTTCCAACGCGGTCTTTGATGCGCCTGCGCAGTTTACGGGCGCGCGGTTTCACGATGAGGCACAGTTTTGGGGCGCCCGTTTCAACGCGCCGGTGCAGTTTGCAGCCCAAGTCGATGGCGACGCTGATTTTTCCCATGCTGCGTTTTCAGCCCCGGCAGATTTTGCGCAAACACAGTTTTCCAGCCTGCCGCCTGCGTTTCATCATGCGCGGCTGCATTTGGGCTGCCAGCTGTCTGGGGTAGAGGGCGCGTGGCCCACCCGCCCCAGCCCCGAGATGGTCGCCCGCTACGCCAGTTTGCGCCGGGCCATGCGTGGCTTGGGCCGGGCCGAGGCTGAGGCGCTGTTTTTGATGCATGAAATGCGCGGGCGCAAACAGCTGGCCCCGGCCCATATCGCGCTGTTTTATTGGGCCTTTGATGTTTTGTCGCGCTATGGCCATTCGGTAGGGCGGCCGCTGCTGGCCCTGGCCCTGCTGTGGCTTTTGGGGGTGGGGGTGCATATGGCCATTTTGGGCGATGGGGCCAGCTGGGCCGAGGTGGCAGGCGCCAATGCCAGCCATGTCTGGCCGCAAATGGGATGGGGGCGCCAATTTTTGCCCGATGGCTATGCACAGCGCCTGCCGGCGCCCTTGCAGGTGATGGCGGCGGTGCAAGGCATGGCGGGGCTGGCGCTGCAGGGCTTGTTGGCGCTGGGGCTGTGGCGGCGCTTTCGTCTGAAATAGCACGACCAAGGCAGATTCAGGGTTGATCCCCTGCTGCGGGCAAATTAGTAAGACGCAAATTTATCCAGGCCGCCGTTCGGGCGGCCTGTCAGCTTATGCGAGGACAAAAATGCAAGTCACCGAAACCCTGAATGATGGCCTGAAGCGCGGCTACGAAATCGTCGTGACCGCGTCCGAGCTGGACGCCAAGGTGAATGAAAAACTGGTCGAGGCGCAGCCGGAAATCGAAATGAAAGGCTTTCGCAAGGGCAAGGTGCCGATGGCGATGCTGAAAAAGCAGTTTGGCCAGCGTTTGTTGGGCGAAGCCATGCAGGAAGCCATCGACGGTGCGATGGGCGAGCATTTCGAAAAAAGCGGTGATCGCCCGGCGATGCAGCCCAAGGTCGAAATGATCGATGGCGAAAACTGGAAAGAGGGCGACGACGTTAAGATCGCCATGTCTTACGAAGCGCTGCCCGAGATCCCCGAGGCGGATATGTCGGGTATCGAGCTAGAGCGTATGGTGGTTAAGGCCGATGACGCGGCCATCGACGAGGCCCTGAACAGCCTGGCCGAAACGGCCCAAGATTTCGCCAGCCGCCGCAAAGGCTCGAAGGCGAAAGAGGGCGATCAGGTTGTGCTGGATTTTGTCGGCAAGGTTGATGGCGAGGCATTTGATGGTGGCTCGGCCGAAGATTACCCGCTGGTGCTGGGCTCGAACTCGTTCATTCCCGGTTTTGAAGACCAGCTGGTTGGCGTGAAGGCGGGCGAAGAAATTGCCGTTGAAGTGACCTTCCCCGAAAATTACGGCGCCGAAAACCTGGCGGGCAAGGCAGCTGTATTTGACTGCACCATCAAGGATGTGAAAGCGCCCAAGGCTGCGGAAATCGACGATGAGCTGGCCAAGAAATTTGGCGCCGAAGATCTGGCCGCGCTGAAAGGCCAGATTGCCGAGCGCCTAGAGGCCGAATACACCGGCGCGGCCCGCGCGGTGGTAAAGCGTGCGCTGCTGGACAAGCTGGATGCGCTGGTGCAATTCGAACTGCCCCCCAGCCTGGTCGAGGCAGAGGCGGCACAGATTGCCCATTCGCTGTGGCATGAAGAAAACCCCGATGTTCACGATCACAACCACGACACGATCGAGCCCACAGAAGAGCACACCACACTGGCCGAGCGCCGCGTGCGTTTGGGCCTGCTGCTGGCCGAGATCGGCCGCAAGGCCGAGGTGGAAGTGACCGATGCCGAAATGACCCAAGCGATCATGGCACAAGCCCGCCAATACCCGGGCCAGGAGCGCCAGTTCTTTGAATTCATTCAGCAAAACCAGCAGATGCAGCAGCAGCTGCGCGCGCCCATCTTTGAAGATAAGGTTGTAGATCACATTCTGGCGCAGGCCAAAGTGACCGACAAAGAAGTGGGCAAGGCCGAACTGGAAGCCGCCATCGAAGCGATGGACGCTGAATAATCAGCTTTGGCTTAGGCCAGTGGTAAAGGAAACGGGGGTGGCGTGGCCGCCCCCGTTTTTTTTGGGCCAAGCCCGGCCAGCAGGTGGGGCAGGGGCAGGGGCCATGCGGGCATAAAAAAACGCCGCGCAATTCTGCGCGGCGTTTGATTTCGGCTTTGATAGCCTGTGGCTTAGTTGGCCTCGGATGCGTCGTCTGCATCCTCATCCGCGGCGCTGCCGATATCGTCGAACAGTTCGGCGATTTCGAAATCAGCGGCGGCCTCTTCTTCGGCGGCCAGTTCCTGGATCGACTTGCCCGATGCCTGCAGCTCGGCCTCTTCGGGCGAGCGGGCAACGTTCATGACGATGGTAACTTCCACCTCGGGGTGCAGGCGCACGGCCAGCTTGTGCAGGCCAAGTTCCTTGATCGGGTTGATCAGCGAAACCTGTTTGCGGTCGAGCGAGAAGCCAGCGGCGGTGGCTGCTTCGGCGGCATCACGCGGTGTGACCGAGCCATAAAGCGAGCCGGCATCCGATGCCGAGCGAATCACCACAAACTGCTGGCCATCCAATTTGGCGCCCAGTGCTTCGGCTTCTTTTTTGGTTTCAAGGTTGCGGGCTTCCAGCTGTGCCTTGCGCTCTTCGAAAGCGGCCACATTGGCTTGCGACGCGGTCAGCGCCTTGCCTTGGGGCAGCAGGAAGTTGCGGGCATAGCCCGGGCGCACGTCGACAACATCGCCCATTTGGCCCAGCTTGGCCACGCGTTCCAGAAGGATCACTTGCATTGTGGTATCTCCTTACTTCACGGCATAGGGCAGCAGGGCGAGAAAGCGGGCGCGTTTGATTGCGCGGGCCAGCTCACGCTGCTTTTTTGCCGAAACGGCGGTGATGCGCGACGGCACGATTTTGCCACGCTCGGAAATGTAGCGCTGCAGCAGGCGCACATCTTTGTAATCGATCGCAGGCGCGTTCTCACCCGAGAACGGGCAAACCTTGCGGCGGCGGAAAAATGGTTTTGCGGCCATGGTTTATGTCCTTTTCTTCAGGCTAAGATCAACGACGCTCGCGGCGTTCGCCACGCTCTTCGCGTTTTTGCATCTGGACCGAGGGGCCCTCTTCATGGGCGTCGACCTTGATGGTCAAAACGCGCATGACGTCGTCGTGCAGGCGCATCAGGCGCTCCATCTCTTGCACGGCAGCGGCGGGGGCGTCGGTGCGCAGCAGGGCGTAGTGGCCCTTGCGGTTTTTGTTGATCTTGTAGGCCATGGTTTTCACGCCCCAATACTCGTTATCAATGACTTTGCCGCCATTGTCTGCAAGTACGGTGCTGAAATGTTCGATAAGACCTTCGGCCTGCGCGTTGGACAGATCCTGGCGCGAGATAAAGACATGCTCGTATAGCGGCATGTGCACTCCTGTCATTTCAGGCGCATTTCATAGGTGGGCCTACCCTGTTCCGCCACCCACCACGAGAGACTGCGCGGTTCTAAAGAAAAACTGCGGAAAGGTTGGCTGCGGATACACTGGAACGCCCAAGGGTGCAAGCGCCGAAAGCCGCGAATGCCCGCTTTCATGGCCCGTCGCATGAATACCTTTCGCCGGCCCAATTTCCGCCCCGATCTTTGGGCCATCTGCCAGCAACATACCATTAGGGGAAAGATCATAACATGCACCAGACCACCACCATACCCACCCGCGGCGCCACGATTGCCTTGCAGGCTGAAACCGCGCTTTTGTGGGTGATCTTGCGGCGTTTGCTGGGGGCGGCGCTTTTGCTGGCCGCCTTGGGTGCGGTTTTGCTGCCCTGGCCGCTAGAGCTGTGGCAGGTGATGGTGCGCCTCAGCGCGGTGTTTGGCTGTGTTTTGGTGGCAGCGCCGCTGTTGGACCCGATCAACGATATTTCGGGCGAAGAGTTTTTGCTGGATATGCGCACAGGCCAGCTGCTGCATCGGCGCCAGCTGCGCAGCGGGCATATGCGCGTTTTGCGCCGTGTGCCTTTGGGCATGGTTGGCGATATCGCGCTAGATCATGGCTATTGCAGCGTTTTGGATTTGCAGGGCGACATTATTTTGCGGCGCGCGCTGCGTGATGGGCCGGCGTGGCCTGCACAGCCACCGCGCGCAGGCGTGCAACTGGCAAAGATGGCGTAAGCCAGGGCGCAGTGCGGCAGTTCAATAAGAAAACCTGTTCATTTTCAAACAGGCTATGTGGGTTTCTGTGCAATTGAGAAAAGCAGTGACGTGCACGATCTGTAACGCATCTTGATTTAGCAGAGGTATGCACCGATGAACCATTTTCTACGCGCCACCGCCCTTGGGGCCGCTCTTTTCAGCGCCAGTGCCGCACTGGCCGAGGCCGAAAAATACACGCTAGACGCCAGCCACAGCCAGATCGTTTTCTCGTATGATCACCTGGGCTTTTCCACCACTTGGGGGATGTTCTCGGGGTTTGAGGGCGAGATCATGTTTGACCAAGCCAACCCTGCCGCCAGCAGCGTTTCGGTGTCTATGCCGGTGAAATCGATGCTGACCGGCTGGGAAGGGCGGTTCCAGCATTTCATGTCGAAAGACTTTTTTGACGCCAGCGATGACGAGATGGTCAGCTTTGCCTCGACCGGTATCGAAGTAACCGGCGAAACCACCGCCAAAATCACCGGCGATCTGACGCTGAATGGCGTGACCAAGCCCGTGGTGCTGGATGCGGTATTGAACAAAACCGGCGATCACCCGATGGCAAACAAGCCTTGGGCCGGGTTTAGCGCCACAACCAGCGTGCTGCGCAGCGATTTTGGCCTGGGCATGTTTGCCCCCTATGTCAGCGACGAGGTGGCCATTCAGATCAGCATCGAGGCGATGAAGGCCGAATAACACCAGCTGTTGGTGGGCCAGCCTTATTGGCTGGCCGCATAAAGAAAGGCGCCGCACCCCAAGGGATGCGGCGCCTTTTTCGTGTTTTTGCCAAATCCCGGGTGGCGCTATGCGCCGCGCTTGGCTGTCAGGTTGATTTTTACCAAAACGCCAAAGCCCAATTGCCCCTCATCCGAGACACCCGCGCCGATGCCAAAATCGCGCCGATCGAGGCGGGTTTCGCCCTGCAGCGTGGCGATATCATCGGTGATAGACAGCTGAAAGGGCAGTGCCACGGGTATTTCTTGCCCCTTCAGGCGCAAAACCCCGTCAGCCAGATAGCCCGCGTCTGCCGCGCTTAGCGTGGCGCTGAACTGGGCGGTTGGGTGGCTGGTGGCATCAAAGAAATCGGCGCCCAAGGCCTGGCTGGTTAAACTGCCCAAGCTGAGCGAGGTGATATCGATCTGCACCTCGACGCGGCCCATGTCGGTGGCGGGGGCATCTGGGTTAAAGGTGATATCGGCCTGCCAGTTTTGGAAATTGCCCCCGACATTGGCGCCAAACTGGCTGATGTCAAAGGCGATGGTGCCAGATTGCACCTGCCATGCATTGGGCTGGGCTATGGTGCCGGTGCTGGTGGCGTTGGTGATGGCAGGCGCGCTGGCCTGTTCAGTTGGGGCCTGTGCAGTTGGGGCATGTGGGGTGGCCAGATAGGTGCCTGCCGCCAAAACCATGGCCCATAGCGCCAGCGCCGCTGCTGCGGGCAGGCGGTGGCTGGGG
>CAJXSO010000018.1 GCA_913061505.1 uncultured Lutimaribacter sp.
ATGGCGCAGATGGCTGGGCTGGCTTGGGGGTGGTATGCCCAGCACGCGGCGGGCCCTGACCCGCAGGCACAAGCCGCGTTCGAGGCCGCTTTCCTGCCCATTTTGAACAGTCTGGAAAACAGCGCCGAGGTGCTGATACAGCGCGACTATCATGCAGAAAACCTGCTGTGGCTACCGCACCGCCAAGGGGTTGCCAGGGTGGGTTTGCTGGATTTTCAAGATGCCATGGCAGGCCACCGCGCCTATGATCTGGTGTCGCTGTTGCAAGACGCACGCCGCGATGTCTCGCCCCAGATCGAAGCGCAGATGATCACCCGCTATATCGAGACTAATCAGCTGGACAGAGACAGTTTTACCACAGCCTACGCCGTGCTGGGCGCGCAGCGAAACCTGCGCATTATGGGTGTTTTTGCGCGGCTTTGCCTGCGCGATGCCAAACCGAATTACATTGCGCTGATGCCCCGTGTCTGGGGGCTGCTGCAGCGCGATCTGCGCCACCCCGCCTTGGCGCCGGTGCGCTCCATCATCGATGCCAGCCTGCCCAGCCCAACACCCGATATTTTGGAAACGCTGATAGCCCAATGCCCAACGCGCTAATCTTGTTTGCTGCCGGGTTTGGCACCCGCATGGGCGCGCTGACCCAAACGCAGCCCAAACCGCTGATAAAGGTCGCCGGGCGGGCGCTGTTGGATCATGCGTTAGATTTGGCCGCACCGCTGGCCTTGGGGCCTGTGGTGGTAAACACGCATTACTTAGGCGAAAAAATAGCAGCCCATCTGGCCAACAGGCCCGAGGTGCAGATTTCCCACGAGGCGCCAGATATTTTGGAAACCGGCGGCGGTTTGCGCCAGGCCCTGCCGCTGCTGGGGCCGGGGCCTGTTTTTGCCATGAATACCGATGCCATTTGGCGCGGCCCCAACCCATTGCTTCTGGCCCGCCAGCATTGGAACCCCGATAAAATGGATGCGCTTTTGGTGATGTTGCCGCGGCAAAATGCCATTGGGCACACCGGCCAGGGCGATTTTCTGGCCAATGACGCAGGCCAATTGCAGCGGGGGCCGGGGCTGGTGTATTCGGGCGTGCAAATCATCAACCCTGTCGGTATTTCAGATATCGCAGAGGCTGCGTTTTCCCTGAACATTCTGTGGGATCAAATGATCGCCCGCGGGCGGCTTTATGGCGTAACATACGGCGGCGAATGGTGCGATGTTGGCAACCCCAGTGGCATTGCACAGGCCGAAGCCCTTTTGGCGCAACAGCCCCATGCCACAGGGGGCGGTGATGACTAGCCTGTTTCACCCCAGCCACCGCGCACCGCATGTGTATGGCATGCCGCCAGGTGTCGATTTTCCCGCCCAGCTGGTGCAGGGCCTAACGGCCGCCTATGCAGGCCAGCCCCCCACCGCGCTGGCGCGCGTGCAGCTGATCGTAAACACCCGCCGCATGGCGCGCCGCATACGCGAGCTTTTCGATAAAGGGCCCGCTGTTTTGATGCCGCGCATTCAGCTGGTATCTGATTTGGCAGATCAGGCCGCAATACAGGGCGTGCCAGCTGCTGTTTCGCCACTAAAGCGCCGATTAGAGATTACAAACCTGGTATCGCGCCTGCTGGATACCGCGCCCGATCTGGCCCCGCGCTCGGCCCTGTATGACCTGTCGGATTCCCTGGCAGGGTTGATGGATGAAATGCATGGCGAGGGGGTATCGCCAGAGGCGCTTTTTGCCCTCGATGTGTCGAACCATTCAGAACATTGGGCGCGATCGCTGAAATTTCTGCAGATCGTGCACCCGTTTTTTGACACAGCCCAAGAACCGCCCGATCGCGAAACGCGCCAGCGCATGATTGTGCAAAACCTTGCGGCAACATGGGCCCAGACGCCGCCAGATCACCCGGTTATCCTGGCCGGCTCGACCGGCTCGCGCGGCACAACGATGCTGCTGATGCAGGCGATCGCAAAGCTGCCGCAAGGCGCTATTGTGTTGCCCGGTTTTGATTTTGGCATGCCAAGCGGCGCCTGGGCCGATCTTGATGATGCTCTCACCGCAGAAGATCACCCGCAGTACCGGTTTCGTGTGCTGATGCGCAACCTGGGCATTGAAAGGGGCGATATCCGGCCATGGTCGCCCGCCCAGCCCCCCAGCCCCGAACGCAATGCGCTGGTGTCTTTGGCGCTGCGCCCAGCACCTGTTACCGACCAATGGCTGCACCAAGGGCCCGATCTGGGGCCGCTGGCCAAAGCCCTGGAAAATGTGACCCTGTTACAGGCCAATTCGCAACGCGACGAGGCATTGGCCATCGCCCTGCGGCTGCGCCAGGCGGCCGAAGACGGCAAAACCGCCGCGCTGATTACACCAGATCGCATGCTGACCCGCCAAGTTACCGCCGCGCTGGACCGCTGGGATATTGTGCCAGATGACAGCGCCGGCACCCCCTTGCACCTTACGCCACCGGGGCGGCTGTTGCGGCATGTGGCGGCGCTGTTTCATCGCCCCCCCGATGCCGAGGCGCTGATCACCTTGTTAACCCACCCACTGGCCCATAGCGGGCAGGGGCGCGGCCAACATCTGATTTGGGCCCGCGAACTAGAACTGCATTTGCGCAAAAAGGCCATGCCCTATCCCACGCCTGCCGATTTGGCGCATTGGGCCACAGGCATAGGTGACCCAGAGTGCCAGGCATGGGCTGAATGGGCCGGGCAAATTTTGGCGCAATATGATGGCACATCGCGGCCCTTGGCCCAGCATATCGGGCGCCATATCGCGCTGGCGGAAAGCCTGGCGCAAGGCCCCATGGGCCAGGGCAGCGGCGCATTGTGGCTGGAACGTGCCGGGATCGAGGCGCAAAAACAGGTGGCAGATCTGCGCGACAACGCCGATGCAGGCGGCGCTTTTTCACCGCTCGATTACGCCGATCTTTTCGGTGCAATCCTGTCGCAAGCCGAGGTGCGCGACCGCGATGCGCCCCACCCAAAGATCCTGATATGGGGCACATTAGAGGCGCGCGTTCAGGGTGCTGATCTGCTGATTTTGGGCGGCCTGAACGATGGCACCTGGCCCGAATTGCCAAAGCCAGACCCGTGGCTAAACCGCCAGATGCGCCAAGAGGCGGGCATGATGCTGCCCGAACGGCGCATTGGCCTGTCTGCGCATGATTTTCAACAGGCCATTGCCGCGCCCGAAGTGTGGCTTACGCGGCCCATCCGCTCGGACGATGCGCAAACTGTGCCGTCGCGCTGGCTGAACCGGCTAACCAACCTGTTGCAGGGCCTGCCCAACCAAGGCGGGCCAGAGGCGCTGAAAGCGGCCAAAGAGCGCGGCGATAAATGGTTGCAGCTGGCCGCAGCCCTAGAGGCCCCGCACAATGCCACCCCAGCGCCGCGCCCCTCGCCACGGCCACCCGTGGATGCGCGGCCCCGGCAACTGTCAGTCACCGAAATAAAGCGGCTGATCCGCGACCCTTATGCCATTTACGCCAAACATGTGCTGCGCCTCAGGCCGCTTGACCCGCTGATGCGCCAGCCCGACGCCCTGCGCCGTGGCATTGTGGTGCATGAGGTTTTCGAGAAATTCATCGCCTCTTTGCGCGATACCCCAAGCCAGCTGACCAGCGCCCACCTGATGCAACTGGCCGATCAGGTTTTGGCGCAGGCCGTGCCTTGGCCCGAAATTCGGCTGTTGTGGCAGGCCAAATTGGCGCGTGTGGCCGATTGGTTTATCGCCACAGAAGAGGCGCGCCAAACCATCGCCCCCCCCGGCAAGCTAGAGGCCAAGGCCCAGGCGCAGATACCGCAATTGGCCTTTACCCTAACCGCACAGGCCGACCGTATCGATATCGATGCGCAGGGCCTGGCCTATATTTACGACTATAAAACCGGCACGCCACCCACCAAGCCGCAGCAGGCCCATTTCGACAAGCAATTGCTGCTAGAGGCGGCAATGCTAACACAAGGCGCCTTTGAAGGGCTGGCACCCATGCATGTGCAAAGCGCCACGTTCATTGGCCTTGGCAGCAACCCCAGCTTGGTGGCCGCCCCGCTAGACGAGCACCCCCCACACCAGGTGTGGCAGGAATTTATCCAGCTGATCACCCGCTACCTGACGCCCGATCAGGGCTTTACCGCCCGGCGTGCGCTGTTCAAAGAAACCGATGTCGGCGATTATGATCACCTGGCGCGCTATGGAGAATGGGATACAACCACCCCACCCAGCCCCGAGGATCTGACATGATGCGCGATGACGCCACCGAAGCGCAGGTGCGCGCCGCCTCGCCGCGGGCCTCTACCTGGTTGGCGGCCAACGCCGGCTCGGGCAAGACCCGGGTGTTAACCGACCGGGTGGCACGGCTGCTGCTAGAGGGGGCGCAACCGCAGCGTATTTTGTGCCTCACCTACACCAAAGCCGCCGCTGCCGAGATGCAAAACCGCTTGTTTTTGCGCCTGGGCGCCTGGGCCATGCTGCCCGATGCCGAGCTGCGCAAACAATTGGCAGATCTGGGCCAAGAGGCCCGTTTGGCCGATACCGAACTGCGCCGTGCGCGCACGCTTTTTGCGCGCGCCATCGAAACGCCCGGTGGGTTGAAAATTCAAACCATCCACTCGTTTTGCGCCTCGATCTTGCGGCGCTTTCCGCTCGAGGCGCGGGTCAGCCCGGGCTTTACGGAAATGGAAGACCGTGCAGGCGCCTTGATGCGCGCCGATATTGTGCGCGACATGGCCAACACCGCCGATACCACCGCTGTCGTGCGCGATCTGGCGGGCTATCTGGCTGACCAAGATTTTGACAAGATTACCGCCAGCATCATTGCCCAGCGCGATGCGTTCGAGCCAGCTTTGCCCCCAGATGATATTGATGCGCTATTGGGCCTGCCCCATGGCTGCACGATGCAAACCGTTTATGACCGGGTGTTTTTAGGCACTGAAATGGCCCTGTTCGCGCAGCTGTTGCCGCTGCTGCGTGCGGGCAGCAAAACCGATGCAACCGCGGCAGAAAAATTGGCGCAGATCACCGCACCAAACGGCGCTGCGCTGGATATTTTGGAAAACCTTTTGCTGCTTGGCCCCTCGTCGAAAGCGCCATTTACCGCCAAGATCGGCAGCTTTCCCACCAAGGCCACCCAAGCCGCCCTGGGCGCGTTGCAAGACCCGCTAGAAGATCTGATGCGCCGCGTCGAAGACGCCCGCGATATGCGGCTGGCCGTGCAAGCCGCGCTGCGCAGCAAGGCGCTGCACCGTTTTGCGGCTGCTTTCTTGCCGCTTTACGAGATGCGCAAGCAACAGCTGGGGTGGCTGGATTTCGACGATCTTATTCGCAAAGCCCGCGATCTGCTGACCGATCCGGGCGTAGCAGAATGGGTGCTTTACCGCCTTGATGGTGGGATCGATCATATTCTGGTGGACGAGGCCCAAGACACCAGCCCAACCCAGTGGAAAGTTATCGAATTGCTGGCGCAGGAATTCACCGCAGGTGCCGGCGCACGGGCCGATGCGCCGCGCACCATTTTTGTGGTGGGGGATAAAAAGCAATCGATTTATTCCTTTCAGGGCGCCGATCCACGCGCTTTTGACACGATGAAAGACCAATTTTCCCAGCGTTTGCAGGCCACGGGCCAGCCGCTGGTATCATCGTCTTTGGAATATTCCTTCCGCTCGGCCGAGGCGGTTTTGCGGCTGGTCGACGAGGTTTTCGCCAGGCGCGGAAATTCGGGCTTTCCAACCGAAAACCGCCATCGCGCTTTCAAGGGTGACATGCCCGGGCGGGTAGATCTGTGGCCTGCAATCACCCCCACGAAAAACGAACAATCCGGCGATTGGTTTGACCCGGTCGATCAGGTCTCGCAAGATCATCACACCAAACAAATGGCCCATCGGGTGGCCAGCCAGATCAAGCAGATGATCGACAGCCGCACCGCAATACCCCACGAGATTGGCAACAGCGGCACTTATGAAATGCGCCCCGTGCAGGCGGGTGATTTTCTTATTCTGGTGCAGCGCCGTTCCGATCTATTTGCCGAAATCATTCAATCGTGCAAGGCAATGGGCCTGCCCATTGCCGGGGCCGACAGGCTGAAACTGGGCGCCGAACTGGCCGTGCGCGACCTGGCGGCGTTGTTGTCGTTTTTGGCGGTGCCCGAAGACAGCCTTTCGCTGGCCATCAGCCTGAAATCGCCGCTGTTTGGCTGGGATGAACAAGCGCTGTTTGATCTGGCCCATAAGCGCCAGGAAAAATACCTGTGGCAAGCCCTGCGTGCGCGGCGCAGCACGTTTGGCAGCACATTGGCGGTGCTGGATGACCTGCGCGCCAAAGCCGATTTTTTGCGCCCCTTTGACCTGATCGAGCGGATATTAACCCGCCATAATGGCCGCAAAAACCTGTTGGCGCGCCTTGGCCCCGAGGCCGAAGACGGGATCAATGCGTTTTTGGCGCAGGCCCTGGCCTTTGAGCGCACGGCGGTGCCCTCGCTTTTTGGGTTTTTGCAATGGATGGAAACGGATGATCTGGAAATAAAACGCCAGATGGATGCCGCCGGCCAGCGTATTCGGGTGATGACAGTGCATGGCGCCAAAGGGCTAGAGGCGCCAATCGTGATCTTGCCAGATACGGCGCAGCGCAACGTAAACCTGCGCGATGCGTTTTTGGTGCAAAACGGCCATGCGTTGTGGAACATGCCCAGCACCGCATTGCCCCGCGCCCTGGCCGAGGCCCGCGAAAGCCATCTGCAGGCCGAACAGGCCGAGCGTGACAGGCTGCTTTATGTGGCTCTGACACGGGCGGAAAAGTGGCTGATCATAGGTGCCGCTGGCGAATTGGGCCAAGATGGTGAAAGCTGGTATCACAAAACCGCTGCCGCCATGCAGCATTGCAACGCGGTTCCGCATAGCTTTGAGTTTGGCCAGGGCCTGCGGCTGGAAACTGGCCATTGGGGGCAAGCGGCGCAAACCACCAGCCCTGTGGCCAGCACGCCCACTGTGGACCTGCCAGCGCTGTTTCAGGCGCCCGCAGTGCCACCAGAGCCCGCGCAAAAAACGCTAAGCCCATCAACCGATTTGGGCGGCGCCAAGGCGCTGCCCGGCGATAATGGGCTGGATGAGGAAACCGCGCTGCGGCGTGGCCGGCAAATTCACCTTTTGCTGGAACATCTGGCAAATCTGCCCGAAAATTTGCGCCAAGAAACGGCACAGGCGCTGTTGGCCAGCGGCCCCGATGCCGCCAATGCAGCCGATCTGCCCGGCCTATTGGCCGAGGTCACGCGCCTGCTGGATGCGCCTGATCTGGCCCATATCTTTGGCCCCAACGCCCTGGCCGAGGTATCGATAACCGCGCCGCTGGATGCCGGGCGGCGGCTGCATGGCACGATTGACCGCTTGATCGTATCAGACAGTGGCGTTTTGGCGGTAGATTTCAAAACCAACGCCACAGTGCCCCCCACAGCCCAGGCCATACCCCAAGGGCTGGTGCGGCAAATGGCGGCTTATGCCCATGCGCTGGCCCAGGTTTACCCCGACCAGCCCATTTCCTGCGCCATTTTATGGACCGCTACCGCCCAGCTTATGCCCTTGCCCAGCAACATGCTTGCCGATGCTTTGGCCGATATTTTGGCGCAAAATGGCGCATAAGGATGGCTGGCACACTGTTGCGTGTGATCGGTGGCTGTGTGCTTGACGCCCCAGCTGGGCAGGCTTACGTTTGCCGGCGAAACATTCCTCAGGAGATTGCCCCATGGCCACCGTTGCCGTCACCGACGCCACTTTTGACGCAGAAGTAAAGAATTCCGACATCCCGGTTGTTGTTGATTTCTGGGCCGAATGGTGTGGCCCCTGCAAACAGATCGGCCCGGCATTGGAAGAGCTGGCCACCGAAATGGCGGGCAAGGTGAAAATTGCCAAGGTCGATGTAGACCAAAACCCAAATGCCGCCGCTGCCATGGGCGTGCGTGGCATTCCCGCGCTGTTCATTTTCAAAAACGGCGAAGTGGTTTCCAACCGCGCAGGCGCCGCACCCAAGGCCGCTTTGCAAAGCTGGATTGAAGGCGCGCTGTAATGCGGCCCTAATTCAGGGTATTTTCAAGGATCAAGGCGCCCTTTGGCGCCTTTTTTCATGGCCTGTTTCAATGCTGGCGCAGGCAGCCACCCCTTGTGGCGCGCGGCCCCGCCCGCCATATAGGCACCAAGACACCAAAGGAGGCCCCTATGGCAGAAACAGATTTTCCCGGCTGGCACGGCACCACGATCATCGGGGTGAAAAAAGATGGCCAGGTGGTGGTTGCCGGCGATGGCCAGGTGTCGTTGGGCCAAACCGTAATCAAGGGCACCGCGCGCAAGGTGCGCCGCCTGTCGCCCGGCGGTTTTGATGTGGTTGCGGGCTTTGCCGGCTCGACCGCCGATGCCTTTACCCTGCTGGAACGTCTGGAAGCCAAGCTCGAGTCAACGCCAGGCCAACTGGCCCGCGCCAGTGTAGAGCTGGCCAAGGATTGGCGCACCGATAAATACCTGCAGAAACTGGAAGCGATGCTGATTGTCACCGATGGCGCCGATATGTTTGTCATCACCGGCGCGGGCGACGTGCTAGAGCCTGAACACGGCGTTGCGGCCATTGGATCGGGCGGGAATTACGCGCTGGCCGCAGCCCGGGCCATGATGGACAGCGATAAATCGGCCGAACAAGTGGCCCGCGCCGCCATGGCGATTGCGGCCGATATCTGCGTTTATACAAACGGAAACCTGACTGTAGAGGCAATCACCCGATGACCAGCCTAACGCCCCGCGAAATTGTCAGCGAGCTTGACCGCTTTATCATCGGCCAAAACGACGCCAAACGCGCGGTTGCCGTGGCGCTGCGCAACCGTTGGCGGCGCAAACAGCTGCCCGATGATCTGCGCGACGAGGTTTACCCAAAAAACATTCTGATGATCGGGCCAACCGGTGTTGGCAAAACCGAAATCAGCCGCCGCTTGGCAAAACTGGCGCGCGCACCCTTTATCAAGGTTGAGGCGACGAAATTTACCGAAGTGGGCTATGTTGGCCGCGATGTCGAACAGATCATCCGCGATCTGGTAGAGGCGGCCATCGCCATGGTGCGCGAGCATATGCGCGAAGATGTAAAGGCCCGCGCGCAAAAGGCTGCAGAAGACCGGGTGATCACCGCCATTGCCGGCGAAGATGCCCGCAGCGGCACCCGCGAGATGTTTCGCAAGAAACTGCTGGCGGGCGAGCTGGACGATACCATGATCGAGCTGGACGTGGCCGATACCTCGAACCCGATGGGTATGATGGATGTGCCAGGCCATCCCGGGCAGATGGGCATGATGAATTTGGGCGAAATTTTCGGCAAGGCCTTTGGCCAGCGCACCAAACGCCGCCGCCTTAGCGTGGCCGAAAGCCACGATATTTTGCTGGCAGAAGAGGCCGATAAACTGCTGGATGAAGAGGCCATCAAAACCACAGCGCTGGAAGCGGTGGAACAAAACGGCATTGTTTTCATTGATGAAATCGACAAAGTTTGCGCCCGCTCAGATGCGCGCGGCGGTGATGTCAGCCGCGAAGGTGTGCAGCGCGATCTGCTGCCGCTGATCGAGGGCACCAGCGTTTCCACCAAATATGGCGTGGTCAAAACCGACCATATTTTATTTATCGCCTCGGGCGCCTTTCACATCGCCAAACCTTCGGATTTATTGCCCGAATTGCAGGGGCGCTTGCCTATTCGTGTAGAATTGCGCCCGCTGACCGAAGGCGATTTCGTGCGCATTCTTACCGAAACCGATAATGCGCTCACCCGGCAATATGTGGCGCTGATGAAAACAGAAGAATTGGAAATCAGCTTTAGCGATGATGGCATTGCCGCCCTGGCACGCATTGCCGCCGATGTGAACCAAAGCATCGAGAATATCGGCGCAAGACGGCTTTACACGGTGATAGAGCGGGTGTTCGAAGAGATCAGCTTTACTGCCCCCGATCGTGCCGGGCAAAGCGTGGTCATTGACGCGGCTTTTGTGGAAAGCAATTTGGGCGCCTTGACCAAATCTAGCGATCTCAGCCGCTACGTGCTGTAGGGTGGTGCGGGCCAGGTTCAGCCTGCGCCGCTCCATGGTGGGGGCGCTGGCGCTGGCATGTGCCGTGGCCGGCTGCACCGACCGGGGCACAACCACCGTTGTGCCGGGCGCAGCACAGCCCGGGCAGGTGCAAACCGTTTATGTGGCCACCACACGCCAAGCCAATGAAAGCGGCTGGTTCGGGCCTGGGCGCAGCAGCGATACAAGCTATGCGCAGCTGCAGGTGGCGGTGCCCAAACAGCGCCAGCTTGGCCAGCTGCGCGCGGGCTTTGCCCGTGTAAACCCGAACCGGCAATTTGCCGTAACCGCCCGCAGCACGCTGGATAATCGCCAGCGGTTTTTGGCACGCCTAACCGCTGATTTGGCGCAACTGCCCAGCCGCCAGCGTGATATAACGCTGTATATCCATGGCTATAACAACAGCTACCTAGAGGGCGCTTACCGCACGGCGCAACTGGCCCATGATTTTGCCCTGCCCGGCCTGGCCGTGCATTACGCATGGCCCAGCGCCGCCAGCCCGCTGGGCTATACCTATGATCGCGACAGCGTGCTGTTTGCCCGCGACGGGCTGGAACAGCTGCTGCGCGACCTGCGCAAAACAGGTGCAAAACGGGTGGTGGTGGTGGCCCATTCCATGGGCGCGATGCTAACGATCGAGACATTGCGGCAAATCGAAATTGCCAATAGCGGCTGGTCGCGGCGGCATTTGGACGGTGTTGTGTTGATTGCCCCTGATCTGGATATCGAGGTGTTTCAAAGCCAGATGGCACGGTTTGACAGCCTGCCTGCGCCTTTTGCCATTTTTGTCAGCTCGCGCGATCGGGCGCTGCAATTATCGGCGCGTATCAATGGCTCGTCTGTGCGGCTGGGCAGCCTGGAGGCGGTAGAAAAGCTGGCACAATACCCCGTGACGATTATCGATGTCAGCGCCTTTTCCAGCCTATCCGATGGTGGGCATTTCACGGTTGGCAGCTCGCCCGTTTTGATCGAATTGCTGGGCCGCAGCCAAGAATTGAACCGCACCTTTGAAACCGACAGGGCCGGGCGCGCCGGGCTGTTGCCGGGCACGGTGATTACCGTTCAAAAAGCCACGCAGCTGATTTTATCGCCGCATCTGGCCAGCACAGCCAATTAGCGGCTGCGTTTGAGATACACGTAATAAGCGCCCTCGCCCCCATGGCTGATATGGGCGGGAATTACCTGCAATACCACCTGCGCCAGCGGCGGCACCTCTAGCCAATGGGGCACTTGGTGGCGCAAGACACCGCGGCGCACGGGAATGGGCCCGCCTTCGTCGCGGTCTTTTCCTTTGCCGGTGATCACCAAAACCAAACGCCGCCCGCGGCTGTGCGACATCAGCATAAACCGCACCAGCGCGTTATGCGCGCGCTCCAACGTCATGCCGTGCAAATCGATGCGCCCTTCGGGCACCAGTTTGCCCTTTGACATGCGCGTGAATGTTTTGCGGTCCATCGCAACCGGGCGCGCGCGCAGCGCATCAGAAATGGCCGGGGCCAGTTGATGCGGCGGCGGGCTGTGTTTGGCCGCTTGGCCCAGGTTAAATTCGGGTATCCGGGCCTGTGGTGTTTTGCGCGGCTTGGGCTTGGGCGCCACAGGCGCTGGCACCTTGCGTTCGGGGTGCATTTTTTGCGCAGTTTCAGCCACCTTGTGCCAAAGCTCTATCTCATCTGGGCGCAGGCGGCGGCGTGTCATTGCTGGGCCTCGGGTAACAAAGCATAGGCGCGCTGGATGGGCAGCAGCACATACATGCGGCCATCATCGCGCAGGCGCCCGGCCTGACGGCCTGCTTCATCGCCCGTGCCAAAGAAAATATCGGCCCGCTGCGCGCCTTTGATGGCCGATCCGGTATCTTGGGCCACCATCAGGCGGTTCATGGGCGTTTCCCCCGCTTTTTCCAGCCAAACCGGCGCGCCCAGCGGCACAAAACGCGGGTCTACCGCCACGCTGCGCAATGCGGTAACGGAACGGTTCATCGCGCCTAACGGCCCTTTATGGGCGGGAACATCGCTGATTTCGCGGAAGAATACATAGCTGGGGTTGTGGCGCAGCAATTCCAACCCATCAATCGGATTGCGCCGCACCCAGTTTTTGATGACCTGGGCCGATACTTGATGGGCATCAAAAATACCGCGGCGCACCAATTCGGTGCCAACCGAGCGGTATTGATGGCCATTGGCGCCCTGGTAGCCCACCCGCAGGCTGCGCCCATCTGGCAGGCGAATGCGGCCCGAGCCCTGAACCTGCAGGAAAAACAGCTCGACCGGGTCATCGACCCAGGCAATTTCCAGCCCACGGCCCACCAGTGCGTCGGTGGTTTCAATTTCGCGCCGCGACAGCCAGCTGGGCGCGCTGCGCGCCTCGGGTGGCATTTTATACAGCGGAAACCGATACCGGCTGTCAGGGCGCAAAGCACCGTTCAATTCGGGCTCGAAATAGCCGGTGAAAAGCGGCTTTGCCCCGTCTTCGATCAGGACAGGGCGAAAAAACAGCTGAAAAAACGCACGGGCATCATCGATATTGGCAGAAATTGCGCACAGGCTTTGCCAATCTGGGTCGTCCAGATCGGGGCAGGTTTCCTGAAAAACAGCCAGGGCTGCGGCGTGATCATCCTGCGCCCAGCCCTGCAGATCGCCGAAATCGGCGATCTTATAGGAAACTTCGGCCTGCGCTGGTGCCATTGCACATAGCCCCAGGGCAAGGGAAATGGCCCTTAGCCCGGCCTTCATCACTCGCCCGTGGCAACCAATTGCCAGTTCGGATCGTTGCTGCCCATAACACGGGCAAATGTCCAAGTATCACGCTGGCGTTTGATTTCATTTGGCGCACCCTCCACGATCGTGCCGCTTGCATCGCGCACAACCGAGGTGATTTCAGCCACATAGCGCACAGAAACCTCGGCCTCGCCGGTGGTTTTGTTGAATGTCGCATCGGCCAGTGCCAATTCGCGCATGCCGATGAATTCGCTTTCAACGGTCAGGCCCTGTTCGGTGCGCGCGTCAATCACCTGGGCAAAGGTTTCATACACCTCGGGCGAGAGAAACCCCATCACTGGCTCGATCTCGCCTTTTTCAAAGGCCATCAAGATCATCTCATAGGCGCCACGTGCACCTTGCAGAAATTCGGCCACGGTAAAGCTGGGCTCGGCCCCTTTCATTGCGGCCAGTGCCTCGGCTGCGGGGCTGCCCTGTTCGACATGATCAACAATATCACGGTCGGGGCCGCCTTCGATTACCTCGAAACCACTGCGCGCAGCCTTTTCGGGGGCCGGTTGTTGGGGCAGGGGCGGTTTTTCAAACCCTTCGCGGGTGCCCAGCACGTTTTTGAGCCGCAGGATCAAAAAAACAGCGATGGCTGCCAAAACCAGAAGCTGAAGAATGGGGTTGTTCATTACTATCCTCTCGGCGGTCAAAAGTGGTATCTTGGCCTGTGCCACCTTATGTAGGTGCTGCATGGGGCCAAGTCCACCATGCAGCCAAGGAAATAAGGAGAGGAAAATGTGGCTGTTTTTGGCGTTTGTGATGGTGCCGATCATCGAGATCGCCCTTTTCATACAGGTGGGCGGGCTGATTGGCACCTGGCCAACGCTGGCCATTGTGGTGCTGACAGCCTTTGCCGGCACGCGGCTGATGAAGGCCCAAGGCGCGCTGGCGCTGCGGGATGTGCAGCGCTCGTTTTCCGATATGCGCGACCCGACCGAGCCATTGGCCCATGGCGCCATGATATTGGTTTCGGGGGTTTTGCTGCTGACACCGGGGTTTTTCACCGATGCGCTGGGGCTGGCGCTGTTGGTGCCCGGCGTGCGCAGGGGGGTTTTGGCCTATCTGCGCGCAAAGGTGCAGGTGCACAGCTTTGCCAGCCACACGATGCATGGCCAAGCGGCGCATAGCCAAAGACCGCACAACCGCTATCACGATGACACCGTGATCGATGGCGAATTTTCCGCGCTGGATGATGCCGATATGCCGCCCAAGGGCGCAAATGCCGGCGGCAGCGGCCCATCGGGGTGGACCAAGCATTGAGGCCCCGCTGTCATCCTGCTATGTGCCAATCAGGCAGATATGTTGGAGAGTGATATGGCCGAAAATGGCGCAGCCGAGGCGCAAGCCCCACAGATTAAAATGAGCGTTCTTACGCAGTTTATCCGCGACATGTCGTTCGAGAATGTCATGGCCCAAAAGGGTGTCAGCGGCGAGGTGCAACCTGATGTGAACGTGCAGGTGAACCTGGATGCGCAAAAGCGTGCGCAAGACCACCAGTATCAGGTGTCAATGAAGCTGGTGATCGACTCGTCATCAAAAGACAAGCAAACCAAGCTGTTCTTGCTAGAGCTGGATTACGGCGGGATCTTTCATATCGAAGGCATCCCAGATGATCAGCTGCACCCCTTCTTGCTGATCGAATGCCCCCGCATGCTGTTCCCGTTTGCGCGCCGCATCGTATCGGATGTGACTCGCGATGGCGGTTTCCCGCCGCTGAATTTGGAAAATATCGATTTCGTTCAGCTGTATCGCCAGGAACTGCTGCGCCGCCAACAGGCCGCTGCTGCAGAAGCGCCTGCAAACTAAGCATTTTTGGCCCAGTCTGTTTAGGTCTGGGCCAATTTTTGCCACAGGGCATCAGGGCCCATCTTTTCCACAAAAGCGGCATGCGCCTGTTCTTCGGCCTCGGTAATACGCGGGGGCAAAGGCGTGGGGCGGGGGCGCGGTTTCCACTGGGTGGTGGCGTTGGTTTTTGGGCCTGTGCTGGTTTCGGCCAAGCCAAAATCAGGCTGGCGGCCGCCGATCAGCTCTAGATACACTTCGGCCAAAATCTCGGAATCCAGCAAGGCGCCGTGCAGGGTGCGTGCGGTGTTATCTATACCAAACCTGCGGCACAGCGCATCAAGCGAGGCAGGCGAGCCGGGGAATTTTTGCCGCGCCATAGCCAAAGTATCGATGGCGCGTTCCCACGGGATTTGCGGCAAACCCAGCCAGCGCAGTTCGGCGTTGAGAAATTTCATGTCAAAGGCGGCATTGTGGATCACTAATTTTGCATCAGTGCCGATGAAATCGAGAAATTTTTGCCCCACCTCTTTGAACAGCGGCTTGTCTTTCAGCGTTACCTCGGCCCCCTGTGGCGGCCGGGGCGAGGCCAGCAGATCGGGGCCGATGCCGTGCACATCAAAGGCGGCTTGCGGCATGTCGCGTTGCGGGTTGATATAGACGTGAAATGTGTTGCCCGTCGGCATGTGGTTAAACAGCTCGATCGCGCCGATTTCTACGATACGATCGCCTTGTTCAGGCTCGAAACCAGTGGTTTCAGTGTCTAGAACAATCTCACGCATCGGCCCGGCCTTTCCTGATCTGCTGCACAATGTTTTCCACCTGTTGGCGGGCATGATCAATCGTATCAGTCTCTATCACAAAATCGGCGCGCGCGCGTTTTTCGGCATCGGGCATTTGTTTGGCCAAAATCGCCTGAAACTGCGCCTCGGTCATCGTGCCGCGCTGTAGCACACGGCTGCGCTGCACATCTGCGGGGGCGGAAACAACCACCACCGCATCCATCCTTGCATTGCCGCCGGTTTCAAACAGCAATGGGATGTCAAAAACCAAGATATCGCTTTTGGCATTTTCAACAAAATCCGCACGATCATTGGCCAGCAGCGGGTGCACCACCTGTTCGATCTGTTTCAACGCCTGCGGATCCTGGGAAATAATGCCCTTTAGCGCATCGCGCGATACGGCGCCATCGATAACGGCATCAGGGAACAGCGCAGCCATAGGCGCCACTGCGGCGCCACCGGGGCCATAAAGGCGGTGCACCGCTGCATCTGCATCCCATATCGCGCAGCCCTGCTGGGCAAAAAGCGTGGCTGTTGTGGATTTCCCCATACCGATCGAGCCGGTTAACCCCAAGCGAAAGCTCATCTTAGCACCGCCGCGCGCGTGGCTGCATCGACGGTGGGGCGCTGGCCAAACCAACGCTCAAAACCCGGCACCGCCTGATAAAGCAGCATTCCCAAACCATCTACCGTGGTGCAGCCTGCGGCCTCGGCCTCGGCCAAAAGGCGGGTTTTTAGGGGTGCATAAACCAGATCTGTCACCACTGTGCCGGGCTGCAACCCATCCAGGGGCACACGCAGCTCGGGCTTGCCAATCATGCCCAACGATGTGGTGTTTACCACTGTTGTGGCCTCTTCCAGCATGTTGCCAGCCTGCACCCAATCGATGACTTTCAGGCGCTTGCCAAAATCGTTTTGCAGCAATTCAGCGCGCAATCGCGTGCGGTTCGAGATCAAGATCTCGGGCACACCCGCATCTAGCAGCGCCGATACCACCGCCCGCGCAGCACCGCCTGCGCCCAATACCGCCGCAGGCCCAGCGTTTGGCACCCAGTTGGGCGCACCTTGGCGCAGGTTTTCGATAAAGCCATACCCATCGGTATTATCGGCATGAATGGTGCCATCATCACGAAACACCAGCGTGTTTGCCGCACCAATAAGCGCCGCGCGATCGGTGATTTGGTGGGCCAATTCCATAACCCGCTCTTTATGGGGCACGGTTACATTCACCCCCACAAAACCCGCTTTGGGAAGGCTATCTAAAACCTGCGCCAAATGATCTGGGCTGACATCCATGGGTATGTAATACCCTGATATTCCAAGGGTTTTCAGCCAATGCCGCTGTAACTGTGGCGATTTAGAATGCGCAATCGGGTGTCCAATTACGCCTGCGAGCGGTATTTTCGGTAAGCTCATTGTTGCAGATCCCCGCGTAGCGTGAGGTAAGACAAGATTTCCAGCAAAGGCATGCCAAGAACGGTAAAATAGTCACCATCAACCCGTGTGAACAGGCGCACGCCCTCGGATTCCAGCTTGTAGCCACCCACGCTGTTGGAAATATCGGGCCAGTTTCGATCTAGATAGGCGGTCAGAAAACTATCGGAAAAATCGCGCATCTGTAACCGCACTGTGCCCACAAACCGCCACAGCGGCTGGCCATCTTCGTAAATAACTGCGGCAGATAATAACTGATGGCGCGCACCGCGCAACTGGCGCAATTGCTGTTCTGCATCAGCGCGCGATGATGGTTTCGCCATGATCTGCCCGTCAAACGACAGCACTTGATCGCAGCCCAAAACCAGCGCCCCGGGCATGCGCGTGCTAACCTTGCGCGCCTTTAGTTCGGCCAGGGCATCGGCGATATCGCGGGGGCTGGCTGCCTCGGCCAACAGCGATTGGCGCACTGCATCTTCATCCACCCGGGGCAGCGACACCTCGAAAGACACGCCCGCATTTTCCAGCATCTGCCGCCGTATGCCCGAACCCGAGGCCAAAACCAGTTTTTGCGGCATGAGGATAGACCCGTGGATAAGTTAAAGAATTTGTTAGGGAAGATTACTGCGAAATTAAGGCTGGCTTCGCAAGGGCCACACAAAAGGTGGGCAAGTGCTGTGTTTATCCTGCACTGTCCCCCTATGGACAGGATAAGTGTATCCCTGTGAGCAAACCAAAATCATGGGGTTTTCAAGCTGGTTATCCACAGGGTTCATTCTAGTAAATTACTGTTTTTTAAAAATAAATTTGAAAATGCCAAAGGATGGGAAAATTTTTATCCACCTTGGGGTAAACTGGGGATAAGCCGATAATCCACAGGCAGGGGGCCTGCCTACATAATCATCTTTTTTTCTTCTTATATTTATTATTTAAAGAAGAAACTGGAGAACCCAACATGACCGATCTGCTTGCCACCGCGTATCTTTGGATCAAGGCCATTCATATCATGGCCGTGATTACCTGGATGGCGGGCATTTTTTACCTGCCTCGGTTGTTTGTCTACCATGCCGAGCAGGCCAAACCTGGCGACGCGCGCGACCAGGTGTTTCAGGTTATGGAATATAAGCTGTTTCGCTACATCATGCGCCCATCGATGATGGTTGTCTGGGCCTTTGGGCTGGCCTTGGTTATGGTGCCAGGTTTGGTAGATTGGGCCAGTGTTTGGCCATGGGTGAAACTGCTGTCTGTGCTGGGCATGACATGGTTTCATATCTGGTGCGGCAAACATGTGCGCCTTTTTGCGCAATCAGGCGCCACGCTGACTGGCCGCCAATACCGGATGATGAACGAGGTGCCCACCGTTCTGATGATCGCCATTGTCTTTGCAGTGGTTTTGAAATTTTAGATTGTTTGACTCGGCCAGATACAGCGCGTAAAAGGCCCCAACTGCCCGTCCGGGTATGTGCTTTCCTTGATACATGCTGACATCGCGCCACGGCCTGTGGTGGAACCGCTGGATATATTATGCCCGAGAACCGTTTGAACCTGTCTGACCTAAAGGCCAAAAGCCCCAAAGATCTTTTGGCGATGGCCGAAGAGCTGGAAATCGAAAACGCCTCGACCATGCGTAAAGGCGAGATGATGTTCCAGATCTTGCGCGAAATGGCGGATGAAGGCTGGGAAATTGGCGGTGATGGCGTTCTAGAGGTGCTGCAAGACGGGTTTGGGTTTTTGCGCTCGCCCGAGGCAAACTATCTGCCGGGCCCAGACGATATTTACGTCTCGCCCGATATGATCCGCCAATATGCGCTGCGCACGGGCGATACGATTGAAGGGGTGATCAAAGCCCCGGAAGAGGCCGAGCGGTATTTTGCGCTAATGGATGTGCGGGTGATCAACTTTGAAGATCCCGAAAAAGCGCGGCACAAGATTGCCTTTGATAACCTGACACCGCTTTACCCTGACGAGCGGTTGAAGATGGAAATCGAAGACCCAACCATCAAAGATCGCTCTGCGCGGGTGATCGACCTGGTTTCGCCCATCGGCAAAGGCCAGCGCGCCCTGATCGTGGCGCCACCGCGCACGGGTAAAACCGTTTTGCTGCAAAACATCGCCCGCTCGATCGAGGTGAACCATCCAGAATGTTACCTGATCGTTCTGCTGATCGATGAACGCCCCGAAGAGGTGACAGACATGCAGCGCTCGGTGAAGGGCGAGGTGATATCCTCGACCTTTGATGAACCCGCCACGCGGCACGTGGCCGTATCGGAAATGGTGATCGAAAAGGCCAAACGCCTGGTTGAACACAAACGCGATGTGGTGATTTTGCTTGATTCAATCACCCGTCTTGGCCGTGCGTTCAACACTGTTGTGCCCTCGTCTGGCAAGGTGCTGACCGGCGGTGTAGATGCAAATGCCCTGCAACGGCCAAAGCGCTTTTTTGGCGCCGCGCGTAACGTGGAAGAGGGCGGATCGCTGACCATTATCGCAACCGCGCTGATCGATACCGGCAGCCGGATGGATGAGGTGATTTTTGAGGAATTCAAAGGCACCGGTAACTCGGAAATCGTGCTAGATCGTAAAGTTGCCGATAAGCGTGTGTTCCCTGCGATGGATATTTTGAAATCTGGCACCCGGAAAGAGGATCTGCTGGTCAACAAAGTTGATTTGCAGAAAACCTTTGTTTTGCGCCGCATTTTGAACCCGATGGGCACAACCGATGCCATCGAATTCCTGTTGGGCAAGCTGAAACAAACCAAATCGAATTCCGATTTCTTCGACTCGATGAACAGCTAATCCCGCGGCGGCGCCAGGGGGTGCACCATGGATACCATCTTTGCCTTAGCAACAGCCTTTGGTAAGGCTGGCGTTGCCGTGTTGCGCGTATCGGGGCCGCAGGCCTATGCCGCCTGTGCAGCCCTTGCAGGCGCCACCCCGGTGCCGGGCCGCACCAGCCTGCGCAAGCTTTATGCAAGCGATGGCACGTTTTTAGACCAGGCCTTGGTTTTGGCCTTTGCCGAGGGCCGCAGTTTTACTGGCGAGGCGGTTGTTGAATTTCAATGCCACGGCGCACCGGCGATTATCGCGGCCTTGTTGGCAGAATTGGGCAAACAGCCAGGGTTGCGCCTGGCAGACCCTGGTGAATTTACCCGCCGCGCCATGGAAAATGGCCTTCTTGATCTGGCGCAGGTCGAAGGGCTGGCCGACCTGATTGATGCAGAAACAGAGGCACAGCGAAAACAGGCCTTGCGTGTGTTTTCGGGCGAGCTGGGCACAAAAACCGAAAGCTGGCGCGCCAATCTGGTGCGCGCCGCAGCACTATTGGAAGCCACGATAGATTTCGCAGATGAAGACGTGCCCGAAGATGTATCAGACGAGGTGCTAGACCTGATCGAGGGCACGCTTTTGTCGCTCAGCGCTGAAATTTCGGGCAGTGCAGCGGCAGAACGGGTGCGGACAGGGTTCGAAGTGGCAATCGTGGGCGCGCCAAATGTGGGTAAATCTACGCTGCTGAATGCGCTTGCGGGGCGCGAGGCGGCGATTACATCAGAATTTGCCGGCACGACCCGCGATGTGATCGAGGTGCGGATGGATCTAGCAGGCCTGCCTGTCACCATTCTAGATACTGCTGGCCTGCGCGAAACCACCGATCATGTCGAAGGTATCGGGATAGAACGCGCAAAACAGCGCGCGATTCAGGCAGATTTGCGGGTGTTTCTTGGCGATGCCACCGATCTAGATTTGCAGCCCGAAACACATGATATTGTGTTGCGGCCCAAAATCGACACAGATGATGGGCTGGAAAGCGGCATTTCGGGCAAAACAGGGCATGGCGTTTCGCGGTTGGTGGCGCAGATCAGCGAAACTTTAGCCACACAGGCCAGTGGCGCGGGCCTGGCCACACGCGCGCGGCACAGGCAGGCGATGGAACGCGCTGTTGCCGATTTGCAGGCGGCGATCAGCACTGTCAGAATCGGCCCGGATATGTATGATCTGGCGGCAGAGAATTTACGCAACGCGATCCGCACGCTAGAATCGCTGGTAGGGCGGATTGATGTTGAAACCGTTCTCGACGAGATTTTTTCAAGTTTTTGCTTGGGCAAGTAAGGAGTGTTTCACGTGAAACATTTTGATTTCGACGTTATCGTTGTGGGGGGTGGCCATGCGGGCGCCGATGCCGCCCACGCCGCTGCCCGCATGGGCGCGCGCACAGCGTTGGTTACGCTTACCCAGGCATCTATCGGTGTTATGTCGTGCAATCCTGCCATTGGTGGGCTGGGCAAAGGCCATTTGGTGCGCGAGATCGATGCGTTAGATGGCGTGATGGGCCGTGTGGCCGATAAGGCCGGGATTCAATTTCGCCTTCTCAACCGGCGTAAAGGCCCAGCTGTGCAAGGCCCGCGCGCGCAATCGGATCGCAAGATTTATAGAACCGCGATGTTGGCGGAAATGCAGGCCTGTGCCGGGCTGCAAATTATCGAGGGTGAAGCGACCGATTTCATCATGGATGGCCACCGCGTAGCGGGGGTAGAGCTGGCTGATGGTTCGCAGCTGCGCGCGCATGCCGTGGTTTTGACAACCGGAACCTTTCTGCGGGGTGTTATCCACATTGGCGATCAGCAACGCCCCGGTGGGCGAATGGGTGATAAGCCCTCGGTTAAGCTGGCCCAGCGGATCGATTCATTTGGCCTGCCGTTAGGGCGGCTGAAAACCGGCACGCCACCGCGCTTGGACGGGCGCACCATTGCCTGGGACAAGCTGGAATCGCAGCCCGGCGATACAGACCCGGTGATGTTTTCTTTCCTGTCCAAAGGCCCCAGTGCCCGGCAAGTGGCGTGCGGTATTACCCATACAAACGCGCAAACCCATGAAATTATACGGGAAAATCTGGGTAGATCGGCCATGTATGGCGGCCATATCGAGGGCGTGGGCCCGCGGTACTGCCCCTCGATCGAAGATAAAATCGTGCGGTTTGCTGATAAAACGGCGCATCAAATTTTTCTCGAACCCGAGGGGCTGGATGACACCACCGTTTACCCCAATGGGATTTCAACCTCGCTTCCCGAGGATGTGCAGCACGCCTATGTGAATTCGATTTACGGCCTGGAAAATGCGCGCATTGTTCAGCCGGGTTATGCGATTGAATACGATTATATCGATCCGCGCGCCCTGGATATGCGGCTGGCGGTGCGCGATGTGCCGGGCCTGTTTCTGGCTGGGCAAATCAATGGAACCACGGGTTATGAAGAGGCGGCGGCGCAGGGGCTGGTTGCGGGGCTGAACGCAGCGCTGTCTGCGATGGGGCGTGCGCCGCATGTTTTTAGCCGAACCGACAGTTATATCGGTGTGATGATCGACGATCTAACCACGCGTGGTGTGTCCGAGCCGTATCGCATGTTTACCAGCCGGGCAGAATATCGCCTGTCGCTGCGTGCGGATAACGCTGATCAGCGGTTAACACCGGCTGGTATTCAGCTGGGCCTTGTGGGTGAAACGCGCCGGATAGCCTATGAAGATAAGGCCGAAAGGCTGCAAAAGGGGCGTGCGCAGCTGGAGAGCGCCAGCTTTACCCCGCGCCAGGTTGCAGCTTTGGGCCTAAGCGTGAACCAAGACGGCGCGCGCCGAACGGCGTTTCAGCTGCTGTCTTTCCCGGAAATCGGCTTCGAACAAGTTGTGCAGCTACAGCCAGATTTGGCAGAAATAGACAGTGAAACACAACAGCAGTTGGTCTGTGATGCGCTCTATGCCAATTATATCGAGCGGCAAAAGCGCGATGTCGAGGCCCTGCGCCGCGACGAGCAGCACATCATTCCGCCTGAGTTTTCTTTTGACAATGTCGAGGGGCTTTCAAACGAGTTGAAGGCAAAGCTGAAACTGGCCCGGCCTGAAAACCTGTCGCAAGCGGCGCGCATCGATGGCATGACGCCTGCCGCGTTAACATTGATTTTGTCGATCCTGCGGCGCCAGAAACGCGAAAAATCTGCATGAGCGCACCGACAGCGGATAGTTTGAATGTTTCACGTGAAACATTTGCACGCCTGGGCACCTATGTGGCCTTGGTGGAAAAGTGGAACCCGCGCATTAACCTTGTGGCGCGATCGACCCTGCCAGATCTATGGGACCGCCACATCGTGGATTCTGCCCAAATTTGGCAATATGCGCCGAATAATTGGCATATTTGGGCTGATTTTGGCAGCGGCGGCGGCTTTCCGGGCCTTGTTATGGCGATACTTGCCAAAGAATCTAACCCCGGGGGGCAGATCGTTTTGGTGGAAAGCGACCAGCGCAAAGCGGTTTTTTTGCGCACAGTGATCCGCGAGCTTGGGTTAAACGCCAAAGTGCTGGATGAAAGAATCGAACAGCTGCCAAATCTGCAGGCCGATGTTATTTCAGCGCGGGCCTTGGCTGATTTGAACACGCTATTGGGGTTTTTTGAGCAGCATGGCGCTGAAAACAGCATCGGAATTTTCCCCAAAGGGGCAAAATGGGCTGACGAAGTGGCCCAGGCGCAGGAAAATTGGTGTTTCAGTTTCACCGCCCATGGCAGTATAACCCAAGCCGAGGCTGTTGTGCTTGCTGTTGAAGGAGTTTCCCGTGTCTGACCAAATTCGGTCTGTAAGCCCCCGCATTATTGCTGTTGCAAACCAAAAGGGTGGCGTGGGCAAAACCACGACAGCCATTAATCTGGCGGCGGCCTTGGTGGCGAATGGGATGCGTGTGTTGATCGTTGATCTGGATCCGCAGGGAAATGCCTCGACCGGGTTGGGGATCGACGGGCAAGACCGCGATTTAACCACATATGACCTGCTGCTTGATGATGTTGCCCTGGCCGATGTGGTTAAACCCACCAGCACCGAGGGCTTGCTGATTATTCCTGCCACGGTTGATCTAAGTTCGGCTGATATCGAGCTGTATTCAACAGAAAAACGCAGCTTTTTGCTGCACGATGCCTTGCGCCAACCTGCAATCGACGCGTTTCAATTAGATTACATCCTGATCGATTGCCCCCCATCGCTTAGCCTGCTGACGGTGAATGCCATGGTTGCGGCCCATTCGGTCTTGGTGCCGCTGCAATCCGAGTTTTTCGCGCTCGAGGGGTTGTCGCAGCTGATGATGACAATCCGCGAGGTGCGCCAAACCGCCAATCCGGGCCTGCGGATCGAAGGTGTTGTGCTAACCATGTATGACATGCGCAATAAGTTGTCGTTGCAGGTTGAACAGGACGCGCGCGATAACCTGGGCGAATTGGTGTTCAAAACCGTTATTCCCCGCAATGTTCGGGTGTCTGAGGCGCCATCATTTGCGGTGCCGGTGTTGGATTACGATGCCAACAGCCGTGGTGCGCAGGCCTATTTGGAATTGGCGCGTGAATTATTGCATAACAACGCTGTAATGGCGGCTTAAAGGGGGCGGTGATGGAAAAAAAGCGTAAAGCTGGCGGTTTGGGGCGTGGGCTATCGGCGCTTATGGCCGATGTAACGGCGCCTGAGGCCCAAAAAACCGAAGATGGCACACAGCGCCGTGCCGATATGAACGTGCCGGTCGAAAGCGTATATCCAAACCCTAACCAGCCGCGGCGCAGCTTTACGCCAGAACAGCTGGAAGAACTGGCCGCCTCGGTCAAGGAAAAGGGCATCATTCAGCCGCTTATCGTGCGCGCCCGCCCGGGCCACCCCCAACAATTCGAGATTGTCGCGGGCGAGCGCCGCTGGCGTGCAGCGCAAATGGCACAGCTGCACCATGTGCCGGTGGTTGTGCGTGAATTCGACGATGTCGAAGTGCTGGAAATCGCCATTATCGAAAATATCCAGCGCGCCGATTTGAACCCCATGGAAGAGGCCGCTGGCTACAAAGCCTTGATGGAGCGTTTTGGCCACACACAAGATAAGCTATCCGAGGCATTGGGCAAAAGCCGCAGCTATATCGCCAACCTTGTGCGTTTGCTGCAGCTGCCAGACGAGGTGCAAACCTATCTGCGCGAGGGCAAATTATCAGCCGGGCATGCACGCGCCTTGATTACCAGCGAAGATCCCGGCGCGCTGGCCCGGCGCGTTATTCAGCAGGGCCTTTCTGTGCGCGAAACCGAACGCTTGGCAAAACAGCCCAAACCCAGCCAGAAAACTGGCGGTGGGCAAAGCCCTGCGCGCAAAGCTGTTGAAAAAGATGCCGATACCCGCGCGTTAGAGGGTGATTTATCGGCAAATCTGGGCATGAAAGTGGAAATTAACCACAGCCCGGGCGCCGAGGCGGGCAGTATCACTATCAGCTATACAGACCTAGAGCAGCTAGACGAGCTGTGTATGCGCCTGACGGCTAACCGTTAGGGCGGGTCCAGATAAACAGCAAAACGCAAGATAGAACCGCAGCCTGTATGCCCAACACATGAATGGGCAGCGATAGGGCAACCGACAGCAGGAACACAGCGCCAATAGACAGGGTTGCCAGCTTTTTGGCCCGCGGGTTGATTGCGCCGTTTTCCTGCCAGTCTTGAATGGGCCCGCCAAAGGTGGGGTGGGTGACCAGCCACAGGTGCAACCGTTCGGACGAGCGGGCAAAAAAGAATGCGGCCAGCAGCATAAAGGGCACAGTGGGTAACAGCGGCAAAACCACGCCCAACAGCCCTATGCCCACGCATAGAATACCCAAAGCGGCCCAGATTACCCGCATGATCTACCCTGTGATAAGCTCTTTCAAAACACCGTTTAAAACCATCCGCCCGGCATCAGTGACGCGGATATTATCATGCGATGTTTCAACCATTCCTATATCGGATAGATAGCGCAAGTTTTTTTCTGGCAAGGGGCGCCCGGCCAAATGGGCGTAGCGGGCGGGGCTAATTCCCTCGGCCAGGCGTAGGCCCATCATAAGAAACTCATCGGCCTGATCGGCGCGCGCAATTGCATCGCGATGTTGCTCTGTTGCGTTGGTTTGCGCCGCGGTCAGCCATTTGCCGGGCGCAGACCAATGCACAGTGGCATAGCGCTGCCCCCCCAATGTAAGCCGCCCGTGGGCGCCTGGGCCAATGCCGATATAATCGCCATAGCGCCAATACACGCGGTTGTGGCGCGATTCTGCGCCAGGGCGCGCGTGGTTTGATACCTCGTATCCCAATAGGCCGGCAGCGCCGCACAGGTCTTGGGTGGCTTGATACATATCGGCGGCCAGGTCATCGGGGGGCAGGCCGTGCAGCTTGCCGCGCGCGTAACGCTCGCCAAAGGCGGTGCCATCTTCGATTGTCAGCTGGTATAGCGACAGGTGATCAACGGCCAGATCCAGGGCTTTGGCCAATTCCGCCTGCCAATCTGCCAAGGTTTGGTTTTGGCGGGCATAAATCAGGTCGAAACTGACGCGCGAGAATTGATTTCTTGCGATATCAAAGGCTTGCATCGCCTCTGCCGCGGTGTGTATGCGGCCCAAACGGTGCAGATCTGCATCGTTAAGTGCCTGAATTCCCATAGAAATTCTGTTAACACCGGCATCGGCATAGCCTGCAAACCGCCCCGCCTCGACCGAGCTGGGGTTGGCCTCGAGCGTGATTTCCAGATCATTGGCAACGGGCCAAAGGCGGCGAATTTCGGCGATAATCGCATGCACGATGTCGGGGTTCATCAGGCTGGGCGTGCCGCCCCCAAAAAACACCGAATGCAACACCCGGCCCGGCGTTAGTGTTGCATAGGCCTGCAGCTGGGCAAGATAGGCCTGCAGCCAGGCGTTTTGATCTATGCTGCGGGCGACATGGCTGTTGAAATCGCAATAGGGGCATTTGGCCTGGCAAAAGGGCCAATGCAGATACAGGCCAAAGCCGCCATTTTCCCAATCGTCAGCCAAAACAGCCCGCTACAAATTTATTGAACGCATCGGCGCGGTGGCTGATTCGGTTCTTTTCCCAGCGGTCCATTTCGCCAAAGCTGATGCTGTGGCCGATGGGCTGGAATATCGGGTCATAGCCATGGCCCTGGCTGCCGCGCATCGGCCAGGTGATTTCGCCCTCGATCGTGCCTGGAAACACCTCGTCGTGGCCATCGGGCCAGGCCAAGACCAAGGTGCAGCAAAACCGTGCCGTCCAGGGCTGGGGCAGGCCGGTTTCGTTTAGCTTTTGCACTGTGTTCGTCATGGCCATCACGAAATCGCGGCCATTGGGGGTTTCGGCCCAATCGGCGGTATAAACGCCAGGCGCACCACCCAAAGCATCGATTTCTATGCCACTGTCGTCTGATAGCGCGGGCAGGCCAGTGGCCTGTGCCGCGGCATGGGCCTTTATGCGGGCATTTTCCACAAAAGTTGTGCCGGTTTCAGCGGGTTCGGGCAGGTTCATTTCAGCCGCACCCACAACCGCCACGCCAAAGGGCTGCAGCAGGGCTGCAATCTCTTCTAGCTTGCCTGCGTTATGCGTGGCCACCAGCAGCCGATCCCCCTGAAACCGCCGTGTCATTGCGCTGCTGCCATTTGTGCTGCCACCAATTCGGCCACGCCTTTATCGGCCAGATCCATCAGCTTTGTCATTTGATCGCGGCTGAATGTGGCGCCCTCGGCGCTCATCTGCACCTCGACCAGCTGGCCATTGCCCAGCATGATGAAATTGCCATCAACGCCGGCTTCGCTGTCTTCTGGGTAATCCAGGTCAAGAACCGGCTGGCCTGCGTAAATGCCGCAAGATACGGCGGCAACGGGCGAAATCAGCGGGTCGGTCACGATATCGCCGGCCTTTAGCAGTTTGTTCACCGCGAGGCGCAGCGCCACCCAACCCCCGGTGATCGATGCGCAGCGCGTGCCGCCATCTGCCTGAATAACATCGCAATCGACGGTGATTTGCCGCTCGCCCAGGGCCACGCGATCGACACCGGCGCGCAGGGCGCGGCCGATCAGGCGCTGAATTTCCACTGTGCGCCCGCCTTGCTTGCCGGCGGCCGCCTCGCGGCGCATGCGGCTGCTGGTTGAACGGGGCAACATGCCGTATTCTGCAGTCACCCAGCCCAGGCCCGAACCCTTGATAAAGGGCGGCACGCGGTCTTCGATGGTGGCGGTGCACAGCACATGTGTATCGCCCATACGGATCATGCACGCGCCTTCTGCGTGTTTTGTGATGCCAGTCTCGATTGAAACCGGGCGCATTTCGTCTAAATTTCTACCAGAGGGGCGCATGATATGTTCCTTATCCATTTCCCTCGGGATACAGGCGAGAAGATGTGATGCGCAACCCCGATTGACCTTTCAGCCCTACGGTCTTTAATGCCGTTCTGGATAGGACATGATGAAGCAAAACGGCGCCAAGATTATTGACGAGTTGAACGAACGCTCGCGCGAGGTGTTTCGCCGCGTGGTCGAGGGCTATTTGCAAAGCGGCGATCCGGTGGGCAGCCGCACCCTGACCCGCACAATGAACGAAAAGGTCAGCGCCGCCACCATTCGTAACGTGATGCAAGACCTGGAATATCTGGGCTTGTTGGGCAGCCCCCATGTAAGCGCTGGCCGCGTGCCCACGCAGATGGGGCTGCGGCTGTTTGTGGATGGCCTGCTCGAGGTGGGCGATCTAGATGATAACGACCGCCGAAAAATAGACGATACAGTAACCAGCAATTCGCTGGATGTGGGCGATGTGCTAGATCGTATCAGCACGGCACTATCGGGTGTAACGCGCGGTGCGTCGCTGGTGCTGGCCCCCAAACACGAGGCAGCCATTCGCCACGTGGAATTTGTGTCTTTGTCCCAAGATCGTGCCTTGGTGGTGCTGGTTTTTGCCGATGGTCATGTTGAAAACCGCCTGTTTACACCGCCTATGGGGCAAACCCCCTCGTCGATGCGCGAGGCGGCCAATTTCCTGAACGCCCTCGCCGAGGGGCGCACGCTGACCGAGCTGAAAACAGTGATCCGCGAGGAAATTGCCAACCGTCGCCAAGAGATAAACACCCTGGCCCATGATTTGGTCGAAAGCGGCCTGGCTGTGTGGGATGCCCAGGGCGAGCATGGCGAAAGGCTGATTGTGCGCGGCCGGTCAAACCTGCTGGCCGATCAGGGCGACGAGGCCGAACTAGATTTGATCAGATCTTTGTTTGACGATCTCGAACGCAAGCGCGATATAGCACAATTCCTTGAGCTGACAGAACAGGGCGAGGGGGTGCGCATTTTTATTGGCTCGGAAAACAAACTTTTTTCACTTTCGGGTTCATCTTTGGTGGTTTCCCCATATATGAACGCTGATCGAAAAATCGTTGGTGCGGTGGGCGTGATTGGCCCGACGCGCCTGAATTATGGAAGGATTGTGCCGATTGTGGATTACACGGCACAGCTGGTCGGGCGGCTAATCTCCGACCGGGGGTAGAGGTGAACTATGGCAGAGCCAAAGAACGAAGATTTTCTTGACGATATTGAACAGGCCGAAGCCGAAGAATTGGCGCAGGAATTGTCAGACATTACCGATGAACAGGCCGAGCTGGATTCGCTGCGCGCCGAGCGTGATGAATACCGCGATAAATTTATGCGTGCCTTGGCCGATGCGGAAAATGCGCGCAAGCGGGGCGAAAAGGCCCGCCGCGAAGCCGAACAATACGGCGGCTCGAAACTGGCGCGCGATATGCTGCCGGTTTACGATAACCTAAAGCGCGCGCTCGAGGCCGCGACAGACGAACAGCGCGCGGCATTTGGCCCGCTGATCGAGGGTGTCGAGCTGACATTGCGCGAACTGACCAATGTGTTTGGCAAACACGGCATCCAGGTGATTTCGCCGCAGGTGGGCGATGCTTTTGACCCCCAGGTGCACCAAGCCATGTTCGAGGCCCCCGTTCCCGGCACCAAGGCAGGCGATATCATTCAGGTATCGACCGAGGGTTTCATGCTGTTTGATCGCCTGCTGCGCCCGGCGCAGGTGGGTGTATCATCTACGCCAGCCAGCTAATCGGCGCGGCGCGTTTCGCATAAGGGCGGGTTTTCCCGCCCTTATTTATTTTGCAGCGCCTTTAATTCGTAAAGCGCGGCCAAGGCCTCGCGCGGGGTTAGATCGTCGGGGTGAATATCGGCCAAATGCTGCTCTAGCGGGGTTGGGCCTGTGGGTGCGGCAGGTTGCGCTGCGGGCACCGCGGCAAACAGCGGCAAATCATCGATCAGTGCCTTGGGTTTTGTGGCGCCTTCGCGTTCGCCTTTTTCCAGCGCGTCCAGCACCACACGCGCGCGGGCAACAACGCTGGCGGGCAGGCCTGCCAATTTGGCAACCTGCACACCATAGCTGCGGTCTGCCGCGCCTTTGCGCACCTCGTGCAGGAAAATAACATCGCCTTGGTATTCGCGCACAGCCACGGTTGCGTTGTCTACGCGGGCTAATTTGCCCGCCAGCGCTGTTAGCTCGTGGTAATGCGTGGCAAACAGCGCGCGGCATTGGTTTGTTTCATGCAAATGTTCCAGCGTGGCCCATGCGATAGACAGGCCATCATAGGTGGCGGTGCCGCGGCCGATTTCGTCTAAAATCACCAGTGCTTGTGCATCGGCCTGGTTCAGAATGGCGGCTGTTTCCACCATTTCCACCATAAAGGTGGATCGCCCGCGCGCCAGATCATCGGATGCACCCACGCGGCTGAACAATTGGCTGACCATGCCAATATGCGCCGATGCCGCCGGCACAAAACTGCCCATTTGCGCCAATAGCGCAATCAGGGCGTTTTGGCGCAGAAAGGTAGATTTACCGGCCATGTTGGGGCCTGTCAGCAGCCAGATATCGGCCTCTTCGCCCAGGCTGCAATCATTGGCCACAAAACTGGCGCCATTTTGTTTGCGCAGGCTTTGTTCCACCACCGGGTGCCGCCCACCGTGGATCACCAAGGCGCGGCTGTTATCCACCTGTGGCCTGCACCAGTTTTCACCGCGTGCCAGATCGGCCAAGGCGCTGGTTAAATCCACCTCGGCCAAGGCGCGCGCAGTTGCCAGAATGGGGGCAGCCTGGGCCAAAACATCGTCTCTAATGGCCGAATAGAGACGCTTTTCAATGTCAATCGCCCGCCCACCCGCATTCAAAATACGGGTTTCCATTTCCGACAATTCCGGGGTGGTAAAGCGCAGCTGGTTGGCCGTGGTTTGGCGGTGTTTAAAGGTATCGTTTAACGGCGCGCCCAGCATTTTATCGGCATGGGTTGCTGTCACCTCGATAAAATAACCCAGCACGTTGTTATGCTTGATCTTCAGGCTTTGGATGCCGGTCAGCTCTTGGTATTCTGCCTGCATGGCCGCGATCACACCGCGCCCTTCGTCGCGCAGGCGGCGCATTTCATCTAGTTCCGCATCATAGCCTGGGGCGATAAACCCGCCATCGCGCGCCAGCAAAGGCGGTTCATCAACCAGCGCAGCATTTAGCAGGGCCAGCAGCGCATCGTGACCCAAAAGGGCGGTTTTGGCACTGTCTAGCTGTGTGCCCATGTCGCTGGGCAGCATATCGTGGATCAGCTGTGCCTGGCGCAATGCGGCACGAATACTGGCCAAATCGCGCGGGCCGCCGCGATCAAGGCTTTGGCGCGATATCGCCCTGTCGATATCGGGCACTTTGCGCAAAGCGTCGCGCAGTTGGGCGCCCAAGCGCGATTGACTGGCCAGAAACGCCACCGCATCCAGCCGCGCCTGAACGGTGGCCAAATCGCGGCTGGGGGCAGAAAGCCGCCGCTCTAGCAGGCGCGCGCCGCCGGCGGTAACGGTGCGATCGATTGCCGCCAATAACGAGCCTGCGCGCCCACCGGCCAGCGCCTGGGTGATTTCCAGATTACGCCTGGTTGCAGCATCGATCTGCACAAGGCTGGCCACGGCCTCGCGCAGGGGGGGGCGCAGCAGCGGCAATTGGCCTTTTTGGGTAATTTCCAGATATTCCACCAGGGCACCCATTGCCGCAACCTCGGCGCGCTCGAACTGGCCATAGGCCTGCAGCGAGGCCACGCCAAACACTGCGCAAAGCCGCTTTTGCGCGCCTTGGCTGTCGAAGGCAGATTTGCCCAGCGGGGTGACAGAAATGCCAAAATCCTGCGCGATTTCGCGCATGTCGCCCTCGATCGTGTCGGGCACCAGCAGCTCGGATGGCATCAAACGTGCCAATTCGGGGCCCAGTTTTACGCCGGGCAGGGGCATAACGTGAAACTCGCCGGTTGATATATCGGCCCAAGCCAAAGCACTGTTGTCGCGCACCACCACGAAACTGGCCAGAAAGTTATTTCTGCGCGCCTCTAGCAAGGCATCTTCGGTTAGGGTGCCGGGTGTCACCAGGCGCACCACATCGCGCCGCACCACCGATTTAGATCCGCGTTTCTTGGCTTCGGCCGGGTCTTCCATTTGCTCGCAAACCGCTACGCGAAACCCGCTGCGAATGAGGGTTAGCAAATACCCTTCGGCGGAATGCACGGGCACGCCACACATGGGAATATCCTGGCCCAGATGCTGGCCGCGTTTGGTAAGCGCAATATCCAGCGCCTGCGCTGCGGCAACAGCATCGTCGAAGAACATTTCGTAAAAGTCGCCCATCCGGTAAAACAACAGCGCCTGTGGGTATTGCGCCTTGATTTCCAGATATTGCGCCATCATTGGCGTGACAGTTGACAAAACGTAACCCCCCGGAAGTTTTGCTGAACCTTACAAATCTGTGGCTTTGTCTGAAAGGGCGAAAAGCGGAAAGGTTGAGGCAGGCGCATTCGCACTGTAAGAGGCTCTCACCCCTCAGCTTACAGGCGAACGAATGTCGAAAACCAGAATCACCCGCGAAGAAGCCCTTGCTTTCCATCTCGAGCCAACCCCAGGCAAATGGGAGGTCAACGCCACCGTGCCCATGACCACCCAGCGCGATCTGTCGCTGGCCTATTCACCAGGCGTGGCTGTGCCCTGCGAGGAAATCGCGGAAAACCCCGGTTTGGCCTATGATTACACCAACAAGGGCAATCTGGTTGCGGTTATTTCCAATGGCACCGCAGTGTTGGGCCTGGGCAATTTGGGCGCGCTGGGCTCGAAACCGGTGATGGAGGGCAAGGCCGTGCTGTTCAAGCGCTTTGCCGATGTAAATTCCATCGATATCGAGCTGGATACCGAAGACGTAGATGCATTTTGCAACGCAGTGCGGCTGATGGGCCCCACTTTTGGCGGGATCAACCTGGAAGATATCAAGGCGCCAGAATGTTTCATCATCGAACAGCGCCTGAAAGAGGAAATGGATATTCCCGTTTTCCACGACGATCAGCACGGCACCGCGGTGATCTGTGCGGCGGGGCTGATCAACGCGCTGCATATTTCGGGCAAGAAGATCGAAGATGTGAAAATCGTGCTGAACGGCGCGGGTGCGGCGGGTATTGCCTGTATCGAGCTGCTAAAGCGCATGGGCGCGCGGCATGAAAACTGCGTTATCTGCGATACCAAAGGCGTGGTTTATCAGGGCCGCACCGAGGGGATGAACCAGTGGAAATCGGCCCATGCCATCAAAACCGATCTGCGCAGCCTGGAAGATGCCATGCGCGGCGCAGATGTGTTTTTGGGCGTGTCTGCCAAGGGCGCGGTTACACAAGACATGGTGCTGTCGATGGCCGATAACCCGGTTATTTTCGCCATGGCCAACCCCGACCCTGAAATAACCCCCGAAGAGGCGCATGAAGTGCGCCAAGATGCCATTGTGGCAACGGGCCGTTCCGATTACCCAAACCAGGTGAACAATGTTTTGGGCTTTCCCTATTTGTTCCGTGGGGCGCTGGATATTCATGCGCGCGCCATCAACGACGAGATGAAAATTGCCTGTGCCGAAGCCTTGGCAGAACTGGCCCGCGAAGATGTGCCAGACGAGGTTGCCATGGCCTATGGCCGCAAGCTGACTTTTGGGCGCGATTACATCATTCCCACCCCTTTTGACCCGCGGTTGATTTATCGCATTCCGCCCGCAGTGGCCAAGGCTGGCATGGCCACGGGTGCTGCGCGCCGCCCGATTATCGATATCGATGCCTATGAAATCAGCCTAAAGGCGCGGATGGATCCAACCGCCTCTATCCTGCGGGGCATTCACGCCCGCGCGCGCAATGCGCAGGCCCGCATGATTTTCGCCGAGGGCGATGATATACGTGTGTTGCGCGCCGCGGTGCAATATCAGCGGTCGGGCTTTGGCAAGGCGCTGATTGTCGGCCGCGAGGGCGATGTGCGCGAAAAGCTAGAGGCAGCAGGCATGGGCGATGCTGTGCGCGAGCTAGAGGTGGTCAACGCCGCCAATACCCGCCATTTGAGTGCCTACAAAGATTTTCTATACGAACGCCTGCAGCGCAAGGGCTACGACAAACACGACATTCACCGCCTGGCTGCGCGTGATCGGCACGTGTTTTCGGCCCTGATGCTGGCCCATGGCCATGGCGACGGCATGATCACCGGCGCCACGCGCAAATCGGCCCATGTGATGGAGCTGATCAACCATGTGTTTGACGCCGATGCCAACCATGGCGCCGCTGGTGTGACTGCGATTTTGCACAAGGGCAAGATTGTGCTGATTTCAGATACTTTGGTGCACGAATGGCCCGACGAGGAAGATCTGGCCAATATCGCCTGCCGTTCGGCCGATGTGGCGCGCCACCTTGGGCTAGAGCCGCGCGTTGCGTTTGTTTCTTTCTCTACCTTTGGCTATCCCCGCTCGGAGCGGGCCGAGAAAATGCAGCTTGCGCCCAAGGTTTTGGAACAGCGTGGCGTGGATTTCGAATTCGAGGGCGAGATGACAGTGGATGTGGCGCTAAATGCCAAAGCTGCCGCCGCTTACCCATTCCAGCGCCTGACCGGGCCTGCCAATATCTTGGTTGTGCCGGCACGCCACTCGGCCTCGATCTCGGTGAAGCTGATGCAGGAAATGGCGGGCGCAACGGTGATCGGGCCGATTTTGTCGGGTATCGATAAATCGATCCAGATTTGCTCGTCAAACTCGACCGCGACCGATATTTTGAACATGGCTGTTTTGGCCTCGTGCAAGGTGGGCTAGGCCTGCGGCAAAAACTGGGGGTGCGGCATGACAGTGTATAACCTGGGCTCGATCAACGCAGACCATGTTTATGCGGTGCCGCACCTGCCGGTTGCGGGGGAAACGCTGGCCGCCACTGCGCTGCAGCGCGGATTGGGGGGCAAGGGGGCCAACCAATCGGTTGCCATGGCGCAGGCTGGGGCAAAGGTGGTGCATATGGGCGCTGTTGGCGCCGATGGTTCATGGGCCACAGAGCGGCTGCAACAGCTGGGCGTTGATTGCAGCGCAGTTGCCACGGTTTCCGCACCAACCGGCCATGCGATTGTCTGCGTAGACCCTGCCGGCGAAAACCAGATTGTGCTGTTTCCCGGGGCAAACCAGGCCCTGCCTGACCAGGTGTTAACCCCTTTGCAGCACTGTGGCGCAGGCGATTGGCTGGTTTTGCAAAACGAAACCAACCTGCAATGCGAAGCAGCCCAAATAGCCCGGCAAAGGGGTGCGCGCGTGGCCTATTCGGCGGCGCCCTTTACGGTAGAGGCCGTGCAAAACATGCTGGGCCTGTGCGATATGATCATTATGAACGCAGGCGAGGCCGCACAGCTAAGCCGCGCGCTGGGCTGTGATTTGGGCCAGCTGCCCGTGCCGGTGGTGGTGGTGACCCGCGGCGCCGAGGGCGCCGATTGGCACGACACGCTGAATGCGCAACAGATCAGCGTGCCGGCCCATAAGGTGCAGCCCATTGATACAACCGGTGCAGGCGATACGTTTGCCGGGTTTTTGATTGCCGCTTTGCACGCAGGCGCCAGCACCACCGCGGCGCTGCAGCTGGCCAGCGCTGCCGCCGCGCTGAAAGTTACCCGCCCGGGCACCGCCGATGCCATACCCAGCATGGCCCAGGTGCAGGCCTTTATGGCATAAAAAAAACCGCCCACCACAGGGTGGGCGGTTTGATGTCAGGCCAGTGCCTTAGCCGATAATCGCATTTAGCGTGGCCGAGGCGCGCATAACCTGGGCGGTTTTCGCAGCATCTGTGTGGTAATAGCCACCCAAATCGGCGGCGTTACCCTGTGCTGCGGCCAGTTCTGCCAGGATCTTTTGCTCGTTATCCGCCAGGGCCTGGGCGATGGGCGCAAAATGCGCGGCCATTTCAGCATCGTCTTGCTGGGCGGCCAGGGCTTCGGCCCAGTAGCGCGCAAACCAGTAATGGCTGTCGCGGTTGTCGGGCTGGCCCACTTTACGCTCGGGCGAGCGGTTGTGATCTAGAATACCCTGGGTGGCCAGCTCGGCCGCGGCGCCCAATACGGCGGCTTTGGCGTTGCCTTTGACATCGGCCAGATAATTCAGCGATTCAGACAGCGCGCAGAATTCGCCCATCGAATCCCAGCGCAGGTGGTTTTCTTTCACCAACTGTTCCACATGCTTGGGGGCCGAGCCGCCAGCGCCGGTTTCAAACATGCCACCGCCATTCATCAGCTTGACGATCGACAGCATCTTGGCCGAGGTGCCCAGCTCGAGGATCGGGAACAGATCGGTCAGGTAGTCGCGCAGCACGTTGCCGGTGATGGCGATGCAATCTGCGCCCTTGGTGATGGTTTCCAGCGCATCACGCGTGGCTTCGCGTGGGGCCATGATCTGGAATTTATCTGCCACGCCGGCCGCTTGCAGTGCGGGGCGCACCTGGGCAATCAGCTGCGCGTCATGGGCGCGGTTGGCATCCAGCCAGAAAACCGCGCGGAACCCGGTCAGGCGCTGGCGGTCGATGGCCAGCTGCACCCAGTTTTCGATGGGGGCTTTTTTCACCGTGCAGGCGCGCCAGATATCGCCCGCCTCTACTGTGTGGCTGTGCAGGGTTTCGCCGTTTTCCAGCACAATGCGAATGGTGCCGTTGCCGGGCGCCTCGAATGTGGTGGGGTGCGAGCCGTATTCTTCGGCCTTTTGGGCCATCAGGCCAAGGTTTTGCACAGTGCCGGCGCTGCGCGGGTCCAGCGCACCGTTGGCTTTGAAGAAATTGATCGCCTCGTCATAGACCGGGGCATAGCAATTATCGGGGATCAGGCAGTTGCTGTCGCCCTCTTTGCCATCGGGGCCCCAGCCCTTGCCGCCGGCGCGAATAAGCGCGGGCATCGAGGCATCGATGATCACATCAGAGGGCACGTGCAGGTTGGTGATGCCGCGATCGGAATTTACCATATACATGGCTGGGCGATCGGCGTTCAGCGCCTCGATCTCGGCCAGAATTTCGGCACCATTTGCCATTTGGGCAATGCGTGCCAGCACATCGCCAAGGCCCGAGTTGGGGTTGACCCCGGCCGCAGCCAGCGCCGGCCCGTGCTTTTCAAACACCGGCGCCAGCCATGCCTTGACGGCATAGCCAAAGATCACCGGATCGGACACTTTCATCATTGTGGCTTTCAGGTGCAGCGAAAACAGCGTGCCTTCGGCCTTTGTGGCGGCAATCTGTTCGGCCAGAAATGCCGACAGCGTCTTGACCGACATAAAGGTGGCATCCACGATTTCACCTTCGATCAGCTTCCAGCCCTGTTTCAGGGTGGTCACACTGCCGTCAGCGGCCACAAATTCGATTTTTGCCGCACCCGCTTGCGCGGCGGTTAGCGTGGCCGAAACCTCGTTTGCGTAAAAATCATTGCCCGCCATCGACGACACTTTGGTTTTCGATGTTTTTTCCCAAACACCCATCGAATGGGGGTTTTTCTGGGCATAGTTTTTTACGGCCTTAGCGGCGCGGCGGTCGGAATTGCCCTCGCGCAGCACTGGGTTCACAGCCGAGCCTTTCAGCGCGTCATAGCGGCTGCGCACGTCTTTTTCCGTGTCTGTGCTGGGTGTTTCTGGGTAATCGGGCAGCGCATAGCCCTGCGCCTGCAGCTCTTTGATTGCGGCCAGCAGCTGTGGCACCGAGGCCGAGATATTGGGCAGCTTGATCACATTGGCCTGCGGGGTTTTTACCAGCTCGCCCAATTCTGCCAGATCGTCGGCTTGGCGCTGATCTTCGCGCAGGTAATCGGGGAAAGCCGCCAAAATGCGGCCGGCCAATGAAATATCTTTGGTGCCCACCGAAACACCGGCGGCGCCGGCAAATTTCTGGATGATGGGCAAAAACGAGGCCGATGCCAGCTCGGGTGCTTCGTCGACTTTGGTATAGATGATATCGGGAGTGTTCTGATCAGACATGGGACAACCGCCTTTGTTGAGTCCCGCCCCTCATAGGCCAAGCAGGGCGCGGCATCAACAGTATACATAGGTATACAGTTAAAATCTGCGACACTCGGCCACGCATCTAGCTGTGGTCTTGGCCAACAACCCTGTGCAGCGCGTCGCAATCGGCAATCGCCTTATCGGTGATTTGCCAACAGCTGTGAATTTGCTGTGCCAAGCTTTGCAATTCAGCGGCTTCAGCTGCGGGCGCGCGCAGCTCTAGCCAGCTTAGCAGGGCGCTTAGCCGCTTGGCGCTGAAAATTCCGGCCGATCCTGCCATGCGATGCGCCTCGAATGCCAGCGCATCGCGCTGTGCGTGCTGTTGCAGCGGGCCATTAACAAATTCGCTCATTTCGGCGCGAAACATTTTTAGCGCCTTGGCCAAGGCGGTGCCGGGCATATCTTGTACCAAAAGATCCAATTCCGCCATGTCCAGAATGGGCACCTCTTGGCCGGGCATGGTATCGGCGCCCGGCGGGGCCATGGCGGTGCCCGTTACCGCATTGGCAAGCGTTTGGCGCAGGGTTTCGCGCGATAGCGGTTTGGTGATCACATATTCCATGCCGGCGTCAAAAAAGCGATGTGCCTCGCCCGGCAGGGCATGGGCAGTGGCGGCAACGATGGGGGTTTGGGCATTGGGCCCGGTGCCCGCCCGGATGGCACGGGTGGCGGCCATACCATCGATTTCGGGCATCGAGATATCCATCAAGATCACATCGAATTTTTGCTCTTGCGCCATGTCTATGCCAGCCCTGCCATCATTGGCCTCGACCACGCTGTGGCCATCGCGTTCCAGCATTTCGCGGGCCACCATCCGGTTAACGGCATTGTCTTCGACCACCAGCACCCGCAGGCCGGGCTGTGCAAAGCTGGGCGCTGGGCTGTTCGCTGGCGTGGTTTGCGGCGGTTCTTCGGGGGCCTCATCGGCCGATAGCGGCAAACGCACCCAAAATACGCTGCCTTGCCCTGGTTCGCTGACCGCATCCAAATGCCCGCCCAGCGCCTGCGTTAGCCGCTTGGCAATGCCAAGGCCCAGCCCGGTGCCCTCGGAGGCGCGGCCATAAGAGGTATCGATGGTTTCGAAATCTTCGAAAATGCGATCTAGGTCATCCTCGCCGATGCCAATGCCGGTATCGATGACGCGAATATCGACATAGGCCGCATCTGGGCCTGTTTCTGCCTCGATCGTCACCTGGCCATTGCGGGTGAATTTGATGGCGTTGCTGACAAGGTTCAGCAGCACCTGGCGCAGGCGATCAGGGTCGGAATAAAGCGCATTCATGCCATTGGGCGGCGTGTTCACCACCACGATATTGCCATTTTCGCGCGCGCGGCCAGATTGGCTGTCGGCGATTTCATGCAACAGCGCGACCAAATCAAAAGCCCGCTTGAGCATGGGCATTTTGCCCGCATCCAGCCGCGATACATCTAGCACATCGTTGATATGGGTCAGCAAAACATGGCTGGATTTGCGAATAACCTGCAGATAGCGGTTGGTTTCTGCATCGGTGGTGCTGGGGTTGATCAGCTCGAGCGTGCCTAAAATGCCGTTCAGCGGCGTGCGCATCTCGTGGCTCATCACCGCCAGCAGCTCGGCTTTCGATTTTTCCCCAGCGATGGCGCGGTCGCGCGCCTGGGTCAGCTCGGCCTGGGCGCTCATCCGTTCGGAAATATCGCGGATCAGGCCAATAAACACGTCGCCTTGGGCGGTTTTGGCAAGGTCTAGCACCATTTCCACAGGAAATTCGCGCCCTGATTTATGCATGGCGGTCAGGTTCAGCACCCCCTGCCCAATCACCCGAGACCGTTTGCCAGATAAATAGCGCTGCATGCCAATGTGATGTTGCTGGCGCAGATGTTTGGGAATGATCATCTGCGCCATATCGCCATTGATCGCCTCGGCGCGGGTATAGCCAAACACCCGTTCGGCGGCGCCGTTATATTCGATAATGCGCCCGGTTGTGTCTGATAAGATCACCGCATCCAAACTGGTTTCGATGATCTTTTGCATCCTGTCGCGGGTTTGGGCGATTTCTTGTGCATCTGCACGCGATTTTGCCGCCAGACGCGCCAAGACAGCCACCAACAGGCCCAGAATAAGCACCAAAACCGTGGTTAAAATGGCAATGCCCACCAGCGTGTTATACACATCCTGGCGCTGTTGATCGCTTTTGCGGGAAAACAGGCGCAGGCCTGCCAAGGCGATATTGCGCGCAAACAGCCTGTGTTGCAGCGCGCTTTCCTGCACATCGGGCAAGGCTGCGCGCAATGCTGTGTCTGGCCCGTCGATCAGCGGTGCGGTGGCATCAAGATAGCCGCGCAGCTGGCCCAAATTGCGGGCCACCTCGGGGTCGGCGCGCAGCTCGGCGTAGATCGGGCTTTCCTCTAGCAATGCGATGCGGCTGTAGAAGACATCAAAGCGTTGGCGCACAGCGGTTAGGGTGGCGGCTGGGTTTTGGTGCCCTTCGCCCGCCAAAGCGGCCAATGTCAAAAGCTCGATCTCGGGCTGTGAAAGCACCCATTGCACGTTGTCGTTTGGGTCTTTCGAAAGCTGGTTGATCTGGGTGCGCACATCGGCGGCAAAATACAAAATCGTCAGCAACAGCGCCAAAACGGCCGCGGTCAGGGGCCAAAACCGCCTGTTGCCCCGAACGGCCAAGTTGGCAATGTTACGCACCATCTTCGCCTGCCCGGTGTTGGTGGTTATGGAACCAGTGTAAGGCGCGCCAGCTGCCAGATGCTACGTGAAAAATAAATCTCGGACTGAAAGCGATTATCGCTGTCATAGGGATAAACGATCCACAAAGGCCCCTTTTGGCGCACCGACATTGGCTGCCCATCCAGATGCCAAGCCAACAGCGCGTGCCCCTCTAGCAGGTCGGCCACCGGGATTTCCACGGTGTAATCGTTAATGGCACTGGCCTGGATTGTGCCGCTGGTGATGCCCAAACGCTGCAGCAATGCGGCCATTGGCGTGCCGGTAAAGCTGCGCAGGCCTTCTGTCCAAATGGTGGAGGTTTCGATGGTTTTTGTGCCAATCTCGGCCAACATCGCCTGATCGAACACCGCCAGATCGCCACTGTTTTGGCCCGATATCGGGCCTGCGACGGTTAAAATAACCTCGCCTGTCGGGTTTGGCAGCGGCTGCGCGGTGGCCGCCCCTGCAATAAACAGCGCCGATATGCACAGCATAACGCATCGCTGGACCAAGACAGAAAAAAACCTCATGAGCACCTCCGGAACCTATTGGATGTGCATAATAAACCAAAGTATCTAAAATCTAAGGGCTAAGTGTGAGAGAAATGGGAAATACGGGTATCGTGTTATACCCAAAAGGGTATGTATGCGGGCAATCCGACACTTAGTGCCCATATGAGACATTTAAACCAAAGAATTTCACCGATACGCTATGCTTTCAGGGTTTGCCCATTCTTGGGTATGTTGCCGCCAAATAACTAAAGCGCCACTGCCATCCTTTGCGCAGCTGGGCCATCCGGGAAGCGACGATGAGCATAAAAATTCTCGTAGCCGACGATCACGACCTTGTGCGTGAAACGATCGCGGCTTTTTTGAAAGAATCCGATATCGACGAGGTGAAAACCGTCGCCAATCTGGAAGAGGCCATTGCCGCAGCCGAACAGAACGGCGCCTATGATCTGGTGCTTCTTGATTATGACATGCCAGGCATGAACGGGCTGGAGGGCCTGCAGCGCATGAAACGGGCAAATGCCGAAAAGGCTGTTGCCATTCTATCTGGTGCCGCATCGCGCGAGGTGGCGGAAGCTGCGCTGAAAAATGGTGCGCAGGGGTTTATCCCAAAAACCCTGGGCGCGCGTTCGCTGGTTACAGCCGCACGGTTCATGGTGGCGGGCGAGGTATATGCCCCCCTGGAATTTATGCGCAAAAAACCCGAAGATCACACCGGCCCGCTATCGCCCCGCGAATTAGAGGTGCTGCGCGGCATATGCGATGGCAAATCCAACAAGGAAATTGCCCGCGATTGCAGCTTGCAGGAAGTGACCGTGAAAATGCACGTCAAAACCCTAAGCCGCAAATTGGGTGCGCGTAACCGCACACATGCCGCCATGATCGCGCGCGACCGCTGCCTGATTTAGGCGCTATTTTGCAAAAGCCGCGGCACTGCCCCACAGTGCCTTTACCCGCTGGTCGCGCCCGCACGACTGGCGGTAGCGCTCGTATGCTTTGGCCTGCCGCAAGGGGCCAAACCGCGTTAGCACCAGTTTCTGGCCTTTGTAATAATCTTGGTGATACGCCTCGGCTGGCCAAAACTGGGTGGCTGGCAAAACCGGTGTCACCACTTTTACCCCAAGCGCGGTTTCTGCCGCAGCAATGGCTTGCTGTGCCATTTGCCGCTGGCCTGGGTTGGCCACAAAAATGGCACTGCGGTAGCTGGCGCCCCGGTCACAAAACTGCCCGCCATCATCTGTTGGGTCGATCGAGCGCAGGAACATATCCAACAGCTGCCGCCGGCTGATTTGTGCGGGGTCAAATGTGATTTCGACCGCCTCGTAATGGCCAGTGCCACCGGCTGTTACCTGCTTATAGGTCGGGTTGGCCAGCTGCCCCCCGGTATAGCCCGACACCGCGCCCAAAACGCCGGGCAGTTTTTCAAAATCGGCCTCGACGCACCAAAAACAGCCGCCCGCCACTACCAATGTTTCGTGGGCCTGGGCATGGGCCCGCGGGCCTTGCACCCAAAACCCCAGGGCCATGGCCAAGATCAGCGTGACGGTTTTCAAAACATCGATGGTGTGGCGCATCTTACCCTCCAGTATTTGGCCCAGCATGCGTGGCGCGGCGTGGTTTGGCCAGTTGCTGACATGATTTGTCACGCAAGCTTGAGCAGGGGTGAGCATCTTCCCCCCGCCACGGTTTCCCGTTAGCCTCGCCCAAAAATACCGGAGCGCCCCATGACCGATCACGTAACCACCCACCAAGCCGAAGACGACGCGCGAAACGAAGATATCCAGATCTGGCTGAACGGCCGCGTTGTGCCAAAGGCCCAGGCCTTGGTCAGCGTATATGACAGCGGTTTCATGCTGGGCGATGGCGTGTGGGAGGGGCTGCGCCTGTATAATGGCACATGGGCGTTTCTAGACGAACATATGGACCGGCTGTTTGAAGCGGCCAAAGCCATTGATCTGGATATCGGGCTTACCCGTGCCCAAGTGGTAAAGGCACTGGAAGACACGCGCCATGCCAATGGCATGCACACCGATGCCCATGCCCGCCTGATGGTGACGCGTGGCGTAAAGATGCGGCCCTTTCAGCACCCCTCGCTGTCGCGCTCGGGGCCGACGGTGGCGATTATCTGCGAACATTCCCGGCCCAAAATTCCGCGGCCCATTCGGCTGGCCACAGTGCCGCATCTGCGCGGGCTGCCGATGACCCAAGACCCTAAGCTGAACAGCCATTCAAAGCTGAATTGCATTCTGGCCTGTATCGCCGCTGAAAAGGCCGGCGCCGACGAGGCGCTGATGTTAGATGTGCATGGCTTTGTGAATACCACCAACGCCTGCAATTTTTTCATCGTGCGCAAGGGGCAGGTTTGGACCAGCACGGGCGATTACTGCATGAATGGTATCACCCGGCAAAAAGTGATCGATCTGTGCCGCGCAAACGATATTCCGGTGTTCGAGCGTAATTTCAGCCTGGTTGACACCTATGGCGCTGACGAGGCGTTTTTAACCGGCACGTTTGGTGCGCAAACGCCGGTTTCCGAAATTGATGGGCGCCAGATTGGCACAGGTGCCATGGGCCCTGTCACCGAACGGTTGCGCGCACTTTACAAAGATCTCATCGCGCGCAGCTGCGCCTGATACGGCAAAAAAGGACAAAAAAATGCGCATCGCTATGTGGTCTGGCCCCAGAAATATTTCAACGGCCATGATGTATGCTTTTGCCAACCGTGCCGATTGCGCGGCCTGGGACGAGCCGTTTTACGCCCCATACCTGGCCGAAACCGGGCTGGCGCACCCAATGTCCGCTGAAATTCTGGCCCAACATGAAACCAACCCCGAAATCGTGGCGCAGCGCTGTTTAGGCCCTATTCCGGGGGAAAAAGCGCATTTTTACATGAAGCATATGCCGCTGCATATGTTGGCGCAATTTCCGTTGGATTGGGCCGATAGCTGCGTGAATGTGCATCTTATCCGCCATCCCGCGCGGGTGGTGGCCAGCTATTCGGCCAAACGCGAAAACCCAACCCTGGCCGATATTGGCTTTGCCCAGCAGGTGGCGTTTTTTCAGCGCTTTCCCGGCCCTGTTCTGGATAGCGCCGACATTCGCGAAAACCCGGCCGGCATGATACAGGCGCTTTGCGCTGAAATTGGCCTGCCATTCGATCCTAACATGCTGGTTTGGCCCGCAGGCCCCCGCAGCTTTGATGGCATTTGGGCGGCACATTGGTATCATCAGGTGCACAAATCTACCGGGTTTGCCGGCGCCGAAGGCCCAATGCCCGCGTTAGAGGGGGAAAATGCCGCTTTGGCGCAGGCCGCGCTGCCCTATTACCAGGCGCTGGCCGCGCAAAAACTGCAGTGTTAGAGACAAAAAAACCCGCCTTTGGCCATGCCAAGGCGGGTTTTTACATATGCTAGGTGCGTTCAGCCTTTCAGGCGGCGGTTACGCGCGGCCAGCAGTTTCAGGCGCAGTGCATTCAGCTGAATAAAGCCTTGTGCATCTTTTTGATCATATGCGCCGGCATCTTCTTCGAAGGTCACATGCGCCTCGGAATACAGGCTGTGGTCCGACCAGCGGCCAATCGTGCGGGCCATGCCTTTGTATAGTTTCAGGCGCACGGTGCCGGTGACATGCTCTTGGCTTTTGTCGATCAGCGCTTGCAGCATCTCGCGCTCGGGGCTGAACCAGAAACCGTTATAGATCAGCTCGGCATAGCGGGGCATGATCGAATCTTTCAGATGGCCTGCGCCGCTGTCCAGCGTGATTTGCTCGATACCGCGATGGGCCTCTAGCAAAATGGTGCCGCCGGGGGTTTCGTAAATGCCGCGCGATTTCATACCAACAAAGCGGTTTTCCACAAAATCCAGCCGGCCAATGCCGTGTTTGCGCCCATATTCGTTGAGCTGGGTCAGGATCGTGGCGGGCGACATGGCCACGCCATTGATGGCCACAGCATCGCCCTGTTCAAAGGTAATTTCGATCACTTCGGGCTGGTCTGGGGCATCTTCGGGGTTAACCGTGCGCTGATACACGTAATCGGGGGCCTCTTGCGCGGGGTCTTCCAGCACTTTGCCCTCAGACGAGGTGTGCAGCAGGTTGGCATCTACCGAAAAAGGCGCCTCGCCGCGTTTGTCGCGGGCGATCGGAATTTGGTTTTTCTCGGCAAAATCGATCAGCCGCGTGCGGCTGGTCAGATCCCACAGGCGCCAGGGCGCAATCACCTTGATATCGGGGTTCAGCGCATAGGCCGACAGTTCGAACCGCACCTGATCGTTGCCCTTGCCGGTGGCGCCATGGGCCACGGCATCGGCGCCGGTGGCGGCGGCAATTTCCACCAAACGCTTGGAAATCAGCGGCCGGGCAATCGAGGTGCCCAGCAGATACAGCCCCTCGTACAGCGCATTGGCGCGGAACATGGGAAACACAAAATCGCGCACGAATTCTTCGCGAATATCCTCGATATAGATATTCTCGGGCTTGATCCCCAGCATCAGGGCTTTTTCGCGCGCCGGGTCCAGCTCTTCGCCCTGGCCCAGATCGGCGGTAAAGGTAACAACCTCGCAACCATATTCGGTTTGCAGCCATTTCAGAATGATCGACGTATCAAGGCCGCCGGAATAGGCCAGCACAACTTTCTTGGGCGCGGACATGGGACTCTCCATGGAAAACTTTTTCCTTGCCGTATCGGTTTTAACAGCCAAGCGCAACATGGCGCCAACGGGTGAAACCTGGCCTTTGTACGCAAAAGAATACCGCAAACCCCGCTTGCATTGGCCAAAAATGCGCCGCAAGACAAGGTATGACCAGTTTTCAAGATATGGCCCGCCTGGCCGAACGCGCGATGCGAGAGGTGTTTGCCGAAACGCCGCTGCAGCGCAATGCCCATCTGTCGGAACGTTTCGAGGCTGATATTTGGCTAAAACGCGAAGATTTAACGCCAGTGCGCAGCTATAAATTGCGCGGTGCGTTCAATGCCATGCGCAAGGTGCTGGAAAATCGCCCCGATCAGCAGCTGTTTGTATGTGCAAGTGCTGGCAATCATGCGCAGGGCGTGGCCTATATGTGCCAGCATTTTGGCGTGCGCGGCGTTATTTTCATGCCGGTCACGACGCCCCAGCAAAAAATTCAAAAAACCCAAGTATTCGGTGGCGATGCCATCGAAATACGCCTGATCGGCGATTATTTCGATAACACTTTGGCCGAGGCCCAGCGATTTTGCGCCGCCGAAGGCGGGCATTTTCTGGCGCCTTTCGATGATGATGATGTCATCGAAGGCCAGGCCAGCGTGGCGGTGGAAATTGCCATTCAAATGGGGGGCGCGCCCGACCATATCATTTTGCCCGTTGGCGGTGGCGGCTTGTCGGCGGGCGTGCGTGGGTTTTTCGGGGCGCGCTGCAGCTATTCTTTTGTAGAACCAAAGGGTGGGCGCAGTTTGGCCGCGGCCATTCAGGCGGGCCAGCCCGTGACCTTGCCAAAGGTCGACAGTTTTGTTGATGGCGCCGCGGTGGCGCGCATTGGTGCGCGACCCTTTGAAAAACTGTCAGATATTCCCGCCTCGGCGGTGCTGTGCGCCCCCGAAGACCGTATTTGCGTAACCATGCTAGAGATGCTGAATGTCGAGGGTATCGTGCTGGAACCTGCGGGCGCGCTATCGGTTGATGCCTTGCAGGATGTCGCAGGCGAAATACGTGGCAAGACAGTGGTTTGCGTAACATCAGGCGGTAATTTCGATTTCGAGCGCCTGCCCGAGGTTAAAGAGCGTGCGCAGCGCTATTCAGGGGTGAAGAAATACTTTATTCTGCGACTGCCACAGCGCCCGGGCGCGCTGAAAGAATTCTTAAATATTCTTGGCCCCGAAGACGATATTGCGCGTTTTGAATACCTGAAAAAATCTGCCCGCAATTTCGGCTCGGTCTTGATTGGTATCGAAACCCGACGCGCAGAGAATTTTCAGCGCCTCTTTGCCCAGCTCGATGAGGCCGGTTTTACCTATCGCGATATCACCGAAGATGCGACATTGTCTGAATTCCTGATCTAGGGGTTTGCCCAGCGCTGCAGGGCCAATACCGAGGCATCAAAAACCTGTCGCAATTCTGCCTGATCTACGCGCAGGCCCTGTTCGCCCCGCGCGCAAAGGGCCGCAAAATCGCGAAAGCCCAGGTTTAATGCGCTGCCTTTCAGGTAATGAAACTGCGCAGACAGCTCTGCGCCGGTGGCCAATGTGCCTAATGTTTCAATCCCGTCGGCAATTTCGGAAACCAGCAGTGCTGCCACCTCGGCAAAACCATCGTCGCCAATTTCCGCGCGCAGTGTTTCTAATTGGTCTAAATCCAGCATGATCGCCCCGCATTTGCAGTAAAACTGGGGGCCAACTGGTTAAGCCCGGGTATGCAGCGCCGGGCAAACTGCAAAGCATTTTATCTTTCATCCGATCTTTACCCTTGGCCGCCACAGCTGTGGCCCTTGGGACAGAAAACGTTTTGATGCATGCAACATTTACCGGCCAATAGCTTTATCCACGATACGGGCCAGCCGCTGCGGGTGTTGGTGGTTGATGACAGCACCGCGCAGCGGCAGGTGCTGGTGGTGTTGCTGCGGCAATGGGGCTTTGTGGTGGATCAGGCCGCCAGCGGGCAGCAAGCGCTGGCGCGGTGCCGTGCCCAGCCACCCGATATTGTGCTCAGCGATTGGATCATGCCGGGGATGGATGGGCTGGAACTGTGCCGCCTGTTTCGCCAGATGCCGCGGGTAAGCTATGGCTATTTTATCTTGCTGACATCAAAAACCGAAAAGCAGGCCGTCGCGCAGGGGCTGGATTGCGGCGCAGATGATTTCCTAACCAAACCGGTGCACCCGGCGGAACTGCGGGCGCGCATTACGGCTGGCGCCCGTGTGCTGCGGATGGAACGCGAGATTTCCAGCAAATCGCAGGGGCTGACCCGCGCGCTGGATGAATTGCAGGGCCTTTACACCGCGATCGATCACGATCTGCGGCAAGCGCGGAAGATACAGCAATCGCTGGTGCCCGAACGGGTGGTGCGGCTGGGCGGCACGCAGGTATCGATGCTGCTAAAGCCCTGTGGCCATATCGGGGGCGATCTGGTGGGCCTGTTTCAACCAGGCCAAAACAGATTGGGTTTTTTTTCGATAGATGTGTCAGGCCATGGCGTAACATCGGCCCTGATGACCGCCCGCTTGGCCAGCTACCTTAGCGGCCGGTTTTTGGAACAAAACATCGCGCTTGAACAGCGCCTGGGCCGCTTTTATGCCCTGCGCCCCCCCGGCGAAGTGGCCGAGATTTTGAATAACCGCCTGTTGGCTGACACGGGCGTAGAAGACTATTTTACAATGGTTTATGGTATTTTCGATCTGCGCACAGGGCGGCTAAACATGGTGCAGGCCGGCCACCCCCCGCCCCTGATACAGCGCGCCAATGGCGCCATAGATCTGCTGGGGCAGGGTGGCATGCCCATTGGCCTGCTGCCAGATGCCTATTTCGAACCGATCGAGGTGCAGCTGCAGCAGGGCGACCGTGTGCTGTTGTTTTCAGACGGTTTTAGCGAGGCCCAAGATGCCCAAGGCCAGATGCTAGAGGAAACGGGGCTTGCTGCCATGATGGCGGATTTGGCCCAGCATCGTGGCCCAGATCTGCTGGATCAGCTTTTTGCATCGCTTTGCGCGCGTGCCCCAGGCACAGACATGGAAGATGATGTATCTGCCATATTGCTGGAATATGGCGGCCCCTAGCGGGCGCCATTCTAGCGCCAGCGTAACCAGCTTTCTAAAAATGCCCGGTCGCCGCTGTTATCCAGCAGGCCAATGGCATCTTGTGCCTGCATCCACAGCGCGCTGTGCCCGGCCTCGGTTGGGGCGCACACAGGGCGCACGGGGCGGGCCACATAAATGGTGCACAGTTTTTCTGCCCATAGGTCATATTCAGGCATAAACACAAACCGCCGATACGCACCCAGGCGGCGCGGCGTTGCAATGTGCCAACCGGTTTCTTCCACCACCTCGCGATGCAGCGCCTGCAGCGGTGATTCGCCTGCATCGATACCGCCACCGGGCAGCTGAAATTCTGCGTCGGGGTCGTGTTGGTATGTCACCAGCACATCGTTTCCACGGGGTAAAATGGCATAGGCACCAGGGCGCAGGCGATAGCGCACGCCTTTCATGGGCGGGGTTCCAAAACGCGGTATCATGGCACTCTCCTTTTACTCTGGCTTGCTAGACCTATATAGGCGCGGTATGCCAAGGCTTGGCGCCAAAGGAAATCCCATGACTTTCGGAACAAAAATCGCCTGGGACGATACGGTTTTGCCGTTCCAGCTGGATAAATCAGATATTCGCGGCCGCGTTGCACGGCTGGATGGTGTGTTGGACAATGTCTTGAAACAACACAGCTACCCCCCGGTTGTCGAGGCGCTGGTGGCCGAAATGGCCCTGCTGACCGCGTTGATCGGGCAAACCATCAAACTGCGTTGGAAACTATCGCTGCAGGTGCAATCGAACGGGCCTGTGCGCATGATTGCCACAGATTATTTCGGCCCCCAGGCCGAAGGCGAAACAGCGCAGATTCGCGCCTACGCCAGCTACGATGCCGAACGGCTGACAGAGGGTGCACCGTTTGATCAGGTGGGAAAGGGCTATTTCGCAATTCTCATCGATCAGGGGCAGGGCACAAAGCCCTATCAAGGTATCTCGCCTTTGGCGGGGCAATCGCTGTCTGACAGTGCCGAGGGCTATTTTGCGCAATCTGAGCAGCTGCCAACCCGTTTTGCGCTGTCTTTTGGCAAATCCACCGAAAAAGGCGGCGGCGAACATTGGCGCGCTGGTGGTGTGATGTTGCAGCATATGCCCAAAGCCTCGCCTTTTGCGCAGGGTGGGGCAACGGGCGAAGACGGGCTGTTAACTGCCCATGATTTGCTAGACGAGGATGCCAGCGAAAACTGGAATCGCGTCAACCATCTGCTGAACACGGTGGAAGAGCTGGAATTGATCGGCCCGTCAGTGGCGCCCACAGATTTGCTGCTGCGCTTGTTTCATGAAGAAGCGCCGCGGGTTTTTGATGCGCAGCAAGTGCGCTTTGGCTGCACCTGTTCGGCCGAGCGGGTGCGCCAGACAATGTCGATCTATTCTGCGCGCGACATCGACACCATGACCACAGATGATGGCCGCGTGACCGCTGATTGCCAGTTTTGCGGTGCGCATTACGATCTAGATCCAGCCACGCTGGGTTTTGAGGCCACCAAGGGGGCAGATCAGGGTGAATGATCCGCTGGCGCCCGTGATTGCGGCGCTGGCCAAAAACAGCGCCGCATCCTCAGATTTCGATCTGAACCCCGGCTCGCTGCCGCAGGGCCGGGTTTTGCGGCCTGCTGGTGTGTTGGTGGGGCTGCTGGCGGCGCCTGATGGGCCGCGGGTGATCTTGACCAAACGCGCCTCGCATTTGAAACATCACCCCGGCCAAATCGCCTTTCCCGGCGGCAAGCAAGACCCGGCCGATGCCGATGTGACCGCTGCAGCGCTGCGCGAGGCACAAGAGGAAATTGGCCTGCAGCCCGAAAATGTGCAGGTCTTGGGCACCCTGCCTGCCCATGAAACCGTAACCGCCTTTACGGTTACGCCAGTGGTTGCCCGTATTCTGGCGCCCTTTACCCCCCGCCCAGAACCCGGCGAGGTAGACGAGGTGTTTGCGGTGCCGCTGGCGCATTTGGCAAACCCTGCGCAGTATAGCGTTCAATCGCGGCGCTGGCGTGGCAGCATGCGCCACTATTTTGCGGTGCCCTGGGGCCCGTATTATATTTGGGGTGCAACCGCGCGTATTTTGCGGGGCTTGGCGCAGCGGATGCAAGACGATGCAGATCTGCGGTAATTGGCTACAGGCACCAGGGCTGCAACGGCTGTGCGCCATGTTGGAACAGGCCGGCTATCAGGCCTTGCTGGTGGGGGGCTGTGTGCGAAACGCGCTGCTGGGCCAGCCTGTAACAGATATCGATATCGCCAGCGATGCGCGGCCTGAAACAGTGTCTAAACTGGGTGTTAGTCATGGTTTCAAGGTGGTGCCAACCGGGCTGCAGCATGGCACGGTTACCTTGGTTTGGCAGGGTATCCCGCACGAGGTAACAACCTTTCGCCGTGATGTGAAAACCGACGGGCGCCATGCGGTGGTGGCCTTTTCTGACAGTGTCGAAAGCGATGCCCGCCGCCGCGATTTCACCATGAATGCGCTTTATGCCCGCGCGGATGGCACTGTTTTAGATCCGCTGTTGGGCCTGCCCGACCTGCAGGCGGGGCGTGTGCGGTTTATTGGCAATCCACATCGCCGGATTGCCGAAGATCATTTGCGCAGCCTGCGATTTTTCCGGTTTCATGCCTGGTATGGCAACCCAGAGGGCGGCTTAGACAGCGATGGGCTGGCGGCCATTGCTGAAAACCTGGGCGGCTTGGCACAGTTATCTCGTGAAAGGGTGGGCGCCGAGATGCTGAAACTGCTGGCCGCGCCCAACCCTGCGCAAGCTGTGGCAGGCATGCGGGCCTGCGGTGTGTTGGGCCAGGTTTTGCCCGGCGCCAGCGATCATGCTTTGGGCCTGCTTGTGCATCACGAAGAAACCGCAGGCATCGCGCCAAATGCGCTGCGCCGCTTGGCCCTGTTGGGGGGCGAAAACACAGGCGATCTTTTGCGCCTGTCAAAGGCACAAGCGCGCCAGTTACAGGCCCTAAAAGGCGCGTTAGAGACACAAGAAAAAATCGCAGCCCTGGGCTTTTATCATGGGGCAGACATGGCGGTTTCTGTTGCGCTGTTGCGTGCCGCTATGTTCGAGCAGCCCTTTGATGGGCAGGCCGTTGCACAGGCAAACCATGGGGGGCAGGCGCGGTTTCCGCTGTCGGCGGCGGATCTGATGCCGCGCTTTAGCGGGCCTGAACTGGGCCAACGCTTGCGCCATTTGCAAACGCTTTGGGTGCAATCTGGTTTTACCCTAAGCCGCGCTGAATTGTTGGCGCTGGCCTAAGCGCGCGCTTTCGCGGTTGACATTGCAGCACCGCGGCGCAGCTTAGCGCCATGAGCAAGCTGATCGATCCATTCGCCGCGGCCAAAGGGCCGCCCCCCCAAAACCTGTGGCTTTTCATGCGTTGGGCGCTGCGCGGCGCCTGGCCGGCGCTGGGCTTGGCCACGCTTGTTTCGGCATTTGCCGGCATGATGGAGGCGGCAACAGCGCTGATCATGGGCTTGGTCATTGATAGCACTGTGGCGCGCAGCGCGGATGGCTATTTTACTGGTGAAACCTTGGTTATCCTGGCCGCCTCTGTGGCATTTTTCATGGTGCTGCGGCCCTTGGCCTTTGGGCTGTCTTCGGCGGCAAACTCTATTTTGGTGGCGCCCAATGTGAACCCGCTGGTTTTGTCGCGGTTGAACCGCTGGACATTGGGCCAAGCGGTGCAGTTTTTCGATAACGATTTCGCCGGCCGTATCGCGCAAAAGCAAATGCAAACCGCGCGCGCCTTAACCGATGTGGTGGTTGAGGTGATCAATGTTGTGGCCTTTGCGCTGGCCTCGCTTTTGGGCTCGGTTTTGTTGTTGGTGTCGATCGATGGCACCGTGGCCTTGGCATTTTTGCTGTGGTTGGTGGCGTATTTTGTGGCGATCCGCTGGTATTTGCCACGTATCCGCGAAAGGGCCGCGGCCCGCGCTGGCGCGCGCGCGCATGTTTCTGGCCAGATTGTTGATACGATTACCAATATTAAAACCGTGAAACTATTTGCCCATGACGCCCACGAAGACCGCGCGGCATTGGGGGCTTTGGGCCAGTTTCGCCACACGGCCCTGCATTTTGGCCGCTTGGCGGCTGGGTTTCGCTTTGTTTTGATGGGGCTTGCCGGGGTGTTGCCGGTTTTGCTGATAGGTATCACCCTGCACGATTGGTCGCTGGGCCAGGCCAGCGCGGGCGATATTGTGGCTGCGGGCACGGTATCGATACGCATCGCGCAGATGACGGGCTGGGTTAGCTTTACGCTGATGACGATCTATTCCAATATCGGCGAAGTCGAAGACGGCATGCGCACCCTAACCCCGCGCATCCGGCTGGAAGACGCAGCCGATGCCCAGCCCCTGCACCTGAAAGCGGGCCAAAGCGATATCGTCTTTCAGAATGTGTCTTTTGCCTATGGGCAGGCAGCCGGCGGTGTGGAAGACATTACGCTGGCCATCAAAAGCGGTGAAAAGCTGGCGATTGTAGGCGCATCTGGCGCGGGCAAATCTACGCTGGTGTCGCTGCTGTTGCGCTTGCACCAACCCGAGGCAGGGCAGGTGGTGATTGCGGGCCAAAATATACAATCGATCACCCAGCAAAGCCTGCGCCGCGCCATTGGTATGGTTACGCAGGAAACGGCGATGTTTAACCGATCGGTGCGCGAAAATATTGCCTATGGCCGCCCTGATGCCACTGATGCCGAAATTCAGCAAGCCGCCCGCAAGGCCGAGGCGCATGATTTCATCATCGCGATGCAAGATCATAAGGGGCGCAGGGGGTATGATGCGCATTTGGGCGAGCGGGGGGTTAAACTGTCGGGCGGGCAACGCCAGCGCATTGCCTTGGCCCGGGCCATTTTGAAAGACGCCCCCATCTTGGTGCTAGACGAGGCCACATCGGCGCTGGATTCCGAGGTAGAGGCCGCCATTCAAACCGCGCTGGAACGGGTGATGCAGGGCAAAACCGTGCTGGCCATTGCCCATCGCCTGTCTACCATTGCGCGGATGGACAGGATTGTGGTGATGGATCAGGGCCGCATTGTAGAACAGGGCACGCATGACCAGCTGCTGGCCAAATCGGGGCTATATGCGCGCTATTGGCAGCGCCAGTCGGGCGGGTTTATGGGGCTGGATGCCGCTGAATAGGCGCTTAATCTTCGTCTAGGCTGCCGTGAATTGCAAATTGCTCTATCCCTGCGTTTTGCGGCTGTATCACCCGAAAATATTCCCGCACGCCGCTTTCTGTCAGCTCGCGCGCAACGGTAAGCAGGGTGTTGGGCGCATGGTCTTCGCAAAGGTCCATCATCTGCGCCAGCTCTTCTTGGGCCACGGGCTGTGCTGCCTCGGCCGAGGGGGCGCCGTAATAGGTGACAAAATGATGCGCCAAGAGGCCTGTTAGCACCTCTACCTCGCTTTGTTCAATCGTGGTGACAGCCACAAATGTGGCGCGCCCCCCGGTTTCCAGCCCAAGCCAGCCGTTGGAAAAGGCCTGCCGCGCTTTGCCGGTCAAATCGCCCTCGCCCCAGTTTGAAAATTCGAACCCACCAGAAATGCACCATTCGCCGGTGCGGGCCGGGCTGGCAAAAACGCGTTGATCGCTTTCGTCAAAATGAACGGCGCGGGCAAGTTTCATAGGTCTGTCTCCAGCAAGCGGGTCAACGGAACAAGATGTGTGGTGGTGTCATCGCGCAGCAGCATGCCGAAATCTTCGTCTACGCCCAAAAACGTGCCTTTCAGGCCAAAACAGCTGGTTTCCTCGCCCATGCCATGGGCCAGGCCGCGCCATTCGGCGTGCAGGGGGCGGTTGCCCTCGTCTTCCCAGCGGGTGATCCAGTTCATACTGTGGCGTGCCCAGGCCTCGAGCAGCTGGGCGGGGGAAACATCGGCGCACCCTTCGGCGAACAGCGCGGTTTGATCGGGTGTATCGCCAGGGTTTTCGCTGGGCGGATAGAGCGGCAGGCGCAGGCCGATCACCAGCCAATCAGGTGCAGTGCCGGCATCGGCGGCCGAGGCATATACCTGAAACCCACCGCAGCGCGCCCCGTTGATACGCAGCCCCCCATCCCATTGCAGATGCACCGCAACCTCGGGCGGGGCAATGGCGCCCAGGGCGTTTTGAAAGCCGATCCCGCATAGTGGCAGCATCGCCATGGCCTGGGCCAGGGGCACCTCGGGCGCCAAAACCAGCCCTGCCTGCATTTCGTGGCCCAGCAGGTTATAGGCCACCAGCCCGGCATCGCAGCCCATTGTGGCCCGCATGCGGGCGTGTTCCACGGCATCCGATACCGTGGCCTCGCCCCACATCAGGGGTGGAAAGCTGATATCGTTCTGCACGGCCTAGGCCACCCCCATCGCCACCAGCGCATTGGCCACATCGGCAAAGGCGCGGGCCTGTTTGCTATCGGGTTGGCTGACGGTGATCGGCGCACCCCCATCGGCGGCAAGACGAATTTGCAGATCTAACGGTATTTCGGCCAACAGCGGCACGCCCAGCTTTGCCGCCTCTTTTGCCACCCCACCATGGCCAAACATGTGCTCTTCATGGCCGCAATTGCTGCAGATATGGGTGCTCATGTTTTCGATCATGCCCAGAATTGGCACTTTCAGCTGTTGGAACATATCAATGCCCTTGCGGGCATCCAGCAGCGCCACATCCTGCGGGGTCGAGACGATAATCGC
>CAJXSO010000019.1 GCA_913061505.1 uncultured Lutimaribacter sp.
TAAATGTGGGCTGAATTTGGCGCGCGGCCTGCTGCGGGTGCTTGACGGCGCGGGGTGGCCCAGATAGCTGCGGGCCATGGCACGCGCACCTCTTTTACAACTGAACGATATATCGCTGACCTTCGGCGGAGAGCCGGTGTTCGACCAGCTGTCGCTGGTGGTGCAGCAGGGCGACCGTGTGGCGCTGGTGGGGCGCAATGGCTCGGGCAAATCAACGCTGCTCAAGGTGATGGCGGGCTTGGTCGAGGCCGACCGGGGCGAGCGCACAGTGCCGCCGGGCACCGCCGTGGGCTATATGGAGCAAGATCCGGATATGGCCGGGTTTGCCACCTTGGGCGATTATGCCGCCAGCGGGTTGGACCCGGCCGAGGCCTATCGCGTGGACATGGTGGCCGAAGGGCTGAAATTTGACCCAAACCGCCCCGTCAGCACCGCCAGCGGCGGCGAGCGGCGCCGCGCCGCCCTGGCCAAGCTGATGGCCGAGGCGCCAGATCTGATGCTGCTGGACGAGCCGACAAACCATCTCGATATCGAGGCGATCACCTGGCTGGAACGCGAGTTGCGCGAAACCCGCAAGGCCTATGTGCTGATCAGCCACGACCGGGCGTTTTTGCGCGCCCTGACACGCGCCACCCTATGGATCGACCGGGGTGCTGTGCGCCGCCAGGAAGAGGGGTTTGATGGTTTCGAGGCCTGGCGCGACCGGGTGTGGGAGGAAGAAGACCAGGCCCGCCACAAGCTGGACCGCAAAATCAAGGCCGAGGCCCGCTGGGCGGTAGAAGGCATCAGCGCCCGGCGCAAGCGCAACCAGGGCCGCGTGCGCGCGCTGCAAGATCTGCGCGCCGAACGGGCCGCGCAGATCCGCCGCCAAGGCACCGCCGCGATGGAGCTGCAATCGGGCACCAAATCGGGGCGCAAGGTGATCGAGGCGCAATCGATCACCAAGGCCTATGGCAGCCGCACGATCTTGCGTGATTTTTCGATCCGGATTTTGCGCGGCGATCGGGTGGGGTTTGTGGGGCCCAACGGTGTGGGAAAAACCACCTTGCTGAAAATGCTGATGGGCCAAGAAGCGCCCGACACTGGCACCGTGGTGCATGGCACCAATTTGCTGCCCGCCATTTTCGATCAATCCCGCGCCCAGTTAGACCCAGAGATGAGCCTGTGGGACAGCCTGACAGGCGATCCCGATATGCGCGTATCGGGCAAGGCCGACCAAGTGCTGGTGCGGGGCCAGCCGCGCCATGTTGTGGCCTATCTGAAAGATTTTTTATTCGACGAACGCCAGGCCCGCGCGCCGGTGAAATCGCTCTCGGGCGGTGAAAAGGCGCGGCTGCTTTTGGCCAAGCTTATGGCGCGCGAAAGCAATTTGCTGGTGCTGGACGAACCGACCAACGACCTTGACATCGAAACGCTGGATTTGCTGCAAGAACTGCTGGATGATTACGATGGCACGGTTTTGCTGGTCAGCCACGACCGAGATTTTCTAGATCGCGTCGCCGCCACCACCATCGCGATGGAGGGCGATGGCCGTGCCATCACCTATGCCGGTGGCTGGAGCGATTATCAGGCCCAGCGCGCGCTGGCCCAGCCCATAGAGGCGCCAGGCAAGGCCAAATCTGCTGCTGCGCGTTCTGCCGATAAGCCTGCACAGCCCACATCGGGGGCCAAGCCTGCGGCCAGCCCGGCCGGTGCGGGCCTCAGTTTTACCGAAAAACACCGGCTCGAGGCGCTGCCGGCGCTGATCGACAGGTTGGGCGCGGAAATTGCCAAGCTAGAGGCGTTTTTGGCCCAGCCCGATCTTTACAGCAAAGAGCCGCTGAAATTCAAAAAAGGCACCGAGGCGCTGGTGGAACGCCAGCAGGCGCTGGCGGATGCCGAGGAAGAATGGCTGACCCTCATGGAAAAGGCCGAAAATTAGGCCGCTAAAATAAAACCGCCGCCCCGGGGGGCGGCGATGTTTGGCATGCCTTATGGCGGCGCTTAGCGCATGCGCAGGGCGCCATCGATGCGGATGGTCTCGCCGTTCAGATAGCCGCTTTCCACGATGAAACGCGCCAATTCGGCATATTCACGCGGGTCGCCCAAACGGCGCGGGCAGGTGACATCTGCCGCCAGCTGTTGTTGCACCTCTTCGGGCAGGCCCATCAGCATGGGGGTCAGGAAAATACCCGGGGCAATGGCCATCACGCGGATGCCTTCGCGCGACAGATCGCGCGCCATGGGCAGCGACATGCCCGCAATACCCGCTTTCGACGAGGCATAGGCCACCTGGCCCTTTTGCCCGTCAAAGGCGGCAATCGAGGCGGTGTTGACAATCACGCCGCGCTGGCCATCGGCGGTGGGGGCGTTTTGGGCCATTTTTTCGGCGGCCAGACGGGCCACGTTGAAGGTGCCCACCAGGTTGATGCCAATCACCCGGTTGTAATGATCCAGGCTGTGGGCGCCGTTTTTATGCAGCGTTTTTTCGGCCGTGCCGACGCCTGCGCAATTGATGGCGGCGTTGATCTGGCCCATGGCCGCGCAGGCCGCATCGACCGCGGCTTGCACCGATGCCTCGCTGGTAACATCGGTTTCCACAAAGGTTGCGCCGATCTCGGCGGCCACTTTTTGGCCCAGCTCTGCGTTGCGGTCCAAAATCGTAACCTGTGCCCCGCTTTCACGGAAAAGGCGCGCTGTGGCCTCGCCCAGGCCCGAGGCGCCGCCGGTGATGATGGCTGCGGTATCTTGCATTTTCATGGGGCTTCTCCCTCACTGAGTAAATGAACGTATGTTCAGTTTTCTGTTCCGGGCTTAGCCCAGCTGCGCCCGGCCTGTCAAAGGCCACGCCGTTCGACGTAGCGTCCAACCACGCCGATCTCAAGCACTGTCAGGATGATGCGCCAGATATGATGGGCTGTCACCACCGCCGGGTTTGCCGACAGCGACAAAGCCACCAGCGCCATTTCTGTCACCCCGCCGGGGGCAAAGCTGACCAGCAGCACATCGAAATCAGTGCCCGTCCAGCGTGTCAGCGCAGCGGCAAAGCCCAGCCCAAGCGCCAGCATGAACCCCACCGATATCACCGCCATGCCCAGTGCCGTCACCACCATGCGCCCGCGCAGGCCGCCAAGGCGCATGCCAAGGCTGGTGCCAATCACCACCTGGCAGATATTGATCACCCAATCAGGCAAATCCAGCAGGCCAAGCCCCAAAACCGATACCACAGCCGCGGCAAAAAGCGGCCCCGTCAGCTGCCAGGCGGGCAGGCGCAGCGGGCGGCCCAGTGCCAGGCCCACAAGGGCGGTGAATATCACCACATGCAGGTGGCTTAAATCATCGGGGCTGGCATGGGCCAGCGACATGCCGCCGGCGCTGCCCACTGGCGCGCCCACCCAGAGCGACAGGCCAATGGGCACCAAAGTGATCACCAAGATGATGCGCAAAAACTGCTGGGTGGTTAAAATGGCCAGGTTGGCGCCCGCGGCCTCGCCCAGTGCGATCGATTCCATCAGCCCGCCAGGCGCGCCCGAATAAAAGGCGGTTGCCCGGTCATAGTGGCCAAAGCGGCGGAAGATCAGGTAATTTCCGCCATGCGCCAAGCCCACAAACAGCACGATCGCGGCAAAGCTGGCGGCCAGGGCTGGCACCATCTGCAGCAGCTCGGGCGACACCTGGGCGCCGATCATCACCCCGATGATGGCCAGAAATACCAGCCGAAATTTTTGCGGAAAACTATAGCCTGCGGGGAATTTATGCCGCCAAATCAACGATGAAACAGCGGTTCCCAGCATGGCCCCCATCATATAGGGCAGCGGCAGATGCGCCCAAGCCGCCACAACCCCGCCAAGGGCGCCTGCGCATAGCAAGGCCAATGTGGCCAAAAGATAAGGGCGTGACATGGAAACCCCGCGGCTAACTTGGGGCGATATAACCCTGTGATCGTGGAAATGAAAAGACGGGCAGGGGGTTGATCCGCGCTAGGGTGCTCTGCTACTGGGCCATTACCCGGCAATAAAGGCATTGCGCGCTGCTGCCGGGTGCGGATCCCAAGGGCCGTTTGCGTGCACCCCGGTATCCGTGAATGTCAACGCAAGGCGGCGCGCCGCCTATCATGGGTGCTATCATGCTGCAAAACGATCATCTGGCCCAATGGGACCGGGAAAACTTTTTTCACCCCTCCACGCATCTGGCAGAATTCGCCCGGGGCGATCTGCCCCATCGCGTGATCACCGGCGGCGAGGGCTGCCATATCACCGACCGCGAAGGCAAGCGCTGGCTGGATGCCTTTGCCGGGCTTTATTGCGTGAACGTGGGCTATGGCCGCCAAGAGATTGCCGAAGCCATCGCCGCCCAGGCGCGCGAGCTGGCCTATTATCATGCCTATGTCGGGCATGGCACCGAGGCCTCGATCACGCTGGCAAAAATGATCCTCGATCGCGCGCCTGCGCATATGTCGAAGGTGTATTTTGGCCTGTCTGGCTCTGATGCCAATGAAACCAACATCAAGCTGGTTTGGTATTACAACAACGTGCTGGGGCGGCCTGAGAAAAAGAAAATCATCTCGCGCTGGCGGGGGTATCACGGGTCGGGGCTGATGACAGGCTCGTTGACGGGGTTGGATCTGTTTCACAAGAAATTCGATCTGCCCCTGGCCCAAGTGCTGCACACCGAGGCGCCTTATTATTATCGTCGTGCCGATCTGGGCCAAAGCGAGGCCCAATTCGTGGCCCATTGCGTGGCCGAGCTAGAGGCGCTGATCGCCCGTGAGGGGGCCGATACGATTGCCGCCTTTATTGGCGAGCCGGCGCTGGGCACAGGCGGTTTGGTGCCGCCGCCCGCAGGCTATTGGCCCGCCATCCAACAGGTGTTGGAGCGCCACGATATTTTGCTGATCGCCGACGAGGTTGTCACCGGCTTTGGCCGTTTGGGCAGCATGTTCGGCTCGGATCATTACGGCATGACGCCTGATATCATCACCATCGCCAAGGGCTTAACATCGGCCTATGCGCCGCTGTCTGGCTCGATTGTCAGCGAAAAGATCTGGGCGGTGCTGGAACAGGGCACCGATGCCTATGGCCCCATCGGCCATGGCTGGACCTATTCTGCCCACCCCATTGGCGCGGCCGCTGGGGTGGCCAATTTGCAGCTGCTTGATCAGCTGAATTTGGTGGAAAACGCCAAAACCGTGGGGGCCTATTTCAAATCTGCCCTGATCGATGCCGTGGGCCATCACCCCCATGTGGGCGAGGTGCGCGGCGAGGGGCTGCTTTGCGCGGTGGAATTCGTGCAAGACCGCGACAGCCGGCAGTTTTTCGCCGCAGAAGAAAAAATCGGCTACAAGCTGAACAGCGCCCTGGCTGCCCGTGGTGTGATCAGCCGTGCCATGCCGCAGGGCGATATTTTGGGCTTTGCCCCGCCATTTTGCCTAAGCCATGCCGAGGCCGATGAAATCGCCGGTAAACTGGCCCAGGCCGTGGCCGAGGTGTTGGGATAAGCGCGCCCCGTGGGCTTAGGGTGGGGCGGGCCTGATATGGCCCGCCCTGGCCGCTTAATATAAACCGGCCGTTTTGGCGCGCAATTGCACCAGCGCCAGCACCGTGTCGATCGTGGGGGTAGGGGTTTGGGTCAGCTGGCCCAGCTCTTGCACCGCGCTGACCAGCGCATCTATTTCCATCGGGCGCCCGGCATCCAGATCTTGCCACATCGAGGTGCGATGCGCGCCAACAGCGGCCCCGCCATCGATACGCCGGTCAACATCGATAGGAAATTTCACGCCCAGCTTTTCGGCAATCTCTTGGGCCTCGACCATCATGCCGCGCGCCACAGACCGGGTGCCGGGATCGGTGCAGAGCACATCCAGCGTGGCATGGGTGAGCGCTGAAATCGGGTTGAACGACAGGTTGCCCCAGAGTTTCACCCAAATTTCATCGCGGATACGCGGGCGCACGGGGGCTTTCAGCCCTGCCGCGGCCAGGGCTTGGCTAAGGGCTGTGGCGCGTTCGGATTTGCTGCCATCAGGCTCGCCCAGCGAAAAGCGATTGCCCTCGATATGTTTGATCACCCCGGGGCGGATCACCTCGGCGGCGGGATAGACCACGCAGCCCAGCACGCGATCAGGGCCAAAGCCATTCCATTGCGCATCGCCCGGATCAACCGAGGCCAGGCGCGTGCCCTCGTATGGCCCCTCTAGCCCGTGGAAATACCACCACGGCACCCCGTTCACACCGCTGACGATGGTGGTGTTTGGCCCGATCAAGGGCTGCATTTTTGCAACCACTGGCGGCACCGAATGGGCCTTTAGGGTGACGATCACATAATCCTGCGGGCCCAATTCCGCCGGATCATCCGAGGCGCGCACCGCCACATTGGTTTCCTGGCCGTCTTCTTCGATCAATGTCAGGCCATTGTCGCGCATGGCGGCCAGATGCGGGCCGCGCGCCACCAGGCTGACATCGGCACCCGCCTGCACCAGCTTGACCGCCATATAGCCGCCAATCGCACCGGCACCAAAAATACAGATCTTCATCGCAGCCCCCTTAGCCCGTCAGGCCCAGTTTTTCGGCCATGCCGATACGCTGGATTTTGCCTGTAGCGCCTTTGGGGATTTCATCCAAAATCACCACGCTGCGGGGCACCTTGAAATCAGCCACGCTTTGGGCGGTAAATTCGCGGATGGCACGCTCGTCTAGGGTTGAGCCCTCTTTCAGCACAACGGCTGCGGCAATCTCTTCGCCCAGTTTGGGGTGGGGCACGGCAAAACACACCACTTGGGCAATGTCAGGATGCGCCAGCATCACGGCATCCACCTCGAGCGGGCTGATTTTTTCGCCGCCACGGTTGATGATTTCTTTCAGCCGGCCGGTCAGGCGCAAATAGCCTTCATCATCAAATGCGCCTTGATCGCCCGTGCGAAACCAGCGTTTGCCCTCGGCCATGAAAAACGCGCTTTCATTGGCTTTGGGGTTGCCCTCATAGCCCGGGGTGACGTTGGGGCCTGAAATCACCACTTCGCCGGTGGCACCATCGCCCAGCAGCGCATCGGCGCTTTCATCGGCAATGCGCACCTCGGGGCCTGCGGCCACACCCACCGAGCCGGGCTTTTGCGCACGCGGCGGCAGGGGGTTGCAGCACATCTGGTGGGTGGCCTCGGTCATGCCATAGGCCTCGATCACGGGGGCGGAAAAGGTTTCCACCAAGGCGGTCATCACCGGCGCGGGCAGCGAGGCCGAAGACGAGCGCAAAAAGCGCAAGGGCGCGTTGGCAATGATGTCTTTGTTGCGCTCGGCGCGGGCCAAAATGGCCTGATGCATGGTGGGCACAGCCGTGTACCAGCTGGGGCGCACCTCGTCGAGCTGGGCAAAAAAGCGCAAGGCGTTAAAGCCTGGCGCGCATGAGATCTGCGCGCCTGCCGCCAGCGAGGCCGACACCGCCGCGATCAGCCCGTGAATGTGAAACAGCGGCATCACATTCAAACAGCGGTCTTCGGGGGCAAGCGCCAGCGATGCGGTGATATTGCGCGCCGATGCGCATAGGTTTGATTGCAGCAAGGGCACGATTTTGGGCCGCGATGTGGTGCCCGAGGTGTGCAAGATCAGCGCAACATCATCGGGGGCGGGGGCTGTGGTATCGGCCTGGCCCACAGGCGCGTCGGCACTTAGGGTGAAATAGCCCGCCGGCGCATCAGCCGGGGCCGACAGGCGCAAGATGGCCACCCCAAACTGGGCCGCTGCTGCCAAGGCGGGGCCGTCATAGCCTGCCTCGACAATCAATGCTTTGGCGCGCAGATCTTCCAGATAAAAGGCGTATTCCTCTTCGCGATAGGCCGGGTTCAGGGGGGCGGTGGTGGCCACCTGCGCCACGGTAAAAAACGCCGTGGCCATTTCAGGGCCATTGGGCAGCACGATGGCCACCCGATCACCACGGCCAATGCCCAAGCCATGCAGGCTGGTGGTGATCTCGGCGCTCAGCGCGCGCAGGGCGCCATAGCTGAGCCACGCGCGCCCCGGCGCCCCGATGGCGGGGGCCTCGGCCGGGTGGGGGGCGATAAGGGCGGAAATTGTATCGGTCATGGTGGCATGCTCCGTTTGAATTGGGCGGAAAGGGCGGGCTACAGGGCGTAGGCCATACCGTCCGAACGTGGGTCTGTTGCGGCCTCGAAATGGCCATCGGGATGGGCCAAAACGGCGCCCGCGTGGCCCATAAGGCTGGAAAAGGCGGGGGTTAATTCCACCTGATGGCCCGCCGCGCGCAAGGCGTTGATCAGCGCAGCATCGGCGTTTTCCTCGATTTTCAGGCTGGTTGTGTCATCGCCCCAGGTTTTGCCCAGCAGCCAGCGCGGGGCGGTGATGGCCTGTTGCAGTGGCGTGCCAAACTGGGCGTAGCGGCTAAAGACGGCGGCCTGGGTTTGGGGCTGGCCTTCGCCGCCCATGGTGCCATAAGACAAAACCCGCCCATCGTTCAAAACCGCCAGTGCCGGGTTGAGCGTATGAAAGGGGCGCCGCCCCGGGGCCAGCTGGTTGGGGCCGGGCGCCATGGAAAAGCCCGCCCCGCGGTTTTGAAACACCACGCCGGTGTCGGGGCAGGTCAAACCGCTGCCAAATTCCCAAAAGACGCTTTGAATAAACGACACGACCGTGCCGTCTTTGTCGGCGGCCCCCATCCAGATGGTATCGCCCGCCTTGGCCTGATGCGGCCAGGGCAAAGCCCGCGCCATATCGATATTGGCTGCCATCTGATCCAGCGTGGCATCATCCAGCCAGTCTTGGGCGGGTTTGCGCATATTGGCAGGATCGCCCAATTCGGCATTGCGCAGGATAAAGGCCTGTTTGGTGGCCTCGATCAGGCCATGGATATGGGCAAAGCCCTCGGGCGTGTCGATATTCAGGCGGTCAAACACCCCCAAAATGGCCAAAGACGACATGCCCTGCGTGGGCGGGCCCATGTTGTAAAGCGTGCCCAGCGATGTGGCGATTTCCAGCGGCTTTTGCACTTGGGCCTGATAGGCGTGGAAATCGCCCAGCCGCAGCGGGCTGCCCATATCTTGCAAATACTGCGCATGGGTGGCGGCGATATCGCCGCGGTAATAGCTGTCGATGCCGTTTTCTGCGATGGCGCCCAAGGTCTGGCCCAGGGCTGTTTGCAGCAATTTGCTGCCCGTCGCGGGGGCCTGACCATTGGCCAGATAGATGGGGGCAAAGCCTGGCACATCGCGCAGCCCATCTATTTTTTCGGCGGTGGTGTCGCTTTGGTTGCGGGTGACAGCAATGCCGGTTTTGGCCAGATGGATTGCCGGCGCCAAAAGATCGGCCAGTGCCATGCCTGTGCCGCCGGGGCGCTGGGCTAGGGCAGCACCCCAGCCGCCCACGGTGCCCGGCACCGTCAGCGCCGCCAGGGCCCCGCGCGCGGGTATGGCGCTGGCATGGCCTTGGGCTGCATACCACTCTGGTGTGGCCAGACCTGCCGCTTGCCCGCAGGCGGAAATGGCAACGGGCGCCTGGCCCTTGCGGCGGATCAGCCAAAACCCATCGCCGCCGATACTGTTCATATGCGGGTATACCACGGCAATGGCCGCGGCTGCGGCCACCATGGCCTCGATCGCGCTGCCGCCTGCCTCTAGCACATCGGCGCCCACTTTGGTTGCAATGCGGTGCGGTGCGGTGAATGCACCGTTCAAGCCCAAGGCCGTTTCTATCATTTTGCCCCCCGTTCGCGGCCCACCCGCCCAATGCCGGTGCCCGCCCCATGTATTGTGGGCCGAATAATGACGCAGATGCGGCCAGTTTCAAGGGGGGCAGGGGGCGATGCTAGGCGCAAAGGGCGCAAGGCCTGGGCGAATAAACCCATACGTGCGTTGATGGCCGCAATACACCCAGGCGCCAGATAGTATCTGGTCAGCGGCAGTGGGTATTGATGTGGGTATTGATCTGGGTGTCGGTGTGGGGGGGATTGGAGCGGGTGAAGGGAATCGAACCCTCGTCTTCAGCTTGGGAAGCTGCGGCTCTACCATTGAGCTACACCCGCATGGGCCTGCAGTTAAGACAGGCTGGTTGCCTCGTCAAGTGGGCTTTGGCCAAAAGGGGGGCAAGTGCCCCCCTTTTAGATGCGTTGATCGGCAGGTTTGCCCTAACCCCGCCGGCGGCGGCGGCCACCGCCTGCGGCGTCGCCCTCGCTGCGGGTGTTGTAATTGACCACCGGCAGGCTGACCACCTGGCCCAGTTCTGGGAAAGGGTCGGTGGCGTGGGGGATGGCGTTTGCGTTGACGAAATGCTCTTGGAATTTCGGCTCGATCGCGGTTTCGACCTTGGTGATCTGGCGCACTGTGGCCTCGATCCCGCGGCGCGCGGCCAGATTGCACAGCGCAATGCGCGCGCCCGTGCCCGCGGCGTTGCCGGCGCTGAACACCCGCTCAAGCGGCACATCGGGGATCATGCCCAGCACCATGGCGTGTTTGGGGCTGATATGGGCGCCAAAGGCACCCGCCAGCACCACGCGATCTACCCGTTCGACGCCCATTTCATCCATCAACAGCCGGGCACCGGCATAAAGCGCCGATTTGGCCAGCTGGATGGCGCGAATATCGCCTTGGGTTACGGAGATCAGCGGCCCGCCATTTGCGGTGCCATCATAGATGACATAGGCATTTGTGCGCCCCTCGGCGATGGCACGCTCGGTGCCGGTTTGGGCGGCCGAGCCGATCAGCCCCGAGCCATCCAACAGCCCCGCCATGCGCATTTCTGCCACCGCCTCGATGATCCCCGAGCCGCAGATGCCGGTGATGCCGGTTTCGGCCACCGCGTCTGCAAACCCGTCTTCGTCAGACCACAGATCTACCCCGATCACACGAAAGCGCGGCTCTTTGGTGGTGGGGTTGATCTCGATGCGCTCGATCGCGCCGGGGGCTGCGCGCTGGCCCGAGCTGATCTGTGCGCCCTCGAATGCAGGGCCTGTGGGCGACGAGCAGGCCAAGACCCGCTCTTTGTTGCCCAGCAGGATTTCGGCATTTGTGCCCACATCGACGATCAGCACCAGATCGTCCGATTTGTTTGGCTCTTCCGACAGCGCCACCGCTGCGGCATCGGCGCCCACATGGCCGGCAATGCAGGGTAACACATAGACCTGCGCGCGTTCGTTCACGGTGCTTAGATCCAGCTGCGTGGCGGGCAGCAGCATCGCCTCGGATGTGGCCAGCGCAAAGGGCGCCTGGCCCAGCTCGACCGGGTCAATGCCCAGCAGCAGGTGGTGCATTACCGGGTTGCACACGAACACGGTTTCCATAATCAGGCTTGGGTCGATCCCTACCTCGGTGCTTAGCGTCTGGATCAGCCCGTTGAGCGCGGTGCGCACGGCGGTGGTCATCTCGCGGTCGCCGCCGGGGTTCATCATTGCATAAGACACCCGGCTCATCAGATCTTCGCCAAAGCGGATCTGCGGGTTCATCACCCCCGACGAGGCCAGCACCTTGCCATCGGTCAAATCGCACAGATGGGCGGCAATGGTGGTCGAGCCCAGATCGATGGCCAGCCCGAAAATGCCCTCTTCATGCAGGCCGGGCCAGATATCCAATACTTTGGCCGGCCCATCGGCCTGCGCCCGAAACAGCGCCACGGTGACGTGCCAATTGCCCTTGCGCAAGCTGGGCTGCAGTTTCGACATAACCGACAGATCTGCGCTGATTTCGGGCACATCCCATTGCGCCTTGAGCGCGCGCGCCAGGCGTTCCAGATCGCCTGTTGGCTCGTGCATATCGGGTTGATCCACCTCGACAAAATAAAGCCGCGTGGCCGGGTCCATCGTGATGGCCCGCGCCGAGGCTGCTTTGCGCACAACTTGCTTATGCACCTGGCTTTCGGGGGGCACATCGATCACCACATCGCCCTGCACGCAGGCCTGGCAGCCCAGGCGGCGGCCATCGATCAGGCCGCGCTTGTCTTTGTAGCGTTGCTCGACCTTGTTCCATTCGCTTAAGGCATCTTGGGCGACGCTGACGCCGTGTTTCGAGAACTCGCCATAAGACGGGGTGATTTGGCATTTCGAGCAAATGCCGCGCCCGCCGCAGACCGAATCCAGATCCACCCCCAGCTGGCGGGCCGCGGTAAGAACGGGGGTTCCCACCGGAAAACGGCCACGTTTGCCCGAAGGCGTGAAAATGACAAGCGGATCGCTACTCATGTTTGACCTGTGTTTATGTTCGCGCGTTGGCATGCAGCATAGGGCGCGTGCGCCAAAGAAAAAGGCGATAACCGGCAAAATCGGGTCAAGGGGCGGCATGGGGCGTGAAAGTTTCTCAACACCTTTATGCGCCGGGCATACGCTGGGCTGGGCGGGGGCAGAAACTGTCGATCTGGCCTTTCCACCCCGGGCTATCCATGCGATATGGGGGCGCCAAACGAACCCTAGCCCGGAGATACCCCATGGAGATTCGTGAGGCCCTGACCTTTGATGATGTTTTGCTGGTTCCCGCCGCCTCGTCGGTGTTGCCCTCGACCGCGGACACACGCACCAAGGTAACGCGTGACATTGCGCTGAACATCCCGCTTCTCAGCTCGGCCATGGATACTGTCACCGAGGCGCGCATGGCCATTGCCATGGCGCAGGCGGGCGGCGTTGGGGTTATCCACAAAAACCTGGGCGTCGATGAGCAGGCCCAGCAGGTGCGCCGGGTGAAACGGTTTGAATCGGGCATTGTTTACAACCCCGTCACCCTGCGCCCGAACCAAACGCTGGCCGATGCCAAGGCGCTGATCGAGCGGTATAATTTCACCGGCTTTCCGGTGGTCGATGACGCTGGGCTGGTGGTGGGCATCGTCACCAATCGCGATATGCGCTTTGCCGCCTCTGATGACACGCCCGTGCATGTGATGATGAGCGCGACCGATCTGGCGATGTTGGCCGAACCCGCCGATCTGGACGAAGCCAAAAGCCTGATGCGTGCGCGCCGCATCGAAAAGCTGCTGGTGCATGATGGCAAGGGCAAGCTGACCGGGCTCTTGACGCTGAAAGACACCGAACAGGCGGTGCTGAACCCCACGGCGTGCAAAGATCATCTGGGCCGCTTGCGGGTGGCTGCGGCCACCGGCGTGGGCGATGCGGGGTTTGAACGCTCGCTGGCGCTGATCGATGCGGGCTGCGATATCGTGGTGGTCGATACTGCGCATGGCCATTCCGCAGGCGTCATCGAGGCGGTGCGCCGCATCAAGGAACTGCCCGGCGCGCCGCAGGTGGTGGCGGGCAATGTGGCCACCGCAGATGCCGTGCGCGCGCTGGTTGATGCCGGTGCGGATGGTGTGAAAGTGGGCATTGGCCCCGGCTCGATCTGCACCACGCGTATGGTTGCCGGCGTGGGCGTGCCCCAGCTGACCGCGATCATGGATTGCGCCCGTGCGGCGGGCGACGTGCCGGTGATTGCCGATGGCGGCATCAAATTCTCGGGCGATTTTGCCAAGGCGATTGCCGCGGGGGCATCGGTGGCGATGGTGGGCTCGATGATCGCGGGCACCGATGAAAGCCCGGGCGAGGTGATTTTGTATCAGGGCCGCTCGTTCAAATCTTATCGCGGCATGGGCAGCCTGGGCGCCATGGCGCGCGGCTCGGCCGACCGGTATTTCCAAAAAGATGCCGCCAGCGACAAACTGGTGCCCGAAGGCATCGAGGGGCAAGTGCCCTACAAAGGCTCGGTTCAGGCGGTCTTGCACCAGATGGTGGGGGGCTTGCGCGCGGCAATGGGCTATACCGGCTGCGCCACCGTGGCTGAAATGCGCCAAAATTGCACATTCGTAAAAATCACCGGCGCCGGGCTGAAAGAAAGCCATGTGCACGATGTGCAAATCACCCGCGAAAGCCCCAACTACCGGATCGGGTGATGGGCGCGCGCTGGCATCAAGATGGCTGGCAGCTGACCTGCCTGACCGATGGGCAGGGCAGTTTCGCGCCCGAGGTGTTTCCCGAGCTGTCCGAGATCGAATGCAAGGCGCGTCTGGCAGCGGCGGGCGAGGCCGATATCAGGACCGAGTTCAACGCCTTCCTGATCGAGGGCGATGGCGTGCTGACGCTGGTTGATGCAGGCTATGGCGCGCTGGCCGGTGCCAAGGGTGGGCGCGTTTTGGGCCTGCTGGCCGATATGGGCGTGGCCCCGGCGCAGATTGGGCGGCTGGTGTTCACCCATCTACATGGCGATCATTGCGGCGGTGCGCTGGGCGATGGCGGGCTGGTCTTTCCCAATGCCGAAGTGGTGATGCACCCGGCCGAAGTGCAGCATTGGCAGGGCAGCGACACGCCCGGTGGCCGCGTTCTGGCGGCTTTGGGCGCGCGCGTTCGGCTGCTGGAAGACGGCCAAGAGGTGGCGCCGGGGCTGACATTTTGGCATTTGCCCGGCCATACCCCCGGCCATTCAGGGCTGCGGGTGGGCAACGGCCTGGTTCTGGTGGCCGATATTTTGCATTCGGAGGCATTGCAGCTGCAAGACCCGCACTGTTGCACAAAATACGACGTCGATCCGGCGCTTGCCCGCGAAACCCGCCGCCGCGCGATGGACGAGGTGGCACACCGCGGGCTGGTTTGCGCGGGCGGGCATTTGCTGGGGCCAGATAAATTTGCCCGGCTGGTGGCGGTGGGGCAGGGCTATGCCAAGGTGGCGCCATGACGCCGGCGGCGCGGGTTGCGGCTGCGGCCAGCATCTTGGATCAGATCGCCGGCGGCCAACCCGCCGAGGCGGCGCTGACGCGCTGGGCGCGTGGGGCGCGCTTTGCCGGATCGAAAGACCGTGCCGCCATACGTGATCATGTCTTTGATGCGCTGCGCTGCCGGCGCTCTTATGCCTGCCTTGGTGGGGGGGCTGATGGGCGCGCGCTGATGCTGGGGCTGGTGCGGGCCCAAGGGCTGGATGGCGCACAGATCTTTGCAGGCGAAGGCTATGGGTTGGCGCCGCTTGATGCGGCCGAACAGGCCGCGGGCCATGCGCCACAAGGCGCTGATGCCATGGATTTGCCCGATTGGTTGATGCCGCTCTGGCAGGAAAGCTTGGGGGCAAATGCCGCTGCTGTGGCCGAAACCCAACGCCATCGTGCGCCTGTTATGCTGCGGGTCAATACCGCAAAATGCGATCGTGCCCGCGCGATTGCCGCGCTGGGCGCCGAGGGGATTGCGGCCCACCCTGCCGCCATTGCGGATACGGCCATTATTTTGGGCGAGGGGGCGCGCAAACTGGCGCAAAGCCAGGCCTATCTGCAAGGCCTGGTCGAGCTGCAGGACGGCGCGGCACAGGCCCTGGTGGGCTTGCTGGAGGTGCCGCAGGCAGGGCGCATTCTAGACTATTGCGCCGGCGGTGGCGGCAAGGTGCTGGCCATGGCGCCGCGGGCCGGGCGCGCACGGCTTTATGCCTATGATGCGCAGGCCCAACGGTTGAAAGATTTGCCCGCCCGCGCGGCGCGCGCCGATGTGGCGGTAGAGAGTGTTTCAGATCACACCGCGCTGGCGGCATTGGCGCCGTTCGATCTGGTTTTGGCAGATGTGCCCTGCTCGGGCAGCGGCACATGGCGGCGCACCCCCGAGGCAAAATGGCTGCTATCGGCCGAAAGCCTGCAGGCGCTGAACGCAACCCAAGACATGATCTTGCAGCAAGCGGCCCCTTTAGTGGCCAAAGGTGGCGTGCTGGCCTATGCAACATGCTCTGTGTTGCAGCAAGAAAACGATCAGCGGATCAGCCGGTTTTTAGAAAAAACCACAGGCTGGCGGCAGGATTTTTGCCACCATTGGCTGCCTGGCCCCGAAGGCGACGGGTTTTTCTTGGCGGTGCTACGCCGAGATCTGTGATTTTTGCAATTTTAAGTAGAGTTTCTGTGCGCCTTAGGCTTTGCTTAACGGGTAGCGGTTTCACTAGGCCTGCCGGGTTTGGGCAGAAGGGCCAGTTTTGCAATGTTGGGTGCATATCAGATCGGTCAGCACTGGGGGCTTTTCAGGGCCTTGCGCAATGATTGGCGGCTAGGGGCGCTGCTGGCCTGCGCCTTGGTGCCGTTTGCGGTTTGGGGTTTGGGGCAGGCCGGGCTGGTTGCATCTGGGCTGGCGGCCGCCATGGGCTGGGCTGCGCTGAGCGCGCTTGTGGTGGCTTTGGCGCTGGCTTGGGTGTTTGCTGCGGGCCAGGTTTGGCTGGCGCGGCGGTTGCTGTTCCTGGCGCGGGGGCTGTTTCAGGCGCAGGGGGCGCAATTGCTGCTGGTGGGGCCCGGCGATAGGGTGCTGTGGGCCGAAGGCCCGGTGCCTGCCCAACAGGCCAAAACGCTGCCTGCCGTCATGGGGCATTGGCTGGCAGATCCGCCCCCTGTGATTGCCCGGCTTGCCGCACAGCTGCAAAGGGCACCGCAGGCCAGCGATGTGGCGTTTACCCGCCATTCAGGTTTGCGAATTGCCGCCTGGCGTTTGGGGTCAAAGCTGTGCCTGTGGCAATTACAGCCCATGGTTGCGCCCCATCCCGCGCCCGCGGCCCAGGCCAGCGGCGCCCCATATTTGTGTTTTTCGCCCCTGGGCACGCTGCTGGCAATGAATGCGGCGGCCGCGCGCCTATTGGGGCCGGGGCCGCATGATCGTGAGGCTATTTTGCCACTTGGCGCGGCCTCGGGGCAGGTGATGCAGGTGCCCACCTTGCAGGGCAGCCAAGCCTTTTTGGTGCATGTGATCGAGGCGATGGATCGCTGCGAAATTTATCTGCTGGCGCCCCCCGGTGCCCCTAATACGCCCCCGGCCGAGCGGCTGTTTCACGAGCTGCCCGTTGCCATGCTGCGGCTGCAGGCGGATGGGGTTATTCGCATGGCCAACCCTACGGCTTGCCAGCTGTTGCAAGTGGCTGACTGCACTGGGCGGCCATTGTCATCGGTGATGGAGGGGCTGGGCCGGTCGATTGGCGATTGGTTGTCTGATGCCATGGCCGACCGGATGAGCCGGCAGACCGAATTTCTGCGTTTGACGGGCACCCATGATGAGGTGTTTGTGCAGGTCACCCTGCATCCGATGCAAGATAACGGCACCCCTGCGCTGCTGGCTGTGTTAAGCGATGCAACAGATTTCAAGGCGCTTGAGGCGCAGTTCGTTCAAAGCCAAAAAATGCAGGCGGTGGGTGAATTGGCGGGTGGGGTGGCCCATGATTTCAACAATCTTTTGACAGCAATATCAGGGCATTGTGATCTGTTGTTGATGCGCCACGATGAGGGCGATCCAGATTATGCAGATCTGGTGCAAATCACCCAAAACGCCAATCGCGCCGCCGCTTTGGTGGGGCAATTGCTGGCCTTTTCGCGCAAGCAAACGCTGCGCCCACAGGTCTTGGATATGCGCGATACTTTGGCAGATCTGACCCATCTGCTAAACCGGCTGGTGGGCGAAAAACTGGCGCTGGATCTGCAGCACGCCCCGGGCTTGCGCCCGATCCGTGTGGATAAACGCCAGCTGGAACAAGTGATTATGAACCTTGTGGTGAATGCCCGCGATGCCATGCCCGCGGGCGGCACGATTCGCCTTGAAACCGAGGCTGTGCATCTTGCAACAGCGCTGGAACGCGACCATGCGGTTATGCCCGCGGGCGATTATGTGGCCATCCGCGTGTGTGATGATGGGGTTGGCATACCCGAAAGCCTGCGCCGGCGCGTTTTCGAGCCGTTTTTTTCGACCAAGCCGCCGGGGCAGGGCACAGGGCTGGGCCTGTCTACGGTTTATGGTATCGTCAAACAAAGCGGGGGGTTTATTTTCCTTGATAGTGTCGAGGGCATTGGCACCACATTTACGCTTTATTTTCCGGTCTATACAGGCCCGGAAGTGGCCGATGCGCCCATGCCTGTGCCCCCGCCCCCGCGCCCCAAACCCGGCGCCCAGGGGCTGATCTTGTTGGTGGAAGACGAACTGCCAGTGCGCAGCTTTGCCGCGCGTGCGTTGCGTTTGGGGGGGCATACGGTGTTAGAGGCCGGATCGGGGGAAGAGGCGCTGGATTTGCTGGCAGATCCGCTATTGCAGCCCGATTTGGTGGTGACAGATGTGGTTATGCCCGGGATTGATGGGCCAAGCTGGGTGCGCCAAGCGCTGAAATCACGCCCGGGGCTGCGGGTGATTTTTATGTCGGGCTATGCCGAAGAGGCGGTCTCAGAACAGCCACTGGGCCTGGCGCATTCTACCTTTTTGCCCAAACCGTTTTCACTGGCTGATCTGGGGGCCACTGTGGCCGAACAAATGGCACAGGCCCTAGCCAGGCGCGATGGCATTCCATAGCGCAAATTCTGCCGCGCAGTGCTGGCGCAAACGCTGCTCTATCTCAGCTGACAGCTGCAGGGGAATGGCCGGCGATACGTTCAGCCGGGGCAGGGTGAATTGCACATCAAGGCGTTTTTGCAAGAAGGCAAGCAGCGCCTCTTGGTTTTCGTAGCGAAAAAGATGCGTCACAGCTGTGCCGTTGGGGCGCGGCTCGATAAATTTGGCTTGGCTTCCCACATTGGCAAAGGCGGGGGGCTTGGGCTGGGTGTAGGCCAAGACAAATTCATCAAAACTGTATTTATGGGTGCTGTTGCGGTGGCTTTCCAGCCCCGGCCGCCGCCTGTAGCGATACCAGCTGCCCAGCCAGCTGATTGGTTCGCGCACCACGGCCAGGGTTTCCATATCGTCGGTCTTTGCGGCCTTTTCAAACATCGGTCGAAAGAAACGATTATAGCGATAAAGCGGGGCGTGTTTCAGCTGAGGTGGATCAAGAATCACCATATCTGCATGGGGGGCCAATGCGTGTTGAAACGCTGTTGTGCCGGTCTTCGGCACGCTTAAGAACACCAATTTTTGTTTCCAAAACACCAGCATGGGCCACCATTTACCCTTGAAACAGAAGAAAAACACCATGTCGCGGCACGGCTTAACCACGCATTAACCCTAAGGTGAAATTTTTTGGAAGTGAACAGAAGAAGAGAATTGTTCTTGTTTTGATCTCATTTTTTGGTTAGGAACATTAATAGAACAAAAGCCATGTGTTGCCGCCCAGCACAGGGTGTGGAATAAGAGACCGGAGTAGTCCCAAAATGGCAGATCTTCTTTCGATGGATAGCAAGGCAAACGCAGACAAGCAAAAGGCGCTCGACAGCGCCCTGGCCCAGATCGAGCGGCAGTTCGGCAAAGGCTCGATCATGAAAATGGGTGGCGACAACCCCGTGCGTGACATCGAGGCAACCTCGACAGGGTCGCTGGGGCTGGATATCGCCTTGGGTATTGGTGGCCTGCCCAAAGGGCGCATTATTGAAATCTATGGGCCTGAAAGCTCGGGGAAAACCACGCTGACGCTGCATTGCATCGCGGAAGAGCAGAAAAAAGGCGGGGTTTGCGCCTTTGTCGATGCCGAACATGCCTTCGATCCGACATATGCCAAGAAACTGGGCGTGAACCTGGATGAATTGCTGATCAGCCAGCCCGACACGGGCGAGCAGGCATTGGAAATCGTCGATACGCTGGTGCGTTCGGGCGCGGTCAGCATGGTTGTGGTCGATTCTGTGGCGGCGCTGACCCCAAAAAGCGAACTCGAAGGCGATATGGGCGATAGCAATGTGGGCGTTCAGGCCCGCTTGATGAGCCAGGCCATGCGCAAATTGACCGGCTCGATCAACCGATCGAATTGTATGGTGATTTTCATCAACCAGATCCGCATGAAAATCGGCGTGATGTTTGGCAGCCCCGAAACCACAACAGGGGGCAACGCGCTGAAATTTTACAGCTCGGTCCGCCTGGATATCCGCCGCATCGGCGCGATCAAAGATCGTGACGAGGTGGTGGGCAATGCCACCCGGGTTAAGGTGGTGAAAAACAAGGTCGCCCCGCCCTTTAAGCAGGTGGAATTCGACATCATGTATGGCGAAGGTATCTCGAAAATGGGCGAGCTGCTGGATCTGGGCGTGAAAGCGGGCGTTGTTGATAAATCGGGCGCTTGGTTTTCCTATGGCGACGAGCGGATTGGCCAGGGCCGGGAAAACGCCAAGCAATTTCTGCGCGACAACCCCGCCATGGCCATCAGTATCGAAGATAAAATTCGCGCGGCCCACGGGCTAGAGTTTGGGATGCAGGATGGCGACAGTGCCGATGATGTGTTCGAGGCCTAAGCGCTGCACGGGTTTCTTAATAAAAAGGCGCCTTCGGGCGCCTTTTTGCTGCCCCTTGGGGTGATTTATCGGCAAAGGATGATGGACAGTTGCGGGGTGTGCAGATACATCTGCCTGAATTCCATACCCTTGAAGGCCAGAGACCGCACATGCCGACGCTGAACGATATCCGCTCGACTTTCTTGTCTTATTTTCAGGCGCAGGGGCACCAAATTGTGCAATCCAGCCCCTTGGTGCCACGCAATGACCCGACATTGATGTTTACCAATTCGGGCATGGTGCAGTTCAAAAACTGTTTCACCGGCGTAGAAAAGCGCGATTATGTGCGGGCCACTACCGCCCAAAAATGCGTGCGGGCCGGGGGCAAACATAACGATCTTGATAACGTCGGCTACACCGCCCGCCACCACACATTTTTTGAAATGCTGGGCAATTTCTCGTTTGGCGATTATTTCAAAACCGAGGCTATCCCCTTTGCCTGGGAGCTGATCACCAAAGAATTCGGCATCGATCCCAAACGCCTGCTGACCACGGTCTATCACACCGATGACGAGGCCTTTGAAATTTGGAAGAAAGTGGGTGTTCCCGAAGACCGGATCATTCGCATCGCCACCAGCGATAATTTCTGGCAGATGGGCCCCACCGGCCCCTGTGGCCCCTGCACCGAGATCTTTTATGATCATGGCGATCACATCTGGGGCGGCCCTCCGGGCTCGGCCGAGGAAGATGGCGACAGGTTTATCGAAATCTGGAACGTGGTGTTCATGCAAAACGAGCAATTCGAGGATGGCTCGATGCGCGCGCTGGATATGCAATCGATCGACACCGGCATGGGGCTGGAACGGATCGGCGCCTTGCTGCAGGGCAAGCATGACAATTACGACACCGATTTGATGCGCGCGCTGATCGAGGCCAGCGCCACGCTAACAGATGGCGCCCCCGATGGCCCCGGCAAAACCCACCACCGGGTGATTGCCGACCATCTGCGCTCGACCTCGTTCTTGATTGCCGACGGGGTGATGCCATCGAACGATGGGCGCGGCTATGTGTTGCGCCGCATCATGCGCCGCGCCATGCGCCACGCGCATCTGCTGGGGGCCAAAGACCCGGTGATGCACCGCCTTGTGGGCGCGCTGACGGCACAGATGGGCGATGCCTACCCCGAATTGCGCCAGGCGCAGGCGATGATCGAGGAAACGCTGAAACTGGAGGAAACCCGGTTCAAGCAAACCCTGGATCGCGGCTTGAAATTGTTGGACGACGAATTGGCCAACCTGCCCGACGAGGCCCCGCTGCCCGGGGCTGCGGCCTTTAAGCTATATGATACGTTCGGTTTCCCGCTGGATCTGACCCAAGATGCGCTGCGCGAAAAGGGCCGTGCGGTGGATACCGACGGCTTTGATGCCGCCATGGCCGAACAAAAGGCCAAGGCGCGCGCCGCTTGGGCAGGCTCGGGCGAGGCGGCAGATGCCGCGATTTGGTTCGATATTGCCGAACAGCACGGCACGACCGAGTTTTTGGGCTATGATACCGAAACCGCCGAGGGCCAGGTGCTGGCGCTGGTGCAAGACGGGGCCAGCGTGGCCGCGGCCGCCCCGGGCCAGCCGGTGCAGATTGTGTTGAACCAAACGCCGTTTTACGCCGAATCCGGTGGCCAGGTGGGCGATAGCGGTGTGATCACCTTCGAGGGTGGTCAGGCCCGTGTGCAAGACACCAAGAAAGTAAACGGCGTATTTGTGCATATGGCGCAAGTGGAAAGCGGCACGTTGACCCCGGGTATGGGGGTTGCCTTGGCGGTCGATCATGCCCGCCGCGGGGCCATTCGGGCAAACCACTCGGCCACACACCTGCTGCACGAGGCATTGCGCCGCGCGCTTGGCGCCCATGTGGCGCAGCGCGGGTCGTTGAATGCCGATGACCGGCTGCGTTTCGATTTCAGCCACACAAAGGCGCTAAGCGCGGATGAACTCTCGCAGGTGGAAGACGAGGTGAATGCCTTTATCCGCCAAAACACCGCCGTCAGCACCCGTATCATGACGCCCGATGATGCCCGCGCGCTGGGTGCGCAGGCGCTGTTTGGCGAAAAATACGGCGACGAGGTGCGCGTGGTATCGATGGGCGTCGAGGCTGGCTCGGGCAAGGGGGCTGATGGCCAAACCTATTCGATCGAGCTGTGCGGCGGCACCCATGTGGCGCGCACCGGCGATATTGGGGCCTTTGCGCTGCTGGGCGATAGCGCATCCAGCGCCGGGGTGCGCCGGATCGAGGCGCTGACGGGCGCCGATGCCATGCGCTATCTGGCGCAGCAGGCGCAGGTTTTGGCCTCGGTTGCGGGCGAGTTGAAAACGCAAGCCGCCGATGTGCCGGCCCGCGTGCGCATGCTGCTGGACGAGCGGCGCAAGCTGGAAAACGAAGTGGCACAGCTGCGCCGCGAGCTGGCCATGGCCGGTGGCGCGGGCCAAGGCGGTGCCGCGGCTGTGCAAGAGGTGGCTGGCCTGTCTTTTGTGGGGCAGGTGTTAAGCGGTGTGTCGGGCAAAGACCTGCCCGCCCTGATCGACGAGCATAAGGCCCGCATGGGCAGCGGTGCGGTGGTCTTGATTGCTGATACCGGTGGCAAGGCGGCGGTGGCGGCAGGGGTGACCCAAGACCTAACATCGCGTGTCTCGGCGGTAGATCTGGTCAAGGCGGCTGTGGCCGAATTGGGCGGCAAGGGCGGCGGTGGCCGCCCCGATATGGCCCAGGGCGGCGGGGCCTCGGCGGAAAACGCAGAAAAAGCGCTGGCCGCTGCCCGCGCCGTAATAGGGGGATAGGCCCATGCCTGCATTGTGGATTGCCCATGTAACCGTGACCGATGAAGAGGCCTATGGCAAATACGCGGCCCTGGCTGGGCCTGCCATTGCCAAGCACGGGGGTCATTTCATTGCCCGTGCTGCGCGGTTTGTGCAGCTCGAGGGCAAGGAACGCCCGCGCAATGTGGTGGCGCGCTTTGACAGCGTCGAGGCGGCAGTGGCCTGCTATCACAGCCCCGAATACCAAGAGGCGCTAAGCCACGCGCGCGGCGCATCCGAGCGCGAGCTTTTGGTAGTGGAAACCACCGAATAGCGCGCGCCCCATGGCTGGACACCCCGCCTGGCCGCCCTATGTGGCGGTTTAGGCGGGGGGCAGCATGGCACGGTTTCTACTGACAATTTTTCTGGTTTTGGTGGCGCAGCACAGCTGGGCCAATGATTGGCAGGCGCTGCGTGCGCCGGGGGCTGTGGTGCTGATGCGCCATGCGTTGGCCCCTGGCACGGGCGATCCGGCGCATTTTGACGTGGCGCGCTGCGAAACCCAGCGCAACCTTGATGCCCGCGGGCGGGCACAGGCGCAGGCGATTGGCCAGATATTGGCGGCCCGATCTATTCAGTTCGATCAGGTGTTTTCCAGCCAATGGTGCCGCTGCCGCGATACGGCACAGCTGTTGGCCCTGGGCCAGGTGCAAGAGCACCCAGCGCTGAATTCGTTTTTCCAAAACTACGGGGCAGAGGCCGCACAAACGCAGGCCGCCATGCGATTGGTGCAAGACAATGCCGGAAAACGCCTGCTGCTGGTGACGCATCAGGTGAATATTCGGGCGCTGACGGGGGTTGGCGCGCGATCAGGCGAGATGATTGTGGCGCAGCTGCGCGAGGGCAGGCTGCAGGTTACAGGGCGTGTGATGATCGCCCCGTAACCTGCTGTTTTTTAGGCTTGTTTCGACATGCGCTTGCGCTCGTGCGGGTCGAGATAGCGCTTGCGCAGGCGGATCGATTGCGGCGTGACCTCGACCAATTCATCGTCGTTGATATAGGCAATCGCCTCTTCGAGGGTAAAGTTGATATGCGGCGTCAGGCGCACGGCATCATCGGTGCCGCTGGCGCGCACGTTGGTCAGCTTTTTGCCCTTAAGCGGGTTCACCTCGAGGTCGTTATCGCGGCTGTGCTCGCCGATGATCATGCCTTGATACACTTTGGCCTGCGGCCCCAGGAACATGCGGCCGCGCTCTTCGAGGTTCCACAGCGCATAGGCCACAGCCTCGCCATCTTCCATCGAGATCAGCACACCAGCACGGCGGCCGGGAATTGGGCCGCGGTGGGCGGTCCAGCCATGGAACACGCGGTTCAACACGCCGGTGCCGCGGGTGTCGGTCAGGAATTCGCCATGATAGCCGATCAACCCGCGCGAGGGCACATGCGCGATGATGCGGGTTTTGCCGGCCCCTGCGGGGCGCATTTCCACCAAATCACCTTTGCGCGCGCCGGTGATTTTTTCGATGACAGCGCCGGTATATTCGTCATCCACATCGATGGTTACCTCTTCCACCGGCTCCATGCGCTGGCCGTTTTCCTCGCGCATGATCACCTGCGGGCGCGAGATCGACAGCTCGAATCCCTCGCGGCGCATGTTTTCAATCAACACGCCCATCTGCAATTCGCCGCGCCCCGATACCTCGAATGCTTCACCGCCGGGCGTATCGGCCACGCGGATGGCCACGTTTGATTCGGCTTCTTTCAACAGGCGCTCGCGGATCACGCGGCTTTGCACCTTTTTGCCCTCGCGCCCGGCCAGCGGGCTGTCGTTGATGCCAAAGGTGACGGTAATGGTGGGCGGGTCGATCGGCTGCGCCTCAAGCGGCTCTTCCACGGCCAAGGCGCAGATCGTATCGGCCACGGTGGCCTTTGACATGCCCGCCAGGCTGACGATATCGCCCGCCTCGGCGGTTTCGATATCTTGCATCTGCAGGCCGCGGAACGCCTGAATTTTGGTGATGCGGAATTGTTCGATCTTTTGGCCATGGCGGGTAAGCGCCTGCACGGTCTGGCCCACTTTGGCCTGGCCCGATTCCACGCGGCCCGTCAAAATGCGGCCCACGAAAGGATCGCTGCCCAGGGTGGTGGCCAGCATGCGGAAATCATCGTTGCGTTGTTTCACCTGGCGGGGCGCGGGCACGTGATTGACGACCAGGTTGAACAAGGCATCAAGGTTTTTGCGCGGCCCATCCATTTCGGCATCGGCCCAGCCTGCACGGCCCGAGGCGTAAAGATGCGGGAAATCAAGCTGGTCTTCATCGGCGTCGAGATTGGCGAAAAGATCAAACACCTCGTCCAATGCGCGATCGGGCTCGGCATCGGGTTTGTCTACTTTGTTCAGCACCACAATCGGGCGCAGGCCCAGGGCCAGGGCCTTGGATGTTACGAATTTTGTCTGCGGCATCGGGCCTTCGGCGGCGTCAACCAGCAACACCACGCCATCGACCATCGACAAGATCCGTTCGACCTCGCCGCCGAAATCGGCGTGGCCGGGGGTGTCGACGATATTGATCCGCGTGCCTTTCCATTCCACCGAGGTGGCTTTGGCCAAAATGGTGATGCCCCGCTCGCGTTCCAGATCGTTGCTGTCCATCGCCCGTTCGGCCACAGCCTGGTTTTCGCGGAACGCCCCCGATTGTTTCAGCAATTCGTCCACAAGGGTGGTTTTCCCGTGGTCAACGTGGGCAATAATAGCGATGTTGCGCAGATCCATGTATCCGTCCTTAAGCGTGTTCGCCGTTCGCCTAACCGGAGTTTCATGAAAAGGCCAGCGCAAACGCCGCGCTGCGGCACTTACGCCACATGAAAACGGCCCCAACCGGGGCCGCCTGTGTGTTTTTTGTGGGTTTGGGCGCCTTAGAACGGGATTTCGTCATCCAGATCGCGCGATGGGGCAGGGCCGCCCGATGGCCCGGGCCCGCTGTCGTAGCCGCCATCATAGCCACCGTCATAGCCGCCACCCTGGCCGCCGCCGTAATTGCCGCCGCCGCCCTGGCCACCGCCATCGCGGCCATCCAGCATGGTCAGCACGCCATCATAGCCCTGCAATACAACTTCGGTTGTATAGCGGTCTTGGCCAGACTGGTCTTGCCATTTGCGGGTTTGCAATTTGCCTTCCAGATACACTTTCGAGCCTTTGCGCAAATACTGCTCGGCGATGCGCACCAGCCCCTCTTGGAAAATCGCAACCGAATGCCATTCGGTGCGTTCGCGCCGCTCGCCGGTGTTGCGGTCTTTCCATGTGTCAGAGGTGGCAATGCGCAGATTGCACACTTTGCCGCCGTTCTGAAAGCTGCGCACCTCGGGGTCGCGCCCCAGGTTGCCCACCAAAATTACCTTGTTTACCGAACCGGCCATGCCATCCCTCCTGTCGAGTCGTGTTTCGCGCAGGTTACACCACTCTGACAGTATGAAGGAAAGGTTAAACTTCGCCCCGGGCGCCCGCGATTGGCCTATAACCCGGGGCATAGGGCCGCCAAATTTGCCCCAATACACCCGCGGGCCAATTCTGCCCCCCGGGTTTCGCCCCTAGATTGATCGCCAGATGCACCAACGCATCGCTTTTTTTCGAAAGGACGACCTATGAAACTTGTCAAAGCGCTTCCGCTTATCCTGGCCTGTGCAGTTGCAGGCAATGCCGCCCTGGCCTCGTCGCGCGTCAGCGAGAGCACCCATAACGAGATCACCACCAAGATGGCCGCCGAGGGCTATGACGTGCGCAAGATTGAAATCGAAGATGGTGAAATCGAGGTCTATGCCCTGAAAGACGGCAAGCGGCTGGAAATTTACCTGAACCCAGACCTGAGCGTGAACCGCATCAAAACCAACGATTGATCGCAAGCGCCTTTTGGCCCGGCCCGTGACAGGGCCGGCGCCAATATGGCAGAAGAAAGGATAGAAGATGCGCAAGGTCAAAGTGTGGGATCCGATTGTGCGGCTGTTTCATTGGGTGGTGGTGTTCACCTTCGTGGCCAATGCCTGGGCGATCGATGACGAAAGCAAATTGCACCAGCAAGTGGGCTGGGTGATCGTGGCACTTTTGGGGCTGCGCGTGGTTTGGGGGCTGGTGGGCAGCAAACACGCCCGCTTTAGCGATTTTCCGCCCAGCATTCCGGCCGCGATGGGCCAGCTGCAAGAAATTGCCACAGGCCGCCTACACCGCCATATCGGCCATTCGCCGCTGGGGGCGTGGATGATTTATGCGCTTTTATTGGGGCTTGCGGGGCTTTGTGCCACGGGTGTGATGATGACGACCGATATGTTTTGGGGTATCGGTTGGGTTGAAGAGATTCACGAGGCGCTCATGGTTGTTACGGCCTCTGCCGCCTGTGTTCATGTGGCCGCGGTTGTTATAGAAAGCCGGCGCACGGGCGTGAACCTGCCCCGCGCGATGATTACTGGAACCAAGGTGATACCCGATGACGATGCGCGATGATGTCGAAAACCGTTTTCCCGGGGGGGCCGAAGGGCTGGGCCTTGCTGGGCTGATGGTTTTGCAAGGCGGGTGCGCTGCGTTTTTTCTGGGCGATGTCGTGTCAGATTTCTCTGATATCGGTCATCAGGTTTTGTTTGAATGGCATCTGGTGTTGGAATTATTGGCCAGTATCACGCTGGTGCTGGCCATTGCACTAGAGGGGCGCATGCTGATGCGCCTCATCCGCCGCCAGGCGCATTTTCGGCGTGGCCTGTCTGTGGCCTCGGGCGCCTTGCATGATCTGATCGAGGCCTATTTCGATGCATGGGCGCTGACCGCGGCCGAACGCGATGTTGCCACCTTTGCCATCAAGGGCCTGTCAAATGCCGAAATAGCCCAAATGCGCGGATCGGCCGAGGGCACCGTGAAGGCCCATCTCAACGCGATTTACCGCAAGGCCGGTGTGCAGGGGCGGGGCGCGCTGTTGTCGATGCTGGTCGAGGATTTGATGCAAGAGCCGTTGATCACACCCCAGGCCTGATGGCCCGCGACCAAAGGCAGGGGTGTTTTTCGGCGCAATAGCCCCTATATTGCCCCTGCATCATTTGATTATCTGGCCCATAGCGGGCATCTGGGGGGGACATGCTGCGCGTAATGGCGATTTTTGGCGCGGTCGTGCTGGTGCTTTCGGGCGCGGCCTGGGCTGATGTTTTGCCATCCAAACAGCGCAAATCCGTGTTCAATGCCCAAACCAAAGTGCTAGATCGCCGCGCCGCCGGCGAAAACAAAGCCAGCCTGTTGGGCACAGGCCCCCGCGTGGTGGCGCCCACGAAATGGGATGATCTGGTGATGCTGCCACGGGGCAGTTTCAACAGCCCCTATGTGGGCCTGGCACGGGCCGCCGCGCGCCGCCACAACGTGCCGGAAGAGCTGTTTTTGCGCCTGGTCCACCAAGAAAGCCGCTTTAACCCCAAAGCCGTGTCGCACAAAGGCGCCATTGGCCTGGCCCAGCTGATGCCCGATACCGCCCGCCTGCTGGGGGTAGATCCGCATGACCCGTTTGATAACCTCGAGGGCGGTGCGCGCTATCTGGCGATGCAATATCGCCAGTTCAAAAGCTGGCGCCTGGCGCTGGCGGCCTATAACGCCGGGCCCGAGGCCGTGCGCCGCTATGGGGGCGTGCCCCCGTTTGATGAAACCCGCACCTATATCAAGCGTATCTTGGGATCATAATGCGCATATGCGCAGGCCTATTTGGGCAAGGCTTGCGGGGTGAAATCGCAGCGGTTTGGTTTGATATCCAGCAACGGTGTGCCATTCAGGCAATCCAGCCCGCGCACCCGCACGACAGGCCCCTCGATGCCGATCAAACGCACCAATGAGGTGCCAATTGGGTTTGGCCGCACGGGCGAGCGCAGCGCGAATGTGCCCACGGTTTCGCCATTGCGCTTGGGGCTTTGGGTCAGCAGGTCGCGGCGGCTGCGGTCGAGCCAATAAAGCACCTCGATCACCGGGTAGGCGGCCAGCCCGGCCAGCGCAGGGGCCCAGGCCGGGTGCAGCACAAGCCGGCATTCGGGCCCGTCATGGCGCCCCTGGCGGGGGCAATCGGCGCGGTCGTTCCATGGGGTTTCGATATGGCCGATAAAGCGCAGGCTGGCGTCATTTGGCGCCTCAAGGGGCAATGTCTGTTCGTTGGGGCGCAAATCTGTGCTGTGGCTCATCTGGGCGGGCCTTTGTATTGGGGGACCAGCCCAGCCTATCTGGGCCTGCGCCAAAGAAAAAGGGGGCGCGTTGCCCCCTTTTACCTGCGCATTTAGCGGCGTTTCCATGCCGCTGGCCCATGGGCCTTATTCCGCGGCAAGTTTGATCACCGGTTCCATGCCGCCCAGCACCTCGTCTGAGAGGTGGCATTTGATCTGATGGCCATCGGCCAAGGTGCGAATGGGGGGCACCTCGCGTTCGCACAGGCCACCTGGCACCTGCGATTTCCAGCGACAGCGGGTTTGGAACGGGCAGCCCGAAGGCGGGTTCATCGCCGAAGGAATATCGCCTTCCAGCACGATATGCTGCTTTTGCACCTTGGTATCGGCAATGGGCACGGCCGACAAAAGCGCCTCGGTATAGGGGTGATAGGGGGGGGCGAAAACCTGATCTGTGGTGCCCAGTTCCACCACATGGCCCAGATACATCACCATCACCCGGTCAGACAGGTAGCGCACGATGCTTAGGTCGTGGCTGATAAACAGCAGCGTTGTTTTGTTCTTGCGCTGAATATCCATCAACAGATCGGTCACAGCCGCCTGCACCGAAACATCCAGCGCCGAAACCGGCTCGTCTGCCACAACGATACGCGCGCCGCCGGCAAAGGCGCGGGCAATGCCCACGCGCTGTTTTTGACCACCAGACAGCTGGCGCGGCATACGATCGGCAAAGGCGCGGGGCAGTTTCACCAGATCGAGCAATTCCAGCATGCGTTCGCGGCGCTCGGCATCGGAGGTGCCGATGTTGAACACCTCGAGCGCGCGCATGATCTGGCGCCCCACCGTCATGCTGGGGTTCAGCGTGTCGAACGGGTTTTGGAAAACCATCTGCACATCGGCAATGGTTTGGGTGTCGCGCTTTTCGATCGAGGTGGATTGAATTTCGTGGTTATCCAGCACAATGGCGCCTTCGGTGGCGGTTTCCAGCCCCATCAGCACCTTGGCAAAGGTGGATTTCCCGCAACCAGATTCACCCACGATGGCCAGTGTTTCGCTTTCATGCGCCTCGAATGTCAGCTCCTCATTGGCTTTCACAACCTTGCGATCACCCCCGCCAAACAGGGCATTGGCCGCCACTTCGTAGTATTTCTTCAGCTTGTCCATTTTCAGCACCACCTGGCCCGGGGGCGTTTTTTCGGTGCTTTGGGTGGCCAGCAGGGGCGCGTTCCAATCGATATCATCGATGCGCAAACAGCGCGATCTGTGGCGGTCGTCGCCTGCGATATCGACCATCGAAATACGCTCTTGGGCGTCGCACAGCCCTTTTAGGAAATAGTCGCAGCGCGGGCCAAAGTTACAGCCCGGCGGGCGTTCGTGCGGCAGCGGGAAGTTGCCCGGAATGGCCTTGAGCGGGCGGGCGTTTTTATCGGCGCCCGGCAGCGGGATCGAGCGGAACAGCGCCTGCGTATAGGGGTGCTGCATCTTGTCGAACACATCTTTGATCGAGCCGGTTTCCACCGCCTCGCCGGAATACATCACGCAGATCCGATCGCAGGTTTCCAGCACCAGCCCCAGATTGTGGCTGATAAACAGCATCGAGGTGCCGTATTTCTTGCCCAGATCCTTGACCAATTCCACCACGGCCGCCTCGACCGTGACGTCCAATGCGGTGGTGGGCTCATCCAAGATCAGCAGCGCCGGTTTCGACATAAGCGCCATGGCGATTACAATACGTTGCTGCTGGCCGCCCGATAACTGGTGCGGATACGAGCGCAAAATGCGCTCGGGGTCGGGCAGTTTCACATCTGTCACCACCTCGAGCGCGCGTTGATAGGCCTGCTCTTCGGAAATGCCCTCGTGGATCATTGGCACCTCCATCAACTGGCGGCCAATGCGCATGGCGGGGTTTAGGCTGGCCATGGGCTCTTGGTAGATCATGGCGATTTCATTGCCGCGAATGTCGCGCAATTCTTCTGTGCTCATCTCGCCCAGATCGCGGCCTTTGAACTTGATCGACCCACCCACGATGCGCCCGTTCACGCCCAGATCTTGCATAACCCCCAGCGCCACGGTGGATTTGCCGCAGCCAGATTCGCCCACCAGCCCCATCGCCTCGCCGGGTTGCACGGTGCAGGAAAAATCCATCACCGCCGGGATTTCGCGCAAGCGCGTAAAAAACGAGATGCTGAGCTTGTCGATCTCTAGGATCGGGCCATCGTAATCTGCCATTTTGCTCATTTTTGTCTCCCTGTCGGATTGCGGCTTGGCCTTTGGCCTTGGGGCCGCTCCGGAAAATAACTGGCGGTGCGGGGGCCGCACCGCCCGGTGGATCAATCGCGCAGGCTTTCTTCGCGCAGGCCATCTGCCAGCAGGTTCAGCCCCAGCACCAGCGTCAGCAACGCAAAGGCAGGCGGCAGGGCAGGGTGCAGATAGATCGACAGCAGCTTGCGCCCGTCATTGATGGTCGAGCCCCAATCAGGGCTTTCAGGCGGCAGGCCCAGCCCGAAAAAGCCCAGCGTGCCCAACAAAATGGTCGTGTAGCCAATGCGCAGGCAGAAATCCACGATCAAGGGGCCACGGGCGTTGGGCAGGATTTCCCACAGCATGATATACCAGGGGCGTTCGCCACGGGTTTGGGCTGCGGCCACATAATCGCGGGTTTTGATATCCATCGCCAGGCCCCGCACAATACGAAACACGGTGGGCGAGTTTACAAAGACCACAGACACAAAGACCACCAAAATACCGGGCGGGATATCGAAGAAATCCAGCGGCCAGATATTTACCTTGGTGCCCTCGCCATTGATGGCCGACATATACAGCAAAAACAGCGGCACCAGCACCACCGCCAGCCAAAGCGTGTTTTTGCCAGGCTGGGTGCGGTAGCGCGAATGGATCAACACCGCAAAAAAGATCAGCGGGAAGAAGAACAGCACCACCGCCATAAATTGTGGCAGCCCGGTTTGCACGATTTCCGGCGTGACCAGCAGATAAAACAGCAAGATCACGGGAAAGGCCAAAATCAGGTTGGCCAGGAACGACAAGAACGTATCCAGCTTGCCGCCGTAATAGCCCGCAGGCAGGCCCAGCGTGATGCCCACCATAAAGGCAAACAGCGTGGCCAGCGGCGCGATGGCAATCACGATTGTTGCCCCCGACAGCACGCGGCTAAACACATCGCGGGCCAGGTTATCGCCGCCCAAGAGATACCACTGGAATTCTTCTGCCGTGGCGCCGCGCATCGGGATGCCGGGGCCCTTGTTTTTCATGCCCGACACCTGGCTGAGCGGGTCGTGGGTGATCAGCATGTCAAAGCCTGCGTAGATACCCACAAACACCCAAAACATCACCAGGGCAAAGCCAACCATGCCAATCGTGCTGTCAAACAGCTTGCCATAAAGGCCCAAGCGGCGCTTGAAGGTAATCGAGGCAACAAACAGCGCAATCAGCGACAGCCACACCGGCACCAATTGCTGGCTTATCCCGCCGATGATGCCCGCGCCATGGGCGCCCATGATGGCGCCCGCCAGCAGATAGGCCACCACCAGCAGCCCAAAGGCCAGGCCGGCCCAATTCGACAGGCGCGGTATCATCACCGGCAGCCCGCCGCTGACCGCGGTCAGCGTGCCATCGGGATTGGTGCGCATGGTGGGCGCCGCCATCACCCCGGCGACCAGCGCGCGCAGCACCAGCAGCGCCGCAAAGGCCGGGCCCAGAATGTAAAGGATCGGGTCCAAAATGGTGCCCAAAGCACCTGTCCAGCTAAGTGGTTCCATGGTTTTTCTCCTTAGCTGACTTTGATACGCGGGTTCAGGTAGACATAGCCGATATCGGAAATCAGCTGCGTCACCAGCACCACCACAACCGAGACAACAGATACCCCGAGCAGCAGCTCGATATCGTTATTGCCTGCCGCCTGCACCAACACCCAGCCAAAGCCTTTGTAGTTAAACAGCGTCTCCACGATCACAACGCCGTTCAAGAGCCAGGGAAATTGCAGCATGATCACCGTGAAAGGCGCGATCAGCGCGTTGCGCAATGCGTGTTTGACCACGATATTTTTGAACGAAACACCTTTCAGGCGCGCCGTGCGAATATATTGCGCGGTCATCACCTCGGCCATCGAGGCGCGCGTCATGCGGGCGATATAGCCCATGCCATAAAGCGCAATGGTCAGCACCGGCAGGAAGAAGTTTTCAAAATTGGCCCCCTCCATCGCGCTGGTGGCGGTGCCCTTAAACCATTTCAGCCCCACAGCAGACGAGCTGAACACCGCAATCAAGATCACGCCAGACACATATTCAGGCGTGGCGGTGGTGGTGATCGAAAAGGTAGATAGCGAGCGATCCAGCCCGCTGCCTTCGCGCATGCCCGCCAAGATACCCACCAACAGCGCCGATGGGACCATCAGCAAAAACACCCACAACATCAGGTTGCCGGTCAGCCCAAGGCGCGTGCCGATGATGCTGGATACGGTATCCTTGAAAACCGTCGATTGCCCCCAATCGCCCTGCAGCACACCGCAAAACGCGGTTTGGGGTTCGGTGATATCTTCGCCCGCCCGGCATTTTTCGCGCAGCTTTCCATCGGTGCCCACGATGCTGTAGCCGGGCAAGACCCCCAGCCATTGACCGTATTTGATGGGAAGCGGCTGCAAATAGCCGCGGTTTTCCAAAAAGGTGGCAACCTGTTCATCGCTCATGCGGAAGTTGCCCTGGTTTTTAGCCAGTTTTTCCAAGTTGGGGTACAGATTTGTCAGGAAAAATACGATGAATGTCAGACATAAGGCTGTCAGCAACATCACGCCAACACGTCTAAGGATGAATAGTCCCATAATTTTTGCCCATTACCCCAGTTCGGTTCGATCTACAAAATGAGCCGCGCAATCGCTTGCGCGGCTCGGTTGATTTCCCACAAAGGGTTAGGCTTTGAAGCCCCATTTATACACTTGGGGCAGGTAGGCGATGTGCATGTCGCAGCCGGCCACAGTGTCTTTGTGGTGGCGATAAAGCGAACGCCAGTAAGGCTGGATGGTTACACCCTCGTCTGCGATGATGGCCTGGCATTTGGCGGCCACTTCGCGGCGCTTGTCGGCATCGGCGATCGAATTTGCCTCGGCCAGCAGCGCATCGAATTCAGGGTTCGACCAGCCAAATTCGTTCCACGCCTCGCCCGAGCGATAGGCCAGGCCCCAGATCTGGGTGGCCAGCGGGCGGTGGTTCCAGTTGGTCGAGCTGAAGGCGTATTTTGTCCAGTCGTTCCAGAAGGTCGAACCGGGCAGAATGGTGCGCTTGATGTTAAAGCCGGCGTCGCGCAGCTGGGCTGCTACGGCATCGGTGGTGTTCTTGCGCCAGTCATCGTCGATCGAATGCAGCTCGAATTCGTAATCAGCCATGCCCGCCTCTTCCAGCAGCGCCTTGGCTTTTGCCGGGTCATAGGGCGCGCGGCCGACGTTGGGGTCGGTTTCGGGGTGCATCGGGCCTGCGTGATGGTTTTCTGCAGGAATGCCGCGGTTGGCATAGCCCAGTTCCAGGCACACAGCGTTATCAACGGCCATGGTGATGGCCTGGCGCACGCGCTTGTCTTCGAAGGGGCGTTTGCCGTTTGCATCTACCGCCAGCTGGTTGGGGCGCACAACGATCGTGGCACCCGAGGCCACTTCGGAACGGGTCCAGCCCAGGCTGTCGAAGACATCTACGAAATCACCCACGGTTTCCCAGATGGCGTCGATTTCATCGGCTTCGGCCGCGGCCACAAAGGCCGAAGGATCGGTGCCGTAATCGATGAATTCGATCCGGTCCAGATAGGCGCCTTTGCCCTCGGCATAGCCCCACCATTCGAACCCTTCGTTGCGCACAACCACGCCTTTTACGCCCACTTCCAGCGACTCGGGCTTGTAGGGGCCGGTGCCCACTGCGGTGCCCAGCATATCGTCGGGGTTGTGGCTGCTGTGGGTGATGGGCGCGGGGTAATCTGCCATGCCAGGGATGATGGTGATATCGCTGGTTTTGCAGGTCAGGCGCACGGTGTGGCTGTCAACAACTTCCACCGCGCCTGCGGCGGCTTTGCCGGTGGCATCATCGATCAGCGATGCCATGCGGCCCGCCATCGAGTTGCCCTCGACGCTTTTGTCGCACCAGCCAATGATGTTGCGTGCCACGTCTTCGGCGGTGAAATCATCGCCATTGTTCCACTTTACGCCCTTGCGCACATTCAGCGTGTAAACGGTGGCATCGTCATTCACGCTCCAGCTTTCCAGCAGCATGGGCTTGAACGAGCCGTCGTTGTTGTATTCCACCAGATATTCCAGCCAGCCCGCGGTATAGGCGGCGATCTGTGTCCAGTCATAGGTGCGCGGGTCTTTCAAGGCGCGCACTTCCATCAAAAAGCGCAATGTGCCGCCTTTTTTCATATGTGCGGCCGCCTCGACAGGCGCATTCAGGCCGATCAGCCCATAGGCCGCTGCCGCCGACACGCCCAGCGCGGTGCTGCGCGCAAGAAATTCGCGCCGGTCCATCAGGCCCTGCTTGAATTCCTTTGCATACATTTGCGCCGCCGGGTGGGCCTGCGCGTGGATCGGTGTGTGATGCGTCATCGTGTTCTCCCTGTGACACTTCGGATGGTTGCTTGTTCTTGTCGTTTTACCTTGGGGCTGCCCATGGCATCCCCAAGTCCAGCCTGTTGACTGGGCGCTTGCGAGCGTTCCTCCTACGAGGCGCATTCCGCACGAGAAAGTGCCATGCGTCAACGTTCGCCTCCGCCATTTCTTGAATAAAAAACGACATTGGCCCTTATCAAAAACGACACAACGTTGTTATGCAACCCGAAATTTTTGTTGAATTTTTTGTCAGGCGGCTTGCGCTGCGCGGTTTGGGGCGTTCTTGCGCAACATACTGGGGCTGTGGCCCGTATGATTCTGTATAAAGCGCGAAAAATACGCCGCGCTGCTGAACCCAAGTTGCTGGCCGATGGTTTGCAATGTGGTTTCGGTGGTTTCAATCATCTGGCGCGCGGCATAAAGCGCGGCCTGGGTTTGCATTTCCGCAGCCGTCATGCCTGCGATTTGTTTGCAACAGCGCGTCAGATGCGTGGGCGTCACGCCCAGCTGCGCGGCAAAATCGGCCATGGATTGGCTGCCATTGGTTTGCCGGGCCAAAAGCTGGCAAAATTCCCGAACCAGCCTTTGTGCGGCTGGTTGGCGGGGGCTGTCGGCGGGCTGGTGGCGGGCCAGCCACAGCGCCGCCAGGGTGGCCCATGCCTGCATTGCAGGCTCTTTTAGCGGGGTGGGGCTGGCCTGTTCGCGCGCCAGCGCATCCAGCAGGGCGGTTAATTCGCCCTGTTTGGCCCCATCGCTGATGCGCAAATGGCAGGGTGTTTTGGGCAGATGCTGCGCGCATTGGTCAAACCCCGCGCCATGGGCGGGAAAGCGCAACACCAAACCGATGCTTTGTTTCGACAGATCCAGCGCATGCAGGCAGCCGGCTGGCACAAAAACCGCGTTATGCGCGCCGATGCCTGTGCGCACGCCCTGTATCAAGGCCCGGCCCTGGCCACGGGTGATCCAATACAGCAGCGGATGGTCGCTGCAATGCAGCCATTGCAAATGCCATTCGCCCCCCCGCATTGCCTGCGCCAAACTTTGCACATTGGGCAGCAAAGGGCCCTGGGTGCCGGGGTTTTGTGGGGCTTTGGCCTGGGCTGATTTTGGGCTTTGCACGTGAACTAGGAACCGTAACTACTCGAAAACGCGGTGTTATACCCATATGGATATCACGGCTTGCCCGGCTTTTCAAACATCATCTGCACTGCCATCCGCCGCATCTGCCGCAATGGGCACCCAGGCCCCCATGCGGGCACGAAACCACGTGCGCTGGCGTTTGGCATATTGGCGTGTGGCAATCGTGGCGGCCTGGGTTGCGGCCTCGAGCGTGCAATGGCCTTGCAGATGGGCCATCAATTCCGGCGCGCCGATCGCCTTCATCGAGGGCAGGCTGGGCTGGTAATGGGGCAGGTTGGCGCGCGCCTCGTCTAGCGCGCCATGGGCCAACATCTGATCAAACCGCCCCGCAATGCGCGCATTCAACCATGGCACCGGCGCCTGCACCACCAGTGCTGTGGCCTGGGCAAGCGGCAGCAGCGGCGGCGGGGTGCTGTCTTGCCATTCGGCCAGCCCCCGGCCGGTGGCCTGCAGCACCTCCCAGGCGCGCTGCACGCGCATCGGGTTTTGCCGGTCGATCCGGGCGGCGGTGGGCGCGTCAAGCTCGGCCAGCAGGGCGGCGTGCCCCTCGGCCTGCAGGCGCGCATCTGCCAAGGCGCGCAGTGCGGGCGGGGTTGGGGGGATATCGGCCAGCCCCTCGGTGAGCGCGCGAAAATAAAGCCCAGTTCCGCCGACGATGATCAGCCTGTCGGGCCCCTGCAGCAGCTGCCCCATCTCGCGCAGCCAATGGCCCACGGAATAGGGCTGATCCCAGGCCACATGCCCATAAAGCGCGTGGCGCGCGCGGGCCATATCGCAGGCGGGGGGGCGTGCGCTAAGCTGCTGCCAATTGGCATAAACCTGGATCGCATCGGCATTGACCACCACACCGCCGCCGGTTTCGGCGATCTGCAGCGCCAGCGCAGATTTGCCGCTGGCCGTGGGGCCTGCGATCAATACATGCTGGGTGTCGGGTATGGCAAAAGGCAGTTGCATGCCCGCCCCTTAGCGCGAATTTTCCCCCAAGGCGAGGGGCCGGCAGTGCCCGGCTGGCCAAGGCGCGCCTGACGCAGCGGTAAGATCCATTGAACCCAACCCCGTTTTCCCGCATTTTGGGCAAAAGCAAAATCAAAGGATTCCCCCATGGCAGCCCCCGCCCACCCCCCGCAAACCACCTATAACCGTGTGATGCTGAAAATTTCGGGCGAGGCGCTGATGGGCGATCAGGGGTTTGGCCTGCATCCGCCCACCGTGCAGCGAATCGCCGAAGAGGTGAAATCGGTGCATGACATGGGTGTCGAGATTTGCATGGTGATCGGTGGCGGCAATATTTTCCGCGGCCTGGCGGGCAGCGCCCAAGGGATGGAGCGCACCACAGCCGATTATATGGGCATGCTGGCCACGGTGATGAACGCGCTGGCGATGCAATCGTCGCTGGAACGGCTGGGCGTGTTTACAAGGGTGATCAGCGCCATTCGTATGGATGAGGTGGCCGAGCCCTACATACGCCGCCGTGCGGTGCGCCACCTGGAAAAAAAGCGCGTGTGCATTTTTGCAGCCGGCACCGGCAACCCCTATTTCACCACCGATACCGCCGCCACGCTGCGCGCCAACGAGATGGCCTGCGAGGCTATCTTTAAAGGCACCAAGGTGGATGGTGTCTACGATAAAGACCCGGTGAAACACGCCGATGCGAAACGCTATGACACCGTGACCTATGATCAGGTTTTGGCCCAGCATCTGAACGTGATGGATGCCTCGGCCATTGCCCTGGCACGCGATAACAGCCTGCCGATTATCGTCTTTAGCCTGGACGAGCCGGGCGGGTTCAAAGGCATCTTGGCCGGGCAGGGCACCTACACGCGCGTGCACGAATAAGCCCGCGGCGTGCGGGCCATTTGCGGCTAAATACACCCCGCCGTGCCTGTGGCGGCTATACAATTGCTGCATCTCGCCTTAGAAACCACCCAAACCACACGACCAATCCTGACCGAGGACCGCATGTCTGACGATTTCGAAATTGATACCGACGATCTCGAACGCCGTATGGAAGGCGCCATGGCGAATTTGAAAACCGAATTCTCGTCGTTGCGCACGGGGCGGGCTTCGGCCTCGCTGCTGGAACCTGTCCAGGTCGAGGCCTATGGCCAAATGACCCCGATCAACCAGCTGGGCACGGTCAACGTGCCCGAGCCACGTATGGTGACGATCAACATCTGGGATCGCTCGATGGTGGGGCCGGTGGAAAAGGCCATCCGCAACTCGGGCCTGGGCATCAACCCGCAGCTGAATGGCACGATCATCATGTTGCCGATCCCCGAGTTGAACGAAGAGCGCCGCCGCGACCTGTCGCGCGTGGCCGCCCAATATGCCGAAAGCGCGCGTGTCTCTATCCGCAATGTGCGCCGCGATGGCATGGACCAGATCAAAAAGGCCAAGGCGGCGGGCATGTCGGAAGACGACCAGAAATTCTGGGAGGGCGCCGTGCAAGAGCTGACCGACAAATTTATTAAAAATGTCGATGCGGCGCTGGAAAACAAGCAAGCCGAAATCATGCAGGTATAACGGGCAGTGGTGGGCGCAAGGTGAGCGGCACGGCAAAAAAACAGCACGGCCCGCGCCATGTGGCCATTATCATGGATGGCAACGGGCGCTGGGCCACGCAGCGGGGCCGCCCACGGCTGTTTGGCCACCACGCCGGTGCCAAACGGGTGCGCGAGATTGTCGAGGCTTGCCCGGAACTTGGCGTGAAATACCTGACGATATTTGCCTTTTCGACAGAGAACTGGAAACGCACCCAGGCCGAGGTGGCCGGGCTGATGAGCCTCTTTCGCCGCTACATCACCAAAGAGGCGCAGGCGCTGAACCTCGAAGGTGTGCGGGTGCGCTTTATCGGCGATCGGGTGCGGCTGGATCGCAAGCTGATTGCCCTGATGGACGAGCTGGAAACGCTGACCATCGCCAATACCCGCGTGAACCTGACCATCGCCATCAATTACGGGGGCCGCGACGAGGTGGCACGCGCCACCAAGCGGCTGGCCGAAGATGTGGCGCAGGGCCGGCTTAGCCCGGCCGATGTAGATGAAGAAACGCTGCCCAAATACCTAGATACCCATGTGCTGCCCGACCCCGATTTGGTGATCCGCACCAGCGGCGAGGCGCGCATTTCCAACTTTTTGCTGTGGCAATCGGCCTATGCCGAATATGAATTCATCGACACGCTTTGGCCCGATTTTACCGCGGCTGAATTTGGCCGGCTAGTGGCGCGCTATGGCCAGCGCGAGCGCCGTTTCGGGGCTGTGCCCGCATGAGCGCCGGCGCCTCGAAATGGGCAGATCTGCGCGTGCGCCTGCTGTCGGCCGTGGCCATGGTGGCCATCGGCGGGGTCGAGCTGTGGTTGGGCGGGCATTGGTTTCATTTCTTTGTCGCGCTGGTGATCGGCATCATGCTGTGGGAACTGGGCCGAATGCTGAGCCGCCAAAACGCCGGCACCGCCTGGGGTTTGGGGCTGATGGGGGGCTTTGGCACCTTGGGCCTGTCTTATTTGCCGGTGGCTTTTTTGCTGCCTGTGATCGCGGCCATCGTGGGCATGGGCTGGCTGGTGCTGGGGCGTGGGAACGGGCGCAAAACCTGGCTGACCTATGCCAGCCTGGTGCTGCTGAGCGGCTTTAGCCTGATCTGGATACGCGACAGCCTGGGCCTTTGGGTGCTGTTGTGGCTGGTCAGCGTGGTGATTGCCTCGGATGTGGCGGGCTATTTTGCAGGCCGCTTGATTGGCGGGCCAAAGTTTTGGCCGCGCTTTAGCCCAAAGAAAACATGGTCTGGCACGGTTGCGGGCTGGCTGGGGGCAGGGCTGGTGGGCTATGCCTATGCACCGTTTTTCCAAGATGAATTCGGCGCCCGCCTGGGCCTGCCCGCGCTGGTTGGTTTGTCGGTTTTGGTGGCTGTGGCCGCGCAGCTGGGCGATATTGCCGAAAGCGCCATCAAACGCCGCGCGGGCGTGAAAGACAGCTCGTCGCTGATCCCCGGCCATGGCGGTTTTCTGGATCGCTTCGATGCGCTGATCAGCGCATCGGTGGTGGTCTTGGTGCTGGGCTTTTGGCTATGACGCGGCGTGTGTCGATCTTTGGGGCCACAGGCTCGATCGGGCAAAACACCATCGATCTGATCGCCCGTGCGCCCGAACGCTACCAGGTTGTTGCCCTGACGGGGGGGCAAAATGTGGCGCAACTGGCCGCGGATGCCCGGCGCTTGGGCGCCAAGGTGGCTGTGACCGCCGATGCGGGCAAGCTGGAAGCGCTGCGCGATGCCCTGGCGGGCAGCGCGGTGCAGCCCATGGCCGGGCGCGCGGCGCTGCTCGAGGCGGCCGCGATGCCTGCCGATTGGGTGATGTCGGCCATCGTTGGTGCCGCCGGGCTGGCGCCGGGGCTGATCGCGCTGCAACAGGGCGCCACATTGGCCTTGGCCAATAAGGAATCTTTGGTCACAGCCGGGCCCTTGCTGATGGCCACGGCGCAGCAGCACAATGCGCGCGTTTTGCCCGTTGATAGCGAACATTCCGCCATTTTTCAGGCGCTTGTGGGCGAAGATATGGCCCAGGTCGAGCGGATCATCATCACCGCATCTGGCGGCGCCTTTCGCGATACGCCGATGCAGGATTTGGCCCATGTCAGCGTAGCGCAGGCCTCGTCGCACCCCAATTGGGCCATGGGGCAGCGCATTACAATCGATAGCGCCTCTATGTTCAATAAGGCGCTTGAGGTTATTGAAACAAAAGAGTTTTTTGGCGTTTCGCCGCAGCAGATCGAGGTGCTGGTGCACCCTGAATCGATGGTGCATGCGCTGGTTGGGTTTTGCGATGGTGCATTGATGGCCCATGTGGGCCCACCCGATATGCGCCACGCCATCGGCTATGCGCTGCACTGGCCCCAGCGCCAGCCCCTGCCTGTGGCGCGGCTGGATCTGGCGGCCATTGGCCAGCTTAGCTTTCGTGCCCCCGATTTGAAACGCTACCCCGCCTTGCGGCTGGCGGGCGAGGTGATGGCCGCAGGTGGGTTGGCCGGCGCGGTGTTTAACGGCGCCAAAGAGCGTGCGCTGGATGGGTTTATTGCCGGGCACATCGGGTTTTTAGAGATGGCTGAGCTGGTCGAGCGGGTGTTGGGCCAGCTGGTGGGCCATCCTGAATTGGCCACTGCCACGATAGACCTTGATAACGTGGCCCAGGCTGACCATCTGGCCCGTAAGGCCGTAGATGCGTTGATTGCCCAGCGGGCCTAATGTTGGCCTGCATGTGAAAGGAAGACCCGTTGGATTTTGTGTCGCTGATCCCGCAGTTTGGTAATTTGATCTGGACTTTGGCCGCTTTCGTGCTGGCCTTGCTGGTGATCGTCGGGGTGCATGAATACGGCCATTACATCGTGGGTCGCTGGTCGGGCATTCATGCCGATGTGTTCAGCCTGGGCTTTGGGCCGGTTTTGTTTTCGCGCACCGACCGGCGGGGAACGGTGTGGCAAATTGCGGCTGTGCCCTTGGGGGGCTATGTGAAATTTCGCGGCGATGCCAATGCCGCCAGCGCCCCCGATGCCGATGCCATGGCCCATCTGCCCGCAGATCAGCGCCGCACCACCATGCCCGGCGCCCCGCTATGGGCGCGCGCGGCCACTGTGGCCGCGGGGCCTGCGTTTAATTTCGCGTTTTCGATCATCGTGCTCACCGGTTTGGCCTTGGCCACCGGCACCCCCAGCGACCCGCCGCGCATTGCCCAGATTTATGGCACGCCGATTTCCGGCATCACCTTGCAGCCGGGCGATACGCTGATCGAGGTGGATGGCGTGCCCTTTGAAAAAGCGCCCACCTTGCTGGATGACGAGGTGCCGCAGGCGCTGATCCCTTATACTGTCGAACGCGATGGGCGCGTGATCCAGGTGCAAGGCCCCATGCTAAGCACCGCGCGCATTGGGTTTGTGCAGTTTAACTCGGCCGCCGAGGATGCGGGGCTGCGCGTGGGCGATGTGATCATGGCCGCAAATGGCCAGCCGATCTGGCGTTTTAATGAATTGATCCAGATCGTTGCCGCCAGCAATGGCCAGCCGGTGGCATTGCAAATATGGCGCGAGGGCGCGGTGATCGATCTGGATATCAGCCCGCGCCGGCAAGATATTTTGAAAGAAGACCGCAGCTTTGAAACGCGCTGGTTGCTGGGGGTGTCGTCGTCGTCGTTTTTTGAGCCTGCCACCGAAATGCCCGGGCCGGTCGAGGCATTCAGCAGCGCGGTTGTGCGCACCTGGGATGTGGCGGCCTCGTCGGTTTCGGGGCTGTATCATATTGCGGCGCAAAAAATTTCCAGCTGCAACATGTCTGGCGCCATCACAATTGCCAAAACATCTGGCAAGATGGCCTCGTCTGGGCTGGTGGATTTCATCGCCTTTCTGGCGTTTTTGTCCACGGCGATTGGGCTGGTTAACCTGTTTCCTATTCCGGTTTTGGATGGCGGGCATTTGATGTTTTACGCCTACGAGGCGGTTGTGGGGCGGGGGCCATCGGAAAAAGTGGTGCAGGTTTTGATGAGCGTGGGGCTGGTGATCGTTTTGTCGATCATGGTCTTTGCGCTGAGCAATGATTTGTTCTGCTAAACCTGGCCGATCGCCCAATTCTTGCCCCAATTTCCTGTCAGTTTTGGGCGGCGAAAAACACGATAGGCAGGGAAAATCATGCAAACCATTCAACGTGGCAGCCGCGCTTTGGGGTTGATCTTGCGGCTTTATCAAGACCGGGTGCTGTTTTCGGGCCTGATTGTGGTTTTGCTGCTTTTGACCAGCCAGGCGCAGCCTGTCTAACCCCGGTTTTCCGCCCCGTTTGCCAATGCATGGCGCGCAGGGGGGCGGTTGCGCTTTTGGTCTTTTGACAAGCCAAGGCATTGCCGATACCTAGGTAATCAATTGGATTACTGAATGGTAAACGCATGCCCTATGCTCGCGACGCGCAGAAAACTGACGCTTTTGAACCAGCTAAAAATGCCCGCCGTTTGGTTCTTGCATCTTTATTAATGTTTTCAACATCTTATGCGGTTTTCCCTGGGCCCGCTGGTGCGCAAACGTATCAGTTTGACAGCTTTGCGATCGAGGGAAACACCCGCATCGAAGACGCCACAGTGCTGAGCTACGCGGGAATCGCCCGTGGCCAAACTGTCAGCGCCGCCGAGGTGAACGAGGCCTATCAGCGTATTTTGGGCACCGGCCTGTTCGAAAGCGTCGAGATCGCGCCAAAGGGCAACCAGCTGGTGATCAAAGTGGCGGAATTTCCAACCGTCAACCGCATCAGTTTCGAGGGCAACCGCCGCATCAATGACGAGGTGCTGCAGCAGATCGTTCAGAGCAAACCGCGCCGGGTGTTTTCGGCCAATGTCGCCGAAGATGACGCAGCCAAAATCGCCGAGGCCTATAACGAGGCCGGGCGCATTTCGGCGCGTGTCACGCCCCGTATCATCCGCCGCAGCGACAACCGCGTTGATCTGGTATTCGAAATTTTCGAAGGCGCCCTGACCGAGGTCGAGCGTATCGGATTTGTCGGCAACAAAGCCTATTCCGACCGCCGCCTGCGCGGTGTGTTGGCCACCAAACAGGCCGGTTTGCTGCGCACCTTGATCCAGCGCGATACGCTGATCGAAGACCGGGTGGAATTTGACAAACAAGTGCTAAGCGATTTCTACCAAAGCCGCGGCTATGTAGATTTCCGCGTGCTTGGGGTGAATGCCGAGCTGGCGCGCGAGCGCGATGGCTATTTCATGAATTTCAACATTTATGAAGGCCAGCAATTCAGCTTTGGCAAGATCACAACCTCGACCGATCTGAACAGCGTGGATGCGGCCGAATTTCAGGCCGCGCTCAAGCTTAGCTCGGGCACCGTGTATTCGCCTGCCTTGGTTGACAATTCAATTGCGCGGCTCGAGCGGCTGGCGCTGCAAAAGGGCCTGAATTTTGTGCGGGTCGAACCGCGCATCACCCGCAACGACCGCGATTTTACCTTGGATGTTGATTTCGCACTGGTGCGCGGCCCGCGTATTTTTGTCGAGCGTATCGATATCGAGGGCAACACAACCACCCTAGATCAGGTGATCCGCCGCCAGTTCCGCCTGGTCGAGGGCGACCCGTTCAACCCCCGCGAAATTCGCGAAAGCGCCGAACGCATCCGCGCGTTGAATTTCTTCGAAGATGTCTCGGTCGATGCCCGCGAGGGCGCGCGCCCCGATCTGGTGGTGGTCGAGGTGGATGTCGAAGAAAAGCCCACCGGCTCGCTGTCGCTGGGCGGTGCCTATGCCACCAGCGGTGGGTTCTCGCTGGTTACATCCTTTACCGAATCCAACTTTTTGGGCCGCGGGCAATCGCTGGCGCTGAATTTTTCGGGTGCTACGGCATCGAAAGTATATTCGATCAATTTCAAAGAACCGGCGTTTTTGGGCCGCGATTTGGCCTTTGGTCTGGATCTGGCCTATAGCGAAACCGATAACAACTTTGCCAATTACGACAGCACGATCACGCGCATTCGCCCCTCGCTGGGCTTTCCCACCAGCGACCGTGGCCGCATAAACGTGTATTACGCGGCTCAGCGGCTGGAGATGACGGAAGATTATCTGCTGTTTTCTCAGCTAAATTCGCTGGTGCCCAACCGGATTGTGCGCGCAGAATCAAACCAGGGCGGGCTGTGGAGCAGCCTGATTGGCTATAATTACAAATTCGATTCCAGCCTGCGCAGCCTGGATCCGAACACCAAGAATGTGTTTGAGTTTGGTCAAGAATTCTCGGGGCTGGGGGGCGATACCAAATATCTGCGTACCAAAGCCAAGGCGCTGACTGAAACCAAGGTTTGGGGTGAAGAGGTAACATTGCGCGCCAGCGTCGAAGGCGGCTTGCTGCAGTTCAAAGACCAAAACAGCCGCTCGATCGACCGCTTCCAGATTGGCACCAACATCATGCGCGGCTTTGCCCCCGATGGCATTGGCCCCCGCGAAAACAGCATTGGCCACCCAGATCTTCAAGTAGGGGAAATTCCTGCCAACGACTCGCTGGGTGGCAATATCTATGCCGTTGCCAAGCTCGAGGCGGAATTCCCGCTGGGCCTGCCCGAGGAATACGGCATGTCGGGCGGTGTGTTCTACGATGTCGGCTCGCTTTGGGGGATCGATTACGATTACGGCAGCCCCTTTGTGGAATACTCGGGCCAAAACTGGCGCCAGGTTGTGGGCTTTTCACTGTTTTGGGATACCGTGCTGGGGCCGCTGCGCTTTAACTTTACCAAAGCCTTGCAAAAGCAGGCGATGGACGAAGAGCAGACCTTCGAAATCACGGTTTCCACGAAATTCTGATGCGGCGCGCGGGCTTTCTTTGCCACGCGGGCGCATCTATTGGGGTCGCCCTTGGGGCGGCCCTTTGTGTGATGGGGGCGGGGCAGGCGCAGGCACAAGCCGCCAGGGCCGATGCGCCTGCGGTTATTCGCAGCCCCGTGCTGACCCTGAATTACGAGCAATTTATCGCAGGCTCGCGGATGGGGCAGCAAATGTCGGCCGATTACGAGGCCGAACGCGCGCGCCTGGAGGCGGCGAATGCCGAAATCGCCAGCCAGCTCGAGGCAGAAGAGCTGGCGCTGACCAAGGCCCGCGATACGATGCAAGCCGATGCGTTCCGCAAGGCCGCCAGCGCGTTTGATGAAAAGGTTCAGAAAATCCGGCAAGAGCGCCGCGATGCCGAAACCATTTTGGCCCGCAAACGCGATGATCTGCGCAGCCGCTTTGAACAGGCCGCTGTGCCTGTGCTGTCGGCCCTGATGCGCGAGGCGGGGGCGGCTGTGATCCTAGAGGTGCGCAGCACGGTCTTAAGCCTTGAACAGGTGGATATCACCGATCTGGCCATTCAGCGGTTAGATGATGCCTTTGCCGCCAGCACCCAACCGCCTGACCCCGCAGCGCAGCAGTAGCCTGCTTGCCCAAGGGCTGCCAAGTTGGTAGTGAAATCCAACTGCCACGGAAACCGTGGATAAAACCGAGGGGCCATTCATGAGTGACACGCTTAAATCTGCAGATATCCAGCTGATCCAGCGCATTTTGCCGCATCGCTACCCGTTTTTGCTGGTTGATCGTGTGGTCGATATTGATGGCACCAGCACCGCGGTGGGGCTGAAAAACGTCACGATGAACGAGCCGCATTTTCAGGGCCATTTCCCCGGCACCCCCATTATGCCCGGTGTCACAATTGTCGAGGCGATGGCGCAGACAGCGGCGGTAATGGTGGGCGTGGCCATGGATTTGGCCGATCGCGACCTGCTGATTTATTTCATGGGCATCGATGGCTGCAAATTCCGCCGCAAGGTGGTGCCGGGCGATCAGCTGCGCATGGAGCTGACCACCCTACGCGGCAAGCCGGGTGCAAAAGTGTGGAAATTCAAGGGTGTAGCCACCGTCGATGGTGAAATGGCAGCCGAGGCTGAATTCACCGCCATGATGGATCTTCCGCAGGAGTAGGGCTGAATGAACGCGCGTATTCATCCCTCGGCGATCATCGAAGAGGGTGCAGTTTTGGGGTGCGATGTGCGCATCGGCCCGTTTTGCCATGTGGGCCCGCATGTGCGGTTGGGCGACCGGGTCGAGCTGAAATCGCATGTGGTGGTGGCAGGGCACACAGAGGTGGGCGCCGACAGCACCATTTTCTCATTCGCGGTGATTGGCGAAATTCCCCAGGATTTGAAATTCAAGGGCGAAGAAACCCGGCTGGTGATTGGCCAGCGCAACCGCATCCGCGAACATGTGACGATGAACACCGGCACCGCGGGCGGCGGAGGGATCACGCGCATTGGCGATGACGGGTTGTTTATGGCGGGCTGCCATATCGCCCATGATGCCATCGTGGGCGACCGGGTGATTATTGTGAATAATTCGGCCATCGCCGGGCATTGCATCATCGAAGATGATGTTTTGGTGGGGGGCTTGTGTGGCGTGCATCAGTTCGTGCGCATCGGGCGTGGGGCCATCATTGGCGCGCTGTCGATGGTGGCCAATGATGTTATTCCCCATGGTCTGGTGCAGGGCCCGCGCGGCGAATTGGATGGGCTGAACCTGGTTGGGTTGAAACGGCGCGGCGTGGCGCGCTCGGATATCACCGCGCTGCGTGCCGCCTTTCAGATGTTGGCGCAGGGCGAGGGCACGTTCCAAGACCGGGCGCGCCGATTGGGCGAAGAGGCCGATAGCGCCTATGTGCGCCAGATTGTCGAATTTGTCACAGGCGGGTCGGATCGTTCGTTCCTGACCCCGCGCTAGGCCGATGCGGCTGGCGTTGATCGCAGGCCAAGGGCAGTTGCCCGCCGCGCTGGCCGCAGGGCTGCCCGAGGTGCCCTTGGTATGTGCCCTGCAGGGGTTCATGCCCGCAGGATTGGCCGTTGATCTGGTGTTTCGCTTGGAAACGCTGGGCAGTTTTCTGCACCAGCTTCAGCAGCGCGGTATCACCCATCTGTGTATGTGCGGCGCAATCCGCCGCCCCGCGATTGACCCTGCCGCCATTGATGCCGCCACGCTGCCCTTGGTGCCGGTGCTGCAACAGGCCTTGGCGGCGGGCGATGATGGCGCCTTGCGCGCGGTGATTGGGCTGTTTCAAGACAGGGGCATCACGGTTTTGGGCGCGCATCAGCTGGCGCCCGATTTGCTGATGCCCGCCGGCTGCCCCACCCGCGCCCAGCCCAGTGCCGCCCACCGCGCCGATCTGGCCCTGGCCTTGCAGGTGCTGGATGACCAGGCGGCCGCCGATCTGGGGCAGGCCTGCGTGATTGGCGCGGGCCAGGTATTGGCGCGCGAGGGCGAGGCGGGCACCGATGCAATGCTGGCAGGCCTGCAGGGCCGGGGCCGGGGGGCTGTGCTGCACAAAGCGCCCAAGCCCGGCCAAGACCTGCGCGCCGATCTGCCAACCATCGGCCCCGATACGGTGGCCGCGGCGGTGGCGGCGGGCCTGTCGGGTATTGCGCTACAGGCAGGCGCGGTGATGGTGCTGGGCCAAGACCGCGTTTTGGCATCACTCGATCAGGCGGGGCTGTTTTTATGGCTGCGCTAAAGGTGTTTTTGATTGCGGGCGAGGCATCGGGCGACAAGCTGGGGGCCGCTTTGATGGCGGGTCTCACGCAGGTTTTGGGGCCCGAAGGGGTGCAGTTTTCTGGTGTCGCGGGCCCGTTGATGCAGGCCCAGGGCATGGGCAGCCTCTTCCCGATGGAGGAGCTTTCGGTCATGGGCCTGGCCGAGATTTTGCCAAAATACCGCCAGCTTAAACGGCGCATTGGGCAAACGGCACAGGCGGTGCTGGATCAGCAGCCCGATGTTTTGATCACCATCGACAGCCCCGATTTTTGCCTGCGCGTGGCCCGGATTGTGCGCGCGCGCAGCGCCATTCGCACGGTGCATTACGTGGCCCCCACGGTTTGGGCCTGGCGCCCGGGGCGGGCTGCGAAAATGGCGCAGGTGATCGATCAGGTTTTGGCGCTGTTTCCGTTTGAGCCCCCTTTGATGCAGGCCGCTGGCATGCGCTGCGATTTCGTGGGCCACCCGGTGGTGGCCGAGGCACAGGCCAGCCCCGCGCAGGCCGCAGAATTTCGCGCGGCCCACGGGCTGGGCCAGGCCCCGCTGCTGTTGGTCTTGCCCGGCTCGCGCCGGGGCGAGGTGGCCCGCTTGGCACCCATCTTTGGGGCGGCGCTGGCGCCGCTGCAGGCGGGCTTGCCCGGGCTGCGGGTGGTGTTGCCAACCGTGGCGCATGTGGCGGATGCGGTGCATCGCGCCGTGGCCAACTGGCCTGTGGCCCCTTTGGTGCTGGATCCGCGCACGCTGGGGGCCGAGGCCTTTGCCGCCCAAAAACGCGCGGCCTTTCGTGCCGCCGACGTGGCGCTTGCGGCCTCGGGCACGGTATCGCTGGAGCTGGCCGCCAGCCAAACGCCCATGGTTATCGCCTATGACATGAGCTGGCTGAGCCGCATGATCATTTCGCGGATGTTGCTGGTGGATACTGTGACCTTGGTGAATTTGGTCTCAGACACCCGCCATGTGCCCGAATTTATCGGCGCGCGCTGCCGCGCTGAATTGATTGCCCCCGCTGTGCAGGCCGTGTTTCAGGCACCGCAGGCGCAACAGGCTGCCATGGCGCTGACGATGCAGCGTTTGGGGCAGGGGGGGCAGGCGCCGGGCCTGCGCGCAGCCCATGCGGTGCTGCAGGGGCTGGGGCGCGGCTGATCCGGTCTGTCAGGGGCTGCTTGCCGGGCTTTTTACGTGCCGCAAAATGTGGCCTTCACCACCTCGTGTGGCTCTGGGGGGGCTTGCAGATCGGCGGCGTCGGGCTGGGTGTCATAGGGGGTTTGCAGCACTGTCAGCAGGCGGTGGAAGGGCGCAAAATCGCCCTCGGTTGCGGCGCTGATCATCTGCTCGACGCGGTGATTGCGCGGGATAAAGGCAGGGTTTGCCGCCAACATTCGGGCCTGTGCCCCGGGCAGGGCCTGCAGGCGGGTTTGCCAGCGTTTTTCCCAATCGCCATAGCCTGCTGCTGCGTTGAGGCCAGGCGCGTGGCCGGTTTCGGCCAGGGCGCGGAAGGTATTGGTGAAATCGGCGCCATGGTCTTGCATCATTTTCAGCAAGGTATCGAGCAGCCCCTGATCGCCCGCATCGGCCATATCCAGCCCCAGCTTGGCCCCCATCCGGCGGGCGCGCGCAGCCAGCAGCCTGTCGGGCATGGCGTTGATCTGGTTGGTGAAAACCGCTACCGCCTCGTCTTGGTCGGGCATCAAGGGCACCAGCGCCGAGGCCAGCTGCGCCAGGTTCCACACGATCACACGCGATTGATTGTCATAGGCGTAGCGCCCATGCCGATCGATCGAAGAATAAACCGTGACGGGGTGATAGCCATCCATAAAGGCCGCGGGCCCGTAATCGATGGTTTCGCCAGATAGCGTGGTGTTATCGGTGTTCATCACCCCATGGATAAAGCCGATGGCATGCCACTGCGCCACCAGATCGGCCTGCCGGGCAATCACCGCATCCAGCAGCATCACCGGGTCGCGGGCGGTGGGGTAGTGGCGCGCGCATGTATATTCAAAGAGCGCCTGCAGTGCATCGGTGTCGCGGCGGGCGGCAAAATATTCAAACGTGCCCACGCGAATATGGCTGGCAGCCACGCGGGTAAGTATGGCGCCGGGCAGGGGGCCTGCCTCGCGCAGGATGGGCTGGCCGGTTGACACCGCTGCCAGGGCCCGGGTGGTGGGCACACCCAGGGCATGCATGGCCTCGCACAGCAGATATTCGCGCAAAACCGGGCCCAGCCAGGCGCGGCCATCGCCCATACGCGAATAGGGGGTGGGCCCAGACCCTTTCAGCTGGATGTCAAAGCGTTGGCCGGTTTGGGGGCTGACAACCTCGCCCAGCAGCAAGGCGCGGCCATCGCCCAGTTGCGGCGAGAAGCCGCCAAATTGATGCCCGGCATAGGCCTGCGCCAATGGTTCGGCCCCTGGTGCGATTTGGTTGCCCGAAAAAACCTGTGCCAATTCGGCCTCAGCGCCGGGGGTGATGCCCAAATCTGCCGCCAGCGCGTGGTTAAAGATGATCAGCTGGGGCGCTGCAACCGGGGTGGCGGGCTGGCGGGTGAAAAACCGCTCGGGCAGGCGCGCATAGCTGTTATCAAAGGGGATCTGTGTGCTCATGATGCATAGATAATCCGTGTGGGCGGCCTGGCCAAGCCTAGGGTGTTATGGCTACCAGGTGTTTTTCCATGGTGATGGATGTCGGTTGCGCAAATCCCGCATGCGCGCTGCGCGCGGTTTCCACAAAGCCCATGGCGGCAAAGGCGCGCTGGTTTTCCACCAGTTCCACCCGCGTTTGCAGCCGCAATAGGCCCAAGCCTTGCTGGCGGGCCAGATCTGTGGCCGCGGCCAGCAACTGCCGGCCCAGCCCCTGGCCTTGGTGGCCAATCGATACGGCCAGTTTGCCGATATAAAGCGCATCTTGCTGCCTGGCGCAAAACGCACAGCCCAAAAGCGTGCCATTTTGGGCCTGTGCCACGATCAAGGTTTCGGTTTTTGCGCGCGCGGCCAAGGCTGCCGCATCTAAGCCAAGCGCGGACGAGGGCGGGTTTATCCGCCCCTGCATATAGGCAAAACTTGCTTGGATAAGCCCCAGCAGCGCGTCCCATTGCGCAAATTCTGGCCCAATGATCTGCACCCTTGCCCGCGTGCCCTGCATGGCCTGCGCTGTCATGCCAGCACGCGCCGCAGGGTTTGCGTGCCGCTCTCTGCGCGAAAGCCGCGGCGCAAATACAGGCTTTGCGCCCGCACATCACTTTCTGGCAATTCCAGCGATATGGCCGCCAGCCCGTGTTTGGCCAAGGCAGGCACAAGGGCCAGTAAAACATCGCCGCCCATGCCGCGCCCGCGCACCGCTGTGCGCACCCAAAACTGCGAGATGCGCGCCTCGAGCCCGCCAAAACCAATCGACCAGCCAAAAGACAAGGCGATATAGCCCACAGGCGCGCGGCGTGGCCCGATCAGATAGGCCACCCCCAGCGGCGTGCCCTCTAAAAGGGGGGTAAGCGCCTGTTCCAGCGCCTCGGCCGTGCGTGGCTGGCCGATATGGTCTTGAAACCCGGCCACCATGGGCAACAGCCGCTCTAGATCGTCGGGGCCTGCGATATGCAGCATGCTCATAGCCGGGCCAGCCGCTGGGTGAGAAGGGCAAAGAAGCCATCGGCATCGATCTGGCCCATAAAGGTGGCATTCGCGGGCCGGTCGGTGACGCGCCACCAATCGGCCACTGTCATGCCCATGGTCAGCTCGGATGTGGTTTCAATTTCGACATTCACATGGCGGCCTGAAAACAGATGCGGGGCCAGCAGATAGGCGGTTACGCAAGGGTCGTGCAGGGGGGCGCCAAGGCTGCCGTATTTTTCGCGGTCGTAGCGTTCGAAAAACTCGGTCATTTGTGCCACGGCAATGCCGACGGGCGTGCCCAGGTTGCGAAAGGCGGCGTTGCGTTCGGCGGTGACCAGCGCCTTATGGGTGACATCCAGCGGCATCACCACCAGCGGCACACCGGCGGCAAACACAGCCTGCGCCGCTTGCGGATCGACGTAGATGTTGAATTCGGCGGCAGGCGTGATGTTGCCCACCTCGAAATAGGCGCCCCCCATCAGCACAATTTCCTGCAGGCGTGGGGCAATATCGGGGGCGCGGGCCAGGGCTGTGGCGATGTTGGTTAATGGCCCCAAGGGGCACAGGGTGATGGTGCCGGGCGGGTGGCTGCGCACCGTATCGATGATGAAATCGACCGCATGTTGCGATTGCAGCGGCATCTGCGGTTCGGGCAGGCTGGGGCCATCGAGCCCGGTCTTGCCATGCACATGTTCGGCCGTCACCAGCGCCCGGCCCAGCGGCCTGTCGCACCCGGCGAAAACGGGGATATCGGGCCGCCCGGCCAATTCGCAGACCATGCGTGCATTGCGCGCAGTTAGGGCCAGCGGCACATTGCCTGCCACGCAGGTGATGCCCAGCACCTCGATCTGCTCGGGGCTGGCCAGCGCCAGCAAAATGGCAACGGCGTCATCTTGGCCGGGGTCTGTGTCGATGATAATTTTGCGCGGTTGCATGGGGGTCTCCTGTTCGGGGGCAGTGTGGCGGGCTGTGGGGGGCTTGTCTACATGCGCTGTCCCTTGATGGCTGCGCAAAATGCCCTGCTGGGCGGGCTATCGGCAAAGTTTAGCGCATCGCGGCCAGGGCAAAACGGGTAGCCCATTGCCAGAATCAAACGCCTGTGGCTTTGCTGCGCGCGAAGGCAATATCGCCTTTGTTTTCGGTGGCTTGGTGCCACCTTTGGAGTGATGTTATCATGAAATTCCGTTTTCTGCTGGCGGCTTTTGCCGCCTCTATGGCCGTGTCCGCTGTGCAGGCAGCTGTGGTCGATGCAGATGGCGATGGCAGCTACTCGTTTGACGAGATGCAAGCGGCCTATGCAGACCTGAGCGAAGAGGTGTTTGCCCAAATCGATAGCGATGGCAATGGCACCGTATCGCCCGAAGAACTGGCTGCAGCAGTCGAAGCTGGTGTGATCGAGGGCTAAGCGCCCTTTGGCGGTGTTTTGCCGCCACCCAGCCCCCTGCCAGAACTGTGGCAGGGGGCATTGTGGCAGGGGGCATTGTG
>CAJXSO010000020.1 GCA_913061505.1 uncultured Lutimaribacter sp.
AACGCCTGGGTCTTTTTCGGCAGCGGCGCTGCGGGTGGCGGCGCGGGCCTTGCCCTGGGCGCGCAGGGCGGCGCGGCGTTCGTCTGCGCGCCGCTTGATATCGGCCGAGGCCTGCCAATCGGCCATCTGGGCATCGGCGATGGTGCGGTTCATATCAAAGCCAAAATCCAGATTGTCGCGCGGCGTCATGCTGAAATATCCATGTTTGCCAAGGTCATAGAATTGCCGCTGCACCCCGGCGCGGAAAAATGCCTTTAGGCAGCCCAGCAGATATTTGCGCCGGTATCCTGTGCCGCGCCAGGGGTAGTGAAACAGCGCCTTTTTCATGTAAAAGCGGCGGTAGTTTTTCAGCACCCCTTCCAAAAGCGCGCCCCTTGTCATGGATTTGGGCTTCATGATCGGGGTGACGAAATTGTATTTCGAGTAATCAAAAACCTCGACCTGATCGCGCAACTCCTGAAACAGCGGGGTGAAGGGCCAGGGCGTATACATCGACCAATTGGCCAAATCTGGCTGCCAATCCCAGGCCATGCGGTAGGTTTCTTCCAGGGTTTCCGGGGTTTCGTTATCGAGGCCCACGATGAATTGCGCCTCGGTGAAAATATCGGCCTCGCGCAGCAGGCGAATGGCCTCTTTGTTTTGGGCGACGGTGGTTTCCTTGTTGAACTGATCCAGCTTCATCTGTGCGGCCGCCTCGGTGCCCAGGCTGACATGCACCAGCCCGGCCTTGCGATAAAGGCCCAGCAATTCCTTGTCGCGCATGATGTCGGTGACGCGGGTGTTGATGCCCCATTGCACACGGTCCGGCAGGTTGCGGGCAATCAATTCGTTGCAGAATTCGATGAATTTGCGGCGGTTGATCGTGGGTTCTTCATCGGCCAGGATGAAAAAGCCAACGCCATGATTTTCAACCAAATCTTCGATTTCATCGACCACTTTCTTGGGGTCGCGCACGCGGTAGTCGCGCCAGAATTTCCATTGGCTGCAGAAACTGCAGGTAAAGGGGCAGCCGCGCGCCATGCTGGGAATGGCCACGCGCCGGTTCAGCGGGACATAGATGTATTTTTCCCATTCCAAAAGCGACCAATCGGGGGTGATGGCATCAAGCTCTTTCACCGTTGGGGCGGCGGGGGTGGCCATAATTTCACCCCCGTCGATATAGGCCAGGCCTTTGATCTTGCTGCGGTTTTTTGGCCATTCCCCGCCCTGAACCGCGTGCATCAGCGCTGTGATAATTTCCTCGCCTTCGCCGCGCACGATCACGTCGATCCAAGGCGCCTCGGACAGCACTTGGCGATACATAAAGGTGGCATGCACCCCGCCCAGAACGCGCAAGGCATTTGGCGCCGCGCTTTGGGCAATTTTCAGCACCTCTTCCGCCACATAGATCGAGGGTGTGATCGCGGTGGTGCCCACCACATCGGGCTGCAAATCGGCCAGCTGTTGGTGCAGGCTGTCGTCGCTGATGTTGTTTGTCATCGCATCGATGAAATGCACATCGTCAAAGCCTGCGCTTTTCAGCGCGCCGGCCAGATAGGCCACCCAGGCCGGGGGCCAATTGCCGGCAATTTCCGCACCGCCAGAGTGGTAATTCGGGTGTACAAAGACGATTCTCATGTGCAACTCCCTTATGTGTAAGGGTATCGTTACACGTGCCGCCGTTGCGGGCCTTGATTTACATCAAAAATGTAAACTGAAGATTACACAGGGTTTAATCGTCGTCTTTGCTAAGCATGCCGTATTTGCGCAGCTTGACATAAAGCGACTGGCGCGACAGGCCCAGCATTTCGGCTGCCGCCACGCGGTTGTTGCGCGTCAGTTCGATCGCGGTTTCGATGCAGATCTTTTCGATCACATCGGTGGTTTCCGATACGATGTCTTTCAGCGTCGACGAGCCGACCAGCTCGACGATATTCGACATGTTCGACTCGGGCGTGGTGCTTTGATCGACGCGCACGGTCGAGGCGTTGGTGGCGTTGCGGAACACCAGCGCCATCACCGGTTCAAATTGGTCGTCCAGCCAGGTGGCAGAAATTTCCACCGGCAGTTGCGTGCCGAAATCGGTTTTGATCTTGGTGGCATACATGCGCAGCTGCCCGGCACGGCGGGCGTTATCCAGCAATACGCGCAGGTCCACCGTGCCGCGGCCCAAAAACTCGGCCACAGAGCGGCCTTTGATCGCGCTATTGGCGGGAAAATCGGTGAGGTTCAAAAAGGTTTCCCCAGCCGCCAGTATGGTGCCATCGCGATCGGTGAAAACGATGGCATCGACCCCTTTAAGAAACAGCTGCCGCAGCCCGCTGATCAGCTGCCCATCGCCCACGGTGCCCTCGACCGTATCAGACAGGCGCAGCATCGCCAGCTGTTCGCCCGATGCGCGGAAAATCTTGCCGGTCAGCTGCAGGCTGCGCTGGGTGTTGCGGGATTCAAAGCTGCGGATCTCGCCGGCGCTGGAATGGTTGCCGTTATCGATGACAGACAGCAGGCTTTCGCGCGAAAACCCTTTGAAAAACCGCGAAAGCGGCTGGTTGATCATATCCGAGCGCGAATAGCCCAGCAATTGGGCCGCGCCATGGTTGATATCAACGATGGCGCCGCTGCCGATGGCCACCAGCGCCACCGCCTCGTCGGTGAAATCCATCAAGATGCGATAGCGCGTGTCAATCTCGCGTTGGGCCTCATAATCGCGTTCCAGCGCGATTTGCGCGTTTAGCAATTGCTGCTGAATTTCCATGATCGAGCGCTGATCTTCGCCGGTCAGCAAAAACTTGGGCTCGTTTGGCATTTTGTGCAGCGCATAGCGAATGGGCACGGTATGGTTCGGGCCCAATTCATGGATCAATTCCAGCCATGCAGCAGGGCGGCGCGAGGGGGTGGCGGGGTTTTGCGCCAGCGCCTCTAGCTTTTCGGTCAACCGGCGTGCTGATGCCGCGCCAAGCTGGTTTGCCAGGGGGGTGCCCACCCAGCTGGCGCATAAATCTGCGCTAAATGTTTCGGGCTTGGCCAAGGCCGATACAATCAAACCATCGGCAGAGATGACAACGCACACATCTGCAAAGCTCGTCAAAACGGCGCCTAGGAATGACTCCTCAAGCAGAGCGGATGATGCGTTCATTTGAGTGACCGCTTCCTTTCGCAAGCAGTTTTACATTGGGCTGCGCGGCCCTTTTTGCCGTGCCAAGGGTGCGCCGTGGCATAAACGCTTAGAGCAAATGTCAACCCGCGGCAACCGCCGCATTCGCCAAGCCGCATATTTGCAGTGCGGTTTTTACATCTGCGGTTACATGATCAGCACGTGTTTGTTTTCGCAGCGTTTCATGTGCTGCCTGGGTGTGGTTGGCCACGGCCAGGCCGCCACCCAAAACGATGGGAACGGCCGGATGCGCCGAGGCGCGAATGGCGGAAATCATTTGGCTGCATTCTGTGATGACAGATTTGTTCGATGCGGAGATGAACACCGATTGAAAGCGCGATGTTTCCAAGAGCGGGGCAATCGCCTTTATATCGGGTAGCAGCCCCACCTTTACCGAAACCCCCGCGCGCCGAATTTGGCTGGCCGCCACCATGGCGCCCATGCTGTGCTGTTCGCCCGGGGGCAACAGCAGCAGCACGCGGTCATTGCTTTGGCGGCTGGTTTTGTCAGAGCTCCAGTTGCTGCTGATATCGCGCAGCAGCACTTGCAGGCGGGAAATCGCCAGCGTGGCATCGAGAATATTCATCTCGCCATCATGCCAGGCGGTGCCAATCTCGTGCACGGCGGCGGGCAGGTAGATATCGACAACCGCCTCGGCGCACATGCGCCGGCGTTTCATATAATCGAACACTTGGGTGGCGGTGTCGGCATCGCCGCGATAGGCCAGCTGCACCAAAAGCGCCCGAAATTCGGCATTGGGGGCTGTGTTGGGGGTGCAGTTGTTGCGCGTCAGTTCTGACACCACGCGCAGCGCCAGGCGCTGCACCAGCTGCTGATCGCCTTGTTGCGCCAGCTTTGGGGCTTCCATCAAACAGGGCAAGGCAGATCTCCTTATCTGCGCGCGGTCCAGCACCAAGCCCCTGCGTGGGTGGACGTAACGTCAATTGCAGTGTCTATGCTCGGGGCATTTTTGTCAAAGAAAAATTACATTTTGCGCCTCTTCTGGGTGGGTTGGCTGGAAAGCTTCATAAGAAACTATTTTAAATCAGATAATTAGATGCAAATTTCCCGCATCTTCCTGCGTGGTTGAACTATCTGACACTTTGCGGCAAAGTGTAAATTATAATTGACACAAAGGCGTCAGAGGGTCTTACTGAACCCAGAATCGACGGAAGGAGCGTTCATGCCAAAGGGGCCGCGAATGCCGCTATATACCCCCGAGCAGCGCCGCAGGCGCGACAGCTCGCGCTGGACGCTGGTGCAGGGCATCCTGGCGCCGGTGCAGTTCGTGATCTGCCTTGTCTCGACGGTATTGGTGCTGCGCTACATCGGCAGTGGCACGGGCTATGGGCTGGCCACGGCCTCGGTTATTGTGAAAACCGGGGCGCTTTACACCATCATGATTACCGGCGCGATCTGGGAAAAAGAGGTGTTTGGCCAATATCTGCTGGCACCTGCGTTTTTCTGGGAAGACATTGTAAGCTTTGGTGTGATTGCCTTGCATACGGCCTATCTGGTGGGGCTGCTGTCAGGCGCGATCGGCCCGCAGGCGCTGATGTATTTGGCGCTGGTGGCCTATCTGGCCTATGCGGTGAACGCGGTGCAATTTCTGTGGAAACTGCGCCAGGCCCGGCTGGCCCAGCCCGCGCCTGCCATGGCAAGCAGCGGGGTGGCGATATGACCCGCGGATGCCTGGATACCCCGGTGATCAAAGAGCGCGGCCAGCACGAGGTTTTCTGCGGCCTCACCTCGATCATCTGGCTGCATCGCAAGATGCAAGATGCGTTTTTCCTGGTGGTCGGGTCGCGCACCTGCGCCCATTTGCTGCAATCGGCGGCGGGGGTGATGATCTTTGCCGAACCCCGCTTTGGCACCGCGATTTTGGAAGAAAAAGATCTGGCCGGCATGGCCGATGCCAATGCCGAGCTTGACCGCGAAGTGGCCACGCTGTTGCAACGCCGCCCCGATATTCGGCAGCTGTTTTTGGTGGGCTCGTGCCCCAGCGAGGTGATCAAGCTGGATCTGGCCCGCGCGGCCGAGCGCCTGTCCGCGCAATTTGCCCCCCATGTGCGGGTGCTCAATTTCTCTGGCTCAGGCATTGAAACCACCTTTACCCAAGGCGAAGATACCTGCCTGGCCTCGATGGTGCCGGCCCTGCCTGCCAGCGATGCCCACCAGCTGCTGCTGGTGGGGGCGCTGCCCGATGTGGTAGAGGACCAGGCGCGCGCCTTGCTGGCGCAGATTGGCATTGAAACTGTGCATTGCCTGCCCGCACAGCGGGCAGATGCCACGCCCTCGATTGGGCCGAATACCAAATACGCTCTCACCCAACCCTTCCTCGGTGAGACCCATGCGGCGTTACAGCGGCGTGGGGCGCGATGGATCGCAGCACCAACTCCCCTTGGTGTCGAGGGCACAACGCTGTGGCTGATGGCCATTGCCGATGCCTTTGGTATATCGCGTGCGCAAGTCGAGGCGGCCATCGCCGCCCCCCGTGCCCGGGCACAGGCCGCGGTGGCCCGGGTGGCCGAAACGCTGCAGGGCAAAAGCGCGTTTTTCATGCCCGACAGCCAGATGGAGCCGGCCTTGGCGCGGTTTTTACAGCGCGAATGTGGCATGGAGATCGTGGAAATTGGCACGCCCTATCTGCATGCCGAATTGCACCGCCCGGAACTGGCCTTGCTGGCCGCGGGCCCGCGGTTGGCCGAGGGCCAGGATGTAGAGCGCCAGCTTGATCGTGTGCGTGCGGCGCGCCCTGATATCACCGTCTGTGGCTTGGGCCTTGCCAACCCGCTCGAGGCCGAGGGGCTGACCACCAAATGGGCCATCGAACTGGTGTTCACACCCGTGCATCTGTTCGAGCAAGCCGCTGATCTGGCTGGCCTTTTTGCCCGCCCCATTCGGCGCAAACAGATCCTGGCACCAGGCGCGCCAAAGATGGAGGCGGCAGAATGAAGCTTAGCCTATGGACATACGAAGGCCCGCCCCATGTCGGGGCCATCCGGGTGGCCACGGGCATGCGCAATATGCATATGGTGCTGCACGCGCCCCAGGGCGATACCTATGCCGATCTGCTGTTTACAATGATCGAGCGGCGCAACCACCGCCCGCCTGTCACCTATACCACCTTTCAGGCACGCGATCTGGGGGCAGATACCGCGGGGCTGTTCAAAGATGCCTGCCGCGCCGCCTACGAGCGCCACCGCCCCGAGGCACTGCTGGTTGCGGCCTCGTGCACAGCCGAGCTGATCCAGGATGATCCCGGCGGCCTGGCCGCCAGCATGGGGTTGCCGGTGCCTGTTATCCCGCTGGAATTGCCCAGCTATCAGCGCAAGGAAAACTTTGGCGCTGACGAGGCTTTTTATCAGATATGCAAGGCCCTGGCCAAGCCAATGCCGCGCACGGCGCAGGTTAGTTGCAACATCCTTGGGGCCACCGCGCTTGGGTTTCGCCACCGCGATGATGTGGCCGAGATCCGCCAGATCTTGGAACGCATGGGCATTGCGGTGAACGTAACCGCCCCGCTGGATGCGGCACCGTCTGATATCGCACGTCTTGGGCAGGCGCATTTTAATGTGTTGCTTTACCCCGAAACGGGCGAGCAGGCTGCGCGTTGGTTGCAACGCAGCTTTGGCCAGCCTTGCATTGGCACCGTGCCCCTTGGGGTGGGTGCCACGCGGCGCTTTGTGCAAGAGGTGGCGACCCTTGCCGGCGCCGCACCCATTTTGGATGAAACCCGCCTGCGCCAGCCTTGGTGGTCGGCCTCGGTGGATAGCACCTATCTGACGGGCAAGCGGGTGTTCATCTTTGGTGACGGCACCCATGCCATGGCCGCAGCCCGCGTGGCCCGCGATGAAATGGGCTTCGATGTGGTGGGCCTGGGCTGTTACAACCGCGAACAGGCCCGCCCGCTGCGCGCCCTTGCCCGCGAATTTGGGCTAGAGGCGCTGATCAGCGATGATTACCTCGAGGTCGAGGCCGCCATCGCCGATCTGGCGCCCGAGCTGATTTTGGGCACCCAGATGGAGCGCCATATCGGCAAGCGTTTGGGCATTCCCTGCGCGGTCATCTCGGCGCCTGTGCATGTGCAAGATTTCCCCGCCCGCTATTCGCCGCAAATGGGCATCGAAGGGGCCAATGTGTTGTTTGACACATGGGTGCACCCGCTGGTGATGGGGCTGGAAGAGCATTTGCTGACCATGTTCCGCGAAGATTTCGAATTTCACGATGCCGCAGGCCCTTCGCACCATGGGGCCAAGGCGCAGCCCGCGCCCAGCCAGCCCCAAACCAGCCAGGCCCAGCCCAGCCCGGCCGCGGCGCCCCAACCTGCGCCTGCCGGGGCGGGCGACGCGGGCAATATCGTGTGGCTGTCCGATGCCGAGCGCGAGTTGAAGAAAATACCCTTCTTTGTGCGGGGCAAGGCGCGGCGCAACACCGAAAGCTTTGCCCAAACCCGGGGGCTTTCGGAAATTTCGGTTGATACATTATACGAGGCCAAGGCGCATTATGCTCGATAATCAGCCGCATAGCCCGCGCCCCTACCATTTTGTGGTGCTTACGCTGGATCAGCACGCCGCTGGCCCGGCCTCGCGGGTTTTGCCGCGGCTTTTGGCTGATTTTCCGGGCCTGCAGATCAGCATTCACGCGGCTGCCGAATGGGCCGAAGACCCGGCATCGCTGGCGCGCGCCAAGGCCGATATCGACAGTGCCGATATCGTTGTGGCCAATCTTTTGTTCATCGAAGAACATGTGCAGGCCTGCCTGCCCGAATTGCAGGCTGCGCGCGCGCGTTGCGATGCCTTTATTGGCGTCATCGCCGACCCGCAGATCGTAAAGCTGACGCGCATGGGCGATCTGGATATGGCCAAGCCGGCCAGTGGCGTGGCCAAGGTGATGAAAAAGCTGCGCGGTGGTGGCAGCAATGGCAAACCCGCCTCGGGCGAGCGGCAGATGGCGCTGTTGCGCCGCTTGCCGAAAATCTTGCGGTATATTCCCGGCAAAGCCCAGGACCTGCGCGCTTGGTTCTTGTCGATGCAATATTGGCTGGGCGGCTCGGACGACAATATCGAGGCGATGGTGCGGTTTTTGGTGGCGCGCTACGCCGCGCGCCCCGAATGGCGCGGCATCAAGGCGGCAGCACCCGTCGATTACCCTGATGTGGGCCTCTATCACCCCGATCTGCCAGACCGTATCACCACCGATGCCGCAGCCTTGCCCCGCCCCGCGGGGGCCAAGGGCACGGTGGGGCTGCTGTTGATGCGCTCGTATGTGCTGGCGGCAGATACTGCGCATTACGATGCCACTATTCGCGCGCTCGAGGCCCAGGGCCTGGCGGTGGTGCCCGCCTTTGCCGGCGGGCTGGATGGGCGCCCCACGATCGAGGCCTATCACATGGGCCGGGTGGATGCGCTTTTGTCGCTGACGGGCTTTAGCCTGGTGGGCGGGCCTGCCTATAACGACAGCCCCGCCGCGGTTGATCTGCTGTCGCGGCTGAACCTGCCCTATATGGTGGCGCATCCGCTGGAATTTCAAACACTGGGCCAATGGGCCGCCTCGTCTGGCGGGTTGGGGCCGGTGGAAACCACGATGCTGATCGCCCTGCCTGAAATAGACGGCGCGATTTGCCCCACCGTGTTTGCCGGCCGTCATGGGCCGGGGGGCTGCGCGGGCTGTGCCCATGCCTGCCAGCCTTTGGCAGATGCCAACACCAAGGCGATGGCCCCCTGCCCAGAGCGGATCGAGGCCTTGGCGCAAAAGGTGGCGCGCATGGTGCGCCTGCGCCGCGCCGAGATTGCCAAGCGCCGCGTGGCGGTTGTGCTGTTTGGCTTTCCACCCAATGCAGGCGCTGTGGGCACGGCGGCTTATCTTTCGGTTTTTGAAAGCCTTTACAATACATTACACGCAATGGCCGCCGAGGGGTATAGCCTGACGCCACCTGAAAGCGTGGATGCGCTGCGCGCCGCGGTGCTAGAAGGCAATGCCGCAAAATATGGCCAAGAGGCGAATGTGGCAGCCCATGTCAGCGCCGATGACATCGTGGCCCACACCCCCTGGCTGGACGAGATCGAGGCGGCATGGGGCCCGGCGCCGGGGCGGGTGCAATCTGATGGCCGGGGCGTGTTTGTGCTGGGTGCTGAATTTGGCAATGTCTTTGTCGGGGTGCAGCCCACCTTTGGCTACGAGGGCGACCCGATGCGCCTGTTGTTTGAAAAAGGCTTTGCGCCCACCCATGCCTTTGCCAGCTTTTATACCTGGATCAAAACCCGCTTTGATGCCGATGTTGTGCTGCATTTCGGCATGCATGGGGCGTTGGAATTCATGCCGGGCAAACAGGCCGGTGTGGGGCAAAACTGCTGGCCAGACCGGCTGATTGGCAACCTGCCCAATGTCTATCTTTATGCGGCCAATAACCCGTCCGAGGCCAGCTTGGCCAAACGCCGCTCGAACGCGGTGACGGTCACGCATTTGACGCCGCCGGTGGCGCAGGCGGGGCTGTATCGCGGCCTGCAAGACCTGAAAGACAGCTTGCAACGCTGGCGCAGCACCGAGGGCGGCGCGGATCGCCACGACCTGGAAGCGTTGATCGCCGAGCAGGCCGCAGCGCTGGATCTGAGCACCGAAATCGATGGGCTGTGGAACGCGATCCTAGATCTCGAGGCGGCGCTGATCCCCTTGGGGCTGCATATCGTGGGCCAGCCCTTGGGGCGTGAGGCGCGCGCGCAATTGCTGGCGCATGTGGATGCCGATACTGACACGCGCGCGCAGATGGACAGTGCCTTGTGCGAAAATGGCGAAATCACCGGGCTGTTGCGGGCGCTGAACGGCGAATATATCGCGCCTGTGCCGGGGGGCGATTTGATACGCAGCCCTGCCATTCTGCCGACGGGGCGCAATATTCACGCCTTTGATCCGTTCCGCATGCCCACCCAATTTGCCATGCGCGATGGGCAGCTACAGGCCCAGCGGCTGTTGGCCGCGCATCCGGTGTTGCCGCGGTCGGTGGCGATGGTGTTGTGGGGCTCGGACAATATCAAATCCGATGGTGGGCCCATTGCGCAGGCCCTGGCCTTGATGGGGGCCACGCCCCGCTTTGATGCCTATGGGCGCCTGTCTGGGGCCGATCTGGTGCCTTTGGCCCAGCTGGGGCGGCCGCGCATCGATGTGGTGATGACGCTCTCTGGTATCTTCCGCGATCTGTTGCCCCTGCAAACCCGGCTATTGGCCGAGGCCGCGCTAAAGGCTGCCACCGCCGACGAGCCCGAGGCGCAGAATTTCGTGCGCGCCCATGCGATGGCCACGGCGCAGGCGCTGGGCTGTGATCTGGAAACCGCGGCACTGCGGGTGTTTTCCAATGCCGAAGGCGCATATGGGTCGAATGTGAATGCCTTGGTTGATAGCTCGGCCTTTGGCGACGAAGACGAGCTGGCCGATGCCTATCAGGCGCGCAAAGGGTTTGCCTATGGCGTCAACGGCAAGGCCCAATCGCAGCCGCAGCTGCTAGAGGCCAGCTTGAAAACCGTGGATATGGCCTATCAAAACCTTGAATCGGTTGAATTGGGCGTCACCACGGTTGATCACTATTTCGACACGCTAGGCGGCATCGCCCGCGCGGTGAAACGCGCGCGCGGCGGCCAGACAACCCCGGTTTATATTGGCGATCAAACCCAAGGCGCGGGCAAGGTGCGCAGCCTGCAAGAGCAGATCGCATTGGAAACCCGGGCGCGCACGCTGAACCCGAAATTTTACGAATCGCTTCTGGCCCACAAGGGCGAGGGCGTGCGCCAGATCGAGGCGCATGTGTCTAATACCTTGGGCTGGTCGGCCACCACCGAAACGGTCGAGCCGTGGGTCTATCAACGGCTGACCGAAACCTTTGTGCTGGACGAGGTCATGCGCAACCGCCTGGCCACGCTCAACCCGCGCAGCAGTGCGCGCCTGGCCGGGCGGCTGATCGAGGCCAGCGAACGCAATTACTGGCAACCCGATCCCGAAACCATGGCCGCGCTGCAAAGCGCGGCAGACGAGATCGAGGACCGTATCGAAGGGATCGCCGCCGAATGAGACCGCATCCCACAGTGAAAACAGCAGCAGGGGCCGCACAACTGCCCCGCATTGGAGGCCCGAAATGAGCCCGCGCGACGAAATTCCAAACCTTGGTGGCCTTGATGGCGAAGGCTCGGTTCAGGTGCATCTGGACCCGGCCGAAAAAATCGAAGGCGCCAAGGTGTTTTCGGTCTATGGCAAGGGGGGCATTGGTAAATCGACCACTTCGTCGAACCTGTCGGCGGCCTTTGCGGCGATGGGCAAGCGGGTGCTGCAAATTGGTTGTGACCCCAAACATGACAGCACCTTTACCTTGACCGGGCGTTTGCAGCCGACGGTGATTGATATTTTGAAAGAGGTCGATTTTCACCCCGAAGAATTGCGCCCCGAAGATTTCGTAACCGAAGGCTGGGGCGGGGTGATGTGCGTCGAGGCGGGTGGGCCGCCTGCGGGCACGGGCTGCGGCGGCTATGTTGTGGGCCAAACCGTAAAACTGCTCAAGCAGCACCATCTGTTGGATGAAACCGATGTGGTGATTTTCGATGTGCTGGGCGATGTGGTCTGCGGTGGGTTTGCCGCGCCCCTGCAGCATGCCGACCGGGCGGTGATTGTCACCGCAAATGATTTCGACTCGATCTACGCGATGAACCGCATCATTGCGGCGGTGAAATCGAAATCGGCCAATTACAAGGTGCGTCTGGCAGGCTGCATTGCCAACCGCTCGCACGCGACAGACGAGGTTGACCGGTTTTGCCAGCGCGTCGGGTTCGAGCGTATCGGTCATATGCCCGATGTCGATGCCATCCGCCGGTCGCGGCTGAAAAAGAAAACCCTGTTCGAGATGGAGGCCGACGACGACATTCTGGCCTGCCGCGCCGAATATATGCGCCTGGCCCAACAGCTGTGGCAAGGCAGTGACGGGCTAGACCCCGAGCCACTGCCCGACCGTGAAATTTTCGAGCTTTTGGGGTTTGATTGATGCACAAGCTGCCTGCCACCCACAGCTATGAAACCACCCGCGCCCAAGTGGCGGGCTATTTCGATGGCACCGCCACGCGCGTGTGGGAACGCCTGACATCTGACGCACCCGTCAGCCGCATTCGCCAAACGGTGCGTGCGGGGCGCGATAACATGCGCGCGCTGATGCTGGCGCAACTGCCGGCAGATCTTGGCGGGGCCAGGGTGCTGGATGCCGGCTGTGGCACAGGCGCTGCATGCGAGGCGCTGGCGGCACGTGGTGCCGATGTGCTGGGCATCGATATCTCGCCCAAGCTGGTGACAATCGCGCAGCGCCGTATGCCGGCAGGCCTGCCCGGCCGGGTAGATCTGCGCGCAGGCGATATGCTGGCCAGCGATCTGGGCCAGTTTGACTATGTCATCGCGATGGACAGCCTGATTTATTACACCCGCCCCGATTTGCAGCAGGCGTTGCAGGCGCTTTCCGCGCGGGCGCCGCATGTGGTGTTTACCGTGGCGCCCCGCACCCCGCTGCTGCAGCTGATGTGGCACGCCGGCAAAGCCTTTCCGCGTGCCGATCGCTCGCCCCGTATGGTGCCCCAAGACTGGCGGCGTTTGCAGCTGCCGGGGCTGGGCCGGGTTGGGCGCATTTCCAGCGGCTTTTATATTTCCGAATGTCTCGAGGTGCGGCGATGATCCTATCCAAGCGCCTTTTGCAGTCGTTGGGCACATCTTGGTTGCCCTTTGCCGACGCGGCCAGCGAGGGGCTGCCCTTATCGCAGATCTTGCGGCTGAGCCTGTTTCAGATCTCGGTTGGTATGGCCTCGGTTTTGCTGCTGGGCACGCTGAACCGGGTGATGATTGTGGAAATGTCGATTGCTGCCTCTTTGGTGGCCATCATGATTGCCCTGCCAGTTCTGGTGGCGCCCTTCCGGGCGTTTTTGGGCTTTCGTTCAGATACCCACCGTTCGGCCATCGGGTGGAAACGGGTGCCTTATCTGTGGTTCGGCTCGCTTTGGCAATTTGGCGGGCTGGCGGTGATGCCCTTTGCGCTGATCGTGTTGACCGGTGACAATGTGCACGAATTGGCCTTTGCCGGCGAGGTGCTGGTGGCCTTGGCGTTTTTGATGACGGGCCTTGGCCTGCATATGACCCAAACCGCCGGCATTGCGCTGGCTGCTGACCGCGCCGACGATGAAAACCGCCCCCGCGTGGTGGCCTTGCTTTATGTCACCTTTTTGGCTGGCATGGCGATCTCGTCGCTGGTTGTTGGCTTTTTGCTGCGTGATTTCAGCGAATTGCAGCTGATCCGTGTGGTGCAGGGCAGTGCCCTGGCCACGCTGGTGCTGAATATCGTGGCCTTGTGGAAACAAGAAAAGCTGGTGCCGCAGGCCAAAGCCGAGCGCGCCCAGCCGCGCCCGGCCTTCAAGGCGGCTTGGGCCGATTATCTGGCCGGTGGCCAGGCTGGCCGGTTGTTGGCGGTGGTGTTTTTTGGCGGTCTGGCCTTCAACATGCAAGACGTGCTGCTAGAGCCCTATGGCGGCGAGGTGCTGGGCCTGCCCGTGGCGGCCACCACCGCGCTGACGGCGATTTGGTCGGTTGGGGCGCTGTTGGGCTTTGGCCTGGCCGCACGCTGGCTGGCGCGCGCAACCGACCCTTACCGCATCGCCGCGCGGGGCATCTTGGTGGGGATTGCCGCGTTTTCGGCGGTGATATTCTCGGCCCCCTTGGCGCAATCGGCCGTATTTTTCTTTGGCGCCTTTGGCGTGGGGCTGGGGCTGGGGCTGTTTTCTGTCTCTACCCTGACGGCGGCGATGGAAATGCCGCGTTTGGGCATCGTTGGGGGTGGCCTGGCGCTGGGCGCATGGGGGGCGGCGCAGGCCACGGCAGCGGGGCTTTCCACCATCATCGGCGGCACCTTGCGCGATGTGGTGCAAGGCTTGGCCGATCTGGGCCGCCTGGGCCCGGCGCTGACCGGGCCCGAGACGGGCTATTCGGTCGTTTATCATTTGGAAATCGGGCTGCTGTTTCTCACGCTTTTGGTGCTGGGCCCGCTTGTTCGCAACCGCATTCACAAACTTAACCAAACAACGAACCGTCGGATCGGCTTGGCCGATTTCCCGACATGACCTGAAGGAGGACTATGATGGATACCCCATATGGTTGGATTTTCTTTGCAAATGTCGATCTGGCGCAGGTGGCACTTTACCTGTTCTGGCTGTTTTTCGCGGGGTTGATCTACTACATCCAACGCGAAAACATGCGCGAAGGCTATCCGCTGGAAAACGAAGACGGCAGCGCTGCGCAGTCGTTCTTTTCGCTGCCCGAGCAGAAAACCTTTGATCTGCCCCATGATCGCGGCACCTACACCGTGCCAGATTACCAGCGCGAAGCGCGGGAATTGGCCCTGGCGCCCACGGCTGCGTCGGGCGGGTTTCCTTATGCGCCCACGGGCGATGCCCTGCGCGATGGTGTGGGCCCGGCGGCCTGGGCTGCGCGGCGGGACGAGGCGGAACTGGATGGCCATGGCCATGCCAAAATTCAGCCCATGTCAAAGGTGGGCGGCTTTGCCGTGGCCGCAGGGCGCGACCCGCGCGGTTTGCCGGTGAAATGCCATGATCTGCAATCGCCCGGCGTGGTCAGCGATATCTGGGTTGATGTGCCCGAACAGCTGGTGCGCTACCTCGAGGTTACGCTGACCGGCGGTGGCACGCGCCTGGTGCCGATGCCGATGGCGCGGATCAAATCTGATGCAGTCATCGTGAATGCGCTGGATTCGGTGTCGTTTGCCGACATTCCCACCACCGCATCTGACGCGCAGGTGACCAAGCTTGAGGAAGAAAAGATCTCGGCCTTTGTGGCGGGTGGCTACATGTACACCGCCGACAAGCGCCCCTCGAAGCTGAAAGCCCTGGGGCAGGTTCTGGGCAACCCGTCCTAACCCAACGCACTGAAAAAAAGAGGAGCCGGCCATGCCACATGATGATTTTGCCTTCGAACCCGTAAAGGGGCTGCCAGAACAGCCCCCCATGGACGAGCAGATTTTATGGCAGGGCCGGCCCGATACCTGGCGCCTGGCGCGCGAGGCGTTCAAGCTGGGCTGGATCAGCGCTTATTTCCTGGTGGTTATCGCCTGGCGCTTTAGCGTTGGGGTGATCGAGGCCGGTGTGGCGGGCGGTTTTGCCTATGGTCTGCCTTATGCGCTGCTGTGGGCTGCGGCGGCGGTGGTTGTTTTGGGGCTGGCATGGGTGCAGGCCCGCAGCACCGTTTACACCATCACAACCGCCCGCGTTGCCATGCGCATTGGTGCGGCGCTGAATGTCACGCTGAACATTCCTTTCCGGCAATTGGCCGCGGCTGATCTTAGCGAAACACGCAGCGGTCTGGGCACGATCGCGCTGGAAACACTGGGCGAGACGCGCTTCTCTTATCTGGTGCTTTGGCCCCATTGCCGGCCCTGGCATGTCAGCCGCACCCAGCCTGCGCTGCGCGCCATCCCCGATGCCCGGGCCGTGGCGCAGATTTTGGCCGATGCCGCCGAGGCGCGCGTGGCCCAGCCAGTTTTGGCCAAAACCACACCCAACACCGCTGCCCGCCCCGCGGGTGGGCCCAAAGGTGGGTCCGAGGGTGGGCTGGTGGCCGCCGAATAACCTGTGAGAAAAGGACAAGCCATGGCCAGTATCGACAGCCAAACCAGCCGCCGCCCCGCATTCAAGCGCGCCGATCAAAACGATATGATCCCGCTGGGCCTGGTGCGCGCCATGTTTGGCGTGGCGGCGATTACCTTGGCGCTGGTGTCCTATGCCAGCTTTACGGGCAAGCCCAAAATCGCCGTGCCAGCCGAGGCGCCGATCGTTGCGCAATGGCCGCTGCGGCTGATTGGCGGCGATGCGCAATCGGTTGTGGTGCAAGATGCAGCTGGCAAGGTGCTGGCCGATCTGCCCCATGGGGGGTTTATCACCGTGGTTCAAAACGGGCTGGCCACAATGCGCCGCCGCCATGGCATAGACCCAACCCTGCCCATTCGCATCGTCAAATTTGAAAACGGCCGTTTGGCCGCCCTGGACGATTACACCGAATTCCGCGTCGAGCTGACGGCTTTTGGCACGGATAACCAAGCCGCTTTCGAGCGCCTGCTGGCGGCCAACGTGCCGGCACAGAACTGACCCAAAAGCAAAAATAATCGGGAGAAAACAATGTCACTATTTAGAAAACGTATCGAAAAGGTGCCTTGTACCGTCGAGGTTAGCCACCGTTTCGAAAGCCTGCATGCCCATGTGCGCTTTGATGATGGGTCGGTCATTCACCCCGGTGACGAGGTGTTGGTCGAGGGGCCGCCGGTTTTGGCGGGATGGGGCGAGGTGATCGAAGAGCACCGCACAGCCCAAATCACCCGCGCCAGCGCGCTCGAACGCCTATGGACCCGCCTGACAGGAGATCTGGAATTCATCGAACTATGTGAATTTTCCTTCTCCGAGGAGATGACAGTATGAACATGCACGCCACCACCCACGATGAATTGCACGCCGAAATTTCCGACCGGTTCGACACCACGGCCATGGCCACGGAAACAACGCTGCTGAACCCGCGGTTTTACACCACCGATTTCGACGAGTTGGACCGCATCGATGTAAGCCCCGTGCGCAAAGATTGGGATGTGTTGCTAGAGCAAATGCGCAGCGACCCCAACAAGGGCCATTTCAAGAAAAACGCCGATTGGGACCAGATCGATTGGGATGGGATGGACCCCGCGCTGCGCGCCGAATTTATTGATTTTCTGGTATCCAGCTGCACCGCCGAATTTTCAGGCTGCGTGCTGTATAAAGAAATGAAGCGCCGCGGATCCAACCCCGATATCTGCGAGCTGTTTTCGCTGATGTCGCGCGACGAGGCCCGCCATGCAGGCTTTATCAACGATGCCCTGCGCGAGGCCGGTGTGGCAGTGAATTTGGGCTTTTTGACCAAGGCCAAGAAATACACCTATTTCCGGCCCAAATTTATCTATTACGCCACCTATCTGTCGGAAAAAATCGGCTACGCGCGCTATATCACCATCTATCGCCACCTCGAGGCCAACCCCGAGCAGCGCTTTCACCCGATTTTCAAGTGGTTCAAAGAATGGTGCAATGACGAGTTCAGCCATGGCGAGGCCTTTGCCCTGCTGATGCGCACCGACCCCAAGATTACCGAAAGCTTTGTGAATAAACTGTGGATCCGGTTCTTTTTGGTGGCGGTCTATTCCACCATGTGGGTGCGCGATCATGCGCGGGTGCATTTCCACAATGCGCTGGGTGTGGATATCGATTGGTATGACCAAGAGGTGTTTGCCAAAACCTCGGCCATTGCGCGGCAGGTGTTTCCGATAGAGCTGGATATCGACCATCCCGCCTGGATCCCCAACCTGAAACGGATCGAACGGGCCTTTCGCAAAATCGAGGCGGGCCATGCCCGTGGCGGTATCGGCGGGTGGCTGTCCAAGGTGGCGGGCGGTGCGCAGGCGGGGCTGGCGTTTGTGCGCCTCTATACGCTGCCGGTGCGCAAAAATAAGCTGCCCGCCTCGGTGCGGCTGCAGCCGATGTATTGATGTAACCCGGGCGCTTGCCCCGGCAGGCGCCCCCGATGAAGGAGCAGAGATTTGTGGCACGCACACTGGATCGCAGCCCCGGCCGCGCTGTTCCTGTGGTGGTTTGCCACCGGCATCTTGCTGTGGCGCGTGCACCGCGCCGATCGCGGCGATGCCGACCAGCATCTGAATTCGGTGCTGTATTCCCTGCCCCTGTTGGTGCTGGGGGGCTATGGCGTGGCGCATTCCTTGGGCGATACCGGCCGCTTTGGGGTGTGGGTGGCGTTTTTGTCGGCCATGATGATCTGGGCTTGGGCGGAACTGGCGTTTTTGTCTGGCGTAATCACCGGCCCAAACAAGGCGCCTTGCCCGCAGGGGCTGGATGGCCAAGGCCGGTTTCGCGCGGCCTTTTTGGCCGTGGCATGGCACGAATTGCTGCTGGCGCTGGCGCTGGGGGTTTTGGCCTATGTGTCCAGGGGGGCCGAAAACAGCTTTGCCTTTTGGACCTTTGCAGTGCTCTTTGCGGCGCGCATCTCGGCCAAGCTGAACCTCTTTTTAGGCGTGCCACGCATCAATGTGCATTTCCTGCCCAAACCCATATCGCATCTGGCCAGCTATTTTCGCACCGGCCCGATCACCGCGTTTTTCCCCGTATCGGTTACCCTGCTGGCCCTCGGCCTTGGGTGTTTTCTAGAGCGGCTGATGGCCGCGCATTCCGCGCAGACGCAAGGCGCCTTGTTGGGCTTTTTGCTGCTGAGCATCTTAACCGCGCTGGCGCTGTTGGAACATTGGTTCATGGTGTGGCGCTTTCGCGACGATCGGTTGTGGAGCTGGCTGATTGGCCCCGCCGCCCGCCGCCGCGCCCATACTGTCGAGACAACGATTACAAAGAGGACTGAACATGGACTTTGATGATTTTTTCAGCGGCCAACTCGAGCAGCTGCGCCAAGAGGGCAATTATCGCGTGTTCACGGAAGTAGAGCGTAAATGCGGGCAGTTCCCGCAAGTGCGCCATTTCAACGATGACGGGGTTCAAGACGTCACCGTGTGGTGCTCGAACGATTATCTGGGCATGGGCCACCACCCCGATGTGATCGACAGCATGGTGCGCACGGCACAGGCCTGCGGCACCGGGGCAGGGGGCACGCGCAACATTTCGGGCAATAACCACCTGCACCGCCTGCTGGAACAGGAATTGGCCGATCTGCACGGCAAAGAGCAGGCATTGCTGTTTACCTCGGGATATGTGTCGAACTGGGCGGCTTTGTCGACTTTGGGCGCGCGCATTCCCGGCGCGGTGATCTTGTCTGACGAAATGAACCACGCCAGCATGATCGAAGGTATCCGCCACAGCCGCGCCGACAAAGTGCTGTGGAAGCACAACGATTGGCGCGATCTGGACCGCAAATTAAAGGCGGTGGGCGACCGGCCGAAAATTGTGGCCTTTGAATCGGTCTATTCGATGGATGGCGATATCTGCCCCATGCGCGAAATTGTCGAGGTGGCCGAGGCGCATGGCGCGCTGACCTATCTGGACGAGGTGCATGCCGTGGGCATGTATGGCCCGCGCGGCGGTGGCGTGTCGGAAGAGCGGGGGCTGGCCGACCGGATCAGCCTGATCGAGGGCACGCTGGGCAAGGCCTATGGCGTGATGGGGGGCTATATCACCGGCAGTCATGCGCTGTGCGATTTCATCCGCTCTTATGCCTCGGGGTTTATTTTCACCACCGCCCTGCCGCCCGCGGTTGCGGCCTCGGCGATAACCTCGATCAGCCATTTGAAAACCTCGCAAACCGAACGCCTGGCCCAACGCGACCGCGTGGCGCGGTTGCGCGCGCGGCTAGACGAGGCGGGCATTCCCCATATGGCAAACGACAGTCACATCATCCCTGTGCATATCGGCGATCCGGTTAAATGCCGGATGGTTTCGGATATTTTGCTGCGCGAATGGGGCATTTACGTGCAACCCATCAACTACCCCACCGTGCCCAAGGGCACCGAGCGGCTGCGCATCACCCCCGGCCCCTTGCATTCAGATGCCGATATCGACCGGCTGGTGAAGGCGCTGACATCGCTTTGGGCGCAATGCGCTTTGGCAAAAGCTGTGGCCTGAGTGATCCAAGATAAATGACCATACGTAAACAGAAGGTCAAAGGAGGAAGAAACATGCTGAAGAAATTACTCATCCTTGGGTTTGTCACCGCTGCAGCCCCGGTTTTTGCGGGCGATGTGGGGGCTGGCCAAGAGGTGTTTGAAAAGCAGTGCAAGAATTGCCACCGCATTCAAGACGATGCGGGCAATGTGATTGCCGGGCGCGAAAACACCAAAACCGGGCCCAACCTTTATGGCGTGATTGGCCGTCAGGCCGGCACCGATGCCGATTTCGGCAAGAAATATGGCGATGATCTGGTGAAGCTGGGTGAAAGCGGCTTTGTCTGGACTGCCGAAGAGCTGGCCGTTTACGTGCAAGACCCGCGTGATTTTCTGAAAACCAAGCTGGACGACAAGCGCGCAAAAACCAAAATGGCGTTCAAGCTGCGCAAAGAAGACGATGCCGCCAATATCGCGGCCTATCTGGCCTCGATCACGCAGTAATCGGCGTTTAATCGGCGTATATTTCAAAACGGCAGGGTTTTTGGCCCTGCCGTTTTTTATGCGCGCATGCGCGGCACATTTTCGGGGTCGAGGCACAGCTCGATCAGCAGCGGGCGGGTGGCGCCATCGATTTTGGCAATCGCGCTTTCCAGGTCTTCGGCGCTGCGCACAACCACCCCATCGCCGCCCATGGCCACCGCCATTTCGGCAAAAGAGGGCCAGTTGAATTCGGTCAGGCTGGGGTCCATCTGGCGGTCGCGGAACTGGATATGCTCGGCCCCGTAGGCGCTGTCATTGGCCACCACAACGATCATGCGCAGGCCCAGCCTGACGGCGGTGTTAAACTCGTTGATACCCCCCATCATGAAACCGCCATCGCCGGTAAACAGCACCACCGTGCGATCGGGCCGGGCCAGCCCTGCGCCAATGGCCTGTTGCAGCCCCAGGCCGATCGAGCCGAAATAGACCGGGGCCAGGAAACTTTTCGGGTCAGGCACTGCAACGCGGCACCAGACCTCGGTCATAAAGCGGCCACCGTCTGTGACCAGCAGGCGGTTTTGCGGCAGTGCCGCGTTCAGCCGCTCTAGCGCGGCCACGAAATTCACGCAGCCCGGTGCGGTTTTGCCCCCCTCTATGGGGTGGCGCGTCAGCGTATCGGGTTGCAATTCAAGGCTAAATCCGCTGCCCGGTATTTCTGCCTGATCAAGCCAGTAAAGAATGGTTTCCGCCGCCAGCCCCGCATCGGCCACAAGCGCTGCATCGGGGTGCACGCCGCCGCCAATGGCTGTGGGGGTGATATCCACCTGAATGATGCGCTTTTTCTGCATCAATTTGCCTTTGTCAGTGGTGAAATCATGCAGGCCCGTGCCAAAACACAGCACGCAATCGGCCTTTGCAATCACCTCATAGGCGGCGGGGGTGCTGAGCGTGCCGAAAATATCCATGTTCTGGGGGTGCCCGGTAAACAGCCCCTTGGCCTTTAGCGTGGTGGCCACGGGCGCCTGCAGCCGCTCGGCCAGGCGCAAGATCTGCGCGCGCGCGCCGATGGCGCCGCCCCCCGCCAAAATAAGCGGCCTGCGCGCCGAGGCCAGCATGCCCACCGCCTGATCCATCACATCGCTATGCGCAGGCGCGCCGGGGCTGTCGAAAACGTTTAGAACGCGGGTGTGATGCACCACGTTTTGCCACATGAAATCGGCCGGCACGTTCAAGACGATCGGCCGGCGTTCTACCCGCGCGCGGTAAAAGGCGCGGGCCAGATCGGCGCTGGCGGTTTCGGGGCTGCGCAGCTGCTCGAACCCGGCGCCAGTGGCCCGGACCACCGCGCGCTGATCGATGCTTTGCAGGTGGCGGGGGTTTGACACGGGCGTATCACCGGCCAACAGCACCATGGGCTGGTTGCCACGCGCGCCTTCGGTCAGGGCGGTCATGCAATTGGTCAGGGCCGGGCCATGGGTGATGGTGGCCACCCCCACGCGATCGCTGACATAGGCATAGGCCAGGGCCATCAACACGCAACTGCCCTCGTGGGCGGCGGGCACAAACCGCCCCCCGCACCCGCGCACATAGTGATCTACCATAAACAGGTTGGCATCCCCCATCAGCCCAAACAGCGTATCGGTGCCATGATCAGCAATGGCCTGCGCCAAAGAGTGAAACATCGGGATCTGCGGTTGGGTCATGGCGGCCTCGGGTTTGGGTGCTATAGAGCCAGACTATCGCGCTGCTGCCGTGAAGAGCGTGCAAAATAAGTGGACAAACTGTCAAATGGTGCGTATATTGTGCGTATAGATTCAAATTACACACAAACTGTGCATAGCGCCCCATGGCCGAGCTTGACCAATACGATCGCCGCATTCTGGCGGCTTTGCAAAAGAATGGCGCGCTGACCAATGGTGCGCTGTCTGAAATCGTGCGCCTGTCGCCCTCGCAATGTTCGCGCAGGCGCTTGGCGCTCGAGGCGGCGGGGCTGATCCGTGGCTATCACGCGCGGCTGAATGCGCAGGCCCTGGGCCTGGGGTTGCGGGTGCTGGTGCGGGTTACGTTGCGCACGCATACACGCGAAGATCACCAGAATTTTTCGCGCTGGCTGGATGCGCAGCCACAGGTGCAGGCGGCGTTTTCAGTATCGGGCAGCGCCGATTATGTGCTCGATGTGCGCGCCCAAGATCTGGATGCCTTTGCCGATTTCCTGCACGAGCAGCTGATGATCCGCCCGCAGGTGGGCCATGTGCAAAGCGATTTCGTGCTGAAAACCCTAAAAGACCAGCCCGAGCTGGACCTGGGCGCCAAAGGGGCTTGACCGCGCGCGCCAATCGGGTAGCTGGGGCCTATGGAAAACCCCGAAAACCGCGATACCCCCACCGGCCTGGCCTATGCCGTTTCAGCCTATGTGCTGTGGGGCTTTTTGCCCCTTTACATGAAGCTGCTGCACCATATCCCCGCAGCCGAGGTGGTGGCCCATCGCGTGCTGTGGTCTGTGCCCATTGCGGGGGCGGTGCTGGTGGCGCTTGGGCGCACTGCCGATCTGCGCGCTGCATTGACCAGCCCGCGCACCTTGGCGATGGGGGTGCTGACGGCGGGGCTGATTTCGATCAATTGGGGCATTTACGTGTGGTCCATCGGGGCGGGCCATGCGCTGGATGCGGCGCTGGGCTATTACATCAACCCGCTTTTCAGCGTGGCGCTGGGGGCGTTGCTGCTGGGCGAGCGGCCAAGCCCGCTGCAAATGGTGGCCATTGCGCTGGCGGTATTGGCGGTGGTGGTTTTAACCGTGGCAGCCGGCAGCCTGCCTTGGGTGGCGATCGGCCTGTTTGTCAGCTGGGGCTTTTATGCGCTGTGCAAAAAGCAGCTGCCCGTGGGCCCAAACCAGGGCTTTTTGCTAGAGGTGCTGATCCTGCTTGGCCCGGCCCTGGCCTATATGGGCTGGTTGGCGGCGCAGGGGCAGGGGCATTTTCTGGTGGGGGTGGCCCGTGACAGCTGGCTGCTGTTTGGCTGCGGCGCGGTTACAGCCATTCCGCTGATGCTTTATGCCAACGGGGCCAAGCGGCTGCGCCTGACCACGATTGCGATTTTGCAATATATCGCGCCGACCATGATTTTCCTATGCGCGGTCTTTGTCTTTGACGAGCCCTTTGGCCAGGCGCGGATGATCGCCTTTCCGATGATTTGGGCGGCGCTGATTTTGTATTCCTTTACGATGCTGCGCCAAATGCGCGCCCGTCATCGCGCCCCCCAAGTATCTGACAGCCGGTAGCCCAGGGGCCAAGGGTCGTCTGGGTCTAGCATGTGTTGATGGGTGCCGGTGATCCAGCCGCGGCCCGAGATTTCGGGCAAAATGGCCGGGGTGCTGCCCTGCGTTGTTGTGCCCAAGATCTTGCCTGAAAATTCCCCCTCGATCAGCGATTTGACATGCAGCTCATGGCCAACCGCCATCTGCCCACGGGCGTGCAGCACGGCCATGCGCGCCGAAAGGGCGGTGCCCGTGGGCGAGCGGTCGATCTTGCCGGGCTGGATGGCCACCGCCGCGCGGCTGTGCAGCCCGGTGGGGCCGGGCACGATGGGGCCGGCGAAAAGGCAAAATGAAATATGGCGCCAATTGGGGTTTTCAGGGTGCACAAAGCCCAGTTGCGCATTGGCTGCGTTGGTTATTGCCACCCCCAGCCGCGCCAGGCTGTGCGCCTCGTCGGCCACCAGGGCAAAGCCCAGCGAGGGGGCATCGACAATGACGAAACTGTCGCCACCAAAGGCGCAATCAACCTCGATGGGCCCCAGCCCCGGCACATCCAGCCTTGCGCCAAGCTGGGTGGCAAAAGAGGGCAGGTTTTGCACGTGAATACGCCTGGCCTTGCCGTTTGCACATTCGGCACGCACTGCCACCAGCCCGCCTGGCGCCTCGAGCAACAGGTGGGTTTCCGGCTCGGTCATGGGCACCAGCCCGCCATCCAGCAGCACAGTGGCCACGCAGATGCTGTTTGACCCCGACATGGGGGGCGTGTCTTCGGGCTCCATAATGATAAAGGCCGCATCAGCCTGTGGGTGTTTGGGGGGCACCAACAGGTTGACATGGCGAAACACGCCGCCACGCGGCTCGTTCAGCATGAACCGGCGCAGCGTGTCATCTTGGGCGATAAAGCGGCTTTGCTCCCACAGCGTGGCACCCGGGGGCGGCAGCACGCCGCCCACGATCACATCGCCCACCTCGCCCTCGGCATGGGCGGAAATCACATGCACCGTTTTGACCGAGCGCATGTTTACACGTCTTTCATCAGGCGTAGCGCATCGTAAATGGCGGCATGGGTGTTGCGCGCGCTGACGGCATCGCCGATGCGAAACAGCTGAAACTGCCCCTGCGGGTTGCGCGCCACGTTTTGTGCACTGCCCTCGATCAGCGCGCTGTAATCCACCGCGCCGCCATTGCTGGAATGGGGCTTAAGGGCGAAATATAAATCATCCAGCGGCATGGTGCCGTAATTGATCACCACCTGGTCATAGGTTTTGTGGCTGACATGGTCGCTGTAATCGGTGCCGATGGCCGCTTGCAGGCGGTTGCCCTGCTGGCTGACACCCAGCAGGCGCCGGGCGACGGTGAAGGTGACATCTTTTTCCTGCAGGCTGCGCATGTAGGGCACAAGGTTCATCGCCATGACATCGGGGGCAAAGCTGCGATCAGGGGTCATGATTTCTACTGTTGCGCCCGCAGCGGCGGCAACTTCGGCTGCCATCAGCGCGGGGTGATCGCCGCTTTCGTCGTAGATCAGCACGTTTTGGCCTGGCTTTGCATCGCCCGAGATCAGATCCCAGCTGCTGGTCAGCAGCGGGTTTTCTTCGGGGTTTTCAAAAAGCTGCATATTGGGCAAGCCGCCGGTGGCCACCACCACCACATCGGGCGCCTCGGCCATAACATCTGCCGCCTCGGCCCATGTGTTAAAGCGAAACACCACATCGCGGGCTGCGCATTGGGCCATGCGCCAATCGATGATCGAGATCATCTCGCGCCGCCGTGGGTTTTGTGCGGTTAACCGCACCTGCCCGCCCGGGTCTGGCTGGGCCTCAAACACGGTTACATCGTGCCCACGCTCGGCGGCCACGCGGGCGGCCTCTAGCCCGCCGGGGCCGGCCCCCACAACAACCACCTTTTTGCGTTTCGAGGCCGGGGTGATGACATGCGGCATGGTTTGCTCGCGCCCCGTGGCGGGGTTGTGGATGCACAGCGCCTCGCCCGCCTGATAAATGCGATCAAGGCAGTAGGTGGCGCCCACGCAGGGGCGGATATCTTGCTCGCGTCCGGCCATCAGCTTTTGCACAATCAGCGGGTCGGCCATATGCGCGCGCGTCATGCCCACCATATCGAGCAGCCCATTGGCCACCGCATGGCGGGCTGTGGCCACATCGGGAATTTTGGCGGCATGAAACGTGGGCATGCCGGTGGCCTGGCGCACGGCGCCGGCAAAATCGAGATGGGGGGCATTGGCCATGCCCTGCACCGGGATCACATCGGTCATGGCGGGATCGGTATGAATGCGCCCGCGAATGACATTGAGAAAATCCACCATGCCGGTTGCGGCCAGTTTTTTCGAAATCTCCAGCCCCTCGGCCGCAGTGATGCCGCCGGCCTGCGCCTCGTCTGCGGTGTAGCGCAGGCCGATGATAAACGCGTTGCCCACCCGCGCGCGAATGGCCGCCAGCACATCCAGCAGCAACTGCATGCGGCTCTCTAGCGTCTGGCCGCCATAGGGCCCTTGCAGATCGTTGGTAAGGGGGGACCAGAATTGATCCAGCAAATGCCCGTAGACCTGCAATTCGATACCATCCATACCGCCTTCTTTCATGCGTTCGGTGGCATCGGCAAAATCACTGATGATACGTTCGATATCCCAGTCTTCGGCCAGTTTTGGAAAGGCGCGATGGGCCGGTTCGCGGTGGCGCGATGAGGAGATCGAGGGCAGCCAGTCGCCCTTGTTCCAGGCGGTGCGCCGGCCCAGATGCGTCAGCTGGATCATCGCGGCACAGCCATGTTCGTGCAGCGCGTCGGTCAGGCGGCGCACCCATGGCACAACCTCGTCTTTATAGGCCAGCACGTTGTTGAACACCGGCGGGCTGTCTTTGGAAACGGTGGCCGACCCTGCCGTCATTGCCAGCGCCACACCGGCCTTGGCGCGCGCCGCGTGATAGGCGATGTAGCGCTCTTTGGGCATGCCATCTTCTGGATAGGCGGGCTCGTGGCTGGTGGTCATGATGCGGTTGCGCAATGTCAGGTGTTTCAGCTGAAAGGGCTGCAAAAGCGGGTCGTTCGACATGGGGTGCTCCGGGTTTTTGGGCGAGTTTTGTGAAAATGTTCACAGCTGTCAAGAACAGGTTCATGGGTGTATATTTTTCTTGCCGCTATCAGCTGTTGGCGGATAAGACTGGGCCATGATGGGACAGCAAGACAAAGCAGCGGGGTGGCGCGGCTCGCGCGAGGGGTGGTTGGCCGCGGCCCGGCAGGCGCTGCTGGATGGGGGTGTAGAGGCCGTAAAGATCCAGCCACTGGCGCAGCAATTGCAGATTTCGCGCACCAGCTTTTATTGGTTTTTCAAAGATCGCGACGATCTGCTGAACGCGCTTTTGGCATCGTGGGAGGAAAAAAACACCGGTGCCTTTGTGCAGGCCTGTGGCGGCTATGCCGATAGTATCGCCGAGGCGGTGCTGAGCCTGATTGCGATGTTTTATTGCGAAGAAAAGTTTGAGCCGCAGCTGGATTTTGCCGTGCGCAGCTGGGCCCATCAAAGCGCGCCTGTCACCGCCCGCGTGCATCAGGCTGACGAGGCCAGGCTGGCCGCAATTTGCGATATGTTTCAGCGGTTTGGCTATGCGCCGGCGCTGGCCGATGTGCGGGCGCGCACGGTGTATTTAACCCAGATCGGCTATATTTCGATGCAGGTCCAAGAAAGCATGCAACTGCGCCTAAGCCGCGTGCCGGCTTATGTAGAAACCTTCTGTGGCCGTCCCCCAACCCAGGCTGAAATGGCCCGTTTTTACGCACAATTGCCCTAAATTGGCGCCAGCCCTGGCCAATGTGCGGGCGCGCCAGAAATAGCTGGAAATCGGCCTGTTATGGCCTAGCTCGTACCACAGGCGCACAGGTAGCCCCAGCCCAATTTTGCAGGGCAAGGCCGCGCTATATATCTTTATGGTTGATCTTTGCTGCTCATCACTGGGGTGCGGGGCGCGCGGTGTGGCTGGGGAATTTGGCCAAAAACATAGACCAGATTAATGGTGGTGGGCTGCTGGCGCCTGTGCTGGAGACATGCCATCATGATTTTTATATGTATAATAACAAAGCGATGCTGGGCATGCCCCCGCAAGATGATTTTACTTGAATGTCTGAATTGGTAAGCTAATTTCACCAAAGCGCCGCTCGCGGTTGATTTGCTGCTTTGGCAGTTTGATCGCCGCGATACAGCCTTGGCGCGTTTTGGGAGGATTATTGATGACTGACAAACCTAAGATGGACCGCCGTTCATTTCTAAAGCGCACCGCATTGGGTGGTGGCGCGGTTGCTGGCACGCTGGCGGCCCCCGCCGTATTGGCGCAGGCGCCGATCGTGCTGAAAATGCAAACCTCGTGGGGTGCGGGCAACATTTGGCAGGAAATGGCCCAAGATTATGCCGACCGGGTCGAGCAAATGTCGGGTGGCCGCCTGAAAATCGACGTGCTGCCCGCGGGCGCGGTTGTGGCCGCGTTCCAGGTGCTGGACGCAGTAAACGACGGCGTGTTGGATGCGGCGCATTCGGTGCCGGTTTACTGGTATGGCAAAAACAAAGCGGCATCGCTGTTTGGCACCGGCCCGGTGTTTGGCGGCTCGGCCACAACGATGCTGTCGTGGTTCTACGAAGGCGGCGGCAAGGCGCTGTATGACGAGCTGACCCGCGATATCATGGGCCTTGATGTGGATGGCTACATGGGCTTCCCGATGTTTGCCCAGCCCTTTGGCTGGTTCAAGCAAGAGGTCAACACCGTGGCCGACCTGCAGGGGTTCAAATACCGCACCGTGGGCCTGGCCGCAGACCTGCTGCAAAGCATGGGCATGGCCGTGGCGCAGCTGCCCGGCGGCGAGATCGTGCCCGCCATGGAGCGCGGCGTGATCGACGCGTTCGAGTTCAACAACCCGTCGTCCGACAAAGATTTCGGCGCCCATGACGTGGCCAAGAACTACTATCTGTCGTCTTACCACCAGGCCTCGGAAAGCTTTGAGTTCCTGTTCAACCGCCTGACCATGGAAGACCTGCCCGAAGATCTGCGCGCCATCCTGAAATACGGCGTCGAGGCGGCATCGACCGCCAACACCGCCAAGGCAATGCGCCGCTATTCGGCCGATCTGAAGTGGCTGCAAGAAGAGGCCGGCGTAACCGTGCGCCGCACCTCGAAGGAAATTCTGGAAGCCCAGATCCAGGCATGGGACAAGCTGATCCCGACGCTGGAAGAAGACCCGTTCATGAAGAAATGCCTGGACAGCCAGCGCGCATGGGTCGAGCAAGTGACCTATTACGAAATCATGAACGCACCCGATTATGCCCTGGCCTATGACCACTATTTCCCCGGTCGTCTGAGCCTGTAATCGGATTTTGAGATAAAACAGCATTGGCCCCGGCGGTTGTTCCCGCCGGGGCTTTCTGGCAACGAAAGGGGAGCACCTTGATCAGGTTCATCCGTTTTGCCGACGGTCTGTCGGCATGGTTTGGCAAGGCTTTCGCCTGGCTGATCGTTTTGATGGCCGCGGGCACAGGCTATGAGGTTTTTGTGCGCTACGTCCTAAATAGCCCAACCGCTTGGGCGCTGGACGTGTCGTTCATCATGTATGGCACTTTGTTCATGATGGGGGGCGCTTACACCTTGTCGCGTGGCGGCCATGTTCGGGGCGATTTTCTCTATCGCCTGTGGCAGCCCAAAACCCAGGCCAAAGTTGATCTGGTGCTTTATATCATCTTCTTTTTTCCCGGTGTCTTGGCGCTGGTCTTGACGGGTTGGAAATATGCGGCCCGGTCGTGGCAATATGGCGAGGTGTCGGTGAACAGCCCCGCCGGCGTGCCAATTTACCAATTCAAAGCTGTGATCGTGGCGGCAGGTATTTTGCTGTTTATTCAGGGCATTGCCCAGGTGTGCCGCTGCATTTTGGCGATGCGCACCAATGAATGGCTGGCCGCTGACGAAGACGTTTTGGAAACCGAAGACATCTTGCTGCAAAAAGCTGCGCAGGCTGAAAAGGATGCCCACCCATGACCGACCCCCAAATCGCCCTGATGATGCTGGGGCTTTTCATTATCTTTGTGTTTTTGGGCTTTCCTATTGCCTTTACCCTGATGGCCATGGGCATTGGCTTTGGCTATTACGCCTATTTCGATGCCCGCCGCATGTGGCGCGGATATGATAGGCTGGGTGATGATGCCAGCTGGTGGGACCAAACCAGCCTATGGATAGAAGGGTTTTTCAATAACCGAATATTCGACTTATTTGTGAACCAAACCTTCACAGTGATGTCGAACGAGGTGCTGACGGCGGTGCCGTTGTTCCTGTTCATGGGCTATATCGTAGAACGCGCCAATATCGTTGACCGGCTGTTTTCCACGCTGAATGTGGCCTCGCGCAACATGCCGGGCTCTATGGGGGTGGCGGCGCTGATCACCTGCGCGCTCTTTGCCACGGCCACCGGCATTGTGGGCGCGGTTGTTACGCTGATGGGCCTGTTGGCCCTGCCTGCGATGCTAAAGGCGCGCTACAGCCCGTCGTTTGCATCGGGCATTATCTGCGCGGGCGGCACTTTGGGCATTCTTATTCCGCCCTCGATCATGCTGATCGTTTATGCAGCCGCATCGAACGTATCGATCGTGCGGCTTTATGCGGCGGCGCTATTGCCGGGGCTGACGCTGGTTGGCTTGTATCTGGTCTATGTGATCGGGCGCGCCATTTTGCAGCCCTCGGTTGCCCCGCGCCCCACCAAAGAAGACATCCCCGATGTGCCCTTTGCCAAATTGCTGGGCATGATCGTGACATCGTTCCTGCCCTTGGCGTTTCTGATCTTGGCGGTGCTGGGCTCGATCCTTTTGGGTCTTGCAACACCCACCGAGGCGGCATCGATTGGCGCATTGGGCGGTATTTTGCTGGCCTTCATCTACCGCGCCATGACCTGGCAGCGCATGCGCGAATCTGTCTACCTGACGGTGCGCACCACCGCTATGGTGTGCTGGCTGTTTGTGGGATCATACACATTTTCGGCGGTGTTCTCTTACCTTGGGGGCGAGCACCTGATCTCGGATTTTGTGCAGGGCCTCAGCCTAGAGCCGTGGCAGTTTTTGATCCTGGCACAGCTGATCATCTTCTTGCTGGGCTGGCCGCTGGAATGGTCTGAGATCATCATCATCTTTGTGCCGATTTTCCTGCCGCTTTTGGCATTTTTCAACATCGACCCGCTGTTTTTCGGCATTCTGGTGGCGTTGAACCTGCAAACCAGTTTCCTAACCCCGCCCATGGCCATGTCGGCCTATTACCTGAAAGGCATCGCGCCGCCGGAAATCAAGCTGACGCAGATCTTTGCGGGGGTTATGCCCTTCCTTGTCTGTGTGATTATCTCGATGGCGCTTATGTATGCCTTCCCGCAGATCGTGTTCTATTTGCCCGAGGCGATGTATGGCAAATAAGGCAGATATCTTGGCGCTGGACACGTCCGATTTACGGGCGCGTCTGGCGCAGGGCGCGCTTTCGGCGCTAGAGGTGACCGAGGCCTATCTGGCCCAGATCGCCGCGCGCGAGGCCGATGTGGGCGCTTGGGCCTGGATCGACCCGGAATTTGCCCGCGCCCAGGCGCAGCATCTGGATGCGCAGCGCAAGGCAGGCCGCCCCCTGGGGCGGCTGCATGGCCTGCCGGTGGGGCTGAAAGATGTCATCGACACGGCCAAGATCCCCACAGAAAACGGCTGCCCGCTGGATGCAGGCCGCGTGCCCAGCCACGATGCCTTTGTGGTAGAGCGGCTGAAGGCCGAGGGTGCGGTTTTGATGGGCAAAACCGTAACCACGGAACTGGCCTTTATGCAGGCCCGTGGTACGCGCAACCCGCATAATCTGGCGCATACGCCGGGCGGCTCGTCTTCGGGTTCGGCCGCGGCGGTGGCCGATTTGCATGTGCCGCTGGCGGTGGGCACGCAAACGGGCGGCTCGGTGATCCGGCCGGCCTCGTTTTGTGGGGTCACGGGGTATAAGCCCAGCTTTGGCGCCATCCCGCGCCGGGGTGTTTTGATGCAATCGCACAGCCTGGATACACTGGGCGTGTTTGCCCGCAGCCCCGTTGATGCGGCGATGCTGGCCGAGGTGCTGTTTGGCTATGACAGCGCCGATGCCGCCACCACCCATGCCCCGCAGCCGCAGCTTTACGCAACCGCCATGGCCCAGCCGCCGGTCAAGCCGGTGTTTGCCATGGTCCAGCCCCCGGGCTGGGCGCAGGCAGACCCGCAGCTGCACGCGGCCTTTGCCGAATTGGCCGATGCGCTGGGCGAGCAGTGTTTTAGCGTGGCATTGCCCAGCGTCTTTGAGCAGGCCGCCGACATTCGCGAGCGGATAAATTTTGCCGAAATGGCGCGCTATTACTACCGCTACCGCCGCGATGGCGCCGATGTGCTGGGCGCGCGCACCACGCAGGCGCTGGAAAAGGGCGAGGCCATTCTTGCGCGTGATTATCTGGCCGCATTGGACTGGCGCGCGGTGTTATACGCGGGGCTTGACGAAATATTTGCGCGCTGCGACGCCATTTTGTGCCCCGCGGCAACCGGCCCCGCCCCGCATGGGCTAGACTACACGGGCGATGCCATTTTCAACGGGCTATGGACATTGCTGGGCACCCCTGCCGTGACCGTGCCCGCCTTTACGGCTGAAAATGGCTTGCCCATGGGGCTGCAGCTGGTGGGGCCGCGTGGCCAAGACGGGCGCTTGCTGCGCAATGCCAACTGGATTTATCGTTGGCTAGACACAGCCACCGACGAAGGAAAGGACTAAACACATGACCAAATTTCTGCCCTTTCTTGCACTTGCTGTGCTGGCGGTTTTCCTGTTGATCCTGGCGGTTAAGGTTGCCACGTTTGATCTGTGGGTTGTGGTTCTGCTGACCCTTGGTTTGGCAGGCTTTGATTTCTTCAGCGCCACCCGAAAAAAGGACTAGCCCCATGTCGCGCCCCGTTTTGTGGATACCGCGCCGCGTATCTGATGCCACCCTTGCGCGTGCCCAGCGTGATTATGAGGTGATCACCAAAGACACCGACACGCCTGGAACCGCCGCCGAGATTATCGCGATGAGCGCGCAGGCCGATGCCATGTTGCCGTGCCATTCGGAACTGTTCACCGCCGATGTGGTGGCGCAGCTGGACCCGCGGTTGAAAATCATCGCCAACCATTCGGTGGGGTATGATCATTGCGATCTGCAGGCCCTGGGCGCGCGTGGTATCGTGGTGACAAACACGCCCGATGTGCTGTCTGACGCCACGGCAGAAATTGCCATGCTGCTGATGCTGGGTGCGGCGCGGCGCGCGGTAGAAGGCGACAGGCTGGTGCGCACCGGCGCTTGGGACAGCTGGTCGCCCTCGTTCATGGTGGGCAAGCAGGTAACTGGGGCGCGCATTGGTATCGTGGGCATGGGCCGCGTGGGGCGCGCCTTTGCCACCAAGGCGCGCGGCTTTGGGATGGAAATCCACTATCACAACCGCACCCGCCTGCCGGCCGATCTGGAACAGGGCGCAGTGTTTCACGAAAGCCTGGATACGCTGTTGCCGCAGGCTGATTTTTTGTCGCTGCATTGCCCGGCTACGCCCGAAACCGTGGATCTGCTGAACGCAAAAACGCTGGCCATGCTGCCTGCGGGTGCGGTGGTGGTCAACACCGCCCGCGGCGCATTGGTGGACGAGCCAGCGTTGGCTCAGGCCTTGGCCCAGGGCCATGTGGCGGCGGCAGGGTTGGATTGTTTCAAAACCGAGCCGGGCGGCAACCCCGCCTTTGCAGCCCATGATAACGTGTTCATGCTGCCCCACATCGGTTCGGCCACACGGGCCACGCGCGACGCCATGGGCTTTCGTGCGCTGGATAATATCGACGCATTTTTTGCAGGCCACCCCCCCAAAGACAGGCTGGTTTAAGGCATGGATGGCGCATTGCGCGGCTTAGGGAATAAGCCGCGCAATGATCATATCTGCCGCCTCGTCCGGGGTGGTTTGGGTGGTATCGATGCGAATTTCGGGCTGTTCCGGCGCCTCGTAAGGGCTGTCGATGCCGGTAAAGTTTTTCAACACACCGGCCCGCGCCTTGGCATAAAGGCCCTTTACGTCGCGGGCCTCGGCATGTTCCAGCGGCGTATCGACGAATATCTCTAAAAACTCGCCCGGCTGCATCATCTCGCGCACCATCTCACGTTCGCTGCGGAAGGGCGAGATAAAGGCGGTAATCACGATCAGCCCGGCATCTGTCATCAGCTTGGCCACCTCGCCCACGCGGCGGATGTTTTCCACGCGGTCGGCCTCGGTAAAGCCCAGATCCTTGTTCAGCCCGTGGCGCACGTTGTCGCCATCTAGCAAAAACGTATGCCGGTTCATACGTGCCAATTTGCGTTCCAGCACATTGGCAATGGTCGATTTCCCAGACCCGGACAGCCCGGTCAACCACAGCACGCAGGGCTTTTGGTTTTTCATCGCGGCATGGTCTTGCCGAGAAATTTCGGTGGCTTGCCAATGGATGTTCTGCGCCCGGCGCAGCGCGAAATGGATCATGCCCGCCGCCACCGTACGGTTGGTGATTTTGTCGATCAGGATAAACCCGCCCAGATCGCTATTTTCGCCATAGGGCGCAAAAGGAATGTCGCGGTCGGTGGTGATATTGGCCACGCCAATGGCATTCAGATCCAGCGTTTTGGTGGCCAGATGTTCCTGCGTGTTCACGTTGATCTCGTATTTTGGCGCCTGCACCGTGGCCGATACGGTTTGCGCCCCGATTTTCAGCCAATAGGCGCGCCCGGGCACCATTTCCGTGTCATCCATCCACACGATGGTGGTTTCAAACTGGTCTGCCACCTCGAGCGGCGATTGCGCGGCCACGATCACCTGCCCGCGCGAGCAATCGATCTCGTCTGTCAGGGTCAGCGTGATGCTTTCACCGGCCACCGCCGTGGGCTTGTCGCCCCCCAAAGCCACAATGCGCGCCACATGCGAGGTTTTGCCCGAGGGCAGCACCCGCACCGCATCGCCCGGGCGCAGCGTGCCGCTGGCCACCAGCCCGGAAAAGCCGCGAAAATCCAGATTGGGGCGGTTCACCCATTGCACGGCCATACGGAAGGGTGCGGTTTGGGCAGCTGTGCTGTTCAGCGGCACCTGTTCCAGATGCGCCAGCAGGCTTGGCCCCTGATACCATGGGGTTTGCGGGCTGGTGGTGGTGATATTGTCGCCCGCCAGGCCCGAAATTGGAATGGCGGTGAATGCGTTTATGCCGATGCTATCGGCAAATTGGCGATAATCAGCCACGATCGCATCAAACACGGCCTGATCATAGCCCACCAGATCCATCTTGTTCACCGCCAGCACCACATGGCGAATGCCCAACAGATGCACCAGATAGCTGTGCCGCCGGGTTTGGGTCAGCACGCCCTTGCGCGCATCGATCAAGATCACCGCCAGATCTGCGGTCGAGGCGCCTGTTACCATGTTGCGGGTATATTGCTCGTGGCCCGGGGTGTCGGCGACGATGAATTTGCGCTTTTCAGTGGCGAAAAAGCGGTAGGCCACGTCGATTGTGATGCCTTGTTCGCGCTCGGCGGCCAGCCCATCGACCAACAGCGCAAAATCGATATTGCCACCTTGGGTGCCCAGTTTCTTGCTGTCGGCCTCTAGCGAGGCCAGCTGATCTTCGAAGATCATTTTGCTGTCATACAACAGCCGCCCGATCAGGGTAGATTTGCCATCATCCACAGACCCGCAGGTGATAAAGCGCAGCATGGTTTTGTGCTGGTGGGCTTGCAGATAGGCGTCGATATCTTCGGCAATCAGGCTGTCGGTGCGGTAGGTTTGGTTGGTCATCACATTATCCGTATTGGCGCGGCAACTGGCACTTTTGGCGGGCAAGGGCGGGCAGGGCAGGCGGCGTTTAGAAATAGCCGTCTTGCTTTTTCTTCTCCATCGAGGCGGCTTGGTCGTGGTCGATGGCGCGGCCTTGCCGCTCGGATGTGGTGGTGAGCAGCATTTCCTGTATCACCTGCGGCAAGGTGCTGGCGGTGCTTTCCACCGCCCCCGTCAACGGGTAGCACCCCAAAGTGCGAAACCGGATCGAGCGCATTTCCGGCACCTCGCCCGGGCGCAAGGGAAAGCGATCGTCATCCACCATCAACAGCATGCCATCGCGGGTAACGGTGGGGCGTGGGGCGGCAAAATAGAGCGGCACAATCTGGATGCCTTCCAGATGAATATATTGCCAGATATCTAGTTCCGTCCAATTCGATATGGGAAAGACCCGCACGCTTTCGCCCTTGGCCTTGCGGGCATTATAAAGGCGCCACAATTCGGGGCGCTGGTTTTTCGGATCCCAGCGGTGGTTGGCCGAGCGAAAGGAAAACACCCGCTCTTTGGCGCGGCTTTTTTCCTCGTCGCGGCGTGCGCCGCCAAAGGCCATATCAAACCCGTGCAAATCCAGCGCCTGTTTCAGCCCTTCGGTTTTCCACATATCGGTGTGCAATGGGCCATGATCAAACGGGTTGATGCCCTGCTCTAACGCCTGCGGGTTTTGGTGCACGATCAGCTGCATGCCGGCATCAGCGGCAGCACGATCGCGCAGCGCATACATATCTTGGAATTTCCAAGTGGTATCAACATGCAGCAGCGGAAAAGGCGGCGGCGCGGGGTAAAAGGCCTTGCGCGCCAAATGCAGCATAACGGCGCTGTCTTTGCCCACCGAATACAGCATCACGGGGTTTTCCGCCTCGGCCACCACTTCGCGCAGGATATGGATGCTTTCGGCCTCTAGGCGTTGCAGGTGGGTCAGGGTGGTTTCGGTCATGGGCTACTCGTTCAAAGGCGGTTTGTGCAGTTTTTCTGGGCCTAGCGCCCCTCTGGGCTGGAAAAACCCCCCAAATGGGGGGTAAAGTGAAAAAATGGCGTATTTCGATGACAAATCACAACTTATAAGTGCTTTATTTGCGGCGGCAGCAGGCGGTGGAGCGGGCCAAGACTGGCCTGCTTTCTTGCAGCTATTGGCGCGCCAGACACAGGCCGAGGGGGCCGCGCTGCAGATCTTTCTGCCCGAGGGGCCGCAGCCCGCACCATGGCAAATGGGCCATGTAAACCTGCCAGATGCGCCGGCCCTGGCGCCATTGCGCGCCGATCGTGTATATGCCCAAACCGAGGTTTCGCCCCCCCCTCCTGCGCCGATGCGCCTGATCAAAGCCCGCCTGCCCAGCCCCGCGGTGCTGGCCGGGCCAGGCCAGGGCGAGGCTGTGCTGGCACTGGCGCGCAGGCCCCGCAGCCGCGATTTTCGCAGCATCGATGCCCAGCATCTTAGCACGCTTGCCCCGTTTTTGGGGCAGGCCCTGGGCCAGTGGCGCCGCCTGCGCCAAGTGACAGACCTGCGCGATGCGCAGGCTGGTATGCTGGCGGGGCTTGGCGTGGCTTGGCTGATGGTCGATGCGGTAGGCACGATTATGGCGCATTCGGGCGGTTTTGCGCATTGGGGCCCCGATTTGGGCCCGCCCCCGCGTGCGCGTGCGCGGCTTGAACCTAATGATGCGCTATTGGCCCAGCGGTTGCGCCGCGCGATTGCGGCGCTGATGGGCGATCAGGCGCCACCCCGGGGCCTGGTGCTGGCCCGCGCAGGCCAGCCATCGCTTGTGTTGCGCGCGCAGGTCTTTGGCGGGCAGCGCGCGGTGATGGTGCAGATGCGCGCGCCGCCCAAACTGGCCGATATTGATACCGCATGGCTGGCCGATGCCCTGGGGCTGAGCCGCAGCGAGGCGCGGCTGGCCGCCCAGCTGGGCGACGGGCTGCGCCTGAAAGAGGCCGCCACCCAGTTGGGCTGGACCGAGGAAACCGCGCGCAGTTGCTCAAAATCGATCTACGCCAAAATGGGTGTGCAGGGGCAGGCGGGGCTGTTGCGGCAGCTGCATGGGGCGGGCCTGTGGCCGGGCGATGCAGGCGATATTGCACCGCCCCAAACATCGGCTTAGGCTGGCGCCATGGGCCGGCCGGGGGGCAGCTTGCGGGGCCTGACACACGCAAAGAAAAGGGGTCTGCGATGGCAGGGCATGGGTATGAAAGCGGGCGGCTAAACCTGCCATTTGTGGGGATTTCTACATTTGGCAAACGCCCCTATGTGGAAGATTGGGCCAAGATCGATGCCGATGTGGCCATTATGGGGGCGCCGTTTGATTTTGGCACGCAATGGCGCTCGGGCGCGCGGTTTGGCCCGCGTGGTGTGCGCGAGGCCTCGACGCTGTTCAGCTTTGGCCATGCCGGCGCTTACGACCACGAAGACGATACCACCTATCTGCCCAGCGATGTGCGCATTGTCGATATTGGCGATGCCGATATCGTGCATACCGATACCGAAACCAGCCATGCCAATATCGAGACAGGCGTGCGCGCGATTTTGGCGGCCGGCGCCCTGCCGGTGGTGATTGGGGGCGATCATTCGATCAATATTCCCTGCATCAACGCCTTTGACGATCAGGGCGATATCCACATCCTGCAAATCGATGCCCATCTTGATTTCGTCGACGAGCGCCACGGCGTGCGCTATGGCCACGGCAACCCGATGCGCCGTGCCGCGGAAAAGCCCTATGTTACGGGGCTGACGCAGGTGGGCATTCGCAACGTCAGTTCAACCGCGCGCGAGGGCTATGAAGATGCCCGCGCAATGGGATCCACGATTTTGTCGGTGCGCCAGGCCCGCGCCTTGGGCCCCGAGGGGGTGATTGCCAATATTCCCAGCGGCGCGCGCGTCTATGTGACGATCGATATCGATGCATTCTGCCCCTCGATCGCGCCGGGCACGGGCACGCCCAGCCATGGTGGGTTTTTGTATTACGATGTGCTGGAAATGCTGCAGGTGGTTGCGCGCCGCCACGAGGTGGTGGGCATCGATCTGGTCGAGGTGGCGCCAGATTACGACCCAACAGGATCGACCAGCATTTTGGCCGCGCAAGTGCTGTTAAACTTCTTGGGCTTCATTTTCGCCGCACGCAGCTAGGCGGCGTTGCGCAGGGTGCGGGCAGGGCGGGCTGGGGCCCGCCCGCCACCCGCGGCCTAAAACGCCACGCGATCTGCGCCTTTCAGTGCCAGCATCTCGCGGGCCTCGTCGGGGGTGGCTATGGCCAGCCCCAGCCCTTCGATAATCTGGCGCACGGCTGTGACTTGCTGTGCATTGCTGGCGGCCAGCTGGCCCGGCCCAGCCCACAGGCTGTCTTCCAGGCCCACGCGCACATTGCCCCCCATCGCGGCGGCCATCGCGGCTATGGGCAATTGGTTGCGCCCCGCCCCCAGAACCGACCAGCGATAGCTGTCGCCAAACAACCGGTCGGCGGTGCGTTTCATATGCATCACATCATCAGGATGGGCCCCAATGCCGCCCATCAGCCCGAACACCGTTTGAATAAACAGCGGCCCCTGCACCAGACCGGCATCAACGAAATGTTTCAGATTATAGAGATGCGCGGTGTCGTAGCATTCAAATTCGAACCTTGTGCCATTGGCGCCAAGGGTGGTCAGGATATGTTCGATATCGGCAAAGGTGTTGCGAAACAGGATCGATTTATCGCCGATATAGTCGCGCTCCCATTGGTGCTGCAGCTGGCCGTCAAAGCGTTTGAGCATGGGAAACAGCCCAAAATTCATCGAGCCCATGTTCAGCGAGGCAACCTCGGGCTGCCAGGTGGCGGCGGGGCGCACGCGTTCTTCGATGCTCATGGTCGGGGCGCCGCCGGTGGTGATGTTGATCACACAATCACTGCGCTGCTTGATCGTTTGCAAAAATGGCAAAAACGCCTGTGGTGTCTGGTCGGGGCGGCCATCGTCGGGGTTGCGCGCATGCAGATGCACCACCGCAGCCCCGGCCTTGGCCGCGCCGATGGCTGCATCGGCGATTTCGCTCGCGCTTACAGGCAGATGCGGCGACATCGATGGCGTATGGATGGCGCCGGTCACGGCGCAGGTGATAATCACTTTGCGGGGGCTGGGCATGCGGCTCTCCTCTGGCGTCTGCAGCAATGTGGGCCAGACCGGCCCCATCCCATGATGGCGCAGTTTGCCTGGCTGGCAAGCCGTAGTTTCACCGCATGGCCGTGGCGCGGAAAGCGCTGGCAAGATGCAGGGGTTTTGGGCCAGAGTTGAGGCATAGAAAACCAACAGGGGGGCTGGAATGACAGGTGCATTCGATCTGGGGCTGGCGGGGGCGCGGGTGGTTGTGACCGCGGGCGCAGGCGGAATTGGGCGGCAGATTGTCGAGGTGTTCCACAGCCTGGGCGCCCGCGTGGCCACCTGTGATATCGATGCTGATGCGCTGGCGGACCTGCCCGCGGGCGTTTTGGGCGCCAGGGTGGATGTGGCCGATGCCACAGCGCTGGGTGATTTCATGGGTCACAGCGCGGCGCATTTGGGGGGCATAGATTGCCTGGTCAATAACGCCGGTATCGCAGGGCCCACCGCGCGGATCGAAGACCTGGATCTGGCCGATATCGAGCGCTGCCTGGCCGTGTGCCTGACCAGCCAATTCATCACCATTGGCCGTGCGGTGCCGTATCTGCGCCAGGGCCGGTCGCCTGCGATTGTGAATATATCCTCGCTGGCGGGGCGGCTGGGGTTCAAATTGCGCAGCCCCTATGCCGCGGCAAAATGGGGGGTGATTGGCTTGACCAAATCGATGGCCGTAGAACTGGGCCCCGATGGCATTCGGGTGAATGCCGTGCTGCCCGGCATTGTGGCGGGGGCGCGCCAGCGCCGGGTGCTAGAGGCCCGCGCCCAGGCCCAGGGGCGCAGCTTTGCCGAAACCGAGGCGCAGGCCTTTTCCTATACCGCGATCAAAGACTATGTAACGCCCCAGCAAATTGCCGATCAGGTGGCGTTTTTGGCAAGCCCCCGCAGCGCCACCATGACAGGGCAGGCCATATCGGTATGCGGCGATACCGCGATGCTGGGCTAGGGCGCGCGCCAGCGCCTAGCGCCGCCGCAGCCCTTGCGGGGTTTCCCCAAAGCGCGTTTTGTAATTGCGCGACAGCAGATCGGCCGAGCTAAACCCACAGGCGGCGGCCACTTCGGCCACGCTCATATCGGTTTCGGCAAACAGCGCGCGGGCGCGATCAAGGCGGATGTTTTTATACACATTGGCGGGGGTTTCAGCCAGATAGGTGATGAACAGCCGCTCGATCTGGCGCCGCGATAACCCAGAGGCCTGTGCCAGCTCGGTCATAGACAGCGGCTCTTCCAGGTTGTCATACATCGCGCGCATCACCAAAAGCAGCTTGCCATTGCGCGAGCTGATGGCCCGCGCGATAGACGAGCGCTGTTTGGCATTTTGCGTGATATCCACCGAATTCAGGCACATATCTGAAACGACCATGGCAAAATCATAGCCATAATCGCTGGCAATCAGCGACAGCATCATTTGCGTGGCCGCAGCCCCGCCGCCGCAAGTCATCAAATCGGCGTCGATTTCAAACTTGTTGGGGCTGGGCTGCAAGTCGGGGAAGGTTTCGATAAACCCGGGCTGGTTTTCCCAATGCAGCGTAAAGCGGCGGTTTTGCAGCAGCCCGGCGCGCGCCAGGCTGGCGGCGCCCGTGCAAATGCCACCCAAGCGCCCGCCAAAGCGGTGATGGCGGCGCAGCGCCGCGATCACCTTTGGTGTGGCCACCTCGGCCCCGCGATTGCCTGAGCATACGAAAAGATGGGTGTCGCGGTCGATCTGATCCAGGCTGGCATCTACCATCACATCCACCCCGGAAGACGAGCGCACCTGCCCCCCATCTTCGGAATAGACCTGCCAGCGATAAAGCGGCTTTTGCGCCAGCTGGTTGGCAATGCGAAACGGGTCTAGGGCCGAGCTGAACGCCAAAAGCGTGAATTCCGGCAGCAGCAAAAACCCAAACTCGCGCGTGGCGGTAAAGCCCTCGACTGGAAAGACAAAGGCGCCTTTGGGGATCAGCGTAGGTTTTGGGGCCGATGGTGCGGGCGTGCTCATGCTGGCGGGCAATCTGATAAGGGCGGATGGCTACCCTTTTTATCGGATCGCGGGCGCATCACAAGAGATCTTGTGCAGCCTAGGCCGGGCGATCTGCGATGTGCGCACCGCGCTTTTGACGCGCCAGCGCCATATTGCACAGCATTTCGAACATGATCGACACACCCAAAAACGCGGTGCCGCCGCTGGCATCAAAGGGCGGCGATACCTCGACCAGATCTGCGCCCACGATATTCACCCCGTCCAAAAGCCGCGCCACCAGCAGGGCCTCGAACGAGTTTGGCCCACCCACCTCGGGGGTGCCAGTGCCGGGGGCAAAGGCCGGATCGACAAAATCAATGTCGTAAGACACATAAGTGGGCGCATCGCCCACAATCTGGCGGGCCTCGGCCATCACATCGGCGGGGCCGCGGGCGTGATATTCCTCGATCGCAATCACCCGAATGCCCACGGCACGGGCAAAATCGCGGTCTTCGCTGTCATAGGCGGTGCCGCGAATGCCGATTTGCACCACGCGGCTGGGGTCTAGCAGCCCCTCCTCGACCGCGCGGCGAAAGGGGGTGCCGTGGGTATATTGGGTGCCGCCAAAATAATCTTTGAACAGGTCTGTGTGGCTGTCGAAATGGATCATGCCCAAAGGCGCCTTGCGGGCCAGGGCGCGCAGCACAGGCAGCGAGGTCAGGTGATCGCCGCCGGCGGTTAAGGGCGTGATGCCTGCGGCCAGCACCTGGTCGTAAAAGGCGGTGATCCGCTCCATGCTGGCCAGAATATCGGCAGGGTTTGGCGGCACATCGCCCAGATCTGCACAGTTGAGCATTTCAAAGGGCCGCAGCCCGGTGGCGCCATTTTGTGCCCGGATCATGGTGGATAAATCGCGCAGCTGGCGCGGGCCATGCCGGGGGCCGGGGCGGTTGGTGGTGCCGCTGTCCCATGGCACGCCGATCAGGCCGATATCGACATCGCCCAGGCGCGGGCTGTCTAGCGCCACATGGGGCAGGCGCATAAAGGTGGGAACGCCGGCAAAGCGCGGAAGATCAAAGCCCGACACAGGGTGGAAAAAGCTGTCGCTCATGGTGGCCTCGTGCTGCTGTTTGACGCCAAGGTTTGGCCGATTGCCCGCCCGGCGCAACCCCAAAACGGCGATTCTGCACAGCGCTTTTGCTGGGCTGCGGCATGTGCCGCCCGGTGGCGTATCTTTATCCCGCTTAGATTTTGGGCGCAGGCCGCGCAGCTGCCCTTAATTTGTGCGTGCGCGTCAGGCCATGGGCCAGGCCCCGCCCTGCTATCTGGGCGGCGGTGCGGCCATGGATAATCTGTGCCTTAGCCGCCACCACGGCCCCAAGACCACTGGCCGCATTTCTGGCCCCAGCCAAGGCATCGCAGATGACCGAAACACCGATTTTCGACGAAATGTGGGGCAATGATGGCCAGTTGCGCGCGCCCTATGCACGGTTTCAGACCTGGCTTGACAGCGAAGACCCAAAGCGCCTGCGCGCCAAGCAACGCGAGGCCGATGACCTGTTTCGCCTCAGCGGCATCACCTTCAACGTCTATGGCCGCAGCGAGGCCGAAGAGCGGTTGATCCCCTTTGATATTATCCCGCGCATCATTTCTGCCACTGAATGGCAACGCCTAAGCCGCGGCATCGAGCAGCGCGTGCGTGCCATCAACGCGTTTTTGTTCGACATTTATAATGGCCAGGAAATCATCAAGGCAGGCCGCATTCCGCGCGCGATGATTGCCCAAAACGAGGCGTTTTTGCCCCATATGCTGGGGCTGCGCCCGCCCGGGGGGGTCTATACCCATATCGTGGGCATCGATTTGGTGCGCACCGGGCCTGACCAGTTTTATGTGCTCGAAGATAACGCGCGCACGCCTTCGGGTGTCAGCTACATGCTGGAAAACCGTGAAACCATGCTGCAGATGTTTCCCGAATTATTCTCGCGCAATGCGGTGCAGCCGGTGCAAACCTATCCGATGGATCTGCTGCATTCGCTGGCGGCCTGCGCGCCAGAAAGCACACGCAGCCAGCCCACGGTGGCAGTGCTGACGCCGGGCATTTATAATTCCGCCTATTTCGAGCACGCCTTTCTGGCCGATCAAATGGGCGTCGAGCTGGTCGAGGGCCATGATCTGCAGGTGGTCGATGGGCGCGTGGCCATGCGCACCACCGCCGGATACAAACCCATCGATGTGCTTTACCGCCGGGTGGATGACGATTTTCTGGACCCGCTGAATTTCAACCCCGACAGCCAATTGGGTGTGCCGGGTATCATGGATGTTTACCGCGCGGGGGGCATTACCATTGCCAATGCGCCGGGCACGGGCATTGCCGATGACAAGGCGATTTATTCCTACATGCCCGAGATTGTCGAGTTCTACACCGGCGAGCGGCCCTTGCTGGAAAACGTGCCCACGTGGCGCTGCTCTGAGCCGCAGGCGCTGGCCTATGTTCTTGAACATCTCGACCAGCTGGTGGTGAAAGAGGTGCATGGCTCGGGCGGTTATGGCATGTTGATCGGCCCGGCCGCCAGCCGCAAAGAGCTGGCCGCCTTTCGCGCCAAACTAAAGGCGCGCCCGGCAAATTACATCGCACAGCCCACGCTGTGCCTGTCGACCGTGCCAATTTTTGCCCGCTCTGGCCTGGCGCCGCGCCATGTCGATTTGCGCCCCTTTGTTCTGGTCAGCCCGGCAGGCATCAAAATTACGCCCGGCGGGCTGACGCGGGTGGCGCTGAAAAAGGGCAGTCTGGTGGTGAATTCGTCCCAAGGGGGCGGCACAAAAGACACTTGGGTTCTGGAGGACTGATGCTTGGGAAAACGGCAAATGGCCTGTTTTGGATGTATCGCTATCTGGAACGCGCCGAAAACACCTCGCGGTTGATCGAAACCGGCCAGCGCATTGCGTTGACGCGGCTGGGTGCATCTGACGAGCAGTGGCGCTCGGTGTTGCAAACGGCGGCCTGCGCGCAGGGCTATGATGCCCAGCACGAGGCCGTCACCAAAGACGCCGCGATCGATTGGATGCTGCGGGCGGGGGATAACCCCTCGTCGGTGCTGAATATGGTGGGCGCCGCGCGCCAAAACGCCCGTATGGTGCGCACCGCCCTGACCCACGAGGTATGGGAGGCGATGAACGGCACCTATATGCGCCTGCGTGCCATGCTGGCGCGCAAAGTGGCCGAGCGCGATTTGCCCGCGGTTTTGGGTGAGATACGCCAAGGTGCAGCGCTGGTGCGCGGCACCACCCATGGCACGATGCTGCGCAATGACATCTATAACTTTGCCCGCCTTGGCACGTTTTTGGAACGTGCCGACAACACGGCGCGCATTCTGGATGTGAAATATTACGTTCTGCTGCCGTCGCTGATGCATGTGGGCTCGTCTATCGACAACGTGCAATGGGAAACCATTTTGCGCTCGGTCTCGGCGCGGGGTGGGTTTCGCATGGAATATGGGCCCGATGCAGGCCCCCGCGACATTGCAAAATTTCTTGTGCTTGATCGCCGCATGCCCCGCAGCCTGGCCTTTTGCACGCGAAAGCTGCGCGAAAACCTGGGCTATCTGGGCACCAGCCACGGGGCAAGGCTGCCCTCGCATGGTATGGTGAACCATATCGAAACCACCTACCTCAGCCATGGCATCGAGGCGGTGTTTGACTATGGGTTGCACGAATTCATCCAAAAGCAACTGGCGCTGCTGGCCGAATTGGGCCGACAGATTGAAATAGATTACAGGTTTTTCGAATGACCCGCCGCCTGCAGATCACCCATAGCACCAGCTATCGGTTTCATCAGCCCGTGGCCTATGGGCTGCAACAGCTGCGCAAAACGCCAAAAACAGGCCATGGGCAAACCATTTTTGACTGGCAAACGCAGGTGCAGGGGGGCACGCGGCAGCTGGTTTTCGAAGATCACCACCACAATAGCGTGGATTTGATCGCCTTTGATCGCCACGCCAGCGAAGTGGTGATTACCTGCAGCGGTGTGGTTTTGGTTGAAAATGCCAATGGGGTGGTGGGCGCGCATCGTGGGGCGGCGCCTTTGTGGCTGTATCAGCGCGCCAGCACGCTGACCCGGGCAGGGGCGGGGGTGCGGGCGCTGTTGCGTGGCCTTGATGGCCCGGCCGATCTGGCCTGGCTGCATGGGTTGATGGCCGCCATTCGGGCGCAGGTGCCTTATCAGCTGGGTGTCTCGGATGCCACGGACAGCGCCGAGGTAGCCCTGGCCCGCGGTGCCGGTGTGTGCCAGGATCACACCCATATTTTCCTGGCATGCGCGCGCGAGGCAGGCTTTCCCGCGCGCTATGTCTCGGGCTATTTGATGTTGGATGATACCACCCAGCAAAGCGCCATGCATGCCTGGGCCGAGGCGCATGTGCAGGGCCTGGGCTGGGTTGGGTTTGATGTATCCAACGGCATTTGCCCCGATGATCGCTATGTCAGGGTTGCAACCGGGGTGGATTACAGCGATGCAGCCCCGGTGACGGGCACGCGCATCGGTGGCGGCACGGCCGAAACACTGGCGGTGCAAATTCAAGTGGCCCAGCAGTAGGGGAAAGCGATGACATATTGTGTTGGCATGATGCTGGATCATGGGCTGTTGTTGATGTCGGATACCCGCACAAACGCCGGGTTTGACAATATCTCGACCTTTCGCAAAATGCACAGCTGGGCCAAGCCTGGTGATCGGGTGATCACCATGATGACTGCGGGCAATCTGGCCACCACACAGGCGGTTGTCAGCCTTCTGGAAGAGCGCACCAAAGCCCCCGAAGATCGCGCGCCTTCGGTGATGGCGGCGCCCAGCATGTTTCAGGTGGCGCGGATCGTGGCCGACACCCTGCGCGAGGTGATTGCACGGCAGGCCGACACCGGCCAGCGCGCCGATAGCGCCTTTAACGCCACGATCATTTTGGGGGGGCAAATTGCCGGCGGGCCGCAGCGGCTGTTTTTGATCTACCCCGAGGGCAATTTTATCGAGGCAGGCGCCGATACCCCGTTTTTTCAGATTGGCGAGATGAAATATGGCCGCCCCATTCTGGTGCGCGCCTACGAGCCCAGCATGGGCTTTGCCGAGGCGATGAAGCTGATGCTGGTCAGTTTTGATTCCACGCTGAAAGCCAACCTGACCGTGGGTGCGCCGTTTGATTACCATTTCTACCAGCGCGACAGCCTGTGCCTTGGGCCAAGCGGGCGCATTCAGCTGGATGACCCCTATTACCAAACCATCTCCAAGGGATGGAGCGACGCGCTGAAAGAGGCGCTGCACGGGCTGCCCGACTTCGCCTGATTGTATAGATCTTTCTACTTTAGGTAGATCTGCTATCTGCCTGATGTGGGGGAAAAATGATGCGCTTGCGTCACTTTCAGGCAGAACATCTTGAATTATGAATAAATTCTTAATACGGGTAGGGTGAACCCATCCGTTTGGGTGGGTATAGTTTCATTGGTATCCTTGGTTTGGAGTGACAAAAGTGCTTGATAGTCGGTATGTGCGTTTCGTTGTAGAAACTGGAAAATCCTCGACAATTGCCGCCAGCAAGCTGTCTGGTCTAGATCGGTTTACCATCGCCGCCGATGATGGGGCGCTGGACAGCACCGCCTATGTGGTGGTGCGCGATGGCGACGACCTGGTCATGCTGTTTGCCGATGGCACCCGGGTGGTGATCGAAGATTACTTTACCAGCACAGCCAGCTTTGCCTTTGATGGCTTGGGCCAGGCGGTGGAATTGCCGCTGGATGCCCAGCCCATTGGCACAGTGGGTGACAAAGCGCTTTATGCTTTCTCGGGCGATGTCGATGGTGCGCGCACGATTTTGCTGGAAAGCCGCGGCTTTACCGCGCTCGAGCCGCTGTTGGATGATGCCGCCATCGCAGCCCTGCCCGCGGGCGTGGGCCTGCCCTTGATGCTGCCCCTGGCGCTGGGCTTGGTTGTTGCTGCGGGTGGCAGCACCGCCGCCGCGGTTATTCAAACCACGATCAAAGGGTTGTTCCTGGCTGGCCCCATCATCGATGGCAATGGCCTGTCGGTTGATATTTTCGACAGCAAGGGCAATCTGCTGGCCCGCGATGTGCAGCTGAACGAAGATGGCTCGTTCTCGGTGACGCTAGAGGGCACCTATACCTCGGTTATCGCCATTCTGCGCGATGGCAACGAAGCCGCCGATTACCGCGACGAGGCCACCGGCCTGCCGCGTGACCTGACTGCGCAATTGATGAGCGTGGGCACCGGCCAGCCCCAGGGCGATGGCACCACGCTGGTTAACCTGAATATCAACCCCATCACCACCGTTGCCGCGCGTAACGCCGGGCTGGGCCAGGATGGCACCATCCCCGAAGGCGGCCTGAGCGACGCGCAAATCAACGATGCCAACAAAGCCACCGCCGATGCCTTTGGCCTAAGCGATGTAAACGCCGTGGCGCCGCTGAACATCTTTGACCCGGCCTTTAATGATACCGATGGCGATGTGTCCGAATCCGAGAAATATGGCCAGATCTTGGCGATGATGTCGGGGCTGGACCAAAAGAATAACGGCGATCAGCAAGCCGCCATTGAACAAATCGCCGCCACCCTGCGCAATGCCCCCGATGCCGATACAGCGCAGCAACAGGTCAAAGACAACCTGACCGAAGGCGCCGTTGAATTCGAATTCAAAAACGTGGGCGGCACCGAAAACGAGGCCAATCTGCTGTCTTCGCCGGCGCTGGGCATTCAAAACACCCCCGATGTCGATACCGAAGGCGCCAGCCAGGCGCCCGCCGTTACCGCGCTGCTCGATGATCTGGCCAGCCAGCCCGATGAAGGCGATGCCACCCCCATTACAGCCGCCCAATTGCAGCAGGCGGTCAATGCCGCCAATGCCCTGCAGCAACTGGTGGCACTGGGGGCCGATGATGCGGTGCCCACAGATATTTCCGATGTGCTTGACGAAGCCAGCCTGGAATTGCTGGGCCTGACGGGGCTAACGCCCGCCCCCTCGCCCTATCTGGATGAATTCTTGTCGGTGCTGAAAGCCGCCGCCGATGATGGCAGCGCCACCGATAGCGTGGCCGAGCTGCAAGCGCTGCTTGACGGGGTGATCGCCGCCGGCCTTACCCCAAGCCAAACCATAGAACCCAATGCCAATGGCACCATCACCGTGTCTGGCCAAACCGTTCCCGGCGCCAGCGTCACCGTGGCCTACCCCGATGGCACCAGCGTCACCGTTGTGGCCGATGAAAACGGCGCCTATAGCGCCACATCGGCCGCACCGCAAACCAGCGGCAGCGTCAGCGTTTCGGCAGCCGATAGCGCCGGAAACACCTCGGCGCCGGTGGTTGAAGCCTACCAAGATGAAACGCCCCCCGTGGCGCCAACGGCGGTGCTAGAGGTGAATGGCGACGGCACGCTTAGCGTGTCTGGCACAGGCGAGCCCGGCTCGACCGTAACCACCGTGTTCCCCGATGGCACCACCGGCACAGCCGTTGTGGCAGATGATGGCAGCTATGGGCCAATCACCTCTGCCGCAGCGCAGCCCTCGACAAATGTCAAGGTGACGCAGCAGGATGCAGCGGGCAATCTATCGCCCGCGGCCGTAGATGAAACCGCCCCCTTTGGGCCCAGCATCACCGATGCAAATGCAGCGGGCCTCAGCGGCACCGCCGAACCGGGCAGCATTGTGACGCTGTTTGATGACAGCGAACCGCCGGTTGCGATTGCCTCGACGACGGTTGGCG
>CAJXSO010000021.1 GCA_913061505.1 uncultured Lutimaribacter sp.
CGGCAAGATTTTGGTGAAAGGTGGCAGAATTTTGGTAAATCGCCTTAAGCGTGTGCTTGTGTGTCGCCACTATCGCGCACATCACCCGCGGCCTTATCTGTGGCCTTATCTGTGGCCCCCGACGCGCCCGTTTGCCCCGCGCGCGCATGGCCCAGCAAAAACGCCGCCCCCTTTTGGGTGACGGGCCGCGTGGGGGGGCACATCAGCAGCCGCCCAAACAAGGCGCGATAGGGCTCTTGGCGCATCAGGGCCTGAAACCGTGCATGGCGCCATGCCACCGCGCCCTGATGCAGGCGCGCCAAAACCGGATCGGCCAGCAAAGCATCCCGTGCCGCGCCGCCCCCCAGCGCCAAAATGCTGCGGTCCTCGTGCGAGGAAAAATTCCGCTCGACCCAATAATCCATGCCCAGCATATCGCCCCTGTGCACCGCGCGGCCACGATCGGCCTTTAGAATATAGCTTTCCATCGCCCCCAGCGGGTAGTGGTTGAGCTGTGCCAACTGGGTGTTGTCGCGCCCGAAAGGCGAAAAGATCTGTGTGGTTTTGAACCGTGGTTCTAACCTGCGCCCGCAGCCATCGCGCCACACCAGATTGGGCAGCATATCCGGGTTTGGGCTGCGCGGGCGATGCACACCCAATTTCGCATAAGCGCCATTGTTGCGGTAAAGCGTTTTAAACATCGCGGCCCGCCACGGCCAATAGATCACCCGCGGGGCTGCGTGGGTAAAGCTGTGGGTGATCGGTTGATCGGTGTAACGCACCACGCCGGCATTGCCAAACAGCCGCCATGTCAGGGTGATGGCATCGGCATCTGGCAGCACATCCAGCAGCGCGGGCAGGGTGCGATTGCCCACATGGATATTCACAAATTCGTCGATATCCAGCGTCATCACCCAATCGGCCTGGGCAAAAACCGGCAAGGCTGCGGCCCTTTTATAGGCGCTGAATTGCACCCCTGCCTTTAGATAGGGCCCGTCGTTGCGGATATGATGCACCAGCCCTTTGGCGGCCAGATGATCCAGCATCAGATCGGTGCCATCGCTGCAATCATTCGAGCAGATGATAAAATCGCTAAAGCCGCAGGCCTGGTGATGGGCCAGCCATTCCAGCAAAAACGCGCCTTCGTTTTTCACCGTCAAGACCGCCAAAAACCGCATGTCAGCTTTCCAGATCCAGCGCCAGCGCATAGGCCACGCGCTCGGCCGCTGTCAGCTTGATCTCTAGTGCCTGGGCGTAGAGCGTGGCAAATTCGGGGGTTGCGTGCAATTCGGCGGCTTTTTCGCGGTGCCAGGCAAAGCCCGCATCATGCAACGCGCGCAGCTGGTCGTCTTGCATAAGCGCCTGATAGGCCTGTTCTAGCCGTGGCAGATTGCGCTGAATACTGATGTCTTTGTGGTCGCACCAATCCATGCGGATCCAGTAATTCAGCCCGATCGATCGATCGACATGCAGCGCCCGCCCGCGCTGGCGCTTGATCAGATAGCTTTCAGCCGAGCGCAGGGCGTAATGGTTGAGCTGTAACAGATCATACCCGATTGATTTCACCGAATTGCGCCAGCCCTTGTCGCGCGCCTCGCGCGTCATATCTTGGCCGGCGCCATTCACCCATTTGACCTGGGCCGCGCAATCGGGGTTCAGCTTGTTTGGGCGGTGGCAGCTAAGCTTTGCATAGGCGCCAATATTGCGCACCATGGTTTTAAACCCCCACACTGTGTGGGGCTTGGGGCAATATTTGGGCGCGGCATGGTCAAACTGGCCAATCACAAATTGGTCGGCCAATTGGCGCACGCCATTATGGCCAAACATCCGCCAGGTCATGGCAACATTGGTGGCATCGGGCACCAGCGCCAGAAAATCCTGCAAGGTGCCATTGCCGCAGCGGATATTGATAAATTCGTCCACATCGATGTGAATGACCCAATCCGCCTGGGTGATCACCGGCTCTTTCAGCGCGCGGTTCAGCGCATATTGCTGGGGCGAGTTGCCTTTCCAGGCGTCATTATTGCGATGGTGCACAATGCCCATGGCATCCAACCGCTGCAGCAGCTGATCGGTGCCATCGGTGCAATCATTGGTATAGATCAAGAAAGTGTCGATCCCAATGGCCCGGTGATAGGCCACCCATTCCAGAATATAGGGCGCCTCGTTTTTCATGCAGGCCACAATCACATTGCCACTGCGCCCCGGGGGCAGGTGGCGCGCAGGCGCAGGGGCAAAGGGGGGCGCGGGGCGATCTTCGGTATCGGGGCCAATGGCGTTGTGGGGGTAAAACGGGGTGCCGTGCAGCTTTTCAAAATTTTGCAAGGCCAGGGGCGACAAAAGCCGCTGTGCGGTGGCGCTGGGCTGGGGGGCTGTGCCGGTTTTGGCCTGGGCGGGCAGGCTTTGGCCGGGGGCCTGCGCCGGGGTTTCGCCTGCGCGCGCCTCGCGGGTGGCGCGCTCGATCTGCCAAAACTGGGCCAGCAGGTGTTGCGAGGCGCGATAGCCTTGGCCGGGGTCTGCCTCGTGCCAGGGCAGGCAGGCCAGATCTGGGCAAAGGCCCTGTTTCGACAGGGCCGGATGGTTGGCCAAAACGGCCTCGTTGCCCTCGTCAAATTGGGCCGCCACACCGGCCAGCATGCGCGGATCAATCGCGGGCCCATCGATGGCGATATCGGCCAAAATGCGCCGCCACAGCGGGCGAGGCAGCACATGCGTGCCTTGCCCCAGCAAGGCCTGCAAAAGATGGTTCATCTGCCGCGCCCGCGCAACCCAAGCCGCGCTGGGCTGTGCGGGCGCGGCGCTGGGCTGGCAGCGCCCCAGGCTTTCGTCAATTTCGAACATGGCGCGCAGTTCGTCTGTCGCATCGGCGCTGTCAAAAACCGCGGCGTCATAGGGGCGAAAGGTAACATTTTTCGCACCAAAAACAGCCTGCCAATGCGCCTGCAGCGCCGCATAATCTAGCCAAAACGCGGGCGCCTCGGTTTCCAAAAACTGGCCTTGTTGGGCCTGCGCGGGCGTGGGCGCCACGCCCAGCGCCGCCTGCCACCAGCTGCCCGCCTGCAGCAAACCCAGATCGCGTTGCAAGGGGGTGGCGCGGCCCTCGAACACCTGCGCTGCAAAATAGCGTGCCATGGCCGGCGCCTGCGCATCGATATGGGCAATCACGCGAATATCTGTGCTGAACTGGCTTAAAAACCCATGGAGGCGCTGCAGCTCGTCGCGCTGGGCCAACCCGCCCCCCAGCTGATGGCACGAGATGATCACCGCCTGTGGCTGGGTGGCGGCAATATCGCGCGCCAGGGCAAGCCCCAGCTCGCGTGCCAAAGCCGCCTGGCGCGGTGCGGGGCCATGGCCGCGGGCCAGGCGCAACATTTCGGGGCGTTCGGGCGCCGAGACGGCCATAAACAGCCGCGTGTGGTTTTTGGCCCCCAACGCCCGCGGAAACAAATAGCCCAGCTGCGCCAGCCGCTCGCGTTTTTCGGCCAGGGCATTTTGCAGCTGCGGGCTGCCCATAGCGGGCAAGCCGATATGCAAATAGATCCGCATCAGCCCAACCCCAACCGCTGTAACAACGCCTCTTCCTGCGGGGGCAGGGTGGGGGCTGCACGCAGCTGGTCGCGCATCGCCTGATAGGGCGGCTGGGCCAAAAGCTGGGCAATCTTGGCGCGGTGCTGGGCCACGCAATGGGCGTGCAGGCGGCCAATTTCAGGGTCTGCTTTCAGCTCGGCCAAAGCGGCCTCTAGGGCGGGCAGATGCCGCTGGATGGTGCGATCCTCAAAGGCGGGGTCGTTGCGCTCGCGCCAATAGGTGTCATCAAAGGCGCGGTTGTCGCGGTTCACATCGCCACGGTCATTTTTCACTAGATAGCTTTCCAAAGACCGCAGCGCATAATGGTTCAGCGTGGCAAAGCGGCGCGCGCCTGCGGCTGGAAATTTCCGGATGCGCCGCGGGTTGGCGGCCACCAAAAACTTGCCCGGCACCGGGCGGCCCGCGCCATCGCACCACCGCGGTTGGCGATGTGGCGGGAGGGATTTGCGAAAAAACGGGCGGTGGGCGCCGAAATATTGCAGCGGAAAATCACGATGCACCAAGGTTTTCACCTCGATCGCGCTTTCGCCGCACCACAGATCGGGGGTGTGGCTGCGGCTAAACTGCGCAATCACGGGGCGGTCTTCAAACCGCTCGACCCCGTCATTGGCAAAAAACTGAAACGTCACGCTGATCGCGGCCGGGTTGTTGCAGGCCGCCACCAGCGCGGCAATGCTGTGATCGCCCACATGGATGTTCAAAAACTCGTCCACATCTGCCACCCACACCCAATCGGCGCTGCGCACGCTGGGGTGGTGTTGGGCATGTTTCAGCGCCTCCATCTGGTAATTGCGCCCCTCGGCGGGGTTGGGCAAATGGTGCACCAAACCGCGTGCCGCCAGCGCATCCAGCAACATATCGGTGCCATCGGTGCAATCGTTTGAATAAAACAAATGCGCGCCCACCCCGATCAAGCGGTTATAGGCGATCCATTCCAACAAGAACGGGCCTTCGTTTTTGACACATGTCACGGCTGTTATGCGCATGGGCGCCACAAACCCTTTACCAAACCACTCGCTACCACATCACGCGATGCCAAACCACGCGATCACAGGCCCGCATACCGCTTGAGGTGCGGCTTGGGCCGGGGCGGCTGCCGCCGCCGCTCGCGCCCGACCATGCCAGCCCCATCCCCCGGCGTCAATCGCTGCGCCCCGCGGGCTGTGGCCTCTTTGCTGTTTGTGCTGTTGACGCGCCGCGCCACAGATGCACTTCTTGGTGCAAGGAGGACCACCATGACCGCTTTCAACTCGATCGATGCCGTGCAACAGGGCCTGGCCGCCCAAGGCTATGTCTGCGGGCGCGCCCTGGCGACGCTGGTGTTTTTATCGCTGCGCCTGGGCCGGCCTTTGTTTCTCGAGGGCGAGGCAGGCACTGGCAAGACCGAGATCGCCAAAACCCTGGCCCAGGCTTTGGGCCGGCCGCTGATCCGGCTGCAATGCTACGAGGGGCTTGATGCCGCCAGCGCGGTTTATGAATGGAATTTCGCCGAACAAATGATCGCGATCCGCACCGCCGAGGCCACCGGCACCGCCGAACGTGGCGCCCTGAAAACCGAGCTGTTTTCCCAAGACTACCTGATCGAACGCCCGCTGTTGCAGGCCATGCGCCCCCACCCCCAGGGCGCGCCGGTGCTGCTGATCGACGAGATCGACCGCACCGACGAACCCTTCGAGGCCTTCTTGCTAGAGGCGCTTAGCGATTTTCAGGTCACAATCCCCGAATTGGGCACCATCCGCGCCCCCGAGCCCCCCATCGTGATTCTCACCTCGAACCGCACCCGCGAGGTGCACGATGCGCTCAAACGCCGCTGCCTGTATCATTGGGTCGATTACCCCAGTTTCGACCGCGAGATCGAAATCTTGCAGGCCCGCGCCCCCGAAGCCGCCGAAACCCTCTCGCGCGAGGTGGTGGCCTTTGTGCAAAAACTGCGCACCGAAGACCTGTTCAAAAAGCCGGGCGTGGCCGAAACCATCGATTGGGCCAAATGCCTTTTGGCGCTCGACGTGATCAGCCTCAGCCCGGCGGTCATTGCCGATACATTGGGCGCGGTGCTGAAATACCAAGACGACATCGCCCGCCTGCAAGGCTCCGAGGCCAAACGCCTGCTCGACGAGGCGCGTGCAGGCCTGCCCGCATGATCTGCCCGCAGCCTTCATCTTGCCCCAAATACTCATCACCGCGTGCCACGGGCGGGGCGGCCCATGGCTGAATATCTCCCCCTCGATCTGCCCGAAAACCCAAAGCTGACCCATAATATCACTTGGTTTGCACGGGCTTTGCGCAAGGCGGGCTTGCCCATCGGGCCGGGGCGGGTGCTGGATGCCATCCGCGCGGTGGCGGCGGCGGGCTTTAGCGAAAAGGGCGATTTTTACTGGGTCTTGCACGCCTGTTTTGTCAGCCGTCCAGAACACAGCCGGGTGTTTACTCAGGTGTTCCGCCTCTATTGGCGCGATCCGCGCTATATGGAACATATGATGGCCATGATGCTGCCCGCGGTGCGCGGCGTTCAGGAAGACCGCCCTGCGGCGGCGGCCGAAAAACGCGCAGCCGAGGCGCTGCTGGATGGCGCCAAGCATGCCGTTGACGCCCCAGATCAGCCCGAGGAAGAGGCCCGCATCGAAATAGACGCCTCGATGACAATCTCGGCCGAAGAACGGCTGAAAACCCTCGATTTCGAACAAATGAGCACCGAGGAGGTGGCCCAAGCCAAGCGCATGTTGGCCCGCCTCAGCCTGCCGGTGCAGCCCTTGCGCGCGCGCCGCATGCGCGCTGCGCGCCAAGGCGCCATGGTCGATTGGCGCGCCAGCCTGCGCGACAGCCTGCGCCGGGGCGGCGAAATTCACAGCCTGGCGCGAAAATCGCACAGGGTTCGCTGGCCCAATCTGGTGGTGCTGTGCGATATTTCCGGATCCATGTCGCAATATTCGCGGATGGTTTTGCATTTTCTGCATGCTGTGGCCAATGAAAAGGGCGCCGGTTGGGCGCGGGTGCATGCCTTTACCTTTGGCACCCGGCTGACCAATATCACCCGCCACCTGGCGCAGCGCGATGTCGATCAGGCCCTGGCTGCCGCCGGGGCCGAGGCCCAAGATTGGGAGGGCGGCACCCGCATCGGCAGCTGCCTGCGCCAGTTCAACCACCAATGGTCGCGCCGGGTGATGGGGCAGGGGGCAGTGGTGTTGCTGATCACCGACGGGCTGGATCGCGACAGCGCGCAGGATCTGGGCCATGAAATGCAGCGCCTGCATCTGTCTGCGCGCCGCCTGATCTGGCTGAACCCGCTGTTGCGCTGGCAGGGGTTTGCCCCCCGCGCCGCTGGTATCAAGGCGATGTTGCCCCATGTCGATGCCTTTCGCGCGGGCCATAATATCCAAAGCCTCGAGGCGCTGGGCGCCGCCATCAGCAGCGCACACGACAGTGGCGAAAAAAACCGGCTGATGGCGATGGTGGCCGGCCAATAGGGCAGGGCGAGATGCGGCTTGCACTTGGCGTGGCTGGGGTGTTTCATACGCGCAATGGCGCGCCCGCGTAATCGCCGCGTGATCCCCGCGTGATGACTGGCACAGGAGGCAGGCATGGATCAAATCCCCGAAACAGCACTTGCGTGGCACGATGCCGGGCGCGGCGCGGTTTTGGCCACGGTGATCGAAACATGGGGCAGCGCACCACGGCGGGTGGGCAGCCAATTGGTGATTTCGGGCGATGGCCAGATCGAGGGCTCGGTGTCGGGCGGCTGTGTCGAGGGCGCGGTGGTGTTTGAGGCGCAAGAGGCCTTGCAAGATGGCGGCCAGCGCGTGCTGGAATTTGGGGTCAGTGATGGCGATGCCTTTGCCGTGGGGCTGGCCTGTGGGGGCACCATTCGGGTGTTGTTGGAACCGGTAGGCCCGGTTTTGCCCCGCGATTTGCTGGCAGCACTTGTGGCTGCGCGCGCGGCGCGCCAGCCTGCGGCGATGGTGGCCGATTTAACCACAGGCGCGCGGCGGCTTGATCTAGCGGGCCATGCGCCACGTTTTCGCGCCGACCGCTCTGGGTTTGAAGAGGGCAGCCAGACCTTTGTTACCATTCATAATCCGCCTTTGCGGATGCTGGTGGTGGGGGCGGTGCATATTGCGCAGGCGCTTGTGCCTATGGCGCGGCTGGCGGGCCATGATGCCTTTGTGATCGACCCGCGCGAGGCCTTTGGCAACAGCGCGCGCTTTCCCGATGCCCATATCCTGAACGACTGGCCCGACGAGGCTGTGGCCAAGCTGGGGCTAGATACGCGCACCGCGCTGGTGCTGTTGACCCATGATCCAAAGCTTGACGATCCGGCTCTTGTGCTGGGGCTGCGATCAGATGCGTTCTACATCGGCGCGCTGGGGTCCACCCGCACCCATGCCAAACGCTGCCAGCGCCTGGCCGAAATGGGCTTTGGCCCCGATGATCTGGCGCGCATCCACGGCCCCATCGGGCTGAATATAGGCGCGGCAAACCCAGCCGAAATTGCCGTGGCGATTTTGGCGCAGATGACGGCGGTGTTGCGCGGGGGGCAACCTTGATTTTTGGCCCCCTGCCGATCGATCAGGCCGAGGGCGCAATTTTGGCCCATTCGGTGGCGGGTTTGGCCAAGGGCAGGGTTTTGTCTGCCGCCGATCTGGCACAGCTGCGCGCGGCGGGGCTGGGGCAGGTTACGGTGGCCCGGCTTGGCCCCGGCGATGTGCCCGAAAACGCCGCCGCCCAGCAGCTGGCACAGGCGCTGGTGCCCGATCCTTTGGGCCAAGGGCTGCGCCTGTCGGCGGCCGGGGCGGGGCGGGTGAATTTATACGCCACAGGCCCCGGCATTTTGATGCTGGATCAGCCCCGGCTGGCGGCGCTGAACGCGGTTGATCCCATGATCACAATCGCCACTTTGCCCGCCTTTGCGCGCCTTGCGCCGGGGGCCATGGTGGCCACGATCAAGATCATTTCCTATGCGGTCGCCCAAGCTGATCTGCAGCGCGCAGCCGGCCATGCGGCGGGCAGTTTGCGCCTGTTGCCGCCGGTGTTGGACCATGCGGTTTTGATCGAAACCACCACAACCGGCACGCCCCCCCCAGATAAAGGCCGCCGCGCCACCCGCACCCGGCTGGAACGGTTGGGCATCTCGCTGGCCGATCGCGTGGTCGTGGCCCACGAGGCGCAGGCGCTATCGCAGGCGGTGGCCCAAGCCGCGCAGGCGGCGCGGCTGGTGTTGGTGCTGACGGCCAGCGCCACCTCGGATATCCATGATGTGGCGCCAACGGCCTTGCTGTCTGCCGGTGGCACGCTGACGCGGTTTGGCATGCCGGTTGACCCTGGCAACCTGCTGTTTTTGGGCCAGCTGGGGCAGGCCACGGTGGTGGGCTTGCCGGGCTGTGCGCGCAGCCCGGCGCTGAACGGCGCTGATTGGGTGCTCGAGCGGGTGGCCTGCGGGCAGGTGCCCAGCAGCGCCGATATTGCGGCCATGGGTGTGGGGGGGCTGTTAAAGGAAATTCCCACCCGGCCAAGGCCGCGGCGCAGCCCCGGGGGGCAATAATGATGCAGAGGCTAAATTTACGGTTCTCAAGTGCTTAGAGCCGTGCTTAACTTGTGCTCAATGGATACACTTACAAACATTTCTGGGAGGAACTGATGACCGAAATCCAAATGACCGTGAACGGCAAAGCCGTGCGTGGCACTGTTGAAGGGCGGACGTTGCTGGTTAATTTTCTGCGCGAAGATCTGCGCCTGACCGGCACGCATGTCGGCTGTGATACCTCGCAATGTGGGGCGTGCACGGTGCATGTGAATGGCGTGTCGGTAAAGGCGTGCACAATGCTGGCAGCCGACGCTGATGGCGCCGATGTGCGCACCATCGAAGGCATGGCCGCGGCAGATGGCACCCTGTCTGCCCTGCAGCAGGCCTTTCAAGACCATCACGGGCTGCAATGCGGCTTTTGCACACCCGGCATGGTGATGACCGCAGCCGCGTTGCTGAAAGAAAACCCCAAGCCCACCGAGGCCGAGGTGCGCCATTATCTCGAGGGCAATATCTGCCGCTGCACGGGCTATCATAACATCGTCAAAGCCATTTTGGCCGCCTCTGGGCAGGATGTATCTGCGATTGCGGCGGAATAAAAACAACGCCCGCGCCACAGTGCAGGGCTGACAGGATTTGGGAGGAGAAATCATGCCAAAAGATTCAGGCATAGGCGCCAGCAGCAAGCGGCGCGAAGACGTCCGGTTTTTGACCGGGGCCGGTAATTACACCGACGATATCAACGTTCACGGCCAGGCCTATGTGCATTTCCTGCGCTCGGATGTGGCGCATGGGCGGATCGTGTCGATCGATACATCCGATGCCGCGGCGATGCCGGGGGTTGTGCGCATTTTCACCGGCGATGACTTTGCCGGCGTGGGCGGTTTGCCCTGTGGCTGGCAGGTGACCGACCGTTTTGGCCAGCCGATGCAAGAGCCGGCCCACCCGGTTCTGGCCCAGGGCAAGGTGCGCCATGTGGGCGATCCGATTGCCGCGGTTGTGGCCGACAGCCCCGAGCAGGCGCGCGATGCCGCCGAGGCCATTGCGGTTGAAATCGAAGAACTGCCCGCGGTTGTCGATATGAAAGCGGCGCTGTCGGCAGATGCGCCCAAGGTGCATGATGATCTGACCAGCAACCTGTGCTACGACTGGGGCTTTGTTGAAGAAAACAAAGACGCGGTTGCCGCAGCCTTTGAAAAGGCCGCGCATGTCACCACGCTAGAGCTGGTCAACCAGCGCCTTGTGGCCAACCCGATGGAGCCGCGCGTGGCGGTGGGGGATTACAGCCGCGCAACGGATGAATCCACGCTCTATACCACCAGCCAGAACCCGCATGTTATCCGCCTGTTGATGGGCGCTTTTGTGCTGGGTATTCCCGAACATAAGCTGCGGGTTGTGGCCCCTGACGTGGGCGGTGGCTTTGGCACCAAGATCTTCCACTACGCAGAAGAGGCGTTTTGCACCTTTGCCGCACGGCAATTGGCGCGGGCGGTGAAATGGACATCGTCGCGCTCTGAGGCGTTTATGTCGGATGCGCATGGGCGCGATCACGTCACCAAGATCGAATTGGCGCTGGATGCGGATAATAACTTTACCGCGCTGCGTACCGAAACCTATGCCAATATGGGCGCCTATCTGTCTACTTTTGCACCCTCGGTGCCCACGTGGCTGCATGGCACGCTGATGGCAGGCAACTATAAAACGCCGCTGATTTACGTGAATGTTAAGGCGGTCTTTACCAATACCGTGCCGGTCGATGCCTATCGCGGCGCTGGCCGCCCCGAGGCGACATATCAGCTAGAGCGGGTGATCGACAAAGCCGCGCGCGAGCTGGGCGTTGACCCGATTGCGCTGCGCCGTCAGAACTTTATCACCCAATTCCCCTATGCCACGCCGGTGGCGGTGGAATATGACACGGGCGATTACCACGCGACGATGGACAAGCTGGAAGAAATCGCAGATCTGGCCGGTTTCGAGGCGCGTTTGGCGGAATCCAAGGCGCGCGGCAAGCTGCGCGGTTTGGGTGTGAACTGCTATATCGAGGCCTGCGGCATTGCACCGTCAAACCTGGTGGGCCAGCTGGGCGCGCGCGCGGGGCTTTATGAAAGCGCCACGGTGCGGGTGAATGCCACCGGCTCGATCTCGGTGATGACGGGCAGTCACAGCCACGGGCAGGGGCATGAAACCGCCTTCCCGCAAGTGGTGGCCGATATGCTGGGCATCGATGAAAGCATGGTTGAAATCGTGCATGGCGATACCGCGCGCACGCCGATGGGCATGGGCACCTATGGCTCGCGTAGCTTGGCTGTGGGTGGCTCGGCGATGGTGAAGGCGACAAACAAGATCATCGCCAAGGCCAAAAAGATCGCGGCGCATCTGCTAGAGGCATCCGAGGCCGATATCGAGCTGAAAGACGGCCAGTTCAGCGTGGCAGGCACCGATAAATCGGTGGCGTGGGGCGATGTAACCCTGGCCGCTTACGTGCCGCATAACTACCCGCTGGAAGACATGGAACCCGGTTTGGAAGAAACCGCGTTTTATGATCCATCGAACTTTACCTACCCCTCGGGCGCCTATGCCTGCGAGGTCGAGGTAGACCCAGACACCGGGCGCGTCACGGTTGAACGTTTTGCCGCAGCCGATGATTTTGGCAATATCGTGAACCCGATGATCGTGTCGGGGCAGGTGCATGGTGGCTTGGCCCAAGGGATTGGACAGGCGCTGCTGGAAGGGGCGGCCTATGACGAGAATGGCCAGCTGTTGACCGGCAGCTACATGGATTACGCCATGCCGCGGGCCAGTGACCTGCCGTTCTACACGGTTGATCACAGCTGCTCGACACCGTGCACGCACAACCCGCTGGGGGTAAAGGGCTGCGGCGAGGCAGGGGCCATCGGCAGCCCGCCGGCAGTTGTGAACGCCGTGGTTGACGCGCTGCGCCGCCAGGGCCATGACATCACGCATATCGATATGCCACTGTCGCCGTCCCGCGTTTGGGCCGCGATGCAGGGCGAATAGGGAGACAGGACATGTATGCATTCGATTTCGAAAAACCCAGCACCATTGCCGAGGCGGTGGCGGCGCTGAAAGACGAAGACGCGCAGGCGCTGTCGGGGGGGCAAACGCTGTTGCCCACGCTGAAACAGCGCTTGGCCAGCCCCTCGAAGCTGGTCAGCCTGGGCGGCATCGCCGAGATGCAGGGCATCTGCCACAACGATGCCGGGCAGATCTGCATCGGGGCGGCCACGCCCCATGCGCGGGTGGCGGCCGAAGTGGCGGGGGATTACCCCGCGCTGGCGGCGCTGGCCGGCGGCATTGGCGACCCGGCGGTGCGCAACCGTGGCACGATTGGCGGCAGCCTGGCCAATAACGACCCCTCGGCCTGCTACCCTTCGGCGGCGCTGGCATCGGGGGCAGTGATTGTCACCAATGCCCGTCAGATCGCGGCGGACGAGTATTTCCAGGGCATGTTCGCCACGGCGCTGGACGAGGGCGAGATCATCACCGAGGTGCGTTTCCCGGTGCCGCAATCGGCCGCTTATGTAAAATTCGAACAGCCCGCCTCGCGCTTTGCGCTTGTGGGGGTGTTTGTGGCGCGCTTTGCTGATGGTGTGCGCGTGGCGGTCACGGGTGCCTCGGAAAACGGTGTTTTCCGCTGGGCCGAGGCCGAGGCGGCATTGTCGGCGAATTTTGCCGCCGATGCGCTGGATGGGCTAAGCCTGCCTGCCGATGGCATGATCGCCGATTTGCATGGCAGCGCCGCCTACCGCGCGCATTTGGTGGCTGTGCTGACCAAACGCGCCGTGGCAAACGCCAGCTAAGCGCAAATGATCACAAAGCCCCGGTTTACCCCCGGGGCTTTTTTTGTTTTGCAAACAGCCCCGCGCCGCGGCCTGTCTGGTGATCGGCGGCTTTTGGGGCTTATGGGGCGCGTGCCCCTTGCCAAAAGGCCGATAGATAGATGAGCACCCCGCCCAATGTGTTGTGGATCATGGCAGATCAGCTGCGGTTTGATTACCTCAGCTGCTATGGCCATCCGCATCTGCATACCCCCCATATCGATGCTTTGGCCGCGCGCGGCGTGCGTTTTACCAACGCCTATGTGCAATCGCCGGTCTGCGGGCCTTCGCGTATGTCGGCTTATACGGGGCGTTATGTGCGCAGCCATGGCTCGACCTGGAACGGCATGCCACTGCGGGTGGGCGAGCCGACATTGGGCGATCACCTGCGTGCGGCCGGGGCGCGGGCGGTTTTGGTGGGCAAAACCCACATGGCCGCCGATCTCGAGGGGATGGCCTGGCTGGGGATAGACCCGAAAAGCCAAATCGGTGTGGCGCGATCTGAATGCGGCTTTGATCCGTTCGAGCGTGACGATGGCCTGCACCCCGATAGCGCGCGGCAAAACTGGTCGGCCTACGATGATTATCTGGTGGCGCATGGGTTTGCCTCGGATAACCCATGGCATGATTTTGCCAATTCCGGGGTTGATGCCGATGGGCAGCGCCTATCGGCCTGGTTGCTGAAAAACTCGCGTTTGGCGGCAAATGTGCCCGAAGAACATTCCGAAACCGCCTATATGACCGATCGCGCCATGGATTTCATGCGCCAGGCGCAGGCAGATGGGCGGCCATGGATGTGCCATCTGTCCTATATCAAGCCGCATTGGCCCTATATCGTGCCCGCACCCTACCACGATATGTATGATGCCAGCCACATCGTGCCGCCGGTGCGCCATGGGGCCGAATTTGACACCGATCACCCGTTGTTGCGCGCCTATCTGGATGCGCGGGTGTGCAAAAGCTTTTCGCGCGATGAGGTGCGTGAAACGGTCATTCCCGCCTATATGGGGCTGATCAAGCAGCTTGATGATAACCTGGGCCGGCTTTTTGCCTGGATGCAGGCCCAGGGGCTGGCCGAGAATACCATCATCGCCTTTACCTCGGATCATGGCGATTACATGGGCGATCATTGGATGGGTGACAAAGATTTCTACCATGAAATGGCGGTGAAAGTGCCGCTGATCATCGCAGATCCGCGCCCCGAGGCCGATGCCACCCGGGGGCAGGCCAGCGATGCGCTGGTCGAGATGATCGATCTGGCCCCCACCTTCATGGCGGCACTTGGGGCAGGGGCCAAGCCCCATATCATCGAAGGCCGCGATCTGACCCCGATTTTGCATGGGCAAGATGGCTTCAGCCGCCGCTACGTGATTTCAGAACATGATTATCACTGGTCCGAAATGGCCCGCGCCCTGGGCCAGCCCCAGGAAGACGCCCATACAAAAATGATCTTTGACGGGCGTTGGAAATATATCCGCTGCGAGGGCTTCCGCCCGGTGATGTTTGATCTGGCCACAGACCCTGATGAATTAACCGATATCGGCGCATCCGATCTGCCCGAACATCAGCAGGTGCGCGCCCGGATGGAGGCGGCGCTGTTGCAATGGGCCACGCGCCACCACACCCGCATCACCGCCACACCGGCCGTGTTGGCACGCCAAAAGATTGCCGCCGAAACAGGCATTTTGATTGGGTTTTGGGACGAGGACGAATACGAGCAAACGGTTGGAAAACCTTTTTCCGCGCTCGTGCCGCATGGGCGCCCATAGCCACCAGCGCCACCCCCGCGCTAATACGGTAGTGGGCGATTAGGGTTGGCTTGGGCCAAGCCAAGCCCTAGTGCTGGGGCAGCTATATGCCCCAAACACCGCAGGTGCCCTATGATTGCCCGCCCCACGTCACAGCTTTCCGGCTATCTTGCCGCCTGCACCATCGTTTTGGTGTGGTCTTGCTGGCTGATCGTTAGCCGCGTGGCCAATGATAGCGGGCTGACAATCTATGATCTGGCCGCGATGCGCTATGGCCTGGCCTCGATCGTGGCGCTGCCTTTGTGCCTGATTTACAAACCCTGGCGCAATTTGCGGCTGGTGCAGATCGCGGTGATCTCGTTCATTTTGGGGCCCATCTATATCTTGGCGGTATTTGCCGGGTTTTTATTTGCCCCCGCGGCCCATGGGGGCATTTTCATGAATGGGCTGTTGCCCTTTCTCAGCATGCTGCTGATGGCGCTTTTCGCCCAAAAACGCCCCAGCATGCGGCAATTGGGGGGGGCGGTGCTGATCTTTTGTGCCACGGTGGGGCTGGCCTGGGATGGCAGTGCGATGGGCCATGCGCAGGCCTGGATTGGCGATGCGCTATTTGCGGTGGGGGCGCTGTTTTTCGCGGTTTACGTGATGTTATCGGGGCGCTGGCAGCTGGGGGCGATGCAGATTATTTTCTGTGGCACCATTGTGAATGCGGTGATCTATCTGCCCATCTGGTATCTCTGGCTGCCCAGCGGGCTGGCGGATGCGCCGCTGCAGCCCTTGGCGTTGCAGGCGGTGTATCAGGGGTTTGTGCCCAATCTGGTGGGGTTGATCTTTATCGCCCATGCCTCGCGCACCATTGGCAATGCCGATACATCGGCCATTTTGGCGGCGGTTCCGGGGGGTGGGGCGCTGTTGGGGCTGCTGATACTGGGCGAGGCGCTAAGCCCCTTTGGCGTGGGGGCTTTGGTGCTGTTAACGGTGGGTTTGTTGATCAGCGTGCGCCCTGCCAAAGTGCAGGCAGCTGTGCCACCCGTGGCGCCCTAGGCCTCTTCTATCCGGTCGGTGGCGGGCGGTGGTGCAGGGAAAATCGCCTGCAGCCGCGCATATGTGTCTGCATCGAGATCGTAATTGATGGCCGCCAAGGATGGCGCAAGCTGCGCCGCGTTGCGCGCCGATAAAATCGGCACGGGGGCTGCGGGGTGTTGCAACACCCAAGCCACGGCCAAAGTTGCCGGATGCAGCCCCAGATCGGCCGCCAGTGCTGACAGATCTGCCGCAGCCCTGTGCATTTCGGGCAGGCCATAGCGTGCGGCATAGCGGTGATCGGTGGCCAGGCGGCCATCGGAGGCGGCCTGTTGTGTGCTGTATTTTCCGGTCAGCAAGCCGCCGCCCAAGGGCGAATAGGTGCAGGGCACCAGCCCCTCGGCCTGTGCCATCGGCAAGATTTCCACCTCGGCCTGGCGTTTGACCAGGTTATACATGGGCTGGATATAGCTGATCGATGTGCCCAGGCGTGCCGCCACGGCCTGCGCCTTCATCACTTGCCATGCTGCAAAATTCGACACGCCAATATGGGTAATCAGCCCGTCGGATTGCAATTTTGCAAGGGTTTCAAATGTCTCTTCCAGCGGTGTGGCATCATCGAAACGATGCAAATACAGCAGATCGACATGATCTAGCTGCAGGCGCTGGCGGCTTTCGTCGAATGTGGACAGGATGTTTTGCCGCGACGCGCCGCCCACATAGCCTGCCTTTGTGGCGATAAAAACCGCGTCGCGTTCGGGGCGCACCAGATCGCCCAGCAACCGTTCGGATGCGCCATTGGTATAGGCGTGGGCGGTGTCGAAATGGGTGATGCCCGCAGCCCGGCAGGCGGCGTATAATTCTGCCGCATCCGCGGCGCTGGCCGTGCCGCCAAATTGCATGGCGCCAAAGGCAAATCGGTGGGGTCCAACAGCTGTCATGGGCAAAAGGTGCCATGCGGGCGACAAGAAGAAAAGCCCGTTTTTCATCATTGCGCCCTCTGCGGAAAATCCCATCAACCCATGTTGATGTTATAGATCAGCTTTGGCATGCAATGCGTTGATAATAAATGGTTGTATTTGCCCCCTGTGCCATGGAAGGGAAAGTGCTGAAGACGCGGCACAGGGGGCGCTGCCAACGGGGAGGTCGGGCTGGTGGCCCGAGTTGACAGAGCACATTTAAGCATCCTTGCGCGAATACAAGTGCGACAAAACGGCAAGGCCGCAGGCCGCTTGCAAATGCGCCGCGAACGGGCCAGTCTGATGGGCAGGGCGCATGCGCCAAAACCGGCAAGGAGACAGACCCATGACCCATAGCGGACGGTGTTATTGTGGCGCTATTCACTACCAGATCACGGGGCCGCTGCAGGCGCAGTTTCAATGCCATTGCCGCGAATGCAGCTATATCACCGGCGGTGGGGCAAATCTGGTGGCGGTGGTGAATGACACGGATTTCGCCTTTACCAAGGGCACGCCCAAGGTTTTTGCCCGCCCGGATTTAGAAACGCCGGTGCAGAGGTATTTCTGCGGGGCCTGTGGCACGGGGTTCGGCTCGGTCAGCCCATCGCGGCCCGGGGCCTTTATCGTAAAGGTGGGCACGCTGGATGACCCTTCGGTGTTTGCACCGCAAGCGGCGATTTTTACCTGCGACAGGCAAAGCTATCAGGCCATTCCCGAGGGCCTGCCAAGCTTTGACAAGCGCCCGCCAAAGCCCGCGCCAAGCAGCCAGCACTAGCGAGACAGGGTATGAAACAGCCAAATCTAAGCACACCCACGCTGTTGCTATGGGGCGCCATCGCAGGGGCGATCTTGTTTTTCATCGCGGCCTGATCGCATAGAAAAACCCCGCTGATTGGCGGGGTTTTCCGTATTTCAGCCCTGATTTCAGCCCAGTATGGGCCTTAGGGGCGCGTAAATTCGGCTGTGATCTGCATGCCATCCATCATGAATGTGATGGTTGAATGCGAATACACCTCGCGGGTGGATGTGGTGGTTTTATAGGCCGTGCTGCATACTTGCTTGCTGTCATAGCCCACAATTTCGGTGGTGGTGTTGCGTTTTTTCTGGCTTTCATTGGCCAGTGCACCGCCCAAAATGGCCCCCAATGCGGTGCCGCCTTTATTATCTGTCACCACTTTGCCCACAACGCCGCCGATCAGCGCACCGCCCACAACTGCGCCCATATCGTCTTTGCCCTGCACGGTTTGATAGATCGGCGTTTGCTGTGTTTCGCAGCGCTGATAGGGGGTTTGATCGGAAACCACCTCGTTGCGGTAATAATGCTGCACGGTGCCACCGTTTACCATCTGAGTGGCGCCGCGCGGGTAGCTATACGAGCTGCAGCGCGCAACATAGGCGTCATAGGCGGCCTGGCTTTGGCGCCCCCAAACCCCATCGGCGGTGATGCCCAGCAATTGCTGCAGCCAGCGGGTGGATTGCCCCGAGGCTGTGCCGGTTTGAACGGCGTTATAGGTTGTGCTGGCCTGTTGCAGCTGGTCGCAGCTGTCGGCCATGGCCGCGCTGCCAAGGGCCAAAAGGGCAGTGGTGGCGATCCATCGGGGCATGCTGGGCATGTCTGTTTCCTTGCCTTGTCTCAACGTGATCAAAAATATCTGCAATGCACAGCGCGTAAGCACGCCGGCGGCTTGCACTTGTGATACATATTTTGGGCGAATATGCGCAGTTACAAAAGCCCAACTTGCACAAATCAGCGATTACCTGCCGATGCAGGTGCCCAAAGGCAGTGGCGCTTGCGGCGTTTGCAGGTGGTGGACCTGCCCGTGGCAATCCGCTAACAGGCGCGGCAATCAGCCCCGGCTATCTGCCAAAACTGCAAGGATATTGCGCATGACCGCCAAAGAAAAAATCGCCGCACTCAAAGCCCGCCTGCGCCTGCCCGTGATCGCGGCGCCGATGTTTTTGGTATCGGGCCCCGAGATCGTGGTGGCTGCGGCCAAAGCCGGCATCATGGGGGCGTTTCCTGGCCCAAACGGGCGCACGATCGAGGATTTGCAGCAGTGGTTTTTGCAGGTGCAGGGCGCGCTGGCGCCTGCGGGGCTGCCCTTTGCCTTTAATATGATCACCCATAACAGCTATGGCCGGTTCGATGCAGAATTGGCCTTGGTGGCGCAATATCAGCCCGAAATCGTGGTGACAGCCCTGGGCGGGCCGCATCGTGTGGCCGATGTGGTGCATGGCTATGGCGGGCTGGTCTTTGCCGATGTGAACAGCCCCTCTTACGCGCGCAAAGCGGTGGAAAAGGGCGCCGATGGTTTGGTGCTGATCTGCGCGGGCGCAGGCGGGCACACGGGCCAATATGCCATGGCCCCCTTTATCGACGAGGTGCGCCAATTCTTTGATGGCCCCATCGCGGTGGGGGGTGGCATTTCCACGGGCGCGGGCATTTTGGCGGTGGAAACCATGGGCGCAGATCTGGCCTATATGGGCACAAGGTTTCTGACCGCCACAGAAACGCTGATCGGTGATGCCTATCGGCAGATGGTGATTGCCAGCGGCATGGAGGATCTGGTGGCCTCAAAAGCCATTACCGGCGCCATGGGCAACTGGATGAAGGCCTCGGTTGCGGCGGCGGGTATGGATCTGGACGATATGAAAGCCGAGGCCAAGCTGGATTTTTCCGGCGATATGCATGCCGGCACCAAAGCGTGGAAAACGGTTTGGAGCGCGGGCCAAGGCTGTGGGCAAAACCAACAGGTGCAGCCCCTGGCCGAGATTGTCGATGCGCTGGATCGCCAATACAACCAGGCCGGTCAGCGCCTGGCACAGCGTTTTGACGCAACGCGATAGGCGCTGGGGCTTGCCTGCAGCCTAGGGTTTTGGCTATCTCGGGGCGGTAAGCGGCAGATATGAGGGGTGGGGGCGATGCGCATCACGGCTGAAGAACAAAAGATCATCCAAGAAATCTTGGATATGGCCGAACGGAAAACCACCCATATGCTGCCCGAGGTGATGGAAAACCCCGTCACCCGCTACACCGACCCCGCGCAGGTTGCGCGCGAGATCGATGTGCTGTTTCGCCAATTTCCAATCGTCATGGGCCATGCCAGCGACGTGGCACAGCCGGGCGATTTTTTTACCCATGATGCCACCGGCGTGCCGGTTTTGGTGACACGCGATAACGATGGCACCTTGCGCGCGTTTTTGAACGTGTGCCGGCACCGTGGAGCGCGGGTTGAGGGCAAGGAATGCGGGCATGCGCGCACCTTTAGCTGCCCCTATCATTCCTGGACCTATGGCCTGGATGGCAAGCTGCGCGGCATTCCCCAGCCCGCGGGTTTCGAAGGGGTAGAGCGCAGCCAGCTGGGCTTGGTTGAATTGCCCGCCTGGGAACGGTTTGGCCTGATTTGGGTGATGCCATCGGTGCCACAGGCGCCGGTGGATATCGATGCCTGGCTTGCCCCCATGGCCGAGCAGCTGCAGGGCCTCGATCTGGGCGGCCACCATGTGTTTCGCAAATGGGAATTGCGCAAAAACATGAGCTGGCGCCTGCTGCTAGAGGGGTTTCAGGAAAGCTATCATTTCTGCCACGCGCATCGCGAGACGGCGTGCTCGGCCTATCTGGATAACCAAAGCGTGCATTTGAATTTCAACCCGCATGTGCGCCATGCCGTGCCCTTGCCCAAAATCGAAGAGCTGCGCGGCACGGCCCCCGAAACCTGGGAGTATCGCCCGTATTTCCTGACCCAGAACTACCTGTTTCCCGCCAATTTCGTGCAGGTGCAAACCGATCATGTCTATATCCACACGGTGATTCCCACCGGCGTGGATAGCTGTATCTTCCAATGCATGATGTTGACGCCCGAAGAGCCGGTTTCTGAAAAGGCACTGCGCTACTACACCAAGAATTTCGATCTGATCCGCGTTGTCTTTAACGAAGATTTCGAAATCGGCGAGGGCATTCAAAAAGGCCTGAATACCGGGGCCAATGCGCATTTCCTGTTTGGGAAATATGAATGCGGCCTGCAATTTGGCCAGCGCGCGATCGATGCGGCCCTTGATGGGCAGTTGAAAATGCCCAGCCTGGGGTGATCTGGGCTGATCTGGATGCCGGCCAGCTGTTCTAGCGGGGGCTTTGGCGAAATTGTGCTTTTGCTGCAGGGGGGTGGCAAAAGTGGGCATATTTTGCTGGCAATATGATGCATCATATGCATAGAGTTAAGCATTATAGTGCCAAAATGGCACAAAGGGAGGTAAGTATGACAAAACGTAGAACAGTGTTGGGTGTTCTGGGCGGTGCAGCTTTCGCGGCGCTGGCCACAGCCTTTAGCGCAGTGCCGGCCATGGCGCAGGAAGTGACGCTGAAGATGCACCAATTCCTGCCGGCGCAGGCCAATGTGCCGCGCCTGGTGCTGGATGTTTGGGCCGATAAGGTAGAGGCCGATTCCAATGGCCGCATCAAGGTCGAGCGCTACCCCTCGATGCAGCTGGGCGGCAAACCGCCAGAGCTGATGGATCAGGCGATTGATGGCATTGCCGATATTGTCTGGACAGTGGTGGGCTACAGCCCGGGCCGTTTCCCCAGCACCGAAGTGTTCGAGCTGCCTTTCATGATGACCAATGCGCGCGCCGTGTCGCGGGCCTATTGGCAGATGTTTGAAAAGCACATGAAAGACACCGAATTCAAAGATGTGCACATCTTGGGCACCTGGGTGCATGGCCCGGGCATGATCCATACCAATGTGCCGGTGAACACGCCTGCCGATATGAACGGGCTGAAAATTCGCGGCGGCTCGCGCTCGGTGAACTCGCTGCTGACCAAGCTGGGTGCAACCCCCGTTGGCATGCCCGTGCCTGCCGTTTCCGAAGGCCTGTCGAAAGGCGTGATCGATGGCACCACCATTCCGTGGGAAGTGACCGCCGCGCTGAAAGTGCCGGAACTGGTGAAAAACCACACCGAATTCTCGGGTTCGGCGCTGTATACGCTGACCTTTGTGCTGGCGATGAACAAAGACAAATATAACGCGCTGCCCGATGACCTGAAAGCGGTGATCGATCAGAACTCGGGCGAGGAATTCTCGGTCTTTGCAGGCGGCACCCAGGCTGATGCCGATGGGCCCGCGCGCGAGAACGCGGTGGCCTTGGGCAACAACATCATCACCTTGGATGCCGAAGCCACCAAGGAATGGCGCGCGCTGGCGCAGCCCATTTATGATGAATGGGTGGCCGATATGAACAGCAAAGGCATCGACGGTCAGGCATTGATCGACGAGGCACGCATGCTGATCGACAAATACACCGAATAATCTTTCCGCCATTCCAAGGCGTTGGGCCGCGTCCTATGGGCGCGGCCTTTTTCTTTGTGCGAAAAAGTGCACAATACCGCGATGTTTTCTTGCGTGATATGCGTTATGATGCATAATATCCTCAGGAATCGCGGGTGCTGTGCGTTTTATCCCCGTCAGGGGCGGCAGAAGGAGGAGCTGCTGCAAAACACCCGGCACCGCGGCGGCGGGCCCAAAAACCTGCCCGCCGCGCAAACAGGGAGGGTGAGATGAGCCAGTGCAGCAATGCCGCCAATTACTTTGTAGATCGCCATCTGCACGAGGGGCGCGGCGATAAGTTGGCCTTTCGCGAAGCAGACGGTGCCGAGCGCAGCATAACCTACGGGCAGTTGGCCGCGCTATCGGCGCAGGCGGCCGGGGCCTTTGGCCGGGCAGGGGTGCGCCGCGAAGAGCGCGCAGCGCTGCTGATGCTGGACCAGATCGAATTGCCGGTGCTGTTTTGGGGCGCGCTAAAGGCAGGGGTCGTGCCCATTCCGCTTAACACGCTGCTTTCAGCCCAGGTGTATGACACGATTTTGCGCGACAGCCGCGCCAGTATCTTGTTTGTCTCCCAAGCGCTTTACCCCGTGGTGGCGCCAGTGCTGGCAGATAACCCGCATTTGCGCCAGGTCGTGGTGGTGGCCGATGAGGCGCCGCAAGGCTGCCAAACCTATGGCGCCTTTATCGAGGGCGCCGCAGCCGTGCCCACGGTGGAAACATCCGCAGATGAAATTGCGTTTTGGCTTTATTCCTCGGGCTCAACCGGCCAGCCCAAGGGCGTGCGCCATGTGCATTCCAGCCTCTGCGCCACCGCCGATACCTATGGCGCAGAAGTGCTGCAAATTGCCGAAGATGACACGGTTTTTTCGGCGGCAAAGATCTTTTTTGCCTATGGTCTGGGCAATGCCATGACATTTCCCATGTCGGTTGGGGCCAGTGTGGTGCTGTTTTCCGGCCGGCCCACCCCCGATGCGGTGGACGCCATTTTGAAAACCCATGCGCCCAGCGTTTTCTGTGGTGTGCCAACGCTTTATGCGGCGATGGTGCATCACTGGGAAAGCGGTGCCGCCAGCCTGCCCCCCATTTCCCTGCGCGCCTGCATTTCCGCGGGCGAGGCGCTGCCCGAAGAGGTGGGGCGCAAATGGCAGGGGCTGTGGGGGGTCGATATCATGGATGGTGTCGGCTCGACCGAGATGCTGCATATCTTTTTGTCAAACAAGCCGGGCGATGTGGTTTACGGCACATCCGGCACGGCTGTGCCGGGCTACGAGGTGCGGCTGGTTGATGAAAACGGTGCCGATCTGGGGCCGGGCTGTGTGGGCGAATTGCTGGTGCGTGGGCCTTCGTCGGCGGATGGATATTGGAACCAACGCACCAAATCCCGCGCCACGTTCGAGGGGGCATGGACGCGCACGGGCGACAAATACGAATGCCTGGAAAATGGCCGCTTTGTCTACTGCGGGCGCACCGATGATATGTTCAAGGTATCGGGCATCTGGGTGAGCCCCTTTGAGGTAGAGCAGGCGTTAATCTCGTATCCTGGCGTGCTCGAGGCCGCGGTGGTGGCCTGGCGCGACGAGGATGGGCTGGAAAAGCCCAAGGCCTTTGTGGTGATGAAGCCCGCCAGCGCCGCGCCTGCCCAAGAGGCGCTGAAAGATCATGTGAAAGAGCGGATCGGCAAGTGGAAATACCCCCGCTGGGTGGAATTTGTGGATGACTTGCCCAAAACCGCCACCGGCAAAATACAACGTTTCAAACTGCGCGAGGTGGTGTGATGGTGTGGGATATGGGCACGGGCCATCTGCAGGCTGGTGGGTTTGATCTGGAATATCAATGCTTTGGTCCGGCGCCGGGGCAGGCGCCCACGATTGTGCTGCTGCACGAGGGGCTGGGCTCGGTCGCGCTGTGGCGTGATTTTCCGCAAAAATTGGCCGATGCCACGGGCTGGGGCGTGTTTGCCTATTCGCGGGCGGGCTATGGCCGCTCGGGGCCGCGGGCCTTGCCCTGGCCGCTGGATTACATGACGCGCGAGGCCACAGATGTGCTGCCTGATGTGCTGCAGGCCATCGGCTTTGAAACCGGTATTTTGATGGGCCACAGCGATGGCGCCACGATTGCAGCCATCTACGCCGGCAGTGTCGAAGATTTCCGTGTGCGGGGGCTGGTGTTGATGGCGCCGCATTTCTTTACGGAAACCATCGGTTTGGCGGCCATTGCCCAGGCGCGCACGGCATTCCAGCAGGGCGATCTGCGCGCCAAGCTGGCCAAATATCACGATGCGCCCGATATCGCGTTTCACGGCTGGAACGACAGTTGGCTGGACGAGGGCTTTGCCAATTGGAATGTGGCCGATGTGATCGATTATCTGCGCATTCCCACCTTGGCCATTCAGGGCGCGGCCGATGAATATGGCACACTGGCCCAGATCGAGGCGCTGGAAACCCGCAGCTATGCGCCTGTCGATGTTGAAATATTGCCCAATTGCGGGCACGCGCCGCATGTGGATGCGCCCCAAGCGGTGCTGGCGGCTGTGGGCGAATTTTGCAGGCGTCTGGCCCGGATCGAGGCCGCGATGCCCGAAACGGCATGAGCGCAGGCTTGCTGCCCCCTTATGCCTATGTTCCTGGCAAAACCCCTCGGCATGCCGAGGGGTTTTTTGATGCCATCCGCGCCACCGCCCAGCCCGATATGGGGCAAGCCGCCTTGCTGCGCAGCCGCGCATTTACGGCTGGTTTGGCCTATCTGCAAGCGGGCTACAACTGGGAGGCGCATGAGGTGCTAGAACCGGTTTGGCTGGCCTTGCCCGCCGGCAGTGCTGCGCGCGGGTTTGTGCAAGGGGTGATCCAGCTGGCCAATGCGCGCCTGAAACTGGAAATGGGCCGGCCGCGCGCGGCTGTGCGGCTATGCGCCATCACGCGGGGGCATTGGCAGGGGGATGCCGTGCAGGGGCTGGGGGATGATCTGCCCTTGGCCTGGCTGCTCGAATTGCTGGCAGATGCCGAGAATCGGGCCGCAAGGGAAATGCAGAATGTGCAAAATAATGCAACAAATACGGATGCGCGCGCAGACATACCGCGGAAACCTGCAAATTAAATGCTGAATCTTGGGTGTGATTATCACTATATCGCATAAAAGGGGTTCCCAGGATCTGTGTGATGCAATAATGTGCATTCAACGCGATAGGATTGAGGAGACGCGGACGTGACCAAGGTAATCGATTTTCAAACGGACCCGTCTAAATACCGCCACTGGCGTGTCGAATATCAGGGCGAGGTGGCCAATCTGGTCATGGATGTCGACGAGAACGGCGGCCTCTTTGATGGCTATCTGCTAAAGCTGAATTCCTACGATCTGGGCGTTGATATCGAATTGGCCGATATCGTGCAGCGCATGCGGTTTGAACACCCCGAGGTGAAAGTGGTGGTGATGAAATCGGGCAAAGACAAGGTGTTTTGTGCCGGTGCCAATATCCGCATGTTGGGGGGGGCCGAGCACGCGCATAAGGTTAATTTCTGCAAATTCACCAATGAAACGCGCAATACGTTCGAGGCAGCCGAGGCGGATTCGGGCCAGAAATACATCGCCGCGGTCAAAGGCTCGTGCGCGGGGGGCGGGTATGAATTGGCCCTGGCGTGCAATCACATCATGTTGACCGATGACAGCAGCTCGGCCGTGGCCCTGCCCGAGGTGCCGCTGTTGGCTGTGTTGCCCGGCACCGGCGGGCTGACCCGCGTCACCGACAAGCGCAAGATGCGCCGCGATTTGGCCGATGTGTTCTGCGCCATGGAAGAGGGGGTGCGCGGCAAGCGCGCGCAAGAATGGCGCTTGGTTGACGAGGTGATCGCAAACTCGAAATTCGATGCCACCGTGGCCGAACGCGCCGCTGAATTCGCCGCCGCCATGCCCAGCAAGGCCACGGCGGGTATCACCCTGGGGCCCATCCAGCGCCAGATCGATGCCGATGCCATTCACTATTCGCTGGTCGAAGTGGCGCTGGATCGCGCCGGGCGCAAGGCCGTGATCACGCTAAACGGCCCCGATGCGCCCACGCCGGGCAGCATCGATGCGGTGCAACAGCTGGGCGATCAATCGTATTTGCTGCGGTTGGCGCGCGAATTCGATGATGCCATTTTGCACCTGCGCAATAACGAAAAAGATCTGGGCCTATGGGTGCTGCGCACCCAAGGCGACAGCGCGGCGGTGCAGGCCGAAGAGCAGATTTTGCTTGATAATTCAGGCCACTGGCTGGCCAACGAGATCTTGCAATATTGGAAACGCGTGCTGAAACGCGTGGATGTGACATCGCGCTCGCTGGTGGCCTTGGTCGAACATGGCAGCTGTTTTGCCGGGGTGCTGGCCGAACTGTTGTGGTCGGTCGATCGCAGCTACATGATGGAAGACGAATTCGAAGGCGATAACCGCCCGCTGGCCAGTATCGTGCTGTCATCCAGCAATTTCGGCAACTATCCCATGGGCAATGACCTGACCCGCCTTGAAACCCGCTTCTGGGGCCAAGAGGGGCAGGCCGAGGCCCTGCGCGCCCATATTGGCGAGGCGATCGAGGCGGCCCAGGCCGACGAGCTGGGGCTGGTGACCTATATTTTCGACGATATCGACTGGGAAGACGAGATCCGCATCTTCATGGAAGAGCGCGCCAGCTTTAGCCCCGATGCCATGACCGGAATGGAGGCCAATTTGCGCTTTGCCGGGCCGGAAACCATGGAAACCCGCATCTTTGGGCGGCTAACCGCCTGGCAAAACTGGATTTTCCAACGCCCCAATGCGGTGGGCCCCGATGGCGCATTGCAGCGCTACGGCACCGGGGTGCGCGGCGATTACAATATGCAACGCGTCTAAATTTTTGGGGTGCGCTATGGTGTGCACCCCTGTTTTCAGCCGCCATGGCGCAGGCCCAGAGGTGGTTAAAGGGAGAAGCAAATGCTTGATCTGATCAATGTCAGCTATGACACTCAAATCCCCAATAATGTGGGTCTGTCCTCGGACAAGAAGGTTTTGAAGGCCCTGGAAAAATGGCACCCCGGGTATATCAACTGGTGGAACGATCTTATTCCGCAAAACTTTCAGCAATCGATGGTTTACCTGCGCACCGCCGTGTCGGTTGACCCAAAGGGCTGGGCGAAATTTGATTATGTGAAAATGCCAGAATACCGCTGGGGTATCTTGCTGGCCCCCCAGGTTGAAGACCGCAAAATTCCCTGTGGCGAACATTACGGCCAGCCCGCCTGGCAAGAAGTGCCCGGCGAATACCGCAATATGCTGAAACGCCTGATCGTTATTCAGGGCGATACCGAGCCGGGCTCGGTAGAACAGCAGCGGTTCTTGGGCCTGACTGCCCCCTCGCTTTATGACATGCGCAACCTGTTTCAGGTGAATGTGGAAGAGGGCCGGCACCTCTGGGCCATGGTGTATTTGCTGCAGAAATATTTCGGCAAAGATGGCCGCGAAGAGGCAGACGAGCTGCTGATCCGCTCGTCTGGCTCGGAAGAGGCGCCGCGCATGCTGGGTGCCTTTAACGAGGAAACGCCCGATTGGCTGTCGTTCTTCATGTTCACCTATTTCACCGATCGCGACGGCAAGATGCAGCTGGAAAGCCTGGCGCAATCGGGGTTTGACCCGCTCTCGCGCACCTGCCGCTTTATGCTGACCGAAGAAGCCCACCATATGTTTGTGGGCGAAACCGGGGTGGGGCGCACCATTCAGGCCACTTGCGAGGCGATGAACCGCGCGGGCATCACCGACCCGTTCGATATTGATAAAATCCGCGATCTGGGTGTGATCGACCTGCCAACCATCCAGAAAAAGCTGAACCTGCATTACACGCTGTCGCTAGATCTGTTTGGCCAAGAGGTATCAACCAACGCCGCCAACGCCTTTAATGCGGGCATCAAGGGCCGCTACATGGAGGCGCGCATCGATGATGACCACCAGCTGACGGGCGATACCTACCCTGTGTGGGATCTCGTTGATGGCAAGCTGGTGCGCCACGAGGTGCCGGCGCTGACCGCCATCAACATGCGCCTGCGCGATGATTACACCCGCGATGCAGCCGGCGGTGTTGGGCGCTGGAACAAGCTGATCGAAAAGGCGGGCATCCAGTTTGAAATGACCCTGCCGCACGAGGCGTTTAATCGCAAAATCGGGGTGTTTGCCGATAAGCCGTTTGATCCGCAAGGCACCATGCTCAGCCAAGAAGAGCATGCCGCGCGCATCAAAGACTGGCTGCCAACCAAGGCCGATGGCGATTTCATCCAGTCGCTGATGAAGCCCTGCTACGAGCCCGGCAAATACGCCAGCTGGATTGCGCCGCCGAAAGTGGGCATCGATAACAAGCCCGGCGATTTCGAATATGTGAAACTGCACATGGCCTAAGGCCCAAGGCCCGGGTGCAGCTGTGCCCGGGCCCGAATTCTTGCGCGAAAAACGGAGAAGATCATGGCCATCGAACGCAAAGCAATGCCCACCAAGGCGCCCGTTTCCAATGCCGCACTGGCGGGCTGTTTGGGCTGCACAGATTGTGGCGGCGCCTGCTGGCACGCCCTGCAAATGCGTATGCTGCCCGAAGCGGTATTGCGCGCCAAGGGGCAGGCGCAATGAACAAACCCTTCAAGCAGCATCTGATCGACCCGGAAATCTGCATTCGCTGCTACACCTGCGAAATGACCTGCCCGGTGGGCGCCATTCAGCACGATGACAATAACGTGGTGGTCGATGCGGATGCGTGCAATTTCTGCATGGATTGCATCCCCGTCTGCCCCACCGGATCGATCGACGAATGGCGCGTTGTCACCCAGCCCTACAGTGTAGACGAGCAATTTGGCTGGGATGAGCTGCCCGCGCAGGCCGAGATTACCCAATCCGAGGCGGAAGGCGGGCTAGAGGCCATTGATGATGCGATCGCAGCGCTTTTGGCCGATGCCCATGCCGGGGCCGGGGGGCGCGCGGTGGCGCCGCAATCTGCGGCGAAACCTGCGGTGAACACCTATAACCTTGGCAACCCGATCGAGGCAACGGTGCAGGGCAATTACCGCCTGACCGAAAACAGCGCCGATATCGATATTCGCCACATCATTTTGAATTTCGATGGCAAACCGTTCAAGGTGCTAGAGGGCCAAAGCATTGGCATTATCCCGCCCGGCCAAGGCCCCGATGGCAAGCCCCATCTGCCGCGGCTTTATTCGGTTTCCAGCCCCCGCGATGGCGAGCGCCCGAATTATGGCAACCTGTCTTTGACCGTCAAACGCGAAGAGGGGGGGCTGTGCTCGACCTATGTGTGCGATCTGAAACCGGGCGACAAAGTTCAGGTTACGGGCCCGTTTGGCGCCACCTTCCTCTTGCCCGAAGACCCGCAGGCGCGGCTGTTGATGATTTGCACAGGCACGGGATCTGCGCCGATGCGGGCCTTTACCATGCGCCGCCAGCGCACCTTGGGGGCAAACTCGGGGGGCATGACCATGTTCTTTGGCGCGCGCAGCCCCGAAACGCTGCCCTATTTTGGCCCCTTGGCAAAGGTGCCCGAAACGCTGTTGAAAACCCATATGGTGTTCAGCCGTGTGCCGGGCCAGCCTAAGGAATATGTGCAAGACCGCTTGCGCCAGCACGAAGAAGACGTGGCCGAAATGTTGGCAGACCCCAATACCCATATCTACATCTGCGGTCTGCGCGGCATGGAAGAGGGCGTGGAAAAGGCCTTTGCCAATATCGCCGAAAGCATGGGCGCACAATGGGTTGCCCTGCGCGACACGATGCGACAAGAGGGGCGTTACCACGTCGAAACCTATTAACCTTCGGTGATCATACATGGCCCAGTCGCCCCAAGCCCCAAATTTTGTTCATGAAATTCGTGTCACTTGGGGCGATTGTGACCCAGCGCGCATTGCCTATACCGCCCGTTTGCCCTGGTTTGCACTGGATGCCATCAACGCCTGGTGGGAGCACCACCTGGGCGGCGATGGCTGGTACCAGATGGAGCTAGATCGCGGCTATGGCACGCCTTTTGTGCATATGAGCATGGATTTCGCCTCGCCCGTCACGCCGCGCCATCGGTTGATGTTGCAGGTCGATCCCACCAAACTGGGCGAAACATCTATCGCCTTTCGGGTGATTGGGCGCCAAGACGGTGTGCTGTGCTTTACGGGCCGCTTTGTGTGCGTTTTCATCAAATCTGATGATTTCACCAAGCGCCAACCGCCGGTGGAAATCGCCCAGATGGTGACACCGCTGTTGGTGGCAGATACGCCGGCGTAGCCTGGGCGCGTTGGTGTAGCCGGCTTGGCGATTTGTTGCTTAATTTCGTTGTCTTTGCGTTCATTTGCGCTATAATGTGTAATATAGTGCATAAAAGCGGCACAAAAGCCGCGCGAACGGCGAGGGCCCATGGGCGAGATCACAAATTTCCGCGGCGAGGCCACGCCCAGCGAGGCCAAATCTTTGGCCGATCACGCCGTCGATACATTGATCTTGCGCGTGGGCGACAGGGTGCGCAAAGCGCGCGAGCGTAAGGGCATTCCGCGCCGCGTGCTGTCGGAAATATCGGGGGTTTCCCCGCGCTATCTGGCCCAGCTCGAGGCGGGCGAGGGCAATATCTCGATAGGGTTGTTGCAGCGCGTGGCCATTGCGCTGGATCATCGCATTGAATGGCTGATGATCGAAGATGACCCATGGAATTCCGAGGCGCATTACATCGCCGATTTATATCAAAACGCCAAGTCCGAGACACGCGCGCAGGTAAAAGCGCTACTTCAGCCCGCATCTGACGAAGAAATGCGCGCCCGGCGTATTTGCCTGATTGGGCTGCGCGGTGCGGGCAAATCGACCCTGGGCCAAAGGGCCAGTGCAGAATTGGGCATGCCGTTTTTGGAGTTGAACCAAGAGATCGAAGAACAAAGCGGCATGCCTGTCACTGAGGTGATGGCGCTTTACGGTCAAGAGGGCTATCGCAAGCTAGAGGCGCAGGCCCTGGGGCGGGTGATCCAAACCCACGAGCAGGTGATTTTGGCGGTCGCAGGGGGCATCGTATCGTCGCCCGATACCTATGCCACGCTGCTGTCGCGGTTCCACACGATCTGGGTAAAGGCGCAGCCCGACGAACACATGAGCCGCGTGCGTGCGCAGGGCGATACACGGCCCATGGCCGGCAACCCCGAAGCGATGAAAGAGCTGAAATCGATCCTGACCAGCCGCGAGGCGCTCTACGAACGTGCCCAGCACAGTTTGGATACATCGGGCAAAACCCTGGCCCAGTCGCAGGCAGAATTGTTGGATCTGCTGCACGCAAATGGGCTGTGCGATTAGGTTTTGGCGCTGCATCTACCCCCGATCGCGCGGCCCAGTTTGGCCGCTGCCGAACCGCCCCCTTTGGCAGGTGAAACCGCCCTTGCGCCGTTAAATGTGGCGCTTATGGGTGGGGCAGGCCTGGGCCTGTCTTTGGCGATGGGCCTGGCCGGCGCGGGCCATTTTGTGCTGTGTTTTGAGCAGGACGCAGGCAGCCTAGAGCGGGCCGCGTTTTACTTTTCGCGCCTCGATTGCCCCAAAGGCCTGCGCGAAAGGGTGCGGTTTTCGGGCGATCCCGCCGATCTTGGCACATGCGCCGTGCTGCTAGATCTAGGCATGGGCAGTTTGGCGGAAAAAACCGCGCTTTGGGCGCCGCTTTGGCCGCATGTGCCGCAGGGCGCTACGCTGGCGTTGCCGCTGGCCGGGCCAGATCTGGCGCAGATCGCAACCCAGGCCAAGGGCGCGGGGCATGCCGTGTTGGGGCTGCTTGTGGCAACGCCGGTTATCAAGGGGGGCGTGGCAGAAATTGCCGTGCCCCAGGGCCTGCCCGCGGGTTACGCCGGCCCGCTGATGGCGCTGTTGCAGGGCGCAGGGCTAAGCCCGCTGTTGGTGGGCCGCAGCGCCGCTTTTGCCAGTGAAACCCTGCTGCTTACCTATCTGGCGGGGCTAGACCGCATGCTGATGCAGGGCGCCACCCCATGGGAGGTAGACGAGGCCGCAGAATGGTTTGGCTGTGCCATGGGCCCGTTCGAGGCCCAAGATCTGATCGGCACAGATCTGGCCTATCACATGCGCCAACGCCTGGCAGGGCAGGTGCCGGGCGGGCCAGTGGCCGCCCCCATTGCAGATCGTGCGGTAGAAGAGGGGCGGTTGGGCAAGAAAGCCGGGGTGGGGTGGTATCGCTACCCCGGTGGCGGTGGCAAGGTGATCGACCCGCTGGTCGAAGATCTGTGCCGCGAAGAGGCGCATTTTGCCCGCGTGCCCCCGCGCGACTGGCCGCAAGAGGCGATGGTGGAAACCCTGGTTTTCACCCAGCTTTTGGCGCTGGCGCGGGTGCACGCCCTTGGCGGGGCATGGGATGGGCCTGCCCTGGCGCTATTGGCTGAACGGGTGCTGGGCTTTCCGCCGGGGGTGGGTGGGCCGCTGGGCTATGCGCGCACGCTTGGTTGGCCCCAGGTTATGGCAGCCCTTGGCGCCCGGGCGCAGGACGCGCCGGAATTTTGGGCGGCATATCGCGCGCTGGCCTCAACCTAGCGCAGATAAAACCTTTTGCTTTTCATCTTTTCCCAGTTTGGCTAGGGTTCAAGCGTCTGCAAAGGATCTCGCGGCGCCCGTTGGGCTGGGGCAAAGGCCAGTGGCCTGGCACCAGGCCCGGCACGATGCGCTGCAAGTTGTATTTAATTACGCGGTTCCCCTAGGTGTTTTATAGGGGCGGGGTTGTGATGATGGGTAATGTGTTTGCACTAGGGCCAGATGCGTTTGTGCTGTTTTCAAGTGTTTTGGCCTTGGCGGCGCTGATCAGCCTTGCGCTGGTGGTGGTCACGCCCATTTGGCCCCGGTTGGCTGGGCAAGCGGGGCATTTGACCTCGGTTCAAGCCGCCCACAGCCGCGTCACCCCCCGGGTGGGCGGTGTGGCCATTTTTGCCGCGCTTTGCGCCAGCATGGCCTTGGCCCCATGGGGCATTTCCGAACGTCTAAGCCTGTTTTTAATCGGGGCAGCGGTGCTGTTTTTTGTGGGGCTGGCCGAAGATCTGGGCGCAGGCATTTCGCCCCTAAAGCGCCTTTTGGCCGCGATGCTTGCCAGCCTTGTGGTGATTTTATTGTTGGGCATTTGGCTGCCGCGCATAGATTTTGCCGCCGCCGATCGCGCATTGGCCCTGTGGTATGTGGGCGTGCCGCTGACATTGCTGATCACCGCGGGCGTGGCCAATGGGTTTAACTTGATCGATGGGGTGAATGGGCTGTCAGCCTTTACTGGCCTTTGCGCGGTTTTTGCGCTGGCCTTTATTGCGGGGCAGGGCGGGGCACCGACGCTGCAAATGATGGCCTTGGTTTTGGCCGCGGCCATTTTCGGGTTTTTGCTGCTGAATTACCCATTCGGCCGGATATTTTTGGGCGATGCGGGGGCCTATACGTTGGGCTTTGTGATTTCGTGGTTTGGCATCAGCCTGTTGCGCGCGGTCCCCGAGGCCTCGGCTTGGGCGGTGTTGTTAACGGTGTTTTGGCCGGTGTCAGATACCATGCTGGCCATCTACCGGCGCTGGCGCCTGGGGGCCGGTGCAATGGCCCCAGACCGGCTGCATGTGCATCAATTGGTGATGCGGATGCTGGAAATTCGGTTTCTGGGCAAGGGGCGGCGCCATATCTCGAACCCGCTGACCACTCTGGTGTTGGCGCCATTTGTCATGGCGCCGCCCATCACGGCTGTCTTGCTTTGGGATGAACCATTTGGCGCCATACTGGCGGTGGCAGGCTTTACGCTGTTGTTTTGGGGCAGTTATTTCGCGGCCTTCCGCCTGTGCGGTTGGGTGGGCCGGCGCCGGCTGCACCTGCCCGATCTGGCACGTAACCGCGCCCAACTGGCATTGGCGGCCGGGCGCAGCAAGTAGGCCACGCTGCCCCAAGGGGGCTGTGATTCTGTTGCAAATTGTGTCAAAATGAGTTATGTTTGAATACAGATTACACCTATGGGTGGTAATTGGTATTCGATTTAAACAGTTTTTTAGTGTTTTGACATATAGTTATTGCATACACGTAATTGCAGCAATTATATTTACTGGTGTTCATGTCAGGGGACGATAATGGAAGCGCCAAAACTTGCAGCTTTAAGATCTTTGCTTCACGGGATGGAGCGGGAATTAGGCCTTGATGACCTTAGTCAAAGCCAGCGTGATGTGTATTACGCCGCCAGCCTGCTGCATGGTGCGGGCGAGCCCATTACAACCGAGCTTTTGCAAACCCACCCGCTGACCCGCGATATTCCGCGGCCCACATTCTTTCGCAGCCTGAAATCCCTGTTGGATCGCAAGCTGATGTTCCGCAGCGGGGGCGAGCGTTCTGGACGCTATGTTTTAAGCCAAGACTAAACGGGGTTATCCGGCCGGAATGTGGCAAAACTGGATATTGCCAACGCTTGTCATTAGCCACCTGTATTTGGCCAGCTATTGGGTAACCACCTGGGCGCCCGATTTTACCATTGCCAGCGACAATGGTGTATTTGCCACAGCCAGCCTGTTGTTTTTACCCCATGGTGTGCGGGTGATTGCCGCCTGGCTTTATGGCTGGCGATCAATACTTTTGTTAATTCCGGGCACATATGCAGCACATTTTTTGCGCGTTGGCACAGTCTCGATGAGTTGGGCCGAATTTATCGGCCCGATGTTCGGGGTGATTTGCGCGGCGTTTTGTTTTTGGCTATTGGCCCGGCTTGGGGCCGATTGGCGGCTGCGGCCGGGGTTTGTAACAAACTGGAAAGATGTGCTGCTGGCGGGCTGCCTGGCCTCGGTTGTGAATGCTGTGGGCAGTAATCTTTTGTTTGGCAATGGCTGGCCGGTGGTAGCAGGCTATTTCTTTGGCGATATCATGGGGATGCTGGCGCTGTTTGCCACCTTGATGCTGATATTTCGCGCCCTGCGCATGATGAATTTCCGCATGGGCGGCGGCGAAAATTAATCAAATATTAACCTAAATCACCAATCTCTAAATGCATCGCCCGGCCTTTGGCCGGCCAATTTGATATGGGGTATTTGGGTGATGATGCAGTTCGAGGCAGGCAACAATCAGGCAGAAAAGCACGGGGCGCGGCGTGGTGATGGCCAGCGGCATGCCTATGCCAAGCCGCAATTGGTGTGTATGAATACAGAAAATACCCAATCGGGTGTGGGCCCATTTGTTGAAGGTGGGACGCTTGAGAACGCCTTTCGTACAACTGCTCCAAGCTGACCCAAAACTTCCCTTGTTTCGCTGTCTGGTATTTTCCGCCTTATCCCGGCCACAAACTGCCGTTAACATGGCAGGCGTGGTTTAGGCGGTAATGCGGGGGATTGGTGCAACAAACTGTGCGCAAGCGGCGGGTGTTTTACATCCCCGGTTATGATCCCATTCCGCCACGCCGCTACCGCGAGCTGTTTCGCAAAGAGGGGGCAGCGCAGGCGCAGATCAGCGGCTACCAGCTGCAGATGGGCGCAGGCACTGCGGGCCAGGGCTTTGGCTGGCGGGCCCACGCGCAGATTGCGGGCCAAGCCTGCGACAGCGATTTTCAGGTGCTTGTGTGGTCAGATATCGTGCGCGATAGCATGGCCAATTCGGTTTTGGCCACCTATGGGCAGTTACTGTCCACCGCCTGGGCCTATATTGGCACAGGCGCGCTGTGGCGTTTGATGCGGCTGCGCAAGGGGCCGGTGATTGCCGCACTTTACCCTGTTGTGGCGCTGTTGGGGCAATTGGCGCTGGCGCTCTTCGTGGGGGGGGCTGGCGCCTGGGGTTTGGGCATTGGCGCGCAGGCGGCGGGCCTGCCGCATTGGGCGGGCATGGCGCTGGGGGGGGCTGTGGGCCTGGCCCTTGTGGCGGGCATTCTGGGCTGGTTTCGCGCCAATGACAGCCGGTTTTACGCCTATTACCTGATGCATGATTATGCCTTTAGCGCCCGCCATTATGGCGCGTTGCCGCCGGCGCTGGCCAGGCGGATGGCCGCCTTTACCCAAACCGTGGCCGAAGCGCTGGAAAGCGACGCAGACGAGGTGCTGGTGGTGGGCCATTCCTCGGGGGCGCATCTGGCGGTAACGGTTTTGGCCGATCTTTTGCGCCACCATCGCGTGGCGCCGGGGCGGCTGGGGTTTTTGTCATTGGGCCAGGTGGTGCCCATGGTCAGCTTTTTGCCGCGCGCGGGGCGGTTGCGGGCAGATCTGGCCTATCTGGCGGCGCATGAGGGGCTGACATGGGTGGATGTCAGCGCGCCGGGCGATGGTTGTTCGTTTGCGTTGTGCGATCCGGTGGCGGTCAGCGGGGTGGCGCCTGCGGGGCAGCGCTGGCCCTTGGTGATTTCTGCCGCCTTCACCCAAACCCTGTCGCCCGCGCGCTGGCAGGCCCTAAGGTGGCGGTTTTTTCGCCTGCATTTTCAATATCTTTGCGCGTTTGATCGGCCCAAGGATTATGATTACTTCCAAATCACTGCCGGCCCTTTGTCGCTGGCGCGCCGCTTTGCCGGGCGCCCGCCATCGGCCAGCCGCATCACCCGGGCGCTGTCGAAATACCGCGATATGCAGCCATGATCCCGCCAAAGCCCACATCCCGGCCTGACAGGGTTTCGCCCTGGGCCTATTTGCGCCTGTTTCGCCGCGATATTTTATCGGCGCAGCCCGCGCGGCTGTATCGTGCCTGGATGGCCGAGTTTCGCACGCCGTTTTTCCGCTCGTTCCTGATCAACCAGCCCGACTTGGTGCAGCTGGTGCTCAAAGACCGCCCGCAAGATTTCCCTAAATCCAGCCGCCTGGGCGAGGGGCTGCGCCCGCTTTTGGGCAATTCGGTGTTTTTGACCAATGGCGCGCAATGGCAGCGCCAGCGCCGCATCATTGACCCCGCCTTTGAAGGGGGGCGCCTGCGCGGCAGCTACCCCGCCATTTGGCACGCAGCCGAAGCGGCCGTAGAACGCTTGGCCGCGCAGGTGGGGGCGGCGCATGGCGTCGAGATGGAAGAGCAGGCCAGCCATGCCGCAGCCGACGTGATTTTTCGCACGCTTTTCTCCATTCCCATCCAGCATGGCACCGCAACGGCCGTCTTTCACGCCTTTCGCGCCCATCAGCGCAGCCAGCCGATTTTGAATTTGGGGGCGTTTTTGCCCCTGCCGCGTTGGATGCCACGGTTTCACCGCGCCAGCACCCGCGCCACGGCACGCCATATTCGCGGGCTGATCACCCAGCTTACCCAGGCACGCATGGCGCAGATCACATCAGGCCAAGCCCCCGATGATCTGGCCACCAAGATCATGACCACCCCCGACCCGGAAACGGGGGCGTGTTTTGACACCCAAGACATGGTCGATCAGGTGGCGATTTTCTTTCTGGCAGGCCATGAAACCAGCGCATCAGCCTTGGCTTGGGCGCTGTATCTGTTGGCCCTTTCCCCCGATTGGCAGGCGCAGGTGGCCGCCGAAGGGGCGGCGCTGGATGCGCCTGATTTTGCCCAAGTGGCGCGTTTGCGTGTGGCGCGCGATGTGTTTCGCGAGGCGCTGCGCCTCTATCCGCCGGTGCCGATGATGGTGCGCGAAACCACCCAGCCCGAGGTGCTGCGCGGGCGCCGGGCGGGGCGGGGGGCGCAAATCGTGCTCAGCCCATGGCATCTGCACCGCCACAGCCGGCTGTGGGATAACCCCGATGGGTTTGACCCGGGGCGCTGGCACACAGAAAATGGCCGGGCCTGCGCGCGCGATGCCTATATTCCCTTTTCTGCCGGGCCCAGGGTGTGCCCCGGTGCGGGGTTTGCCATGGTGGAAGGGCCGGTTTTATTGGCCAAGCTCTGTGCCGCTTTTCAGTTTACCGCCGATCCACAGCGCGTGCCGGTGCCGGTGGCGCATTTAACCGTGCGCGCGCGCGATGGCATTTACCTGCAGGTGCGCCCGCGTCAGGCCTGCGCCAGCACTGCGGTTAAATCACCATAGCCCGTATAGCGCCGCTCAAAGGCCAGCCCCATACGCCGGGCGCAGTCTTGGGCCTTTTCGGTCAATGCCGGGTCATCGGTTTGGGCCTGGTAGACCAGCTTTTCGTAATGGCCAAAATACATCTCTAGCAATTCGGGGTGGCGATCCAGCCCCAGCGGGCGCCAGACAAAGGCATCGAATTGGCGCACCAAAAAATCGGTCAGGTAAAAGGCGGTGATTTCGTCTGGGGCGTTTTCGGCAAAACGCGCGTTGCCCTCGAAAAAACTGTAGCAATGGGGCCCTTCTACCATCTCGACCCCCAGCGCATCGCAGGTTTGGCGCAGCAGGCCGCCGGTGCCACAATCGGCATAGACCACGAAAACCCGGTCATAGTTTGCAGCGTTTTCTTCAACGCACTGGCGCACGGCCTGTGGGATACGTTCGGGGTGGTTGTGCAAGATGGCAGGCAGGCATTGCAGGTCTAGGTGGTGCCAATCATTGGCCGCTTTCAGCGCCAAAATCTCGCGGGCCAAGGCGCCGCAGGCCACCAGCAACACCTGGCCTGTGCCGGTGGCATCAAGGCCCTGTTCGGTCAGGGTGTGATCATCTGCTGCGGTCATGGTGGCTCCTTCTGCGCTGGGGCAGTGTGACGTGGCGTTGCGGGTTTTGCACGCGTCGAATCGACATAAGCTGGTGGAAATCCGCCGTTTTTTTAAGGAGAGGCCATGACCACACCACTTTGGCCCCAAACCCAGTTTCAGCCCCGCTGCGCCGATTACCAGGCCCGGGTTGCAGATAGTTTCGCCAAACAGGGCCTGATGGTGGGGTTTGGCGCGCATCTGGCGCAGGTGGCGCCGGGGCTGGTGGAAATCACCATGCCGTTTTCCCCGGGCGTGACGCAGCAGCATGGCTTTGTGCATGGCGGGGCGGTGGCGGCGGTGCTCGATAGCGCCTGCGGTTATGCGGGCTTTACGCTGATGGATGCGGAAAGCGCGGTTTTGACGGCAGAATTCAAGATTAATTTTCTGGCCCCCGCCCAAGGGCACAGTTTTCGCTTTGTGGGCCAGGTGGTAAAGGCCGGGCGCAGTTTGCTGCCAACCGAGGGGCGCGCCTATGCGCTGGCCGATGATGGGCAAGACAAGCTGATTGCCACGATGAGCTGCACCTTGATGGCGGTGCGTGGGCGCGGGCTGCAAGGCTAAAGAAAACCCCCGCCCAAAGGGGCGGGGGCTGGGTGTTGCAAAAAGCTGTGCGTTTATGCGCGGGCTTGGTTGTGCTTGCGCGAGACGTAATCTTTGGCGGTGTCAACAGCCACGGCCGCATCGCGGCAATAGGCGTCGGCGCCGATGGCTTTGCCGAATTCCTCGTTCAGGGGCGCGCCGCCGACCAAAACGATATATTCATCGCGCATGCCTTTTTCGACCAGCGTGTCGATCACGACTTTCATGTAAGGCATGGTGGTGGTCAGCAGGGCCGACATGCCCAAGATATCGGGCTTATGCGTTTCCAGCGCCTCGATGTAGTTCTCGACCGGGTTGTTGATGCCCAGATCTACCACCTCGAAACCGGCGCCTTCCATCATCATCGATACAAGGTTCTTGCCGATGTCGTGGATGTCGCCCTTGACGGTGCCAATCACCATCGAGCCCATGCGCGGCGCGCCGGTTTCTGCCAAAAGCGGTTTCAAAATGGCCATGCCACCCTTCATCGCGTTGGCCGCCAGCAGCACTTCGGGCACAAACAAGATGCCATCGCGGAAATCGTCGCCCACCACCTTCATGCCGCCAACCAGCGCTTCGGTCAGAATTTTGTAAGGGGTCCAGCCGCGTTCCAGCAGGATGTTCACGCCTTCTTCGATTTCTTCTTTCAGACCATCGTAAAGGTCGTCAAACATCTGTTGGACCAGTTCGTCGTCGTCCAATTCGCTGAGGATGATGTCGTCCTGATCTTCCGACATGGTGTGCTTCCTTGCATGGGTCCGCGCAATGCGGAGCGTTGTGGTCTGTCTGGCGCACATTTCGTATTTTTGCGGCAATCAGACTGTTCGATTTACGACATGCGCGGTGGCGCAACCGACCAAATGCCGTAAATGCCTGCCCGCGCCGGTAAAAAGGCGGGGCAGGCTGTGTTTTTAGGGGGCAGGGGGCGGCGCTTAGCCGCGCCGACGGCCGCGGCGTTCGCGCTTTGGCGCCTCGTCATCGCCGGTGCCATCCGCGGCCGAGGAAAACCCACCCAACCGCGCTGTCACCTCGTCTAGCGTGGGGCGTGGCCCGCGCGGGCGGGTGGAAAGCGCCTCGTGCATTTTTTCCAGATGCTCGGGCATGGTGCCGCAGCAGCCGCCAATAATAGCCGCCCCACAATCGCGCGCCAAAACGGCATATTCTGCCATCAGTTCCGGCGTGCCATCGTAATGGATGTGGCCATCGTGATATTTGGGAATACCTGCGTTGCCCTTGGCAATAATCGGGCGTTCGGTGCCTTGGGCGGCAAAGCCCAGCACGGTGCGCAGCAAATCTGATGCGCCCACGCCGCAATTGGCACCAAAGGCGATGGGCGGGTTTTCCAGCGCCTCGACCATATCGACCATCTGCGCCGATGTCATGCCCATCATCGTGCGCCCGGCGGTGTCAAAGCTCATCGTGCCGCACCAGGGCATGCCCGCGCGGGCAAATGCCTCGGCGGCGGCGCGGTATTCTTCGGGGGCTGAAATGGTTTCCAGCCACAGCACATCGGCGCCACCCTCTTTCAGCCCCTCGGCCTGTTCGTGGAAGATTTCGACAGCCAATTCATGGGTCAGCGTGCCCATCGGCGCAAAGATGTCGCCGGTGGGCCCGACCGAGCCCGCCACAACCACCTGACGCCCCGCGGCATCGGCCACCTCGCGCCCCAACTCGGCGCTGATGCGGCTGATTTCGCGTGCGCGTTTTTCGGCGCCATGCAGTTTCAGCCGCGCGGCATTGCCACCAAACGAATTGGTGAGAAAAATATCGCTGCCGGCATCAACGGCAAATTTATACAGCGCCTTGATGCGATCGGGGTGCTCTTCGTTCCACATCTCTGGCGCATCGCCCGAGGTAAGGCCCATGTTAAACAGGTTTGTGCCTGTTGCCCCATCGGCCATCAGCCAATCGCGGGTTTGCAAAAGCCGTGTCAGCGCGTCAGTCATTTCGGTGGCTCCGTTTTTATATACGCCCTCGTCCCCAATTTCCGCCTTTGGGGCAATGGCATTTTCTGCATAGTCAACATGAGGCCTGTTTCATAATCATGAACGGCAGGGGGCCGCAGGTTTGAAACAGGAAAAGAAAATTAACTGCGCCGCGGCAATTTTTTGGCACAGGCCTGCAAACAAAAAAGCGCGGCCCGCAGGGTGCGGCCGCGCTTTGAGATCGGGGTGCGAGGCGCTTAGACCTCGTTCATCACCTGTTTTTTGGCCTCGATCAGCATTTCGGCCATTTTTGCGCGAATTTCATCGGCGCTGCTGGCATCGCCCAGATCGGCCGAAACCTTGCGCACAACGTCTTCGTGGCCGGCCTCTTCGAAATCAGCCTTGATCACCTCTTTGGCGTATTCCGCCGCGGCCTCGCCGGTTTTGCCCATTTTTTCTGCAGCCCAAAGGCCCAGCAATTTATTGGCCCGGGCCTGCGCTTTGAACTGCATTTCTTCGTCATGGGCGAATTTAGCTTCAAATGCGTTTTCGCGATCGTCAAAGGTGCTCATGGATGGCCTTCCCTAATCTGCCATTGCGGTTCTCTCTCATATGCCCCCGCAGGCGGCGTGACGCAAGGGGCGGCACCGTCTTGCGACAATGGCGCCCATGATTTATGGGGGGGCAGCGTCGGGACTCAGCCCGCGCAAGCGACGGAGTGGCCATGGCACGGCGCAAGAAGATTTACGAAGGCAAGGCAAAGACCCTTTATGAAGGGCCCGAGCCGGGCACAATCGTGCAATATTTCAAAGATGACGCAACCGCGTTCAACGCTGAAAAGCGGGATGTGATCGAGGGCAAGGGGGTGCTGAACAACCTGCTTTCGGAATATTTCATGATGGGGCTGAATAATATCGGCGTGCCGACCCATTTCCTAAAGCGGTTGAACATGCGCGAGCAACTGGTGCGCGCCTGCGAGATTATTCCGCTCGAGGTGGTTGTGCGCAACTATGCCGCAGGCTCGATGTCCAAGCGCCTTGGCATCGACGAGGGCACGCAGCTGCCCCGCCCGATCATCGAATATTACTACAAAGACGACAAGCTGGGCGATCCCTTGATCACCGAGGAACATATCGCAGCCTTTGGCTGGGCCAGCCAGCAAGACATGGACGATATCCTCAGCCTTGCGCTGCGGGTAAACGACTTTTTGTCGGGCGTGATGTTTGGCGTGGGCATTCGCCTGATCGATTTCAAAATCGAAATTGGCCGGGTCTATGACGGTGATTTCCAGCGCCTTGTCGTGGCCGATGAAATCAGCCCCGACAGCTGCCGCCTGTGGGATATCGAAACCAACCAAAAGTTGGACAAAGACGTGTTCCGCCGCGATCTGGGCAACCTGACCGATGCCTATAGCGAAGTGGCACGCCGCCTGGGCGTGATGCCGAAAAACGCGGCCACACCGATTAAGCCAACTTTGATTAACTGATCAGGCCGCCCGGCCGTTTGGGCGGGCGATCCCACCACAACAGGGCTTTGGGCCCATCGAAACCTACCGGAGGACTGCCATGAAGGCGCGGGTTCACGTAATGCTGAAAAACGGGGTGCTCGACCCGCAGGGCGAGGCGGTCAAGCATGCGCTTGGCGCGTTGGGCTTTCAGGGCGTAGAGGGCGTGCGCCAGGGCAAGGTGATCGAGCTCGAGCTGGCCGATGGCACCACCGAGGCCACCGTGCGCGACATGTGCGAGCGGCTGTTGGCCAATACGGTGATCGAATCCTACACGGTGGAGTTGGGCTGATGCACGCGGCCGTATTGGTTTTCCCCGGCTCGAACTGCGACCGCGACCTGGCGGTGGCCTTTGAAAAGGCCGGCGCCAAGGTAAGCATGGTGTGGCACAAAGACACCGGCCTGCCCGATGGCGTGGATGTGGTGGGCGTGCCCGGCGGGTTTTCTTATGGCGATTACCTGCGCTGCGGGGCCATTGCGGCCAATTCGCCCATTTGCGGCGCGCTGAAAGAGCACGTATCGCGCGGCGGCTATGCCTTGGGCATTTGCAACGGGTTCCAGGTGCTGACCGAAACCCGCCTGCTGCCCGGTGCGCTGCGGCGCAACGCAGGGCTGAAATATATCTGCCGCCCGGTGGATTTGCTGGTTGGCACGGCCGATAGCGCCTTTACGGCCGGCTATGAGGCGGGCCAGCAGATTACCGTGCCGATTGCCCATCATGATGGCAATTACTACGCCGATGCAGAAACGCTGCAGCAATTGCAGGCCGAAGATCGCATCGCCTTTCGCTATGCTGAAAACCCCAATGGCTCGGTCGGGGATATCGCGGGTATCTTGTCGGCCAACCGCCGGGTATTGGGCATGATGCCCCACCCCGAGCGTATGGCCGAACCGGCCCATGGTGGCACCGATGGGGCGGCAATGTTCCGCGCATTGCTGGATCAAATGGTGACAGCCTGACTTGAGCAAACCCGCGCTTCGGCGTAGCGTTGCAGCATGGCTGCCCGCTCTGTCCCTATGAAAAATCTGCCCCTGCGCACCGGCACTGTTAGCTGGCGCGCAAGGGTGGCGCTGTTTGTGCTGACAATTCTGGCGGTGGTGACGGTGGTTGTCACCAATGCGCTGCTGACAGATCGCTTTACCGAAAACACCCGCAACCGCGCCGAATTGCGGCTGGCCCTTTATTCGGGCAACCTGCTGTCCGAGCTGCGCCGCAACGCGATTGTGCCACAGCTGTTGTCGCGTGACCCGGCGTTGATCGGGGCTTTGGCCTCGGGCGATTTTTCCAATTCCACCCAACGCCTGATCTCGTTTGTCGATGAAATCGGCGCCGCCTCGTTGATGCTGCTTGATCGCGACGGGCGCGCGGTGGCCGCCACTGACCGCAACCGCCTGGGCAGCATGCATCGCACAGACCCTTATTTTATTGATGCAATCCGATCGAATGAAACGGTTTTCACCAATATGCGCCGCGAAGTGGGCAGTTTCGTTTTTGCCTATTCGCGCCGTGTAGAACAGCAGGGCGGCACGCTGGGTGTGATCGTGGTCGAGGTGGATTTGGCCAAATTCGAACGCGCCTGGGCTGGCATTTCCGATGCGGTTTTGGTGACAGATAGCGAAGGCACAATCATTTTGGCCTCGGAACCGCGGTGGCGGGGCCAAACCGAAGAGGCCGCATTGGCGGCCGAGCCGGCCATCAGCGCCATCCAGCGCGCCATCCAGGCCACCGCCGATTGGTCGGCCTTGCCTGCCGATGCCTATGTCGAGGGCGAGGCGGTGATGCGCATGCAAAGCCGCATTCCGTTTCGTGGCTGGATGATGACCAGCTTTACCACCTACGACAGCGTGCGCGAACGGGTGAACGGGGTGTTGGCGCTGGAAATCATGGGATTCGCCATTTTGCTGGCGCTGGCGTTTTACGCGCTTAGCCGCAAGACCGCGCTGCGCATGGCCTTGTTTCAGCGCGAGTCGGCGGAATTGCGCGCATTGAACATGCGCCTGCAGCGGGAAATTGCCGAGCGCGAGCGCGTGCAAGAAACCCTGGCCGTGGCCGAACAAACGCTTGAACAAAGCTCGAAATTGGCGGCCCTGGGCGAGATGTCGGCGGCGGTCAGCCACGAATTGAACCAGCCCCTGGCGGCGATGAAAACCTATCTGGCGGGTGCGCGCCTGCTGCTGCAGCGCAACCGCCCCGAAGAGGCGCTGTCGTCGTTCCAGCGC